>NZ_JAMBIZ010000030.1 GCF_025291715.1 Metasolibacillus sp.
TTGTGGGGGGCTTTTTATATTAAAAATAGGAGCGTGAAGCTTATGGAGGGAATTAATTTGGAATATCTAGACGTGGCGCATTTATATTTATTTGGAGGGGTAAAGTTTGTCGATTTATTATTAACGTTGATGGCATTAGATATTATTACAGGTCTATTTAAAGCATGGAAAAACAGGAACTTGTGGAGCCGCAAAAGCTTGTTTGGCTATGCACGTAAGTTGCTTGTGTTGATTGTAATTATTACGGCAAACATTATTGACCAAGTATTGTCGCTAAATGGCACACTTACATTTGCAACAGTGCTTTTTTATGTAGCTAATGAGGCTTTGAGCATTACAGAAAATATGGCGCAATTAGGAGTGCTTGTTCCACAAAATTTAGCGGAAAAACTAAAAGTTATTGAATCAACTAAGCATGAAAAAGAGCATCCTGCTTCTGAAATTTTAAAAGAACTAGCTGGGAAAGATGTTAATAAAAAATTGAAGGACGGTGAGGAGAAATGAGTGTAACGACAACATGCCGAGATTTATCCGAGCTTTTGCCAGTTGCACAAACAGCTTGTAAATTACTATTTCAGGAGTGCTACAAAGCAGGAATTCGCAATATTTTTATTACTGAGACTTACCGCAGTCAAGAGCGCCAAAATTACTTGTATGCACAAGGGCGTACAAGACCGGGGCAGCCTGTCACATGGACGTTGAACAGTAATCATAAATCTCGTTTAGCGTGGGATATTGCTGTAGGTCCACCGAATGTTTTATATGATGTGACGGTATTAAATAAGGTAGGAGCAATTGCACAAAAGCTAGGTATTACATGGGGCGGTCAAAAAAGTTGGATCGATGCAGGTAAGACAGACCGTCCCCACTTTGAGGTTCCTTCAACGTGGAAAATGCCAGCTGGATATAAATTAGAGGGACAGGTTATTGTGCCATCGAACAGCAAACTCAAAGTACAATTAATAATTGAGGATAAAAAGGAGGCTAACGCAATGCCAAATATCTGGAACCCAGCAAGCCCTGCTATGCAAACAGCAGCGGAACAATACTTAGCACAAGCGGTAAAGGATGGTATTATCCAAGCATCACATTTAAAAGACTTACAAAACAAACAAATGACAACAGATCGATTGTTTGGATTGTATATTACAATTCAACAACGCCGTAGCACAGTTAAATAAAAAAATGCCCAGGTACTCATGAAGTTGAGCCTGGGCATTTTTTTATTTTGCAAACGTTGTATTGCTAACTTTCCAACTTTCTAACTTAATAAACACCCAAAAACCATAAATGCCGAATGTAATAGCAGTCAACGCCCACCATTTTATCCAATGTCCAAATAGACCAATAGCGGAGCCATTAAACTGCAATCGACGCCCCTCGATAACTGTATGGTTTATTTTCCAACCATACACCATTGTTAAAGCCCATGGGTAACAAATACCGAATGTACAAACAGTAACTAATGTACCGAGTATGCGCCAACCTATGTATTCCAATAACCCTCCATCAAAAAACGATGCTTTGCCTTTCCTGCTTTCTAACTGTATTTGCTCCTGAATAGTGATATTTGTTGTCATTAATTTATATCCTCCTTTTAGATTATATTTAACATTATTTTAGTGAAATTGGAATGATTTGTACATAGTAAAATAAAAAAAGACCACTCGTAATGGAGTGGTCTACTACACAAAAAACTACACAAAAACGTTGGGAAATACGTTTAAACTATTGGTATATAAGTATTCATTTAGAATTCAACTAAGTTATAGCATTCTAATTTTGAACTATCTCAATCACAATAATTCTTATTTTAATAACATACAAATAAATTAAAGTTAAAATACGGAAGCACCGTAAATGAATCGATTAAATTCGGTTTATTTATGGTGCTTTTTTGTACCTATCATAATAAGCATTTGAGGTTTTTAAAAAATATTTTTAAAAAGCACTTGACATGGAAAATGTGATTTTTTCCAATTTTCTTTAGTTTAAAATGCCTTTTAAAATTATTAAAAAGAAATAGATGCAAATAGATATAAATAGATATAATTCAATACATTCTCTTCTGGAAAAATATATAAATAAATGGAAAAAGGTCGATTTGCTATAATGTAAAGTGAAAAGAAAAGTATTAGTTTAAAGTGTGAAGGTAATATAAAAGTAACCTACATTGATAGTGCCGAATTATTTAGTAAAGTATGTCATAATTAAAGAAATCAATGTTAGAACCAATGATTTAGATTCATTCAAAGGTGCTGGGGGTATATAAAGCGCTCTTATGATTAGGGCACTTTTTGGGCAGCAAAAGGACATGCTTTTTGTGCTACAATACGAAAAAGGTATTTTAAGAAGGTAAGTGAGTGAAAACGACCTTGCCAATACTATAAAATTTAATATTGCAAATCAGCTACTCTTTGTATATTATTTATTTAATCTAATTAAATATAATAATATGAAAAACGAGAATACCTCGATATGAAAGCTGATGTGCCATGACACATGACAGTTTTTTTATCGAGGTATTTTTTATTTTTAGTTAATAGACGAATACAATGTCACTTTTATTTTTTGTCAATATGAAATAATAAAGTTGAAAAACGCTGTCACTTTTTATTATTTGATTTATGAAATAATGAAAGGGCGTCATTGATATGACACCCAAAAAGAATTGAAATAGCAGATTGGGTAGGAGCAACAAAACTTTGTTGTGGGTGATTAAAAATTTTTTTCGGGATGTTGGGTATTACTTTCTTTCATGCTTAATAATTTCCCAAATATCACGTAATTTCTTAACTGCTTCTTCATCCGATTCATAAAGTTCCCTATAAAATTTTTTCAATTCAGGATCCTCAGAAAATACTTTGAATGCAACTTCATCTTGTTCTTCTGAAGTAAGGTTTTGCTTTTCAGTTCGCCCAAGAAGATAATCCGTACTGACAGCAAAAAAGTCAGCTAGTTTTGCCAATTTAGAATTATCTGGTTCACCTAAATCATTCTCATATTTTGCATACCCTTGACGAGATACACCAAGAAAATCGGCCATATCTTGTTGTGTCTTACCGTGTTGTATCCTAAGGGATTTCAATCTATCAGAAAACATTGTAATACCTCACTTTTATATATTCATTACATATAGTTTATATATTGATTATATATTGAATATAGTCAATATGGGTAACTTTTTGTTACAAAAAATATTGACAGCAACAAAAAGTTACTTTATATTGAATTTATATAGCAACAAAAAGTTGCGTAGGAGGGTAGGAATGAGAATAAAGTTAATTGAACTAAGGGGAAAAAAAACCTTAACTCAAGTGGCAAATGAGTTAGGTGTAACTAGGCAGATGCTTGGGGCCATTGAGAGGGGGGATAGGAATCCATCATTAAATTTAGCAAAAAAAATTGCTAGTTATTACAACACTACAGTAGAAACTATTTTCTAACAAAGGAGGAATTATATGAATCTTACAATAGCAACGCAACAACAATTTAACTCTGTTTTATGTGATTTTTGGGAGAATGAAAATGGTGATGTATTCATGACACGCAAACAAATTGGTGAAGCCCTTGAATATGCTAATCCACAAAAAGCTATTGATAAAATACACACACGGCATGAAAAGCGATTGAATCAATTTTCAACTACCGTCAAATTGGGGGTAGTTGAAGGAAACCGTACTGTACAAAGGGATACAGTAATTTATTCAGCCAAAGGTATCTATGAAATCTGTCGTCGTAGTGAACAATCAAAAGCTGATGAATTTTATGATTTTGTTTATGATCTGTTGGAAAAGTTACGCAAAGGAGAAATGGTTGTAGCCAAACCCCAAACGGTTGACGCAGAACTAGAAATCAAGCGTATGAGGGCAGAAGCAATGTTGAACAATTCTCGTGCAAAGCAGGCTAAGTTAATTATTGATATGCAAAAAAATAAGATTCTTTCACCTGTAGCAGTTGAACTGTTAAATATTAATGCTTTGGAAGTATTAACCGAAAAAACCATTGAGCATCGTCCAGGGGTTGAAAAATCGTATACAGCTACTGAATTAGCTAAAGAATTTGGCATTTCTGCTCAAAAGATTGGCAGTTTGGCAAATAAACATGACCTAAAAACAGAGGAGTATGGTTATTTCGCATTGGACAAGTCTCGCTACAGTAATAAACAGGTTCAGTCTTTCCGGTACTTTGAAAGCGGGCGAAAGAAATTGAAGGAAATTATACATGCAAAATAAAAACCACATTTCAAGTGGCTGCTTGAAATATGGCTATCACAGAGTGATATCTACGAAATAATTCTGCGCAATTTTAGTATACTCTAAAAGGGTAACTTTTAAAAGTAGATATCCTCAATTTGAGGAGGATATAGATGGAACTACCAAATGAAAATTTAGAAACATGGTGGAGAAATACTTTACATCAAACGGAGCAGCGAGAAATACAATTATATTACTTAGCATTAAAAAGAGCTGTAAAAAATGGTTTGATACATGGCGATCGTACCACTATGATGATTAATGAAATTGAAAAAAGTAATTTAATAGCTATATAGATAATGTGAAACACTCTCTCTTTTTATATCAAATAATGCCCACCCCTTATTACTGAGAGGTAGGCATTATTTTAGAATGCGATTTCGATTTTTTCGCCAGGATTTATTTTTTTACCCTCATCATCATCCCATACATCTCCAGTTATAATATTTATGGTATTAATATCGTTTAAGCTACCAGAAAAATATGGAACAGCAATTACACCTTCCATTACGACGTTTCCTTTATAATTTCCAGTGTCATCTGATGGTATCATGTTATTTTCTGTTATTGCGTCATTTACTGTTATTTGTACTTTAGTATCTGTAGTTAATGTTTCGATTGCTGTAAACAAAATATTTTTGTCTACAGCAGTATTTTCAATAGAGTATTCGATTTGAATTGTATTCATAGTTTTATCAACAAGATTTTTATGAAATTTTGATGTGATATATTCTTCAACCTCTGTAGTCACGTTTGTATGTTGCAAAAGTTTAATCGATTTAACAGTTAAAATCATTGGACCTACAGTATAAGGTTGATTATCTTCTTTTATTTTAATCAAAGTTACCTTTGATTCTCCATTCATAGTCCATTGCCCAGCTTTAAGTAGTGGACCATCCTTTACTTCCATATCATCGTTTGCCTTTTCTTCTGTCTCTGTTTCTTCATTTGTTTGCGTTTCTTCTTGCTCAGGGGTTGCAGATACTTCTTTAGTTTTTGCTTCGTCAGTTGTATCTTCATTGCCGCAGGCAGCAAGCACTAAGGCTAATGAACAAATGTAAAATAATTTCTTCATCTTAAATCCTCCTTATGTATATTCATGATAATCCAACTATACCAAAACCACTAATTTATGTCAGTATTAAATGCTACATTTCCTGCAATCTCATTATTTACCTGTACTAAAAAGGGAATATTTGTTCTAAAATAAAGTAGAACGTACATTCTTTTTGAGGGGTGATAATGTGAAGAATCAACTTATAAAAGCAATGAAATATAGTCAATTGATTGATGTTATGTATATAGCCAAAGATAGTAAAATCTCAAAGCGCCGTGTGAAAGTCATTAAAATAGCTGGTGAAACGGTGCAAGCATATTGCTTTATGAAACAAGCGAAACGTACTTTTATTATTGATAATGTACTTGCTGTAATGCCAGCTACTAAGAAAGAGCGTGAAGTCATATGAACTATGACCAAATGCCAAATCGAGATATATTTTGCATTGATATGAAGAGTTTCTATGCGAGCTGTATCGCGATGGCAGAGGGTTTAGATGTAATGAGAGAGCCGATTGCTGTAGTGGGTAGTCTTACGCAGCCGGGAGCGGTGGTGCTTGCTGCCTCGCCGATGATGAAATCAAGATTTAATATAAAAACGGGGAATAGACGTTTTGAGATACCCAAGCATCCAGATATACGCCTGTTTGAGCCACGCATGCAGTTCTTTTTAGAGACATCCGTGGCGATTACAAGGCTGCTACTGCAATATGTGCCGCGTGAGGCGGTGCACGTATATAGCGTGGATGAAAGCTTTGTCGACTTATCAGGAACAGAGCGTTTATGGGGTCCTCCTGAAGAAACGGCCAAAGCGATCCAACGAGCGATATTTGACCAATTCCGGATCCCTTCGGCTGTTGGTATGGGTCCTAATATGTTAATGGCAAAACTTGCACTTGATTTAGATGCAAAACGAGCAGGTTTTGCTAAATGGGCATTTGAGGACATACCTAGAAAACTGTGGCCGATTAGACCTCTCTCCGAGATGTGGGGCATCGGCAGGCAAACTGAGGCATCGCTGAATAATATGGGCATTTACAGCGTTGGGGACTTGGCAAGGGCAGATTTAAAAGAGTTAGAAAAGCGTTTTGGCATCATGGGAAATCAGTTGTACCACCACGCTTGGGGCGTCGATTTATCAACGTTTGGTGAGCCAAATATTGATGTTGCAAAGACAAAAAGCTTTGGTCAAGGTCAAATGCTCATGCGCGACTATCCAACACGTAAGGAAATCTCTATTGTGTTGCTGGAGATGTGCGAGGATGTAATGATGCGGATGAGGCAAGCGGGCTTTGTGGGGCGTACGATAAGCTTAGGTGTGTCTTATAGTAGGAGAGCGCAAGAAAAGGGCTTTTACAGATCAACAACTTTAAAAGAGCCAACATGTGAAACGATGACGATGTATCAAACGTGTGTGGATTTGTTAGATGAGCATTTTGCGGGTGAACCAGCGAGACAACTTGCTGTGCGGATTTCCAATCTCGAAAAAGTCCAGGGTATACAACTAGATTTGTTTGATGAGCGAAAAGCGCAGCGGCAAGTGTTAGCTCACACGATAGACGAAATCCGTGCACGCTTTGGTCCGTCATCCATTTTACGTGCTGCATCATATACGCCGAGTGGTACAGCAATCGAACGGAACTCGAAAATAGGAGGGCACTTAGCATAGGGAAAGCCGTAAAAAAGAAAATCTTTGTGGTTGCTATTTATAATAGAAGATAATACACCTGTCCGTGTGTTTTAAAATATATTTTGATTAAATATGTTCCCCCAGTCGCTCCCCCAAAAGAATAGTAAATAATCGTGAAAAATCGGAAGTTAAAAAATACAGAAAAACCCCGCAATCCCTTGAATAAAAAGGGTTGCGAGGTTTAAGAAACCGAAGTAATCTGACGTTAAAAAATTAACGAGAATAGAACTCTACGATTAATTGTTCGTTGATTTCAGCTGATAATTCAGAGCGCTCTGGGAAGCGTACGAATGTACCTACTTTGCTATCTGCGTCAAATGAAAGGTATTCTGGTACGAAGTTGTTTACTTCGATTGCTTCATTAACAACAGATAAGTTTTGTGAACGTTCACGTAAAGAAATAGTTTGACCTGGTTTTACGCTGTATGATGGGATATCAACGCGTTTGCCATCAACTGAAACGTGACCGTGGTTTACTAATTGGCGAGCAGCACGACGAGTGCGAGCTAAACCTAAACGGTAAACTAGGTTGTCAAGGCGAGTTTCAAGAAGGATCATGAAGTTTTCACCGTGTAGACCTTGTAATTTACCAGCTTTGTTGTAAGTGTTTTTGAATTGACGTTCAGTCATACCATACATATGGCGTAATTTTTGTTTTTCTTGTAATTGTAAACCATACTCAGATAATTTTTTGCGTTGGTTTGGGCCGTGTTGACCTGGTGCGTATGGGCGTTTTTCGATTTCTTTACCTGTGCCGCTTAGAGAAATACCAAGACGACGAGAAAGTTTCCAAGATGGACCTGTATAACGAGACATAATTGTGTCTCCTCCTTTAAATTTGGTTTTTTGTTGTAAAACAAAACCAGTTGTCTCCGAACTTATTTTGCATTTTATTATTTCATATCTTCGCCCTTGCAGCCGTAGGGTTACACAATACACCGTTCACAGTTTTGTGAAGGAATAAAATACAGAAAAAAGCTACACAACTGCTGCATTTATTTTACACTCTGACAATTCTATCTTGTTTTAGCTTGTTAGTCAAGAGAAAATAGTTGTCATGATAATTATGAATACGGCATAAACTATATGGGTAGTTCAAATCGTATCTAACCTTTAATATGTTATATTGGAAATTGGAAATTTTAAATATAAAAACAATAAATAAGTATTTTTATATATTTTTTTATGTTACATTGAATTTAGTGTAGTTTTTATGAAAAAAATGTGAATATTTTCATAGTTAAATAGGCTAAAAGTAAGGTATAATGAAAAGTATGTGCAATATAATCCTTTTGACAGTAAAGGAGAAAAGGTGATTTCATGATTTTTGACCATCAACAAAAACTTATTGAAATTAAATCTGATTTAATGGACTTCCATATTAACTCTAACAATGAGCTTGATGATTTGAATGAATTTGTTCTTTTAATAAGCAAATTATTAGAAAGACATTTTCTTATAACAAACTGTATATTTTTCAAGTGGACAGACGATTTATTTAAGCCAGTGAACCATAGTGATCGGAATATGAACTTATATAATATATCCTCGATTGCCCTTGATTCTTATTTTAAACAACAGTCACTCATACCGATTCCTCCAGCTTTGAAAAAAGAAAAAGGCTTGGAACAGATGACGCATATGCTGTTGTTGAAAATAGAAGATCAAGACCCAAGCGGTGTATTTGTTTTTGAGGACTCATTGCCATGTCCGTTTTTCGATAATTTAGAATTCATGGAAAAAATTGTTCTTTTGCTTTCGGAAGTTGTACAGACGAAAATGAAAAATATAAATATGCGACAAAATGAAATTCAGTATCGCAAACTATACGATATCGCTAATCTTTTCCACTCAACGATGGATGTGGATACGATTTTACAAAATGTGCTCGCGATTATTAAAGATAATTTCCCGAATTTAAAAATAGAATTAATCTTATCCAACAACCAAGATCAAAAAACAAAAGTAAACATAAAGCAATTTGATTATTTATCTGAACGAGCAACAACAATCGAGGCCTTTTTATCTGGGGAAATGACAGCTGAGCATATTCCAGAATTAAATTGCTATTTGTTGAATGCACCAATTAAAGGGCAACAGGCAACCTATGGAATTTTACAAGTAACTGTGCAAAGTGACTATACGATTACCGTATCGCAAAGAGAGTTCATTCAAGTATTAGCTCAAGCATCAGGGAATGCATTAGAAAATGCTAAATTATATCATCAATCCTCTCGCTTAATAAGTGATTTGCAATTGATTAATGAAACATCGCATCGCTTAAATATGCGCCTTGATATTGATGAGATGCTGTTGTTTTTACAAAAACAGTTAATGAAATCCTTTCATCCAATGGAGCTCTGCTTCATATTTAAAGAGGATGAGCAGTTTGAAATGACATCTGCATGTACAGGTTTATTTAAAACAGCGCAAGGTGATATGTATATTCAACATGTAGAAAAGCATTTTTCACATTCACAGGACCCTTTATTTATAGCAGATTTTAGACGGATTATAGAGGATGAACATATAGAATTCAGATCCATTATGGCGATTCCGATGATTGTGGAGGAGCGAATTAATGGTTTTAGTATTGTTATGCATAGCGAGCCTTATTTCTTCTCGTTTGATAGCTTTAAGTTAATGCAATCGCTTATTCATCATTCCTCTTTAGCAATTGCCAATTCGAAATTGCGTCATCAATTACAGGAAATGGTTGATAAAGATCATTTGACAGGCTTGTACGCAAGAAGCTATTTAGATCATTTTGTAGAAAAATCATTGCATGAAGATGATGCAGGGATGTTTTTATTAATTGATATTGATAATTTTAAGCATATTAACGACACATTTGGTCATCAAATGGGCGATACTATTTTAAAGCAAATTGGTATGCAATTGCAGCGTATCGTAAGCAAACAAGGCATTTGTGCGCGTTGGGGCGGAGAGGAAATGTCTGTCTACATTCCGAATATCTCGGATAAAGAAGCATTCATGGTAGCCAAAACATTAGTGGACAGCATCCCGAAAGTAACGGAGCCAAGCGTGACGATTTCTGCCGGTTTAATTACATGGGATAAAGAGGAGAGACCGGAATTCCAAGCGTTATTTTTACATGCGGATACAGCGCTCTATAATGCGAAGAATAATGGGAAAAATCAAGTGTGCATCTTCCATCATTCGATGCAATTACAGCATTAAAAAGCTGCCTGAAAGGATAGTTCTTTTCAGGCAGCTTTTCATTATCAATTACGCCCTGGCGGATGTCAAGGGCTTTATTATGATTCAGTGGGTGTTTGGACATCCACTAAATGAAAGAGAATTTAAGTATTCATCGCACCACCTATAGAGGGGGCGTTTTCTACTGAATCATGATAAATGCTTTAACAATGTTTGAACAAATAATGTTAAACCTTGTTCGTCCTCTGCAGAAAAGCGATTTTTTATAGGACTATCAATATCTAATACCCCAATCACTTCATCCTCTTTTAACAATGGGATGACAATTTCTGAATTGGAAGCCGCATCGCATGCGATATGTCCTGGAAATGCGTGCACATCTTCCACAACGAAAGTTTTCTTCTGTTCCACAGCAGAGCCGCATACACCACGCCCTACTGGGATGCGTACACAAGCAGGTAGCCCTTGGAATGGTCCGAGTACAAGCTCGCCATCCTTCATTAAATAAAAGCCTACCCAGTTAATTTCCTGTAAAAATTGATTTAGTAACGCGGAAGCATTGCTTAAATTCGCAATTACATCCTTTTCTCCTGTAAGAAGTGCGTCAAGTTGTTTTGAAAGCATGGCATATTGGCTTTCAAGCGTGCCTTCATATTGTGTTTGAGCAAACATATTTTTACCTCCAGTTAATACTTTATGAAAATAATAAATCATAGTGCTGGTGCAAATCTTGCACAGTGTGTGCATCTGAGCCGAAAGTATAGCGAAGCCCAATTGAATGTGCGTACTCCAGCGTGGCTAGCGGCGGATAAGGCTCTAAGCAAAGCGGTTTGCTTAAACCTGCACTGTTAAAATCCATTTCATAGCCTGCGCTTTGCATATGTAGCATTAATTTCTTAATTTGTGCTATATCATCAATTTGTTCACCGTGTGCATGCTGAAATTTGTGAATCAATGTCGGATGTCCGATTCGCTTCGGCTTATATTTACCTAAATCGCTATCAATTGATTGGTGAACTGTTTCATAATATAATTGATACAGTCGTTGCACAGAGCCTAATTGTTCGGCGTATTGTAAATATACTTCTTTCGAAAAATCAATACAAGTGTAACGGTTTTGCCATTTTAAAAAATGGACAGAAAGAATCGAATCATCAAGCAATGGACCATATTCATTGAGAAATTGACGCGTTTCATGCTCAAAACCAGCAATAAAATCGACTTCAAGTCCAATATTAATACGGATTTGTGAAGAATAGTATTTTTTTATCTGTTGCAATTGTGTAAAATAGGATGGGAGCAATGCTAAATCCATCCCACCATCCTTATCAGGTGTAGGTTCATCAAATGATGGCGGCAGCGGTGCGTGCTCCGTAAAAGTAATTTCGGAAAAATGACAGGCAATTGCTTTTTCAACATAATGTTCTAATGCATCTTTTGAGCCGTGTGGACAAAAGGGTGTGTGAATGTGACCATCTTTTTTCATAAAAAGACAACTCCTTTCATTTACTTTGATAAAAACTAAAACAAATCATATAAAACATGGTATTATTATAAATAACTAGCCATTAGCAATTTTGGAACAGGGGGCTTACAGTGGAGTATATCATCATTGTTGTCGTCCTACTATTAGCATTATTAATTTTTGGTTTAATGATCAGGCGAAAACATAATGCTGAAATAGAGCGACTAGAAAAAGAAAAAATGCAAGTACAGCATTATCCTATATATGAAGAATTAACAAAAGTAAAAGCGCTGAATATGAACGGCCAAACAGAGGAAATGTTTGAAAACTGGCGCAATATGTGGTCAGAGGTAATCGATGTTCATGTTGTCAAAATGGATTCCATGTTATTCGATGCAGAAGAATATGTTGACCGTTTTAAATTTAAAAAAGCTTCCCAAATCGAACGTGAAATCGAAGAATATATTGTGAAATGTGAAACGATTAAAGTGAAAATTATTAAAGAGCTGGAAGAGTTGATTGGTAGCGAAGAGAAAAATCGTATTGAGGTGGAGCAACTAAAGGAATATCACCGCTCAGCACGCAAAACGATTTTAGCGCATCAATATTCCTTCGGTCCTGCATTAGAACAGCTTGAAAAACGATTGGAGCAATTTGTTCCAAAGTTTGAAGAGTTTGACCAATTGACAGCGGAAGGCAACTATTTGCAGGCTCGCGAAATTATTTTGACGTTAAACGGAGAAGCACAGTCTATTTTTGCTTTATTAAGTGACATTCCAACATTGCTAACAGAAATTCAAACGAAAATTCCGACAGCTATTCAAGAATTACGCAACGGTCAGAAGGAGATGGAGGAGCAAAAGTATTATTTACGCCATCTTGAACTGACGGATTATTTAAATAAGCTTGAAGAGGAGCTTGTCACATTAAAGCAAGCTGTTGCTGATTTAAATTTAACAGAGGTCGCACTTCGCATTGACGAAATTAACGATGAAATTGATAATTTCTATGACTTGCTTGAAAAGGAAGTAGTCGCGAAAAAATTCGTTGACCGCCATTGCAATGCGATGAATGATACGATTCATGAAGTTGTGAAAGCAACGAAGGAAGTACATGACGAGGCGGCATACGTACAGCATAGCTATCGCTTACCAGATAAAGAGGCGGAAGTGCCAAAGCAATGCTTAAAGCAGCTTGAGGTTTTACAAAAGCGCTACGAGTTATTAGCGATTCGTGTAGAAGAGGAAAAATCGGCCTATTCTAGCTTACAGGAAGAATTGCAGGAAATTACAAATGAAATGGAACGCATTCAAGAGGAGCAAGAAAAATTCTCAAATATGTTGAAAAATTTACGTATTGATGAAAATAATGCACGTAAAGAGTTAGATGCGTTAAAAAAATTATTGCAAAATACAGAGCGAATGCTACATAAAGCGAATATTCCAGGGGTTCCTGAGGAAATGGATGCGCGCTTAGAAGAAGCAGAAGAGCACATTTTTATTGTGGTGCAAAGCTTGCAAGAAATTCCACTGAATATGGAAGCAGTACATAGCCATTTATTAAATGCGAAAAAATGTATTGAAGATGTACATGAACGTGCGGAAGAAATGATTACAAATGTCATGTTGATTGAACGAATGATTCAATATGGCAATCGTTACAGAGCGACGAATGCAACGGTGAATGCACGTTTAGCTGAAGCGGAGGAAGCATTCCATCAATTCCGTTATGTCAAGGCTTTAGAGGATGCTGCACATGCGGTAGAATCCATTGAACCTGGAGCAATTAAACGTATCGAGGCGCTAGTACAAGAAGAATTATTAATGAAATAGAGAGCTAATGAGAAATGTGAGCAATTGCATTTCTTATTAGCCTTTTTGTATTCTAATGGAAGCATTCCTTCTTAAGAAGTAAGGGTAGTCATTTATAGAAGTTTGCGTTATGATAAGTAACGGTAATTTTATTTGGTTGAATTAATATAAAGCTTAACAACTTAGCAAGTTAACCAAAGCGCAATTGATAATGAGAAAGTGTGTGACAAGTAATGAATTCCAATATAATTTATTTAGATAACAGCGCAACGACAAAGCCGCATCCAGAGGTGCTGCAAACATTTTTACAAGTAAATGAGCAGTATTATGCTAATCCTGCATCCATTCATGAAGCAGGTGTTGAGGCGAATGCTTTATTAATGCGTGCGCGTGAGCAAATTGCGGGTATTGTTGGAACAGAGGCGAAGCACGTTATTTTTACGGCTGGAGGTACAGAGTCGAATAATTTTGCGATTTTTGGTACAGCACAGGCAAATACGCATAAAGGTAAACATATTTTAACGACAAAAATTGAACATCCTTCCGTATTAGAGGCGGTCAAGCGTTTAGCACAGGAGGGCTTTGAGGTCGAATATTTAGCGGTCAATGAGGCTGGGATTATTTCGCTTGATAAGCTACGTGAAAAAGTAAGACCAGACACGATTTTAGTAAGCATTATGCATGTGAATAATGAAATGGGGGCAATTCAGCCGATTGCAGAGGCTGCTGCGATCATTCATGCACAAAGCCGCGCACTGTTTCATGTAGATGCAGTACAAAGCTTTGGCAAAATCCCTGTGCGTTTTCATGATGAGCAAGGTCCTGATTTAATTACGATTTCAGGTCATAAAATTCATGCACTAAAAGGATCAGGTGCATTGCTTCTTCGTAAAAAGCTAACAGTTGCCCCATTTCTAGTTGGTGGTGGACAGGAATTTGGTCTGCGTAGCGGTACGGTTGCTGTGCCACAAGCGGTAGCCTTAGCGAAAGCAGCACGTATGGCGATTGAGGCAATGCCTGAAAAACAGCTGCAATTTGAGAAATGGTCAAACGATTTACATGCCTTTTTACGCAAGTTTGGTCGAGATATCCATCTGTTATCATCAGAAGCTGGCGCGGCACATATCGTATCGTTTAGTGTCAACGGGTTAAAGGGAGAAGTATTAATTAATGCGCTGCAACAGCATGGAATTATCGTGTCAACATCGAGTGCTTGTTCATCAAAGCAAACGACGACAAGCCATGTTGTAGAGGCATTAAATGTGATACCGAGCTTTAAAAAAGGTGTGCTACGTGTAAGCTTTGGCGCACATACAACAGATGCACATATTGAGCAGTTTAAAAAAGTATTCACTGTTATTATGCGCGATTTAAAAGGAGAAAATAAAGAATGATTTTTAAAGAAATATTAATTCGTTATGGTGAGCTATCGACAAAAGGGCGCAATAAAAATGACTTTATTCGTCGTTTACGTGAAAATATTCGCTATTCTTTTATAGATATCTGGCCATTAAAAATTCGTGCTGAGCGCGATCGCATGTTTATTGAAATAGAAAATGATGAAAAATATGAAGTGTTAATGCAGCGTTTGCCAGAGGTGTTTGGTATTCAATCATTTAGCCCTGTTGCGGCATGTGAAAAAGATATCGATGCAATGAAGCAATTAGCGATTGACATTATGGCACAGTATGGTGATAAGCCGCTGACATTTAAAGTAGAAGTGCGCCGTACAGATAAGCATTTCCCATTTGATACGTATATGATTCAACGTGAACTAGGCGGCGCTGTACTGAGCAATCATCAAAATATTTCAGTGCAAGTGAAAAAGCCAGATGTAGAATTGCGTGTAGAGGTTCGCTATGATGCCATTTATATGATGGGACAAATTATTCCAGGTGCAGCAGGCATGCCTGTTGGCTCAAATGGCAAATCGCTATTAATGCTGTCAGGTGGTATTGATAGCCCTGTAGCAGGCTATTTAATGATGAAACGTGGTGTGCGTTTAGAGGCAATTCATTTTTATAGCCCACCGTACACAAGTGAGCATTCTTTACAAAAAGTAAAGGATTTGGCCAATGAGCTAACGAAATTTGGAGCAAAAATTCGCTTGCATGTTATTCCATTCACAGAAATTCAAGTGTTGATTAAGGACCGTGTGCCTGAAAATATGACAATGACCGTTACGCGTCGTATGATGCTTCGCATTGCAGATAAAGTGCGCGAGGAAATTGGTGCATTAGCGATTGTAACAGGTGAAAGCCTAGGACAAGTTGCATCACAAACGCTAGAAAGCTTAACGGCAATTAATGATGTAACGACAACGCCAATTTTACGTCCCTTGATTGCGATGGATAAGCTGGATATTATCCAAATTGCAGAGCGTATTAACACATATGAAACATCTGTGCAGCCTTATGAGGATTGCTGTACGATTTTCACACCAGCAAGACCGAAAACGAAGCCAAAAGCAGAGAAGGTTGCTTATTTTGAAAGCTTTACGGAGTTCGATGAGTTAATTGAGCGCGCTGTGAAAAATCGTGAGATGCATTTGTTACCAGCGAAAAAAGAAACCGTTGATAAATTCGCGGATTTATTATAAATAAGTATGGCGAGTGTGGACATTTTCACGCTCGCCATTATCTTTGGAAAAAGGTCATCGCTAGAAGAATATATTTCCTCTTTTTTGTGTGTATGAAAAATGTATCTTGGCACATTCTAATCTCACAAGGAGGTGACATCGAGATGACTTCAAACAACAACCGTAACTCAAACAAGCTTTACGTGCCAGGCGCACAACAAGCGATTGACCAAATGAAGTACGAAATCGCACAAGAATTTGGTGTACAACTTGGGCCTGAAGCTTCTTCACGCGCAAACGGTTCAGTAGGTGGCGAGATCACAAAACGTCTTGTTGCTATGGCTGAACAACAATTAAAAGGTACAAACCAATAACCTTTTAGAGCTACTTGCGTAAGTTATACTTGCGCAGTAGCTTTTTTAGTTTGTGTAAATGTAAATCAATTATGCTTTGACATAATTGCGCCACATTTTTTGAAGTATGCTCGAAAAAAATCGCCTAAGTCATGATAAATTATTAGATTTTTTTGAATAATCAAGCTCTTATTTGTATAATAAATGTAAGTGGGATATTTTCTCGCTACAGTATAGGAATAGGAGTGGATTCTGTGAAACGAGAAGATTTAATTGCGCCGCATGTTTATAATATTGTGGATGAAATTGAGAGACATGCAGTAGGGGATAAAAAGGCGTTAATTATTCAGCAAGAGGATGGACAGCAAGAGGAAATTACATATGTGGAACTAATCGCAAGAGCAAATCAGGCTGCCAATGTTTTTTATACACATGGCTTGCAAAAAGGTGATGTCATTCTTGTGATGCTACCTCGTTCAGTAGAAGCTTACATAACATATATAGGAGCATTAAAAGCAGGGTTAGTCATTATACCAAGCTCAGAGCTATTGCGTGCAAAGGATATTGATTATCGTATTGAGCATGCGGAAGCAAAGGCGATTGTAGCAAACGAAAATTATATTGCTGAGCTTGATGAGGTGCAGCATTTAGATGGGTTAAAGCCTTTTGTTGTCGGTGAGGGGCAGGAGCCTTGGATTTCTTTTGTGAAAGAAATAGAGGCTGCTTCCAGTCAATTTGATGCACCAACTATTTTCTCAACGGATACCGCCTTTTTAGCCTATACAAGCGGCACAACAGGCAATCCGAAAGGCGCTGTTCATCAGCATAGCTGGGGCTATGCCCATTTGCGCACAACGGCAAGCAGCTGGTTAGGTGTGCGTGAAGGAGATATTGTATGGGCAACGGCAGCACCAGGCTGGCAAAAATGGATTTGGAGCCCGTTCTTAGCGGTGCTTGGAAGTGGCGCTACAGCCTTTGTTTATACAGGGAAATTTGACACTGCAAAATATTTAACATTGCTACAAAATATCGGCGTGAATGTTTTATGCTGTACACCGACAGAATATCGTATGATGGCAAAGGCAGAAAATTTAAGCAGCTATCATTTAGAAAAATTGCGCAGTGCCGTTTCGGCTGGCGAGCCATTAAATCGAGAAGTAATCGAAACATTTAAACGAGAATTTAATGTGGAAGTGCGAGATGGTTATGGTCAAACAGAAAATACATTGCTTGTAGGCACATTATTTGGCATGGAAGCACGTCCTGGTTCAATGGGGAAACCAACGCCAGGCAATATGGTAGAAATAGTAGATGAGTATGGTGAAATTGTAGAGCATGGTGTAGTAGGTGATATTGCTGTGCATAATTCTACGCCTGCATTGTTTAAAGGCTATTATAAAGATATAGAGCGCACACAAATGCAATTTCGTGGGGAATGGTTTATTACAGGAGATCAAGCGTATAAAGATGAGGATGGCTATCTTTGGTTCCAAGGGCGCAATGACGATATTATCGTGTCATCAGGCTATACAATTGGCCCATTTGAGGTAGAGGATGCGTTAGTGAAGCATCCAACAGTGCGCGAATGTGCAGTAGTCGCAAGCCCAGACCCAGTGCGTGGAAATATTGTAAAAGCCTTTATCGTGTTGCGTGATGAACAAATGAAGCATAGTCCAACGATTGTGTCAGAATTACAGGAGCATGTAAAAGCGTTAACAGCACCTTACAAATATCCACGAGCAATCGAATTTTTAGATGAACTACCAAAAACGGCATCAGGTAAAATTCGTCGTGTTGCATTGCGTAATAATGAGCAAAAAAAATCATTAGAACAACAATAACTATTGCTCAGGAAATAATGAATAGTAGATGATAGGAGCGATTTCCTGTCATCTTTTTGTATGAATAAATTTGAAACCTTTCATAAGCACACACGTATAAAATAATATACATAACATCACAGTATTTCACATCCAAAGTGAAATAATATTGGCATAAAATACAAAAAAAGTTTATGCTATAAAGTGATGAAAAACATAAGAAGGAGTAAGAGAATGAATACAAAAAGATGGGTAGCTTTAATAGCTGCGGTGGTATTAATTGTATTTTCAATCGGTTTAAATGCAATGATGGCCATATTCAAAACAAATTTTTTCAATTCATTTGATGCTGTACTGCCAATGCCTGGAGATATAGTAATGAATGAAAGCGTAGTAGAGCCAGGCGATTTGGAGAAACGAATTGCACTTTTAACAGTGAATGGAACAATTCAAGATGTAGGCTCAGGTGATGTATGGACAAAAGTAGAATACGATCATCAAATGTTTATGAATCAATTGGATATCATTTTAGCGGATGAATCTGTGCAGGCAGTCGTGTTAGCTGTTAATTCACCAGGTGGTGGTGTTATTGAATCAGCAGCAATTCATGAGAAGCTACTGGAAATTAAAGAGCAACGACAAATTCCAATTTATGTATCAATGGGCACAATGGCCGCATCAGGTGGCTATTATATTGCTGCACCGAGCGATAAAATATTTGCGTTAAAAGAAACGATTACAGGGTCGATTGGTGTCATTATGCAAGGCATTAATTACTCAGAGCTAGCAGAAAAATTAGGTGTGAAATTTGAAACGATTAAATCAGGGCCACATAAAGATATGTTCGGGGGCTCACGTGAAACTTCACCAGAGGAACGTGCAATGCTGCAAGAAATGATTGACGAAATGTATGAGGAATTTGTGGATGTCGTAGAGGCAGGTCGCGGCATGTCAGAGGCGGATGTTAAAAAAGTAGCGGATGGTCGTATTTTAGGTGGAACACAAGCGTTGAAAGCAGGCTTAGTAGACGAAATTGGGACATTAAATGATACAATTGCCGCTATTCGCGCCGATTATGATTTGCAAGATGCTGAGCTATTTGAATATACAAAAGAAGATGAAAGCCTTGCTGCAATATTTGGTATGAAAGTAGGCTCAATGTTTGGACCATCTGTTGAAGAACGCTTTTTAACACGTATTTTAACAACGCATAATGCACCGCGTGCAATGTACTTATATGGTGATTTTTAAGGAGGGGTAAAAATGCAATACGAACATACAGCTATCCCACCAACAACACAATATGTGCAGAAAACGGCAGGCTTTTGGCTGCGCTTATGGGCATTCATGATTGATGGGCTAATTATTAGTGCTGCTATTGGTATTTTAATTAATCCAATTTTTTATTTGATGGATTGGAGCTTAATGAAAACGCCGTGGTATGCACCGTTAGCCATTATTTCAACAATCGTATACTTTAGCTATTTTGCGATTATGACGAGATTTTGGCAGCAAACGATTGGCAAGATGATTTTTGGCTTGCGTGTTGTAAAGGTTGATGGTCAGCAGCTTGATTGGTTAACAGTTTTATTCCGTGAGGTGATTGGGCGCTTTATTAGCAATACGATTTTTTACTTACCGTATTTAGCGGTTGCTTTTTCACCGAAAAATCAAGGCTTGCTCGATTATATTGCAGATACAATTGTTGTACATGAACGCCTTTATACAGAGCAACAAACACAGCAAGCAGCGCCTGTACAACAGCCTGAAATTGAATATATAATTTAAGCTTTCATTATTCTAAGCTGTCCAAGTTGCAAAGCTTGCTACATATTTAGTAAAATGAAGGCATGATGAAGTGAACCTACAAGCAATAGAGCTATACTGCTTGCAGGTTCACAAAAGGCTATGGCCTGTTCATACAGGATAAAAGGAGGCGTTTTTGTGGCACAAGTAACATTTAAAAATGGTCCAGTAACATTATTAGGGAATGAAGTAAAAGTTGGGGATAAAGCACCTGATTTTACAGTGTTAGCAAACGATTTATCAGCAGTAACATTGAAGGATTCAGAAGGAAAAGTTCGATTATTTTCAGTCGTGCCTTCGCTTGATACAGGTGTATGTGATGCACAAACGCGTAAATTTAACGAAGCGGCAGCAGAGCTAGGCGATAATGTTGTAATTTACACAGTGTCAATGGATTTACCATTCGCACAAAAACGCTGGTGTGGTGCAGCAGGTATTGATGCAGTACAAACAGTATCTGACCACCGTGATGCATCATTTGGTGAAGCGTATGGCGTACATATTAAAGAATTACGCCTATTAACACGTGCTGTATTCGTAGTAGATGCAGAAGGTACTGTAACGTATGTAGAATATGTACCAGAAGCGACGGACCACCCAAATTATGAAGCAGCAGTTGAAGCTGTAAAAGCATTAACAAAATAATTAATTGAACAAAACAGCCCACTCATTTTGCTGAGTGGGTTGTTTCCTTCATTATGGTTGTAGAAAGGGTTACTTATGGAAACGTTTGAACAAATTTTTATGCATATCAATGGTGAGGCAGAGAAACGTGAAAAGGAGCAAGAGCAAACTTATTTAGATGCGCTACTTAGCACGCTAGAGGATACGCTTGATGGCGTGTTTTCTTGGCAAGTAGAAGGTGCAACAAAAGAGGAAATGCGTAAGGCGATTCAAATTGCCATTTTAAAAGGAATGCGCAAAGGCTCACAGCCCAATCACCAAATGACACCCGATACATTAGGGCTCTTAGTTAGCTATTTTGTTGAGCAATTTTTTGAAAAAGAATTAGAGAACGGAACAATTTCTGTACTTGATTTAGCTGTTGGTACAGGCAATTTATTATATACGATGATGAATGCGCAAGATGGCAAAATTCAAGCAACGGGCATCGAGGTGGATGAGCTTTTAATTCAATTAGCTGCAGCAACAGGCGATTTAATTGAGCAGCAAGTAACTTTATATCGTCAAGATGCACTTGATAACTTGTTAGTTGATCCAGTAGACGCAGTTGTGTGTGATTTACCTGTTGGCTATTATCCGAATGAAGAGGTTGCACTTGATTACGAGCTTTGTGCAGCGGAAGGGATGAGCTTTGCTCATTATTTATTTATAGAGCAGGCACTCCGTTATACGAAGGATGGCGGCTATTTATTTTTCTTAATTCCAGCGAATCTTTTTGAGGGAGAAGAAGCGAAAAAGCTACATCATTATTTAAAGGCAAATGCTTGGATACAGGCAGTTATCCAATTACCAGAAACTTTATTTTCTGCAAAGGCACACGAAAAAAGCATCTTAATCTTGCAAAAGCAGCAAAAAGAATTGCGCGCACCTCGTGAAGTGCTGTTAGCAAAAGTACCGAATATGTCCAACAAACAAGCGTTAGCAATGTTTTTTGAAAAAGTGCAAATGTGGAAGGAAGGCAAATAGCTAGAAAAAGCTGACGGAAAATATCTTTCCGTCAGCTTTTTCATCATTCTGGCGTACGAATTACTAGTACGTCACAGTTTGCAGAGCGAACGATTGCCTCAGATACAGAGCCAATTAGGAAGCGTTCTACTGCATTTAAACCTGTAGCACCACAAATGATTAAGTCTGCAGTGACAAGCTTCGATAATTCTTTTGTAATAATTGATTTTGGTGAGCCGTATTCGATTAACGTTTTTACGTTTTCAACGCCTGCCTCAAGCGCTTGTTGTTTATAACCATTTAATAGTTCTTCAGAAAATTTTTGAGCTCGTTCAGCGATTGAGCGATCGTATGCTTCTACAGCTGCAAATGAACGAGTGTCAATTACATTTACTAAGTGAAGTGTCGAACCAACATTACGTTTGGCAACATCTAGAGACTTGCGAAAAGCATATTCCGCTTCTTTTGAACCGTCTACTGCTACTACGATATTTTGGTAATGATTTGCCATAAATAACTCCCCTTTACATTGTGTATACTACTATTATAGCAAAAGTTTTAATTATGAGAATACTTATCGTATAAAATACGTAAATAAAAGGATTTTTTGTGTCTAAAACAGCTTTTTTATCTACAATTCAGAAAATACATAAAAATTGGATGATTTGAAATTATGACTTTGATAGCTTTTTTGAAAAATTTCAGTTTGTTTTTCGAAAAAAAATTGATAGAATGAATGTGGATTTATGAGTAATTGTCAGCAATTACTTTGCCATATTGAAGAGGAGGAGAAAGTTTATGAAAATCGGGGTACCTAAGGAAATAAAAAACAATGAAAATCGCGTTGCAATGACACCAGCAGGCGTTGTTACACTAGTTCAAGCAGGACATGAAGTAATGATTGAGACAGGTGCTGGGGTAGGGTCTTCTTTCACAGATGCTGATTACGTAGCAGCTGGGGCTACAATTGTACCAACAGCCGCTGAAGCGTGGAAAGCTGAAATGGTCATGAAGGTAAAAGAACCAATCGCAAGCGAATATGGTTATTTTTATGAAGGATTAATTTTATTCACATATTTACATTTAGCACCAGAGCCAGCTTTAACAGCTGCACTACTTGAAAAGAAAGTAGTAGGTATTGCTTACGAAACAGTACAATTACCGAACCGTTCTTTACCATTATTAACACCGATGAGTGAAGTAGCTGGTAAAATGGCGACACAAATTGGTGCACAATACTTAGAAAAAACAAACGGCGGTAAAGGTATTTTATTAGGCGGCGTTTCAGGCGTACAACGTGGTAAAGTAACTGTTATCGGTGGCGGTATCGCAGGTACAAATGCAGCGAAAATCGCAGTAGGCATGGGTGCAGATGTAACAGTAATCGATTTAAGCCCAGAGCGTCTACGTCAAGTAGAGGATATTTTTGGTCGCGATGTGCAAACATTAATTTCAAATCCATTTAACATTGCAGAATCAGTGAAAAACTCTGATTTAGTTATTGGGGCGGTATTAATTCCAGGAGCAAAAGCACCGAAGCTTGTGTCAGAGGAAATGATTAAATCAATGCAGCCTGGCTCAGTTGTAGTGGATATTGCGATTGACCAAGGTGGTATTTTTGCTACGAGCGACCGCGTAACGACACATGATGAGCCAACTTATGAGAAGCATGGTATCGTTCACTATGCTGTAGCAAATATGCCTGGTGCTGTACCACGTACATCAACAGTTGCATTAACAAACAACACGGTGCCATACGCATTACAAATTGCAAATAAAGGCTATGTACGCGCATGTAATGAAAATCCTGCTCTAAAATTAGGCATTAATACGATCGATGGTAAAATCGTGTATGAGGCAGTAGCTTTAGACCAAGGCTTAGCATACACACCTGTTGATGAAGTATTAAATTCATTAGCTTAATGATTCAACTTGAAAACGTTCTGTTGTATCGCAACGGCAAAACGATTTTGCAGGATATTAATTGGAAAGTACAGCGTGGAGAGCATTGGGCAATTTTAGGGCTAAATGGTAGTGGTAAAACAACGCTGCTAAAGGTCATCAATGGCTATCTTTGGTCAAATGAAGGCACTGTTCAAGTGTTAGGTGAAACTTATGGTAAAACGGATATGCGTGAAATACGTAAATCAATTGGCTGGGTAAGTGCCGCTATGATTGAGGAGTTTAACCGTTTAGACCCTGTAATTGAAATTGTGTTATCAGGTAAATTCGGTGCCATTCGTTTGTTTGAATCGGTGACAGAGGAGGAAATTCAAGAAGGTGCTAGCTTACTTGAACAATTCGGAATCCGTCATTTAGCGAATACATCGTTTGAGTTTTTATCACAAGGAGAGCGTCAACGTGTGCAAATTGCGCGTGCTTTAATGGCAAAGCCAAAGCTGTTAATTTTAGACGAGCCTTGTACAGGCTTAGATTTAATTGAACGTGAAAATTTGTTACATATCATTGCGCAAATTGCACAGCAAGAAGACGTAACATTAATTTATGTGACACACCACGTGGAGGAAATTCTGCCTTGCTTTAGCCATACTTTGCTAATGCGTGGTGGGCAAGTGTTTGCACAAGGCGAGCGAGCAAATCTTTTAACTGAACAATGCTTGAGTGAATTTTTCCAACATCCAGTCGCTGTTCAATTTGAAAAGCAGCGTGCATGGGTGGCTGTGAAATAAAGAGAGGCTACAGGGAAGGGGACTTTCCTGTAGCTTTTTCTAGTTCAAAAGTAATGATTCGCACATAAGAAGGTAGAATTCGCACGTAAGAACATGAAATTCGCCCGTAAGATACTCGCATTCATCAAAAGCTAAGGGACAACTCAAATTTTCGAGTTGTCCCTTGTTTTATCTTATAAAATTACAAGCTCTTTTGTAAATTTCGTTAATACTTCGACACCATTCTCTGTTACGACAACATCGTCCTCAATGCGTACACCTGTTACATCTGCTTTATAAACGCCCGGCTCGATTGTGAATACCATGCCTGGCTGTAAAGCAAGTGTGTTTGTGCCTGTTACAGAAGGGTACTCATGGACAGAGATACCTAAGCCGTGTCCTAAGCGGTGCGTGAAGTATTCGCCATAGCCAGCCTCTGTAATCGTGTCACGTGAAATTTTATCTAAATCACATGCGCGTACACCTGGTTTTACAGCTGCAACTGCACGCTCATTTGCTGCACGGACAGTGTTGTAAATATCCTTTTGCGCATCGCTTACTTCCCCGAAAGCTACTGTGCGGGTAATATCTGAGCAGTAGCCCTCATAAATAACACCTAAGTCAAATAAAATCATATCGCCGCGCTTAATTTTGCGGTTACCTGGTGTGCCATGCGGAGAAGCTGATTTTTCACCTGCTAATACCATCGTATCAAAGCTCATTGCATAGCCTTTTGCTTTAATTGCCGATTCAATGGCATTTAAAATTTCCATTTCTGTTTTACCTTCTGCAATTTCCTTACAGCCGACCTCTACTGCATAATCAGCTAATTTTGCTGCTTCACGCAATTTCACAAGCTCTGCTTCGTCTTTAATAACGCGCATTGCATTAATTTGGTCATCAAGACGCTCGAATGATGCAGTTGGGTAAATGCGTGAAAGTGCCTCTAAACGCTCTACTGTTAAGTGAGATTTTTCGATTGCTAACTTTGTAATTGCTGTGCCACTTTCTGCAATTTTCTTTGCTAAAACGTCCCAAGCATTGTCTGTATCCAAATGGCCAATCACATCATATGTCCAGCCAGCTGCCTTCGCATCAGGTACTTCCATTTGTGGACAAATTAAAAACGGCGCTGCCTCTTTAAAAATAACAACACCTAGTAAACGCTCATGCGGGTTGCTTTTGAAGTTTGAAAAATAAAAAACGTTGTCAGGTGTTGTAATAAAGGCTGCATCGATATTATGTTGCTGTAAATAATTTTGTAATTGTTGAATTTTGCTCATTTAATAGAACCTCCACGGTGTTGAATGTATTTACTTTAATAGCATATCAAAAAAGAGGGAATTTTGCAGATATAGAGAATATATTTTATGTAATGATTTTTTTGAAGGAGGCATTTACAATGCAAATTTCTTACCACGGACATTCTGTAGTAAAAATTATAACAAATGATACGACGATTTTAATTGATCCATTCATTCGAGGAAATGCTTCAACGGATTTGAAGGTGGAGGAGCAAAAGCCTGAGGTGATTTTGTTGACACACGGACATAATGACCATGTGGGCGATACCGTCGAAATTGCCAAAGCAAACAATTCGTTAGTTGTTGCACCAAATGAATTAGCAGACTTTATTGGCTGGCAAGGTGTCAATGTCCATAATATGCATATTGGTGGTGCAAAGCAATTTGATTTTGGGAAAGTGAAGTTTACGCAAGCTTTCCATGGTTCATCCTATGTAACGGAAAACAATGAAATTATTTATACAGGTATGCCAAGCGGTATTTTATTTATGGCGGAAGGGCTGACGCTTTATCATGCGGGGGATACGGCATTGTTCGGCGATATGAAATTAATCGGTGAGCGCCATCCAATCGATGTAGCCTTTTTACCAATTGGTGATAATTTTACGATGGGTCCAGAGGATGCAGCCTATGCGGTATCTTTATTGAAGCCTAAAATTGTCGTGCCGATTCATTACAACACATTCCCGCCGATTGCCCAAGACCCGCAAGTGTTTGCGGATTTAGTAGAAGGAGCAGAGGTGCAAATTTTACAGGCTGGGGATTATGTAAAGCTATAACGAGGGGGCTGTCTGAAAAGGTGGGGCCTTTTCAGACATGACCTATATTTTACTCGTATACGACAGCGCCATTCACATATGTTTGGTAAATCGTTGTGCGCAAATCGAATGGATCGCCATTCCAAATGACAAAATCAGCATCTTTGCCAGCTTCGATGGAGCCAACCTGTGATTCGATGCCTAAATGCTTTGCTGAATTAATCGTAATTGCTGCAAGTGCCTCGTCCTCTGTTAGTCCATGTTTAATAGCAAGAATGGCGCTTGTTAATAAATGCGTAATGCCGACAACTGGATGATCTGTCGTAATGGAAAATGGTACACCCGCCTCGCGTAATGCAATTAGCGTATGCCAGCCTTTATTGGCATTTTCATTTTTCGAGCGAGCTGACATTGTTGGTCCAACAGATACGCGAATATCGTGCTGTGCGATAAAATCAGCCATAAGGTGTCCCTCTGTACAATGCTCAATCGTCATATCGATATCGAATTCGCGTTTAATGCGTAGTGCTGTTGCAATATCATCTGCACGGTGCGCATGAATGCGAAGAGGTATTTCCTTTTTTAATACTTTACCGATATTTTCTAACCCTAAATTTCGATCACAAGCACCTTGTTCACGCTTTTCTAAATAGTTTTGACCTGCGATTAGCATTTCACGTAGGCGTCCTGCAACGCCCATACGTGTTGTCGGCATTTTACCTTTTCCACCGTGCGTATTTTTAGGGTTTTCACCAGTTGCCGCTTTTAGACCAGAGGGGTTTTTGACAATCATTTCATCAACAACTGCTTTGGCAGCTGTTTTCACAATAACCATCTCACCACCGAGGACGTTTGCGCTTCCAGGCATAATTTGAACGGTTGTAACACCATTGCGTCTCGCATCTTCAAAGCCGATATCCTGCGGCTGGATGCCATCTAATGAACTAACCTCAGGTGTTGATTCAGAGCTAATTTCATTAAAGTCATGGCCCGCCTTACCAACACCCTCTGCATGAACCCCTAAATGTGTATGAACATCGATTAAGCCGGGTGTAATGATTTTGCCTTGTGCATCAATTGTTGAAGCATTGGCAGGTATTGAAGTGATTGTCCCGATTTCTTTAAATTTCCCATTTTCAATGAGTAAATCTCCATGGATTGTTTCACCAGTACCTGTGCGAATTTGTGCATTTTTAATATGTAACATAAAAAATCCCTCCTATTTTTCAAGTATACTAAATATAAAAAGTGACGGGTATATAGATGACTAAATTATTTTTATTTTCGAAATTCTTTTAAGGTGAAAGCCTTTTGCTAAAACGGTTTCATTCAAGTAAAATACACTTTTTGTTTTGTATGCATTACTAAGAAATATGATACACTAGCTAGGAAGGAAGATAGGGAAATAGGTGATTGTATGTCAACGAAACATGAGAAGATTTTACAGTATATCGAATCATTGCCTGTAGGAGATAAAATTTCAGTTCGCCAAATTGCTAAGGAAATGCAGGTCAGTGAAGGAACGGCCTATCGTGCAATTAAAGAGGCGGAAAACCGACGACTTGTGAGCTCGATTGAGCGTGTTGGCACAATTCGTATTGAAAAAAAGAAAAAGGAAAACATTGAGCGTCTAACATTTGCAGAAATTGTCAACATTGTTGACGGGCAAGTGCTTGGTGGCAAAACAGGCTTACATAAAACATTGACGAAATTCGTTATTGGTGCAATGAAGCTAGATGACATGATGCGTTATACAGATGCAGGGAGCTTGCTCATTGTTGGGAATCGAACACAGGCGCATGAGCATGCTTTAAATGCAGGTGCAGCCGTATTAATTACGGGTGGCTTTGATACGACAGATGCTAATAAACAATTGGCAAACGAGCTAGAGCTACCAATTATTTCAACGAGCTACGATACATTTACCGTTGCTACGATGATTAATCGAGCAATTTACGACCAGCTGATTAAAAAAGATATTTTGCTGATCGAAGATATTTACGTACCGATTGAAGAAACAGCCGTTTTACAAAATGATCAAACATTAGCTGACTTTAGAGAGCAAAATCGCCGCACTTCACACGGGGCATTCCCTGTTGTGACAAGCCAGCAAAAGCTTGTTGGGATGATTACTGTAAAGGATGTCATCGGAAAAGAGGATACGGAGCTTATTGAAAAGGTGATGACGAAAAATCCGATTGCTGGCTCGATGAAAACGAGTGTGGCATCTGCGGGGCATCGCATGATTTGGGAAGGCATTGATTTATTACCAGTGATTAATGATGACGGCACATTACAAGGGGTCATTAGTCGTCAGGACGTTTTAAAGGCATTGCAGCTTGCACAGCGTCAGCCACATCAAGGTGAAACAATTGATGATTTAGTGAAAAATGAAATGAAGATGATTGATGATGAAGAGGTTGCGATAGAATTTACTGTAACACCTCAGATGACCAATCAATTCGGTGGTATTTCTTATGGTGCATTTACGACATTGCTTGCTGAAGCAGGCGCATTTGCCTTGAAAAAACGCAAGCGCGGTGAGGCGGTTATAGAAAATATGACCATTTATTTCATTAAGCCTGTACAGATGGAAAGCGTATTAACAGTGAAGCCGAGAATTTTAGATATGAGTAGGAAATTTGTGAAGATGGATTTTGAAGTATTTAGTGAAACGGTGTTAGTAGGAAAAGCGATGATGACATTCCAGCTACTAGAGCGTTAAAAATCAATTACGCCTTGGCGTAATTGCGTCGGGATTTTGATTGTGCTTGCATTTAGTAGAAGTTAATCTAAAAGCGTCACACACGCGTCAACGGTTTTGGGGCAACATGCTGTTGCCAAAGGACGTGGCGCTCTTAGACTGAGTTCCTCTTTCTAAGTGAGTTTTTGGATGCCCACGCACTATCTATAGCAGAGGGTGTTTTCTACTGAATCATAATAAAAGGCTATCGGAAGAAAGTTGCTTTTCCGATAGCCTCCTAAACTACTTATTGAGCTCATATTCTTCCTGTATATACTGACCTTCATGGCGAGCGCGTTTATAATTATTATACGCTAAGCCTGCGCCAACAAGGATAAATACGACAGCGACAATATAGCCAACAGTTGTTGGGTAGATGATGGTTGCATTTAATCCGAATGCAATAACAAAAACGCCAAGTGCAACACCCGCTTTAGCTGTATACCATTTTTTACGTATTGGCAGTGTTGAGCGGAATTGCTTTGTTTTATAATAAAAATAAAACACAAATGATACAACAATAAAGAAAACAAAAATAAAGTTTAATAACATTAGTGAACCTCCCGTAAAGCAAAGCTGTTATTATTGTACAAACTTTTGACGGAAAATGCGAACGGATTTCACTTGAATTGAGGAGGAAAACTATTTGAAACGTCAAATCATCGACACAATTGAGCAATATGAGACAATTATTATCCACCGCCATGTGCGACCAGACCCTGATGCTTATGGCTCACAGTTTGGTTTAAAGGAATTAATCAAGGCAAATTATCCTGAAAAAGAAGTATACGCTGTAGGAGAACATGATCCATCGCTTACTTTTTTAGCGATGCCTGATGATATACAGGACGAGCTATTTAATGGTGCACTAGTCATTGTGACAGATACAGCAAATACCGAGCGTATAGACGATCAGCGTTATGCAAATGGAGAAAGGCTTATTAAAATTGATCACCATCCAAATGATGATGCATATGGCGATTTATTATGGGTAGATACAAATGCAAGCTCTGTTAGTGAAATGATTTATGCGTTTTATGAGGAAGGGAAGGCTTATAAAAATTGGCTTCTTCCTGATGCAGCAGCGCGTTTATTGTTTGCTGGTATTGTAGGGGATACAGGTAGATTTTTATTTTCAAGCTCAACGGTTAAAACGTTCGAAACAGCGGCACAGCTAATCCAATATGACTTTGATCGCAACGAAGTGTTTGATGGCATGTACGAAATGGAGCCGCATTTATTGCAGCTACAAGGCTATTTTTATCAATATTTTGAAATGGATGAAAATGGAGCCGCATCGCTAAAGATTACAAAGGATATATTGCAGCAATATGGTGTAACAGCGTCTGAAACCTCTCTATTAGTAGGCTCGTTAGGAAATGTGAAAGGCATTTGCGCATGGGTAATCTTTATTGAGGAAGGTGACACAATTCGTGTGCGCTTACGATCAAAAGGACCTGTTATTAATAAGCTAGCTAAAAAATATAATGGTGGAGGCCATCCGTTAGCATCCGGTGCTTCTGCAGCCTCATGGGAGGAAGCAGAGCAAGTTGTAGCGGATTTACAGGAGCTTTGTAAGAATTATTAATGTAGGAGGGAGCGAAATGGTCGTTTATCCACAAATCAGAACGAGCGCGGATTTATTGAAAAGTACGATACGGATTGAAGCGCTTATCCCTTTTTTACAGCAGCAAAAGGCAGAGGCATGCGCCATCGTGAATTCGAGGCTATATGGTCTTCTGCCTTTTTGGCACGAGATAAGGAAAGCGGGCATTCGTCCTGTTATAGGGCTGACAGTGAATGTACAATTTGCAGAGGAAATCCATCTGCCGATTATTTTATATGCTCAAAATAATGTTGGCTATCGTCATTTATTGAAAATTAGTAGCAGTGTGGCAATTCGCAAGGATGAGACGCTGCCATTACGCTGGCTAGCAGGCTATGCAGAAGGCTGTATTGCGGTGATTCCTGTATTAGCTAACAAGGCAATATGGCTAGAGCAGCGCCAGTTTATAGAGCAACTTCAGCAATTATTTACAGCGCGTTTATTGCTAGGCATTGAAAGGCTGGCAGTTTCAGCTGAGCGTGAGCCAGAAGCCATCCAGCTGAGCGAGCATTTGAGGCTGCCGATTATGGCGATACATGAAAGCACATTTCTGGCGAAGGATGACCATTTTGCTTATGAAGTAGCACGCGCAATTGATACAGGTGTGAAAGAGCGTTTAACCGCGCATTTGAAATTAAAGCACCGCTATGTATTGACGCAAGACGAGTGGCAGCATTTTTTCGCAGATCGCCCCGACTGGCTGAAGCAAACAGAGCAAGTTTTAATGAGCTGTCATGTCACGTTGGAGCAGCATGAAACATTGATGCCAAAATTCCCAGTAAGCAATGGACAAACAGCAGAGCAGCTATTATATGAGCAGGTGTTAAAAGGTTTGCAGCACCGCTTGCAAAGTACCCAAATTCCTGCCTCCTATGAGCAGCGCATGCGACATGAATTACATGTCATTTGTACGATGGGCTATGCCGATTATTTTTTAATTGTGGAAGACTTTATGCGCTTTGCAAGAGAGCAGCAAATTTTAACGGGTCCAGGAAGGGGCTCCTCAGCTAGCTCACTCGTTGCTTATGCCCTGCATATTACACAAGTAGATCCATTGCAGTATGATTTATTATTTGAGCGTTTTTTAAATCCTGAGCGTATTACATTGCCTGATATCGATATCGATTTTGTCGATACGAAAAGGCAGGAAGTCATTCAATATGTAGCAAAGAAATATGGGCAGCAGCATGTGGCGCAAATTATTACATTTGGGACATTGTCAGCAAAGGCGGTCGCAAGAGATGTAGCGAGAATGCTGGAGTTTGAACAAGCAGAGCTTGAGCAAATTTCGAAAATGCTACCGAATAAGCCTGGAACGATGCTGCAAGATGTTTATAATGAATCTTCAAGCTTGCGTCAATGGATACAGCAAAAGCCTGAACGTGAGCGTTGGTTTGCCACGGCTAAAAAGCTTGAAGGCTTGCCACGTAATGCCTCTACACATGCGGCAGGTGTTGTCTTAAGCCCTATACCTCTTGTAGAAGTTGTGCCGATTGAAGAAGGGCATGACCAAATTTTTTTAACGCAATGGCCAATGCAGGAAGTAGAGCAAGCAGGATTATTAAAAATGGACTTTTTAGGCTTGCGCAATTTAACAATTTTAGAGCAAATTCGTCGGTCTGTGTATTATACGCATGGACAGGATATTCAATTTGAAAATATTCCATTGCAGGATATGCAAACATTTGAATTGCTACAAGCAGGAGATACAGCGGGTATTTTCCAATTGGAATCGGAGGGGATGCGCCAAGCGTTGAGAGAAATCAAGCCAACGCATTTTTTAGATATTGTAGCGGTCAATGCACTATATCGTCCAGGACCGATGGACTTTATTGCAACATATGCGCGCAGAAAGCATGGACAGGAGCAAGTAACATCGCTGCATCCAGTGCTTGAGCCGATACTGCGAGAAACATACGGTGTTTTAATTTATCAGGAGCAAATTATGCGCATTGCACACGTCATGGCAGGGTTTTCAATTGGAGAAGCCGATATTTTGCGTCGTGCTGTTAGTAAAAAAAAGCGTGAGGAGCTAGAGCATCAGCGTGAACGCTTTATTCAAGGCGCACAGCAAAAAGGGTACGACCCACAAGTGGCGAATGAGGTGTATGCGTTAATTGTACGCTTTGCCGATTATGGCTTTCCAAAAAGTCATGCGGTTGCATATAGCTTAATTTCATATCAAATGGCGTATTTAAAGGCACACTATCCTGTGAATTTTTATGCAGCATTACTAACAAATGCGACAGGTAATACAGATAAGCTAGTGCAAATTTTAATGGAGGCAAAGGCGAAAGGAATAACGATTTTACCACCGTCTATTCAAAAAAGTGAGCGCCATTTTAAAGTGGAAAATGGACAAATTCGCTATAGCCTATCAGCGATAAAAGGCGTGCCACAGCCTTTTTTAAAAAGCCTATTGGACGCTAGAAAAAACAGAGAAGCACCGTTTAAAGATTTATTTGATTTAGCTAGCTCACTTTCAACCGCTGTCTTTCAAGAAAAGACAATTGAACCGTTGATTAAAGCAGGTGCATTAGATGATTTTAATTTGGATCGAGCTGTGTTGCTCGCTTCCATCGAGGCTGCGAGAAAGCATGTAGATTTTAACGTAGGTAAACCGAAATTAGGTGCAGCGGAACCTTTATCACAGCAGCAAAAGCTACAATATGAAAAAGAAGTGCTTGGCTTGTATTTGTCAGAGCATCCATTAACTAAATGGCGCACAACGGTTCAAACAACGGCAACGGTATATAATTTGAAGCAGCAGCGTGATGGACAATATGTAAAAATGCTTGGAGTCACGGCAGAAATTAAGCAAATTCGCACGAAAAAGGGCGAGCTCATGGCATTTGTCGAGCTACAAGATGAATATGGTAGCATTTCCGCTACGCTGTTCCCGAAGGAGTTTGCTGCTGTACAGCAGCAGCTTATGGTAGATCATATCGCTTATGTGGAAGGTATTTTAGAGTTTCGCTTCGGAAAACCACAATTGAAAGTGAAAAATATGCGGATACAAGTGATGCAATAAAAGATGAAAACTGTGCTAAGTGTAATTTTTTGTACTTGGCACAGTTTTTTCTTTACTTTTGATGAAATCTTTTGTATATTGTAAATGTGCAAAAAGTGGTCAGACCACTTTTGCACCTTAAAAATCGCACCTATAAGTAAAAAGCATAGAGGGTATGTAGATGACTGCTACATGCTCTCTATCATTTGCACGGCTGATTTACATAATAAAATCAATTGCACTATGGTGTAATTGCGTCCAGATTTTTCGAGTATGCTCGTAGTAGAAGTTAACCTAAAACCGTCACACACGTGCCAACGGTTAACTGACCTGCATCGTGCAGACCTCTTCTTCAAAATCTGTGACATCTGCCAGATGCTTTATCGTGATTCAGCGGGTGTCTTAACACCCGTTGAATCATGATAAATAGTGACGATATGAAGGGGAAATATCGACATTTATGAATGAAAACAAAAAAATGTTTATGCAAATTGTCAAAGAGCTTCGAACGTTGATTCGCGAGCAGCATATTGAGCCGGGCGATAAATTGCCATCAGAGCGCGTTTTATCAGAGCAGCTAGGTGTCGGTAGGTCTTCGGTACGTGAAGCTTTGCGCAGCTTGGAGCTGCTTGGATTAATCGAAACAAGACACGGCGGTGGAACGTTTTTAGCATCTGTTCATCATCATCAATTAATTGAAATATTATCTTCTTTTATTTTGCAGGAAACAAAATCGATTGAGGATGTTCATGCAACGAGAGAGATGCACGAGCGCGAAGCAATTCGCATTATTTGTAGGAGCGAAGCTTTGCGCAATTTGCCAGTATGGGAAAGCCTATTTATTAAAGTGGAGCTACAGCAGGAGCTTGTACGAGAGGATATTTTGCGAGAATGCATAATTGCCTCCAATAATCGACTTTCATTAAAAATATGGCTACAGCTATTAGCTTATAGTGCACAAACGTTTAAGCAATTTGTCACAGCGCAAGAAAAAAAGGCGCTGCAAATGTTTATAAAATCATTGCAGATGGGCTACATAAAAGAAGCCATCATCGCATACGAAGAATGGATAGAAATTATTCAGGATGGAAGATAAGGAGGACATGAAGTGGCAATACGAGATATATTTTCAGTAAACAGAAAGAAACAAAAAGGTAGCTTTAGTGCAACAAAGGAAAAAGATTTTCCAGAGGATTTAATGACGAAATGTCCAGAGTGTCGAAAAATTCATGTGACAAAAGCGGTGGAGCAAAATTTAAAAGTTTGTCCGAATTGTCAGCATCATTTAAAGCTAACAGCACAGGAGCGTGTTGCCATCTTTTTAGATGAAGGTAGCTTCACATCTTTTGATGACCATTTACAAACAACAAATCCATTAGGCTTCCCAGCATATGTGGAGAAAATTGAAGTAGATAAAAAGAAAACGGGCTTGAATGAGGCAGTTTTAACAGGTGTTGGTACGCTAAAGGGCGAGCAAGTCGTTGTCGCAATTATGGATTCTCATTTCCGCATGGGCTCTATGGGCTCTGTGGTAGGAGAAAAAATTACACGCGCAATTGAAAAGGCAACAGAACTAAAAGTGCCATTTATTATTTTCACAGCAAGCGGTGGCGCACGTATGCAAGAAGGTGTGCTATCTCTTATGCAAATGGCCAAAACGAGCGTTGCTTTAAGCCGTCATAGTGCAATGGGCTTGTTATACATTTCGATTTTGACACATCCAACAACTGGTGGTGTATCTGCAAGCTTTGCGTCAGTTGGAGATTTCAATATTGCAGAGCCACAAGCACTTATTGGCTTTGCTGGTCGTCGTGTTATTGAGCAGACGGTACGTGAAAAGCTACCTGATGACTTCCAAACAGCGGAATTTTTATTAGCACATGGACAATTGGATGCTATTTTCCATCGTCATGAAATGCGTGATAAAGTAGCGACGATTGTCAAGTTACATCGCAAGGAGGAAGCAGCAAATGTCTAAAACTATGCCATTTGAAGAACCTGTTATTAAATTACGTGAAAAAATAGATGAATTAAAAAGTATTGCACAAGATGCTGATGTAGATATGAGCGGTGAAATTGCCACACTTGAAGCGCGTCTTTCACAGCTAGAAACGTCTATCTACTCAAATATGGCGCCATGGGACCGCGTACAAGTAGCTCGCCATCCAGAGCGTCCGACAACATTAGCTTATATTGAAGCGATCTTTGAGGATTTCATCGAATTACACGGTGACCGCCTATATGGAGATGATGAGGCCATTGTTGGAGGTATTGCCTCATTTGATGGACAGCCGATAACGATTATCGGTCATCAGCGTGGAAAAACGACGAAGGAAAATATTCGTCGCAATTTCGGTATGCCACATCCAGAGGGTTATCGTAAAGCACTACGCTTAATGAAGCAGGCGGAAAAATTTAAGCGTCCTATTATCTGCTTTATTGATACGAAGGGGGCTTACCCAGGAAAGGCTGCTGAGGAGCGTGGGCAAAGCGAAGCGATTGCACGTAACTTAATTGAAATGGCGGGCTTAAAAGTACCTGTTATTAGCGTTGTTATCGGTGAAGGAGGAAGTGGTGGTGCGTTAGCATTAGGTGTGGCAAATCGCATTTTAATGCTTGAAAACTCCACATACTCTGTTATTTCTCCAGAGGGTGCAGCATCTATTTTATGGAAGGATGCAAGCTTGGCGAAGCAAGCAGCAGAGGCAATGAAAATTACGGCACCAGATTTAATGGATATGAAAATTATCGATGCCATTATTCCAGAAGTAGCAGGTGGTGCACATCGTGATATTGAAAAGCAGGCAGGCACAATGAAGGAGCATTTAACATCAACACTTACAGAGCTAGCGTTATTAAATGAAGAAGAGCTTGTGCAAGATCGCTATGAAAAATTTAAGGCAATTGGTCAATTTGTTGAAAATTAAAAAATAATCAGAATTTATAGCATACAATGTTAGAAAAGCGTGTTAGGATAGACATATACTTATTTTTTTAGTGAACAGGGGATAGCAATATGTCATCAATTATCACAACACAACTTACAACAACGCCAAAGCAAAAGCCTGCTACCGAGCAGCTAGGCTTTGGCAAACATTTTACAGACCATATGTTTATCATGGATTATACGGAGGGGCAAGGCTGGCATGATGCACGCATTATTCCATATCAGCCGCTAGCACTAGATCCGTCAGCGATGATTTTCCATTATGGGCAATCTGTTTTTGAAGGAATGAAAGCTTATAAAACAGCTGCTGGTGATGTGCAATTATTCAGACCAGAGCGTAACTTCAAGCGTTTAAATGCCTCTAATGAGCGCTTATGTATTCCAGCAGTTGACGAGCAATTTGCACTTGATGCATTAAAGCAGCTTTTAGCGATTGATAGAGAGTGGGTTCCAAGCGAGCCTGGCACATCGCTCTATATTCGACCATTTATTTTCGCAACAGAGCCATTTTTAGGCGTTGCACCATCAAAAAACTATCACTTCATTATTATTATGTCTCCTGTAGGTGCGTATTATAGTGAGGGGATTAATCCAGTTAAAATTTTAGTAGAAAAGCAATATGTGCGTGCTGTTATTGGCGGAACGGGTGAAGCAAAAACGGGTGGTAACTATGCAAATGGTTTAAAGGCACAGGAAATTGCAAGCAAGGAAGGCTACTCGCAAATTTTATGGCTGGATGGTAAGGAAAATCGCTATATTGAAGAAGTAGGAAGCATGAATATTTTCTTCAAAATTAATGGCAAAGTGATTACACCTGCTTTAAATGGCAGTATTTTGCCAGGCATTACGCGCGATTCAATGCTACATTTATTAAAAGCAAAAAATATTGATGTAGAAGAGCGTCGCATTACAATTGATGAAGTAGTGCAAGCATTTGAGGAAGGAACTTTGGAAGAAGCCTTCGGTGCTGGAACAGCGGCAGTTATCTCACCTATTGGGGAGCTAAAATGGCAAAATAGGAAGTTGACAGTAAATGATGGTCAAATTGGCGCAGTAACACAAATGCTCTATGATACATTAACAGGCATTCAGAACGGTACGATGGAAGACCCATTCGGTTGGATTGTTAAACTATAATAGCAAAAAATGTTTAAAGCCAAGGCTGTTCAGAAATAATATATTCTGAACAGCTATTTTAAATGAACAACGTATTATATTATTTTTTTGTAAAATAGCAAACGGAATCGCATTGAATGCTTACATAAAACGTACATTCGTGATAATGTGATAGTAGCGTTATTTTAGGAGGGACTTTTATGAAAAAAATAGCTGTTTTAACAAGTGGTGGAGATGCACCAGGTATGAATGCGGCAATTCGTGCGGTTGTTCGTAAAGCGCATTATCATAAAATAGATGTTGTAGGTGTTTACTACGGCTATGAAGGGCTTTATAATGGTAAGTTCGAGCCGCTTGATTTAGGTTCGGTAGGCGGCATTATTCAACGCGGTGGTACAATGCTTTACTCGGCACGTTTCCCTGAATTTAAAGAGGAGGAAATACAAAATAAAGCAATTGAAAACTTGCGCAATCAAGGAATTGATGGCTTAGTTGTTATTGGTGGGGACGGCTCATACCGAGGTGCGATGGCATTAACGGAAAAAGGCTTCCCATGTGTAGGAATTCCAGGAACGATTGATAATGATATTCCAGGTACAGAGTATACAATTGGCTTTGATACAGCGCTTAATACAGCAGTGGAAGCAATCGATAAAATTCGTGATACAGCGACAAGCCACGAAAATACATTTATTGTAGAAGTAATGGGGCGTAATGCAGGCGATATCGCACTTTGGACAGGGCTAGCGGCAGGTGCAGAGACGGTCTTGATTCCGGAAGAGGAATTCGAAATTGAAGATATCGTAGCACGCCTTGAGCGCAGTGCTGCTCGTGGTAAACGTCATAGTATTATTATCGTTGCAGAAGGAGTAATGCCTGGACACAAGCTCGGGAAAATTTTAGAAGAGCGAACAGGTGTCCAAATTCGCGTCTCTGTATTAGGGCATATGCAAAGAGGTGGTGCACCATCAGCACGCGATCGTGTATTAGCGGGAAGATTAGGTGCGAAGGCAGTAGAGCTTTTACTTGAAGGACAAGGTGGACGCGCTGTAGGTATTCATAATCATGCCGTTGTGGACTATGATTTAAAAGAAGCTTATGAAAATAAACATAAAGCAGATGTCAGCCTATACACATTATCAAAAGAATTATCAATTTAATTTGAAGCAAATGGAGAGAGTGAACTTATGAGAAAAACGAAAATAGTATGTACAATTGGACCGGCAAGTGAATCTCCAGAAATGTTGGAAAGCCTAATTAAAGCAGGTATGAACGTAGCGCGATTAAATTTCTCGCATGGTTCGCATGAAGAGCATGCAGTACGTATTGCAGCAATTCGTGAAGCTGCTAAAAATGTAGGTCAGCCTGTAGGGATTTTACTGGATACAAAAGGGCCAGAAATTCGTACACATACAATGGAAAATGGTGAGCTACATTTAGTAACAGGCCAAGTAATTGATATTTCAATGACGGAAGTTGTTGGAACATCCACTAGCTTCTCTGTTACATATTCAGAATTAATCAATGATGTTGACCAAAACGATATCATTTTATTAGACGATGGTTTAATTGAATTACGCGTATTAGCCAAAGATATTGAAAAGGGCTTAATCCATACAATCGTTGAAAATGCAGGCGTATTAAAAAATAAAAAAGGTGTGAATGTTCCTGGCGTATCCATCAAATTACCAGGGATTACAGAAAAAGATGCACAGGACATCTTATTCGGTATCGAGCAAGAGATTGATTTTATTGCAGCATCCTTTGTACGTACAGCAAGCGATGTTTTAGAAATTCGCGAGCTATTAGAGCAAAATAACGGTAGCCATATTCAAATCATTCCAAAAATCGAAAACCAAGAAGGGGTGGATAATATTGATGAAATTATCCAAGTATCTGATGGTTTAATGGTTGCACGTGGAGATTTAGGTGTGGAAATCCCAGCAGAAGAAGTACCGCTTGTACAAAAATCGCTTATTTCAAAATGTAATCATGCAGCAAAACCGGTTATTACAGCAACACAAATGCTAGACTCAATGCAACGCAATCCACGTCCAACACGCGCTGAAGCGAGCGATGTAGCGAATGCCATTATCGATGGAACAGATGCAATTATGCTATCTGGTGAAACAGCAGCAGGTCTTTACCCATTAGAATCTGTACAAACTATGAATAAAATCGCAGAGCGCACTGAGCAATCATTGGATTATCGCTCAATTGTTTCGAAGCATAGCCGTGGAAAAGAAGCGAATATGACAGAGGCCATTTCACAAGCGGTTGCTTATACATCGCTTAATTTAGGTATTAAAGCTGTATTAGCACCAACAGAAAGTGGTAACACAGCAAAAATGATTGCAAAATATCGTCCAGGAGTGCATATTGTAGCCGTAACAGGCTCTAAAAATACGGCACAGCTTTTAACATTAGTGTGGGGCGTCAAACCAATTTTATGTCAACGTGCTAAAACAACGGATGAAATTTTAGAGCTATCTGTTGATGAATCATTAAAGCATGGCTTTGTTGACCACGGTGATGTTGTTGTTATTACAGCAGGTGTTCCTGTTGGTGAAGCAGGTACAACAAACTTGATGAAAGTACACGTTATTGGTGATTTACTTGCACGTGGACAAGGTGTCGGCAAAGCATCAGTAGTAGGTAAAGCATTAGTGGCAAACAATGCAGCAGAGGCATTAGCATATGATGCGGAAGGTGCAATTTTAGTAACGATTGGTACAGATCGCGAAATGATGCCAGCTATCGAGAAGTGTGCAGGTATCATCACAGAGGAAGGTGGCTTAACGAGCCATGCAGCAGTTGTCGGCTTAAGCCTTGGCATTCCTGTTATCGTAGGCGTAAAGGATGCACTTGAGCTTATCCGCCAAGGACAAGAAATTACAATGGACGCAGAAACAGGCGTTATTTATAAAGGACACGCAAGCGTTCTATAAAGAAAAAAACTATCTGAAAAGATAACCTCTTTTCAGATAGTTTTTTGTATATGAAACTTTTTTGCTAATAGTTCGTAATACATAAGTAGGAGGTGCTCGTATGCCAAAAATATTGCTTATTTTTATCGCCGCTAGCTTTGCAGAAATCGCTACATTTATTATTGTGGGCAAATGGCTAGGTGTCTTTGCAACATTACTACTTGTTATTGCGACAAGCCTTATCGGTGCCTTTATTTTGAAAAATAAAGGATTAAAATCATTCCAATCACTTCAGCAAAGCATCGCTCAAGGAAAACCACCAGGCGTTGCTGTTATAGAGACCTTTGCCTTATTCATTAGTGGTGTGCTGTTACTAGTACCAGGCTTTTTAACGGATTTAATCGGCTTGTTATTGTTAATGCCAATTACTCGTAAACTATGTCAGCCACTTATTTTTAACTGGGTGAGAAGAAGAATGAAAAGTAGTCAAATTATTATCGAGCAAAAATAGATTTTTCGCTTATTTTAACTGCAATCAAGAGGAAAAATGGGCTTAGTAAAATGCCATATACACCAAATAAAAGGATGGAGGCAGCGCTAATTACGAAGGAATGAACCATGCGTAATTGAAATGTAGATGCCCAAACGATAGATTCTACAAGCTGTCTCGATAGTTGGATAAAAAGATAAAGCGCAATCAATGCAATGGCCAGCCCTTTTTGACCGACAATATAAAAATAAATCATTAATGGAATAAGAAAAATGCCGATTCCGAAAAATGGTAATGCATCTGCAAAGGATATTAAAAGTGCTTTACTAATTGGACTTTCAAAGCCCAATAAATAAAAGCCAATGCTTAATAACACAAAGGTCATAATAAATAATTGCAGCGTCACGAATAAAAAATAAGAAAAAATATGTAAAGCGCGCTTGAAATAATGCTGCCATTCAGCGCGATATTTTTTCGGTACATAAATGAAAAACCATAGGCGATTTTTTCTTGATTCGAACAATGAAAAGTAGAAAACGATTAAGAAAATAAAAAACTCAAATAAATAGCCAAAAGTATGCTGTGCAATGCTAACGAGAGACATCATAATGGAGTCGATAAAGGAAAATGATTTTTCAAGCAACAATGGGAAAAATACCACATCGGCGTATTCTGTAGAAAATGTATCTAAGTGCATTTTAAAATATGGAATGAGCGTTAATAAGCTTTGAAAAAGGATGGCAGATAGTTGATAAATAATAAAGAAACATAGGGCAGTCGTTAAAGTGATGCTAATTACAATAGGCAGATGAAATTTCTTATAAAAAAATTGTACAACTGGGTACAGTAGGTATGCACAAAGTAAAGCTAAGGAAATCGGTAGTAAAAGAAATGCTAGTAATAAATAACTAGCGACGACTAAATACTTTATCATGTTATCGGCTGTTAAAAATTTTAAATGAGCATTATGCAACCATTTTCACCCCTCTAAAGTTTATGTTATTTTTTTCTCTTTTAATGATTATTTTTTATACCTCATGCATTTTTTTCTTAAAATAGTTTCTTTTCATTCACAAAGCCGTCAAAATTGATTATAATGGTTTATGTAAGCGATTTACTTATAGGTTCATATAGTTAATGAAATTTAGTGTGTACAAACACTAATACAGTCAACAAAAATGAGGGAGCGATTATTTATGACAGCAACACGTGGTTTAGAAGGTATCGTAGCAGCGGAGTCTAAAATTAGTTCAATTATTGATGATACACTTACATATGTAGGGTACAATATTGATGATTTAGCAGACAATGCAAGCTTTGAAGAAGTAGTTTATTTATTATGGCATACTCGTTTACCAAAAGCGGACGAGCTTGCTGAATTAAAACAACAATTAGCTGATAACATGGCAGTACCACAAGCTATTCTTGATCAGTTTAAAACATACCCATTAAATACAGTACACCCAATGGCAGCTTTACGTACAGCTGTATCATTATTAGGTGTATTCGATGAAGAAGCAGATGTAATGGAGCCAGAAGCAAACTACCGTAAAGCAATTCGTCTACAAGCGAAAATTGCAACTGTAGTAACAGCATTCTCTCGTATTCGTAAAGGCTTAGAGCCAGTAGCACCAAAAGCTGGTCTTAGCTATGCAGCGAACTTCTTGTACATGTTAAAAGGTGAAGAGCCAGCAGAAATCGAAATCGAAGCATTTGACAAAGCGTTAGTATTACATGCTGACCATGAATTAAATGCATCTACATTTACTGCACGCGTATGTGTAGCGACACTTTCTGATGTATATTCAGGTGTAACGGCTGCAATCGGCGCATTAAAAGGTCCTTTACATGGTGGCGCAAACGAGCAAGTAATGAAAATGTTATCTGAAATTGGTTCACTTGATAATGTTGAAGCATGGGTACAAAACAAATTAGATAACAAAGAAAAAATCATGGGCTTCGGTCACCGCGTATACCGCAAAGGCGATCCACGTGCACCGCATTTACGCGTTATGTCTGAAAAATTAACAAAGCTAACAGGCAAACCAGAATTATACGACATGTCTGTTAAAATCCATGACATGATCGTAGAGCAAAAGAAATTACCAGCAAACGTAGATTTCTTCTCTGCATCAGTATATGATTCATTAGGTATTGAGCATGACTTATTCACACCAATCTTTGCTGTGTCACGTACATCTGGTTGGGTAGCACATATTTTAGAGCAATATGCAAACAACCGTTTAATCCGTCCACGTGCAGAGTATGTTGGACCAGGCATGCAAAAATATGTTCCAATTGAAGAGCGTTAATTTTTCATAAATAAGTTAAAAATGTGTGTTTCACACTCGTACAGGTTGCGACTTATCGCAATTTTACGACAGCAAATGCGCAATTTTAAAAAATATGCTAAACTTATCTAGGACTGGGGCGAGTGCACAGTCCTAGATTTACGAATATAGGAGGCAACTATTCATGACTAACGGTAAAATTGTAGTAGAAAACGGCGTGTTAAACGTACCAAACAACCCAGTGATTCCTTTCATCGAGGGCGATGGTATCGGTCCAGATATTTGGGCAGCAGCTTCTCGCGTAATTGATGCAGCGGTAGAAAAAGCATACAATGGCGAAAAGAAAATCGAATGGTTAGAAGTTCTTGCAGGTGAGAAAGCGTTCAACCAAACAGGTGAATGGTTACCACAAGAAACTTTAAATAAAATTGACGAGTACTTAATCGCGATTAAAGGACCTTTAACTACACCAATCGGTGGCGGTATCCGTTCTTTAAACGTAGCATTACGTCAAGAATTAGACCTATATGTTTGCTTACGTCCAGTACGTCACTTTGACGGTGTGCCTTCACCAGTAAAACGTCCAGAAGATGTAGACATGGTTATTTTCCGTGAAAATACGGAAGATATTTATGCTGGTATCGAGTACCAAGCTGGTTCTGACGAGCAAAAGAAATTATTAAACTTCTTACAAACTGAATTAGGCGTTAACAAAATCCGCTTCCCAGAAACTTCTGGTTTAGGTATTAAGCCTGTTTCTCAAGAAGGTACAGAGCGTTTAGTGCGTGCTGCAATTGAGTATGCAATCAAACACGACAAACCAACTGTTACTTTAGTACACAAAGGTAACATCATGAAATTCACTGAGGGTGGCTTCAAAAACTGGGGTTACGAATTAGCTGAAAAAGAATTCGCTGATAAAGTATTCACTTGGAACCAGTACGATGCAATTAAAGCTGAGCAAGGCGAAGCTGCTGCAAACGAAGCACAAAAAGCTGCTGAAGCTGCTGGCAAAATCATCGTAAAAGATTCTATCGCTGATATTTTCTTACAACAAATTTTAACTCGTCCAACTGAGTTCGATGTAGTTGCTACAATGAACTTAAACGGTGACTATATTTCTGATGCATTAGCTGCACAAGTTGGTGGTATCGGTATCGCACCAGGGGCAAACATTAACTACGTAACTGGTCACGCTATTTTCGAAGCTACTCATGGTACAGCTCCAAAATATGCTGGTCAAGATAAAGTAAACCCATCTTCAGTTTTACTTTCTGGCGTATTAATGCTTGAGCACTTAGGTTGGCAAGAAGCTGCAGATTTAGTAACAAAATCTGTAGAAAAAACAATCTCTTCTAAAGTTGTAACTTACGACTTCGCACGTTTAATGGACGGCGCTACAGAAGTAAAATGCTCTGAATTCGCTAACGAATTAATTAAAAACCTATAAAAGTGAAGGCTGTCGGAAAATTTTTCCGACAGCTTTTTTATGTGAGAAGTGTGCTTTTGAAAAAGAGATTTTGCTAGTTCAAAAGTTATGACTCGCATGATAGACAGGGAGCTTCGCACATTAATTGTCTATATGCCCCTGCTAAATTTGCTGATTTTGCCACTTCTTTTACTTATACAAGTGGTAGTTTTTTGTTAATATAGAGCTAGTAAGACATTTCATCAATAGGAGTGGATTGATTATGGCATTAGGACGTAAAAAAATCACGGTAATTGGTAGCGGATTCACTGGCGCAACGGCAGCGTTTTTAGCAGCGCAAAAGGAGCTTGGCGATGTTGTATTGTTAGATATTCCACAAGCTGAGAACCCAACAAAAGGGAAGGCACTCGATATGTGGGAGGCAGCACCAATTCAGGGCTATGATGCATATGTAAAAGGAACGGCTGATTATGCTGATACAGCAAATTCAGATATCGTCATCGTAACAGCAGGCGTCGCGCGCAAGCCAGGCATGAGCCGCGATGATTTAGTACAAACGAATGAAAAGGTCATGATTGCTGTATCTGAGCAAATTGCAAAATATTCACCAAATGCAACAGTGCTTGTATTAACAAACCCTGTTGATGCAATGACATATACGGTTTATAAAACAACAGGCTTCCCGAAAAATCGCGTTATCGGTCAATCAGGTGTTTTAGATACAGCCCGCTTCCGCGCATTTATCGCAGAGGAATTAAACATGTCTGTAAAAGATGTAACAGCATTAGTTTTAGGTGGTCATGGCGATACGATGGTACCATTAACACGCTATTCATTCGTAGGTGGTGTACCAATTGAATCATTGATCGCACCAGAACGCTTAGAGGAAATTGTCAACCGCACACGCAATGGTGGTGCAGAAATCGTTAACCTGCTTGGTAACGGCTCTGCCTACTACGCACCAGCAGCGGCAATGATTGAAATGGCTGAAGCGATTATTAAAGACCAAAAACGTGTACTGCCATCAATTGCTTACTTAGAAGGCGAATATGGCTATGAAAACCTTTGCTTAGGTGTACCAACATTATTAGGTGCAAACGGCATAGAAAAAATCTTTGAGCTAGAGTTAACAGAGCAAGAAAAATCAGCGCTCGACTATTCAGCAGAGGCTGTAAAATCGGTGATGGATGTTTTGAGTAAGTAAAATATTATGATAAATAGGACTACCTAGAAAGAATGTTCTTTCAAGGTAGTCCTATTTATATTTTTGGTGTTTTCTATTAAAATTTTATTTTATAGTAACTACAGGCTGTATCTCACTTAGTACATCGATAAAAAAATCAGATGTAATAAAGAGGTGATGTTCCACATTAGGTTGTAAAGTAGCCCTAGCAGAAAAGTTATTATCATACCAAGCTAAAAAATCGGAGTTTTCTACTTTATAAAAAGTAGGGTTGTACATTGGGGGATTCTCCAATAACCCAATAAGCGATTCAATATCTGGTCTTGCCATTTCTTCACAGGAACGAAAAGTAAGTATAGGATAAGGTCTTTCTTCAGGTTTTTTATAAGTAAATGTATATTCAAAGGATGTTTCATAGTCTTTAAATACTAAAATGAAATCTACCTCATATACCATTTTAACAAATAGCATCTCTCGCTCTAATCTGCTAAATGGATTTTCTGTTAAGGGCTCCCATAACAACAATTTTTCTTTTTTCACAATATTCATCACCTTTCAAGTTTCAGTCTCCCATAAATCTAACCTTGTCATTACCAAAAGTTAAAGTAGGTCTCTGATTACCAAGTGTTTCTGATGTACTTCTATATAGAGTTACATAACCGCCATCTGTTTGTTTTACATAAGTTATTTTATCTCCGTTGATATGTGTTACGATTTCTCCATTTCCTCCTATTCTATTAAGTTCGGCTCTAGCAGTAGTATAATTTCCACTATTATGATAAATTCTTGTGCTGCCAGATTGATTTGAAAAGACTGAACGTCCTAGTAAACCACCCCAATCAACTTTTGCTTTGCTATAAGGCTTAGAAAATGGAGTAATTATTTGATTATTTATTTCTATATTTGTTGTTGAATTTTCAAAGTTATCATTGGTATAATTTGATGCATTCAAATCATTTACTTCTTCAGCAAAAGTAGAAATAGAAAACAATGTGCTACTTAAGAAAATAAGTGAAACTATTAGCAATACATTTCTAAAAAGTGATTTTTCTCCCATAAAAACAACTCCTTAAAAAATTTGCTTAAATTGTAACCTGACTATTCTGAATTTGTCAATCTGTCATGATAGAGGTAAAGAGTGAATGAAATATTACTTTTACCATAGCCATTCCACAACATTGTACTTTCCACAAAAAATTGATACTATAAAAGTATCGCATAAAGAAGGAGTTGCTTCGTATTGCTACAAAAGAGTAGAAAGCAAGGCAGGTTGATAACGACTTTAACAGTTGGTGAAAAGCTACATATTACAGAAAAAATGGATGATAAAGATTTGTTAATTTATTTAGGCTTAACAAATGATAATAATCCATTATTTATTCAGCATGATTATGCAGCGATTACATCATTTAAGCAGCCGATAGTTCCACAAATTATGTTAAATGGTATTATTACTGCTGCTATTTCTAAGCATCTACCTGGTCCAGGCTCTTATATTTTAGAGCAAACGATAAAATATGTAAGTCCGGCATATCATTATGAAACAGTCGATTTTGTATTGGAAATCGAGCATATTGATGAAACCAAGAATGAAGTGTTAATAGCAGTTACAGCAATTAATAGCGATAAGCTACAACTGTTGGAAGGGAAGCTTAAAGTATCTCCTCCTCTTATATAATGGATTTGGGATGGGGGTTTCAAATCGATGATGGAGGCAAGGGAAATGACGAAAACCATTTTAGTTGTAGAGGATGAATTATCCATCGCAACATTATTACAATATAATTTAGAACAGGCTGGCTTTCATGTGCTTTTGGCACATGATGGGAAAAAAGGGCTTGATTTAGCGGTTGAAAAGACGCCAGATTTAATGCTGTTAGATTTAATGCTGCCGACAATGGACGGGATGGAAGTGTGCAAGGAATTGCGTAGCTTAAGAATGAACATCCCGATTATTATGTTAACGGCACGCGATGATGAATTTGACAAGGTGCTTGGCTTAGAGCTTGGTGCGGATGATTATATGACAAAGCCCTTCAGTCCACGTGAAGTGATTGCACGTGTAAAGGCTGTGCTTCGCCGTTTCACACCATCTGCATCAGCAGAAGAGGTGAAGACAGGGGAGACAACATATGAATATGGTAGCTTAAAGGTATTCCCAGAGCGCTTCGAGGCATTCTTAAATGAAGAGGCATTGGAATTCACACCAAAGGAATTTGAACTGCTTGTTTATTTATTAGAAAATAAAAATCGCGTTTTAACGCGTGATCAGCTACTAAGCTCTGTATGGAATTATGATTTTGCTGGTGATACGCGTATTGTCGATGTACATATTAGCCATCTGCGCGATAAAATCGAGGAAAATAGCCGTAAACCATTATTTATTAAGACGATTCGCGGGCTAGGCTATAAATTTGAGGAGCCAAGAAAATGAGTAAATCGATGAGCGGTCGACTCTTTCTTTCTTTTATTTTACTTGTTACAGCGATTTTTGTTGTTCTAGAGCTTGTAATAGGTCAGCTTTTTCCTTTTTATTTAGATGACTATGTGCAAGTTCAAACAGAAGTGGTGCAGCAAAATGTGACGGAGCTGATTGAGCAAGAAAAGATTGATTTAACCTCGGCTCAGCAAGAGAAATTGCTGCAAGCATATGATGGGGATGTAGATGAAGACTATTTTCACTATATTCGTGTACGCTTGATGCTTGTCCTTATATTTTTATTTGTAATAGCGGTTGCGATTATCGGCTTAGTATCGTATCGAATGGTCAACAACTTTGTAGAGCCGATTGAAGCTGTAACACGTACAGCACAGGAATTAGCAGTTGGAAACTATTATGCACGTGCGTTTGCAAATGGACCAAAAACGATTGTAGAGCTACGCAATTCAATCAATGTATTAGCTCGTAATTTGCAGGATATTACAAAAATCCGTGAAATTGAAGAAGAACGTTTGAAAACATTGATTGAAAATATGGGCAGCGCCTTAATGATGATTGACCGAGAAGGCTATATATCCATCGTTAATAAGCAATTTCTTCAACGCTTTGATTTAACATTTGAGCAAGTGCAGGGCAAAAACTTTTTAACGGTTGGTCTGCCCGAAAATTTAGAAGTATTTATTGATCATGTTTTTTTAACGGAACAGCCTTATCAAAAGCAGCTTAAAATGGAATTGCAGCAAGAAATCACACATAAGCTTGTGTATGGAGCGCCCGTTGTTGGGGAGCATGGGCGCTGGCTCGGTGTCGTCTTAGTTATGCATGATGTGACAGAGTTGATTCGTTTGGAGCAAATTCGCAAAGATTTCGTAGCGAATGTTTCACATGAATTGCGCACGCCAATCACTTCAATTAAAGGCTTTTCTGAAACATTATTAGACGGTGCATATAAAGATGAAAGCATGCTGCTATCATTTTTAGAAATTATTTATAAAGAAAGCAATCGCCTTCAGGAATTAATTCACGATTTATTAGAGCTATCCAAAATTGAGCAGCACGGTTTTTCAGTAGCGATTGCTCCGACAAGCTTGCAGGAGGTCATTGCAAGGGTCGTAGATGTCACAAGCCCTCGACTTGATGAAAAAAATATGCAATTTGATATGCAAATAGATCGAGATGTACGTGTACTAGGTGATGAAAACCGGTTAATTCAAATTTTTACGAACTTAATTTCTAATGCAGTTACGTATTCTCCAGATGGCACAACTGTTACAGTGACAATGAAGCAAGGTGCGGAATATGGTATTGTTGAAGTGGAAGATCAAGGTATCGGTATTGAAAAGCATGAAATCGCTCGTGTATTTGAGCGTTTTTATCGAATTGATCGCGCACGGAGCCGCAATTCGGGGGGGACAGGGCTAGGTCTTGCCATTGTAAAGCATTTAGTGGAAGCACATCACGGCAAAATCGTCGTCACAAGCGAGGTAGGGAAAGGAACAAAAATTCAAATCCATTTACCGCTTGCACCATCATCTTAACAAAATCTTTACAATCGCTTTATAAAATCTTAAAAAAACATCTATATAATAAAGCGTAAGAAACCCCATTTCAAAACTATTATATACAGGAAGGCGTCCGGAAATTATCGAGGGCACTGAAAAACTTACATTTTTTACGATGAATTAGTTTTTCAAACAAAAATAAGGCACTTTCCATTCGTTTTTGAATGGAAGGTGCCTTATTTCTTTCTTTTTTCCTACTCTTTT
>NZ_JAMBIZ010000031.1 GCF_025291715.1 Metasolibacillus sp.
TCTTGGCTAACCTCTACTTCTGTCTTCGGGGTTCGGGACTTGCACCCTATAGTTCATGCGCATGCTGGGCGCACATACAAAGGGCTGTCAGGAAGCGCCTGCTTCTGACAGCCTATTGCTTATAGCGGAATATAGCGTAGAGGGTTTACTGAGCCTACACTTTGTCCACGCCATGGTCCAATATGGATTTCAAAATGTAAGTGTGGCCCTGTCGAACGACCTGTACTACCCATCGAGGCAATTCTTTGCCCCTTAGCTACCGTCTCGCCTACCCCTACATTAAATCCACTTAAATGCGCATATACCGTTGTGAAAATTTGCCCATCAATTGAATGTGTTAAAATCACAACATTTCCGTATGAAGATAATGGTCCTGCATATGACACAACACCATCTGTTGCTGCCACAATTGGTGTTCCTGTCGCATTCGCTAAATCGACACCGTAGTGGAATTCTGTACCGAATCCAATATTACGCCATCCATAGCCAGATGTTAAACGACCACTTGTCGGCTTCGTCCAAGTTCCAGATGAGACAACTGGAATATTGTTGCTAGCCATTTCACGTCGACGCTGTAATTCCTGTTGACGTGCAATTTCTGCAAGGCGATTTTGCTCTGCAATAATTTGCTTTTGTAGCTCTTCATCTACTACTAATGCCTCTGAATACTCAGCCTCTAGCAATTTCTTCTCTTTTTTCAGCTTTTCTTGCTCGCGCTCTAGCTCATCGATTAAGGTGTTTTTATCCTTTTTCTGTGCATCTAAAGAAGCGCGCAAACGCTCAAGTTCAGCTTGATTTTCTTCTAATTCCTTTTTCTTATTTTCCAACAATTGCTTCTGCTCTTCTAAGCTTTCAATATCTCGCTGCTGATCACGCATAATTTGACGGTCTGCATCCATCAATGTACTAACTGCCGAAAATCGGTCAATAAAATCTACAAAGCTATTTGCCCCCAGTAGCACATCCAAATAAGAAACTGTGCCATTCGACTGAATTGCACGTAGTCGCTCACGTAGCAATTCATCTCGCTTCTCAATTTTCCCTTCGAGCTCAGCAATTGCTTTTTCAAGCTCAGCAATTTCTTTATTCGCCACTTTAATTTCTTCAACAACAGCATCTATTTTCTCGTTCGTTTGCACAATTTTTTGATCAAGCTCTTCAATTTGTGCTAATATTTTTTGCTGTCTATTTTCATTCGTTTTAATTTCATTTTTCGTTTCATCAATTGAGTTTTTTAAATTTGATTTTTGTTGTTCGATTTCATTTTTTTTGCCCTTTAAGTCATTTAACGTATTTGCTGAAACTGCTGGCATTTGCACAATAAGCAAAAATGCTAAAATGACCATTAGCCATTTAAATGGTGCTGACTTCAATCCAATAAGCTCCCTTCAATTAAACTCGTAAAAACTTACGCACAGACATAAAGCTACCCCATACGCCAATGAGTATACCAATTCCGATAATTAAAATGTTTACTTGATAAAGCAACGGAGTAGTAGGTAAAATTTGCAGCATTTGCCCTTTTAAACGAGGCAATAACAGTTGATAAATATTGTAATAGCCAATTGATACGACAATCATCGGAATCAATGAGCCTAATATACCGAGCCACATGCCTTCTAAAACAAATGGAATACGCACAAATGAATTTGTCGCACCAACAAGCTTCATAATTTCAATCTCATCTCTTCGTGCAACAATCGTAATACGAATTGTATTTGAAATTAAAAACATAGCTGTGAATAGCAGACCTAAAATCAATACAAGACCTACATTTCGCCCCATTTTAATTGCATTGAAAAGCTTCTCTACTTTTCCTTCACCGTATTTGACTTCATATGTATTATCGAACTTATCAATCGCCTTTGCTACATTTGCCGTTTCGTGTGGATTGACCGCCTTTACATATAAAACATTATGCAACGGGTTATTTTGCTCATATAAACTAAGCTCGTCCCCAAAATCTTTAATTAGCTTATCAAGCTCCTGCTCCTTTGAAGAATAAACAACTTCCGCTACATCTGGTAAGTTGTGAATTTCATCAATTAGCTGATCCTCAGCGAGCTTTGCCTCTTCGGTATCTGCAATAATATCGATATAGACGCGAATTTCAACATCATTTTCTAAATCTGTTGCCACTTTATTTAAGTTCATCATAATAATCGAAAATACACCAACAAGTAACAATGTAACAGTGACTGCACTAATCGAGGCAAAAGTCATCCAGCCATTACGCCCTAATGATTTAAAGCTTTCTCGGAAATGTCGGCGAATTGTTCTACCCTTCATAGCCGTAGTCACCTCCATACTCATCACGGGCAATCATACCGCCTTCAATTGCAATTACCCGTCGACGAATTGTGTTCACAATTTCACGGTTATGTGTTGCCATGACAATCGTTGTGCCACGTGCATTAATTTCTTCAAAAATGCTCATAATTTCCCACGATGTTTCAGGATCCAAATTCCCTGTAGGCTCGTCCGCAATAACTACTTTCGGCATGTTGACGATGGAACGAGCAATAGCAATACGCTGCTGTTCCCCACCAGATAATTCGCTTGGCAGCATACGCGCCTTATGCTTTAAGCCAACAAGATCTAGAACTTCCAGCACACGTTGACGAATTTTTTTAGGCTGCTCTTCGATTACTTCCATGGCAAAAGCCACATTTTCATAGACAGTTAAGCGTGGCAATAACTTGAAATCTTGAAAGACAACACCAAGCTGCCTTCGCATTCTTGGAATGCGACTTTGCTTTAACGTTGTTAAATTTATACCATTGACAATGACATCACCAGACGTCGCTTTTTCTTCACGATACATTAATTTTATAAATGTAGACTTACCTGCTCCACTCGGACCGACAACATAAACGAACTCACCTTGTCGTATATCAACAGTAATACCGTTAGAAGCGACAACACCATTCGGATATTTTTTTACAACATTGTTCATTTGAATCATTTTTTTACCACCTAAATTTTGTTATATCACAAGTTGACATTTCTTTTACTCTTCCTCATTATAACATTGTCTACGTATGATGCTATTACATTTTCATGTCAATCTTACTTGAAATTCACAGCTATAGTGAAAGCACTTAGTAACGCCGTTTCACCTTTGTTACAAAGTTTTTCTAATGTAAAATAGCTGCGACAAAATATTACACAAAAAAAGCTGTCTGAAAAGAAATTATCTTTTCAGACAGCTTGCACATAGCTTATTAATTATTATGGTAACGTACAATTACTGAGCCTGTACGTGTTTCCCCAATTAATTTTAAAACAGGTGCACCTTCAACAGTTTTGCTAAAATGTGCTGTTTTCAGTAAAAATTGATCTTCACTTGTGCTAACAGCTACGTCTTGCAAACCAACATCCGTTTTACCGAAGTTTGTTGTCACACGACCATCTAATGCCACGTTTTTCGGTACATATAGCTCGACCGTTCCAGCAACAGTAGAGCCTTTTAATTTACGCGCATGTTCAGAGGCTGTTGTTAAAGTAACCGCTCCATTGACAGATTCTGCTTCAATTTCTTGAATGTCTCCATCAATATAAATACGCCCATTAACAGATTCAGCCTCTAAATCTTCACCTTTCACTAAACGTGCTTCAATCATACCGTTACCAGAATTTAAATCCGCACGTTGGAATTGTACGTTTTCGATGCGTAGTGCTCCATTATACGTTTTTAATTTCAATAAAGTTGATTGAATATTGCTCGCTGTAACGCCACCATTTAATAAACGTACGATGAAAATATCATAATTTTTTTCTGGTACATATACACGTAAATCAACAGAAGACATTTTGACAGCTGTTGCAATCGTGAGCTTACCGTCTCGCAATGTCACAAAGTCATTAGTAAATTTAGCAATTGTTTGCTCTTCATCATTATCTGATTTCACTACTTTGACATTTGCTTCTACTAAAATTTTATCATCTGCTGCTTTTTCAATCGTCAGCTTACCGCTCGGTAAATCTACTTCGAAGCCCTTCACTTCTTCAGCATCGTATACATAAGTTTTGTTGAACTCTACTTTTTCACCAAAAGGAAACTCGAAATCGAATTCCTTCACTTTAGAAAAAGCACCGTTCATTAAGCCCATCATACGATTGCTAAATTGAGATAAATCCTCTTTTAAATCATTCATAAATTCGTTCATTTTTTTATTCGCTTCTTTATCGTTGAACGCTTTATTAAATAGATCCTCAAAGCCTGTTGATTTATTCTTTGCTGAATCAGTAGTTTTATTATAATCATTACTTTTCTCTTGCTGTTCTTCCACTTTAGGTGCAACAGGCATCGTAGCTTGTACAGGCTCGTCTTTCCCTAATCCTTCTAGTAATACAATGGCCTCTTCTGCTGAAATTGTTCCGTTCTCAACTAATTTTAAAATACGTTGGCGTTCATTTTGCATATTAAAAAGCCTCCTCTAATTTGTATACTAAGTTATACGATGCAAGTGGAAAAAGGTTTCAAATTTTAGCGAAAACCTTTACTATTAGGCTTGCGTTAATGCCTCAATTTGTTGTGCCATACGTTTACGGTCACGCTCTAAAATCGGCTGTAAATAGTGCCCTGTATGACTTTTTTTATTTGCGCAAATTTCCTCTGGCGTACCTGTTGCAACAATTGTCCCACCTTTGTCGCCACCCTCTGGGCCTAAATCAATCATATAATCTGCCGTTTTAATGACATCTAAATTATGCTCAATCACTAGCACTGTATCGCCATTTTCCACGAGACGCTGTAGCACCACTAATAAACGTGCGATATCATCTGCATGTAAGCCTGTTGTTGGCTCATCTAAAATGTAAAATGACTTGCCAGTTGAACGGCGGTGCAATTCAGATGCAAGCTTGACGCGCTGTGCCTCTCCACCTGATAGTGTTGTCGCAGGCTGTCCAAGTTTCATATAGCCCAAACCAACATCAACAATCGTTTGTAGCTTGCGATGGATTTTTGGAATGTTTTCGAAAAAGACAACCGCATCTTCAATTGTCATATCTAACACATCTGCAATATTTTTATCTTTATATTTCACTTCTAACGTCTCACGATTATAGCGCTTGCCATGACATATTTCACACGGCACATAAACGTCTGGTAAAAAGTGCATTTCAATCTTAATAATGCCATCACCACGACAAGCCTCACAGCGACCACCCTTGACATTAAAGCTAAAGCGTCCTTTTTTATAACCACGCACCTTAGCCTCATTCGTCACTGCAAAGACATCACGAATATCGTCGAAAACCCCTGTATATGTTGCTGGGTTAGAGCGTGGTGTACGCCCAATCGGTGATTGGTCAATATCAATGACCTTTTCAAGCTGCTCTATGCCTTCTACCGCCTTATGGGCACCAGGCTTCACCTTTGAGCGATTCAATTTCGCTGCAAGTGATTTATATAAAATTTCGTTAATTAATGTTGATTTCCCCGAGCCAGATACACCTGTTACTGCAATAAATACACCTAATGGAATATCAACATTCACTTTTTTTAAGTTATTTTCAGTTGCACCTTTAATCGTTAGTTTGCGACCATCTGGCTTACGACGCTCAGCTGGCAACGGAATAAATTTCTTGCCACTTAAATATTGCCCTGTTAAGGAAGCGTCATTGTCCATTACTTCTGTAGGTGTCCCTTGTGCAACAATTTGTCCACCATGCACACCTGCCCCTGGCCCAACATCAATAATATAATCTGCTGCCAGCATCGTATCCTCATCATGCTCAACAACAATTAATGTATTCCCTAAATCACGCATGCTTTGCAATGTCGTAATTAAGCGGTCATTATCACGCTGATGTAAGCCAATGGAAGGCTCATCTAAAATATATAAAACGCCTGTTAAACGAGAGCCGATTTGTGTTGCTAAACGAATACGCTGTGCCTCTCCACCAGATAAAGTACCCGCTGCACGTGATAATGTTAAATAATCTAAGCCAACATTCACTAAAAAGCCTAATCGCTCATGAATTTCGCGCAAAATTAAGCGCGCAATCTGCAAATCCTTCTCCGATAATTGCAAGCCATCAAAGAAAGCATTCGCCTCTAAAATAGAAAACTTCGTCACTTCGCCAATATGCTTATCATTTACTTTGACAGCTAACGTCTCAGGCTTTAAACGATAGCCTTTACATGATGGACATGGCTGCTCCGCCATATATTTCTCCATTTGCTCACGTACATAATCAGAGGACGTTTCACGAAAACGGCGCTCTACATTGTTTAGCACACCTTCAAACTCCGTTAGTTGACTACGCTTATGTCCAAATTCATTTTCATAGTTGAATTGGATTTTATCTTTCCCAGAGCCTTTTAATACTTTATCCATTTTTGCTTTCGGTATATCTTTAATTGGTACATCCATCGGAATATCATAATGATCACATACCGCCTTTAACAATTGCGGGTAATATTGTGAGCTTGTTGGCTCCCATGGTGCAATAGCATGCTCAAGCAATGTTTTATTCCAATCAGGCACAACTAAGTCGATATCTACTTCTCGCTTCATACCTAGCCCATCGCACGATGTACATGCACCAAACGGACTATTAAATGAAAACATACGTGGCTCTAGCTCGCCGATTGAAAAGCCACATTGCGGACATGCATGGTGCTCGCTAAATAATAGCTCCTCATGCTCCATGACATCGACAACAACACGCCCTTCTGCTAGGCGTAATGCAGCCTCCAATGAATCGCTTAAACGCGCAGCAATGCCCTCCTTCATCACAACGCGGTCTACTACTACCTCAATCGTATGCTTTTTATTTTTATCCAACTCAATATTGTCATCTAAATCACGCAGCTCACCATCAATGCGCACACGTACATAGCCTTGCTTTTTCAAATCCTCTAATAGTTTAACATGCGTTCCTTTACGTCCTTCAATCATCGGTGCAAGTAGCTGCATTTTCGTACGCTCAGGATATTCCATTAAACGGTCTACCATTTGCTCAACAGTTTGCGATGTAATTTCAATGCCATGTGTTGGACAAATAGGCTTGCCGATACGCGCAAATAGCAAGCGCAAATAATCATAAATTTCCGTTACAGTTCCAACAGTGGAGCGCGGATTGCGGCTTGTCGTTTTTTGATCAATGGAAATGGCTGGTGATAAGCCTTCAATTGTATCAACATCTGGCTTGTCCATCTGTCCTAAAAACTGACGAGCGTAGGCAGATAACGATTCAACGTAGCGACGTTGTCCTTCCGCATAAATCGTATCGAATGCTAATGAAGATTTACCAGACCCTGACAGCCCCGTTAAAACAACGAGCTGATCACGTGGAATGGTCACATCTATATTTTTTAAGTTATGTGCACGTGCACCTTGTACAACGATTTCTGTATTTTTCAATTGGAATCTACCTTTCTGCCTTTAATTCGAAGATCGTATCTCGAAGCTCTGCTGCACGTTCAAAATCAAGCGCCTTTGATGCTTCCTTCATCTCTACTTCCAATGAGGCAATCAATTTGTCAATTTCAGCTTTCGTTAATTTCTTACCTTTCGTCACCTTCGTTACGTATGTTTCCTCTTCCTCCGCAACCTGTGTTGCACGAATAACATCTGGAATTTTCTTAATAATCGTTTGCGGTGTAATGCCATGCTCCTCGTTATAGGCTGTTTGAATTGTACGACGACGTTGTGTTTCATCAATTGCCTTTTGCATGGAGTCTGTCATTTTGTCCGCATACATAATAACGTGACCATTTGCATTACGTGCGGCACGTCCAATTGTTTGAATAAGTGAACGCTCTGAGCGCAAGAAGCCTTCCTTGTCAGCATCTAAAATAGCGACAAGCGACACTTCTGGAATATCAAGTCCTTCTCGCAGTAAATTGATACCAACTAATACATCATGCGTTCCTTTACGTAGCTCCCGAATGATTTCAATACGTTCTAATGTTTTAATTTCAGAATGCAAATACTCTACTTTCAAGCCAATTTCCTTCAAATAGGAAGTTAAGTCCTCAGACATTTTTTTCGTTAATGTTGTAACTAAGACGCGTTCATTGCGCTTAATCCGTTGTTGAATTTCATCAATTAAATCATCAATTTGTCCCTCAATTGGGCGCACATCAATTAACGGGTCTAGTAAGCCTGTTGGACGAATAATTTGCTCAACCATTTCTGGCGTATGCTCAATTTCATATGGTCCAGGCGTTGCAGAAACATAAATCGCCTGACTAATTTTTGAATCAAACTCTTCAAATTTTAACGGGCGATTATCTAAAGCAGATGGCAAGCGGAAGCCATGCTCCACTAGCACTGATTTCCTCGCTTGGTCACCGTTATACATCCCGCGTACTTGCGGTAATGTTACGTGGCTCTCGTCAACAACAAGTAAAAAATCATCTGGGAAATAATCAAGCAATGTATAAGGCGTTGCACCAGATTCCCGCAATGTTAAATGGCGTGAATAGTTTTCAATACCTGAGCAAAAGCCCATTTCTTTCATCATTTCTAAATCATAGTTCGTGCGCTGTTCTAAGCGCTGTGCCTCTAGTAGCTTATCTTCCGCACGAAACTTTGTGAGCTGCCCTTCTAGCTCAACCTCAATATTTTCAATCGCTTTACGCATTTTTTCCTCGCGTGTAACGAAGTGAGATGCTGGGAAAATCGCAACATGATCACGCTCTGACAAAATTTCACCTGTTAATGCATTGACTTCTCGAATACGATCAATTTCATCTCCGAAAAACTCCACACGAATACAATGTTCGTCACGTGATGCTGGGAAAATTTCCACAACATCGCCGCGCACGCGAAACGTTCCACGAATAAAATTAATATCGTTGCGCTCATATTGTACATCGACAAGGCGGCGTAACAGCTCATTGCGCTCAATTTCCATTCCTGAGCGAATGGACACGACCATCTCTCGATATTCCTCAGGCGAACCTAAACCATAAATACAAGAAACAGAGGCAATAACAATGACATCGTTGCGCTCGAATAAGGCGGATGTTGCTGAATGTCGTAGCTTATCAATTTCATCGTTAATGCTCGAATCTTTTTCAATATACGTATCCGTTTGTGGTACGTACGCTTCTGGTTGATAGTAATCATAATAGCTAACGAAATATTCCACCGCATTATTCGGGAAAAATTCCTTGAATTCACTATATAATTGCCCCGCCAGTGTTTTATTATGTGCCATTACTAAAGTAGGCTTGTTCACTTGCTGAATGACATTGGAAATAGTAAATGTTTTCCCTGTACCCGTTGCCCCTAATAACGTTTGGTGACGTTTGCCATCCTGCACCCCTTTAACTAGCTCCTTGATAGCATTCGGTTGATCGCCATTTGGTTGATAAGCTGATTGTAAATCGAAAGTTTCCGTCATGCTTTTCCGTCCCTTCTTGCCAATCTTGTTAGTTGTATTTTAGCATATTCATTTTCAAATATCGACAATTAAGCGAACATATATTCCTCGGATATTTATATCGCTGTATTTTTGACCAAAACAAAAACAGCACGTTAGATTTCCTTTCTCTAACATGCTGCTCTATTTATGTTGCAACCCTTTAAGTGTTTCACATAAAGGCAATGCTTTCTTCATTTGGTTGTTCCTCCAACTCACGTAATTCATTTGTATAAGCGTAAAAATCTCGTTCATTCCTTTCATCTAGTGCCACATCGATTAATTCTTTTAAGTTTTCAATTCTTTGCAATCTTTGAAGCCTACTTAAAAATAAGTCCAAATAAATATCGCTCAATAACTGCTCACATTGATTTTTGTTTCCTTGCTGACCTACTGCCCTTAAAAACTCAGTGTATGAATAGTATTTATCCATTTTAATCACCTCGATGCTCTTTTTTCTATTATATAGGAGGTAAATTCAATTTGCAATATTTTCTGATAATTTTATCTATTCAAATTAAAATGCAATTTCATTATTGAGTTTATCACTAAATATGTATTATAATGGATATTGTAGAGGATGTAGGCTATTCAATTTTATTGAAGGAGGTCTTCGTTTGAATCAAAATATGAAGCATGTAAAATCTTATCATATTACAAATGCAACTTATTTGCTTTTACCAATACCAAAAGGCAAGCGAGTAGTACATACTCTCGTCTTTGATAAAACTGGTTGCCTCTATGTTTCACAAAGCCCTATGAAAATTATTAATGCCTCTTGTAGGCAAATGGGAAGCAGCTATCAATCTGCTAAAGAGCTTTCCAAACAATACTTCGGCGAAAATAAACATAAACTCCCCATTGTAGTCGCCATGACCTACGGAGACCCTTATGTTATGTTCCCTTTAATGTCTCCCAAATCTCCTTTAAACGGATGGGTATCATTCAACTCCTTAATTAATATCCGAGATCAAGAAGGTCAAATTAACGTCACATTCAAAAATTTTGTAGATTCCAATTTAGATATTCAATATACATCTTTTTGTAAGCAATATGTCCATGCAGCAATGTTACATAAGCATTTAACAGCTAAATGGAAACATTTTGTTTAACTTATTTTTTCTATATCCTCTACAAAAAAAGGGGCTAACTGAAATGCTCATTTCAGTTAGCCTTAAATCATTTATTTCACAATACGTGAGCGTAAGTATGCATTAATAAATGCATCAATATCGCCATCCATAACCGCACCAACATTCCCAGTTTCTTCATTTGTACGGTGATCCTTCACCATCGAATATGGGTGGAATACATATGAACGGATTTGCGAGCCCCAGCCAATTTCCTTTTGCTCACCACGAATTTCATCTAGCTGTGCCTGCTGCTTTTCAATTTCTAATTGATAAAGCTTTGCCTTTAACATTTGCATCGCTTTTTCACGGTTTTTAATTTGCGAGCGCTCCGCCTGACATTGTACAACGGTCCCTGTTGGTGTATGTGTAATACGAACTGCCGAGTCTGTCGTATTAATATGCTGACCACCTGCACCTGTTGCACGATATGTGTCAATTTTTAAATCCTCTGTGCGCACTTCAATTTCAATCTCTTCATTGAACTCAGGCATTACCTCACACGATACGAAAGATGTATGACGACGACCTGAAGAATCAAACGGTGAAATACGTACAAGGCGATGCACACCTTTTTCCGATTTTAAATAGCCATATGCATTATGCCCTGTAATCGATAATGTAACTGATTTAATACCGGCTTCCTCACCTGGTAAATAATCCATCGTTGATACTTTAAAGCCTCGCTTCTCTGCCCAGCGTGTATACATACGCAGCAACATAGAGCCCCAATCCTGTGACTCGGTTCCACCTGCACCTGGATGCAGCTCTAAAATAGCATTGTTTTTATCATATGGATCAGATAATAGCATTTGCAATTCAAAGTTTTCCATCTTCTCCTGCAACTGCCCAAGCTCAGTTTCTAACTCCATTTGTAAATCCTCATCAGGCTCTTCACGCAAAAGCTCCAATGTCATTTCTAAATTTTCATGTGTTGAAACGAGCTCATTATATTCGTTAACAATTGCTTTAATACCATTTGCTTCGTTAATAACACCCTGTGCTGCCTGCTGATCATTCCAAAAATCAGGCATTAGCATCATTTCATCTAGCTCTTGAATACGCGCCTCTTTGTTTTCTAAGTCAAAGAGACCCCCTAAAGTCAGCTAATTTTTCCGCTGTATTTTCCAATATGTTTCTTGCTTCTGCTAATTCAATCATCCTTATTCCTCCATTAAGAAGTAAGAAAGGAAATCGAAAGCAGCTGCTCTCGACTTCCATTCCCTACCTGTTTAATTCGCTACACCATGGCAGTTTTTATATTTTTTACCGCTACCGCATGGACACGGATCGTTACGTCCAATATTTTCAGCTTTACGCACAGGTGCCTTTTTCTTCGGTGCTGCTTCCTCTTTTGGATTGACAGCTTGCCCTTTTGCCACCTCTTCACGCTGCAAATTACTGCGGATTTCAGCCTTCATTGCGTATTTTGCAACATCCTCACGAACTGCTGCAACCATATCCTCAAACATTGCGAAGCCTTCTTGCTGATATTCACGCAATGGATCTGTTTGACCATATGCACGTAAATGAATCCCTTGACGCAGTTGATCCATCGCATCAATATGGTCAATCCACTTCGTATCAATAGAGCGTAGTAAAATAACCTTTTCAAATTCGCGCATACGCTCTGGCGTTAGCTGCTCTTCTTTTTCATCATAACGCTCTTGTACAGCTGCATAAATTGTCTCAATCATCGCTTCAGGTGTTTTGCCCTGTAAATCACTGACTGTTATTTTGCCTTCTTCAAGTAAGTTGGCTGCAATATAGTCTTCAAGCGACGCTAAGTTCCAATCTGCCTCTTCACCTTGCGTATGAAGTGCTACTGCGTGTTCAATTGTTTCGCGAATCATTGTCTCTACAAGCTCACGCATATTTTCTGATTCAATCACATCTTGACGCTCTTTATAAATTACTTCACGTTGTTGACGTAGCACATCATCATATTGTAACAGGCGTTTACGTGCATCAAAGTTATTACCTTCCACACGTTTTTGTGCTGATTCAACCGCTCTTGAAACAATTTTTGATTGGATTGGCTGTGAATCATCCATCCCAAGCTTTGTCATCATTGATTTCATATTATCAGAGCCGAAGCGACGCATTAAATCATCTTCTAAAGATAGATAGAATTGCGTTACCCCTGGGTTCCCTTGACGACCAGAACGTCCACGTAGCTGATTATCAATACGACGTGACTCATGACGCTCTGTACCGATTACTGCTAAACCACCAAGCTCTAGCACACCTTCACCAGGTTTAATATCCGTACCGCGTCCCGCCATATTTGTAGCAATTGTCACAGCGCCTTTTTTACCTGCATCTGCAATAATTTCTGCCTCACGCTCATGATTTTTCGCATTTAATACATTATGCGGAATTTTATGCTTTGTTAATAAAGTTGAGATGATTTCAGACGTCTCAATCGCAACAGTCCCAACTAATACAGGCTGCCCCGCTCTATGACGCTCTGCAATATCAGCTGCTACCGCCTCAAACTTCCCTTTCATTGAGGCATACACTAAATCCGGTCGGTCATCACGTGCGATTGGCTTGTTCGTTGGAATTGCCACAACATCCATATTATAAATATTGCGGAATTCCTCTTCCTCTGTTTTCGCTGTACCCGTCATACCAGACAGCTTTTCATACATACGGAAGTAGTTTTGGAACGTAATCGTCGCCATCGTCATTGATTCATTTTGAATTTCTAAGCCTTCCTTTGCCTCAATTGCTTGGTGCAAGCCATCTGAATAGCGGCGGCCTTTCATTAAACGACCTGTAAAGCCGTCAACGATTACTACTTCACCCTCTTGTACAACATAGTCAACGTCTACATGCATTGATACATGTGCCTTTAACGATTGGTTAATGGCATGGTTTAAGCGAACATGCGTTAAATCAAATAGGTTATCGATGCCAAATGCACGCTCCGCCTTTTCAATCCCGCTCTCCGTCAATGTTACGCCTTTTGTTGATTCATCATAGTTATAATCTTCCTCAGCCTTTAACATGCGTACAAACGCATTGGACTGCACATAAAGCTGCGCTGTTTTACCCGCTTGTCCAGAAATAATTAACGGTGTACGTGCCTCATCAATTAAAATCGAGTCAACCTCATCGATAACAGCAAAATGTAATGGACGCTGTACGCGTTCCTCTTTATACAGCACCATATTGTCACGTAAATAATCGAAGCCTAGTTCATTATTTGTCGAATACGTAATGTCTGCCGCATAAGCCTCACGCTTTTCATCCTTCGATAAGCTATTTAAGTTTAAGCCTACCGTTAAGCCTAGCCATGAGAAAAGCTCGCCCATCTCCGTCGCATCACGACTTGCTAAATATTCATTGACCGTTACGACATGTACGCCTTTACCTGTCAGCGCATTTAAATAAACAGCTAATGTAGAAGTTAATGTTTTACCTTCACCTGTTTTCATCTCTGCGATATTACCATCATTTAAGGCAGCAGCCCCCATAATTTGCACGCGGAATGGGTACATACCTAATACACGACGCGCCGCTTCACGCACAACGGCAAACGCCTCTGGCAATAAGTCATCAACCGTGTCGCCATTTCGGAAACGTGTTTTGAATTCTTCTGTTTTTGCCTTTAAAGCATCATCTGATAATGCTTCCATTTGGCTAGCAAATGCTTCAACAGCATCCGCCTTTTTCTCTAAACGTTTTAATTCTTTTTTATTAAAGTCAAACATCTTGTTCAATATATTTAACATGTATTTTCACTTCCTGTATTTTCTCTACCCCTCATTTTAGCATTATCTGTATGCATGGTGCAAACATTCATGAATTATATAATTTCGAAGAGCTGCTGTGATTTTATTGGCGGCTTTCGGGGTTCTATTGGCGCTTTTTGTGATTCTATTAGCGCTTTTCGAAGTTCTATTGGCGTTTTTGTCAGTTCTATTGGCGGTTCCACAAAATATGATACTTTCTAAACCTTTTCTCCCCTGTATAAGGTAATCCAAGCTTCTTTAATAAGCGCTTCGCGGCATGAATCGAATCGATGCCTAAAAATGTTCTAAACTGCCCGTTTGAAATCCATTCGTCTACTAATAACCAATAATCACTTAAAGCCCGTCGCAACAAAGTACCATCATCTTTCAACACACAAGCAGAACAAATAAAATAACCATGCTGATAGTGCATCTGCCCTGTACAGTGATGACATAAAACGCCTCCTCGCATAAGAGAAACATCTGTATTTAATTTTGGCTTCAGTGAAACTTGCATTTGAAGTAATTGCTGGAGAAGTTGATCAAGTTGCTCATTTGTTAAAAGAGGTGGGAAAGAAGAAAGTAGCTCACGCACATAAAATTCTAGCCCGCTACTATGAATAATCGGTGCATTTTGTGGTATACGCTCAATAACTGTTTTAGGATGAGCTAAAACGACCACATACAAAATCGGAAGCATCGGTATACACTGCGCAAGCATACGTTGATGACGCTGCGCTTGATTAAGTGGATTGCGAAAGCCTTGTACAGTGCCATCTTTCAACTTGCGCGTAAATTGATGTGTCGTGCTATCAATTTCAATATGCCCTACAATATTTTTGATTTCTAAAATGAGAAGGAATTTATTACAGAGAAAAATTGTATCAATCTGATGCGAAGGAGTTTGAAAATCGTGGAGTAAAAAATAAGGTTCATGTAGCCTCATATCGTCCCATTGACGATCAACATAAAATTCACCTACTAGCCCTTGCTGCACGCGAATCAGTTCATCTTGAAATTCAAGAAAGCCTCGACGAACTGCCGCTGTCAGCATCGCTTCTCTCATGGATTCTTCACGTGGTAAAACAATCACATAATTCCTCCTATCTAATAAGGCTACTAGGAAAAAACCCTAGCAGCCCTTTTTAAAATTTAATTTGTTTCAATTAAGCCATATTTGCCATCTTTACGTTTGTAAACGATGTTTGTGCTGTCTGATTCTGCATCTGTGAAAATGTAGAAATCGTGACCTAGCATGTTCATTTGTAAAATAGCTTCCTCTTGATCCATCGGCTTTAAGTTAAACTGTTTTGTACGAACAATTGAATATTCCTCTTCCTCAGCAGGTTCGCTTTGTGTAACATTTGCAAAGTATATGCCTGCTCCCTCACGCTCACGGAACTTACGATTTACCTTTGTTTTATGTTTGCGGATTTGGCGCTCTAACTTATCAACAATCAAATCAATAGCTGCATACATATCGCCGTTGCGTTCTTCTGCACGAAGCGTTAAATTTTTCATCGGAATTGTTACTTCTACTTTTGTTTGTTTATCGTTATACACTTTTAAGTTAACGTTAGCGCTTGCGTTCATATCATCGTTGAAATAACGCTCCACCTTCTCGATTTTATTTTCAACATACTCACGAATCGCTGGAGTTACCTCGATGTTCTCTCCACGAATATTAAAGTTTAGCATATGAACTCCTCCTTCATTTAAGGCTATATTAATTTATTTCGACATTGTAAAAAATTCTCCTTCTTTTTTTAAAATTCTTTTTTCAAATATCGACATTTTTTATGGTGCTAACTTTTTGTGAGCTTTGCCTCCTTCACCTCTCTTCGACGTCTTATTTTCAATTCGCTAATAATTAAATCCTCAAGGGAAGCTTGATCCTGAAAGACGATGCCATAATGTTTACCACTTCCAAAATCCTTTGTCCAAACAATTTCACCGATCCCAACAATCACACTGGAATCTAAAATAAACTGAACCTCAAGCAATGGAACTGGAGAATTCCCTTCATTAAAGTTTGTTTCTGCAAACATTTTTATACCATGTGGGCTAATATCTAATATACTTGCCTCAAAAATCTCCTTATCACCCTTGGTTATAGCTTGACCATTTATAAGCATTTTCACTTTTGCTTGAATAGGCTCATCGAATGAAAAACGAAAGCCTTCTGTTCTTTTAAAAAACATTAAATCTCTCCTTATCTACATACGGACGTTTTATTGTTACTTTCATTATTCAACAAGTATCTATAATCGTCTATCATCTTTATTACTATTTCACTAACAGGACTTTATAACTAATTAAAAACAACTAAAATATAGCGAAATAATTACAAGGGATAATATGTAAAAATCCACAAAGCTCCTCTTTGCTTTGTGGATACGATTCGTCATTTATACTTCATTTGTATTGCTATACTGCTGCTGACGTGTAATTTTCAATACTTCCTTCCACGTATCGCGGAATTCCGTCACGAGACCTTCCACTTCCACTACAATCGCTGTATCATTTTTCGTGTTCGCTTCAATAAGACGTCGGTTTATATATTCATACAATGGAAGCATCTGCTTGGAAATTTCAATATCCATATTTAATGTTGACATAAGTTCGGCAATAATAGCCTGTGCCTTTATTATATTCGTATTTTTCTCTTCGAAATTTTTCTCTTCAATCGCTCTTTTAGATTTCGTTAAAAATTTCAAACAACCATTATATAACATGAGCGTTAATTCACCTGGCGATGCTGTTGTAACGCTATTTTGCTTATACGCATTAAATGCAGATGTATGTGCTGACAATGGTTGACATCCCCTTATCCAATCTATTTGTTACTATTTTACATGATATTTCATTAGATTAGCTAGTAAAAAAGCAACAGTTTTGTGAAAGGATAGTTTTAATAGAGAGACAAGGTATCCGTTAAATTAATCGTTTCATATTCTGATAAACGCTCTAAAACAGTCGACGACATATGCTGTGTACGCTGCTCCATTTTTGCCTTTAGTAGAAGAGCTTGGTCAACGCGTTTTCTAAAAGCTTTATAACGAACTGGAACGAAATAACTTCTACCATTTGTTAAAATAAATCTCGTACATCCATTTCCTGCATCCTCATAATGGGTTAAGCAATGTAACGCAACCCACACGCTCGATGGCGAAGTAATTGATTCAGTTGGAAACCAATAAATATTTTGTGCAGGATTGATAGCAATAGGATACACATGAACATTCCCTAAAATTGCACGCGATCCATCCCTTGCACCTCTATAGCTCGATCCAAAATGGTTCAAATTATACTCTAATAATTTCTGTTTCGACATTGCAACATGCAAAACTCGCTGCTTCTCAACAACAATTGAGTAAAACTCACCATATTCATTTGTTCCTTCAGCTAACATAACTGTTTCAATAGTAAAAATATAATTTTCTAATAAATTCATAATGCTCCCCCTTACCTTATACAAAAAATATAAAATGAGTATTCATTGCACCAAAAATCCTGAAAAGATATACTTTTGAACTATCAATTATGCTTTAATCGACAAAAAATATTTCCCCCCCTCCTTTTATTGCCTTAACACAAAATAAATATAAACAAAATCACCTCAAATAAGTAAAATAATGTAATATTTTAGTGATTTTTATATATATTAAATCATTCATTTTGGCATGTCTATATGTTTTGTTAAAAAATCTATAAATCGACAAATGTTTTCAAAATAAGACAAAGAAAGACCGCATAAACGCAGAGTAATATCTGGTTTATACGGCCTTTTTATTAATTAAACTTGCTGTGTGCCACCAAATTGCTGTTGACGTGTAATTTTTAGAACTTCCTTCCATGTATCACGAAATTCTGTTACTAACCCCTCTACTTCATCAACAATCTCTATACTATTTTGAATATTGGCTTCAACTAGACGATGATTCATATACTCATACAATGGCAACATTTGTTTAGAAATTTCAATATCCATATTTAGTGTAGACATCAGCTCTGCAATAATTGCTTGAGCTTTTTGGATATTCGTATTTTTCTCTTGAATATTTTTCTCTTCAATAGCGACTTTTGCTTTGCCTAAAAACTTAATACACCCATTGTATAGCATTAACGTCAATTCACCTGGTGAAGCAGTTGTTACACTATTTTGTTTGTATGCGTTGTAAGCGTTCATTTGTGCTGTCAATAAAGACACTCCTTATTATTGCTTATTGTCGTAATAACGTCCATCCATTGTGCTAACGCTTGAGTAAGGATTGATATATTGTTTTTCATTCTTCTTTGCATTATTTAGCTCTTTCATATCCTCTTTCACAGCCTCCATCACTTTGTCGAGTCGTTCACGGATACCTTTGTCGAGCTCTGCTAGCATTTGATGTGAGCGGTTAGCTTTATCAAATTTAAAGCCATCAGCTAATAAATTTTGCATAAAACCGCCTCGCTCTTCAAGCAATATACTAATCTGCTCGATATAGCTATTACGGTCTTCACCTGAAGGAATTTCCGTCAAATGTTGATATAGTTTAGCCGAGGTTTGTAATAAATGCTGAAGTTTATCCATTAGTTAAACTCCTTACTGTTGTTGACCTGAAAATAACATTGCTGATTGTTGATTTGCTTTATTAATTGCAGCTTCCATTGCACCGAATTGTTTCCAGTAACGTGCTTCTACATTTTTCAACTTATCTTGCCAGGTTTTAATTCGACTTTCTAAATCCTGCAAGTTCTTACCAATAGAGTATTGGGCATCTGTCATTGTTGAGCGTCCAGCTTTTTTCTCAATAGAAATTTCAAATGATTTCATTGAATCACGTAGTTTATCTAAATAGCCACGTGTATCAACAGTTTTAGAAATAACATTCCCATTTTCATTTACTTGGATAACATCTTCTTTTTTACCATTTGAATTTTTAAATAGGCGTTCTACTGCATCTGGATCTTCTTCTAATGCTTGACGTAATTTCGTTTCATCAATTTCCAGAGTACCGCCCTCATTATAGTTTTTAGATGTTGTAATACCTACACTAAATAATGTATTAAATTTAGAATCCTCTAATCCTGGGTTAGATTCATAGATGAGAGAGCGCATTTGATTAAGCCCTTCACGAATCAACGCATCATTACGAAGTAAACCACTTTTCGCTTTTTCTTCCCATAGCTTAATTTCATTTTCTTTCATCGTCTCTTTTTGTTCAGATGTTAAAGGAGCATAATCACGATATTTTGATTCAGTAGTTTGGTCTTTTAAATCTTTAATTAAACCATTGTAAGTATTAACAAAATCTTTAATTTTCTGCATCATATCATCTACATTTGTAGTAGATGTTAATGTTACTGGTGTTGCTGAAGCTACCGGCATATCCGCTTCGGCAATTTCTCCTGGATCACCAGTTGTATAATCAGTCCCCTTTTGTTGCTTATACGCCTCTTTAAAATTAGTGAGAGCAGTAGCCTGTCTATCTACTAATGATTGATATTCAGCATCTTTCACATTTTTATCTCCAAGCTTTGCGTTACGATTAAGTTGTGCAGTTCCTAAGTCCGTCATTTTATCTAAATCCTCATCCGATAATTGACGTAAATTAGATTTTTGAGCACTATTTAAGCTTGCTAGCTTAGCAGCCAATGCTTTTTCATCATCAGATCCATTTGACCAAGTAGCGATTTGAGAATTGAAATCTTCTTCTGTTGATGGATTTATTCCTTTTAGTAAATTCTTCTCATCAGCTGTCAGTCCACCTAAAAACGATGCCCCTAATGAATCATACATAGATTGCGCAGATAGACTTTGCAATTTATCATGGTCAAGTGACTTCATTGCATTAAATTGGTCAAATGTCACATTCGCATCCTTTAATTTTTGCTTAAGTGCTTCATCTCCTGAAGAATCTAACCAATCTTGTAACTCTTGTTCACTTGTAACTACGCTACTACTAATTGTGCTTACTTCACCTACACTTAAACTACGAGCTAACAATGGATTATTAATAGTAGCAAATGCCGTTCTATCTCCTTCTGAAATGGATACTGTACCTAGAAATGCTGTTTTAGCGCTGTTATAATCTGTTTCTGCATCATTATAAGCGTCAGTAGCTGTTTGCTTAGCATTTCCAGCATCTATCAATTGTTGGCTATATGCAGCTGAAGTTGTATTTTTCCATTCTCTATAGGCTGCATTATACTTTTCAGCATTAGCTCGTTCACCATTAAATGTTGAGTTCAAAGTAACACTATATCCATTTACAGTAAATGTATTAGTAGAACGTTCTGTTGCAATACCGTTTATTTGAAAAATTGCATTTTTGCCTTCGCGAATACTCGCTCCAGCTCCAGTTGTAAGATTCATACCACCTGTATTTCCTACAATTTCGATATTTCCCTTACCTGTATTCTTTGCTGTAAATGAAAAGCGCCCATTTTCAAAAACTGCTGATACACCTGCCCCACTTTCATTTACTTTTTTGACGAAGTCATTAACCGTCATATCATTCGTAATATCAATTTTTGTTGTCTCACTAGCCATTGTTCCATCAGCTTGAACTGCTCTAAATTCAATAGTACCAGAAGTTAGTGTATTCATTTTTGTAGCACCATTAGCATTCACTTGTCCACTTGTGATACGTGCAGCTTCAGCTAATTGAGATACACCTTCAATTGAAAGCGTTCCTGTCGCTTTACCTGTTGCCACAGCAGAAACTAAATTTGAATTTGAGCTCGATGCTGTTTTGGAATTCAAAGTTTTTAACACTAGATTGTCAGCAATATACGTATCAAATGTTTTTAATTTCTTATTTACATCGCGATAAGCATCTCGTTGCCATTCATAACGTTGTTTATTTTGGAAAAGTTTATTTAATGGTGCCCTTTCAGCCGTCATTAATTTCTTTACTAATTCGTCTATATCCATACCAGATGCTAATCCGCCAATTCGCATTACCATATTCATTCCTCCACTTTAAGGTATATTTAAATTTTCTTATCTACAATCATGCCAAAAAATTTCTGCATTTCATAAAAAGCATCAAGAAGTTTTTTAGGTGGTATCTCTTTTATCACTTCTTCTGTTTCCCTATCCACTACGGTTACATAGTATCGATCTAAGCCCTCATGATATTGAAATTTTGATGAATTGTTATGAACTTCTAACATTTTGTTCATTTTTTCAACTATTTCTTGCACTTTTGTACTCTTTTCACTTTCAGTGTTTAGTTGTTGTACTTGTTCACTAATAGGTATTGCGTTCAAATTTGAAATTGTAGTCTCACTTTCTTGATGTACTACTTTTTCTACGATAGGTTTACTTTGAGATATTGGTTTGTTTATAGTCACTGAGTTCGTATCTGCATTTCCTGTAATACGCATATTTTCATCCTCCTTGAATCTAATACAGATATCCATATCCTTATTATTAGTATCGGATAAAAAAAAAAGAATTTCAGTATTTCTATCAAACATCAAGAAAAAATGAAATTCTAGCTTTAATTTATTTTGCGATATTAGTGCAACTTTAGTTTTATATTCTTATTTATTTTGCTCTAATTGCCATTCAATTGTTTTTTGTAGACCCTTATTTAATGTATACGCAGGAGAAAATTTCAATTGATACCTCATTTTCTCAATATTCATTACACGTCTTCTCAAATTATCAATATCTCTTTTTTCAATAGATTGAACATCCGATTTCGAGTCAGTTAAATTAATAATTATACTTGCTAGTTGATTTATTGAAGTTTCAATTCCTGTACCGATATTATAAGCCTCACCAATTGCTTTATAGCTTTGAGCAGCTAGAATAGTCGCTCTACATGCATCTTCTACAAACGTAAAATCTCTAGTTTGTTCTCCATCTCCATGTATATTCAACATAGAGTTTTTCAGAGCACTATCTATAAACTTCCCAATAACACCACTATAAGGATTACTGGATCTTTGATTATAACCATAAACATTAGAATATCGAACTACAGTAATAGGCAGGTTATATGCTTCATAAAAAACTTTCGCATAGGCTTCCCCAGCATATTTACTAACAGAATAGAAATTTAAAAAACTAACACTATCTTCTTCATTAATTGGTAAATACTTGGGATTCCCATAAATTGAAGAAGTCGATGTGTACAATACCCTTTTAGCAAAATTATTTTTAGCTACCTCTAATACATTAAATGTTCCTTGAATATTTGTTTCCATATCCTTTCTAGGATCTACAGCACTTGCTATAATATTTCGTGCAGCTAAATGATATATCATGGCATCCTTTGTAATATATTTATTTAGTAAATCACTATTTAACACACTTCCTTCCACAAACTCAACATCTAAACCTTTTAAGTTTTCTATGCTACCTGAAAATAAGTCATCAATTACAATGATTTCGTTATCAGTATTTTCCCTTAACATTTTCACTAAATTTGACCCAACAAACCCTGCGCCACCTGTTACAACTATTCTTTGCTTTTGCATAACTATTATACCTACCTTCTAGTGTATCTCAGCTTCTAATATTTCTATCAATGCCTTCGCTCGCTCATTCCATGTATGCTTATCTATAATTGCTTGTACAGCATTATGCGAAACTCTACTTAGTTCTGATTCATTTTTTAATATTCTTGTTATTTTTTGAGGAACTTCTTCAATTTGATTAAAGTTATAAAATAGCAATTCCTCATTTTCTTCAAACAACTCTTTTAAATATGGTGTTTCATTTGTTAATACTACAGACTGAGCAGCCATACCCGCAAATACTCTTTCATGTGTTCCATCTTTTGCGATACCTGCAATATTTAATATAATTTTTGAATATCTCATTATCTCTTGTAATTTCCAATAATTTACTCCACTACGAATAATTGCATTATCATACTTCATAATCACTGAATTATCCCATCCATTACCATAAACATATACCTCTATGCCTGATTTCAAAATAGCTTCTAATACCTCCAAACGTCTTACCGCATAAATATAGCGCCCAATATCGCTTATTAGTGGTGTAAAAGTGTCTACTTTAAAATCCACTGACCTTTTGTACACTTGCTTTAGCCATTTGTCTATCTCATCAATATAATAAGATTCACTTTGAGATAAACATTTTTGTGTTACATCTTCAAAAAGTTTGAGTAATATTTCATTTTCTTTCCATCTTTCTTTACAACTTTCAGGATCTATATAGGTACCTGAAAATAAAACATCAATCGTTTTATCATATTTCTTCGCAGTTATCTCCTGCGCTGCATGAGGTAACATATACACATAGTTTGGCATTTTACAAAATCTATCTAAAGAGTAGATATCATTTCTATCAACTATTGTAAGTATATCAGTAGATTTAAGTTGATTTATTCTAGCGATATGGTCAATCGGATGGTCAATCAATATATATATATATGGACATTTTAATAGTTCAGAAAACCCTGATTGTAACATATATCCATTAAATGCAATAACCGCTTCATATTCTTCCTGCAAGTACATAGACAGAATATGGTCATCTAGTATTTTTAAATCTAAAATTGTTACGTCTATACCTTGCTTTTCAAAACCTACTGCCAAGGCATCCGTCCAATATCTCAATAAATTATATTGTGATTGACCTTTTAAGATTAATATCTTTTTCATATTCTGAAGTCCCCTTGCTCACTTAATTCCAAATAGGTTTTTTTAGCTGCCATTCACCAAATTTATTTTTTTCAAAAAGATCTGTATTGTAAAATTGTTCAACAATAGAATAAAATTCAGTGAGGCGGTATCCAAGGAATTCACAAAACTCTTGAACAGCTCTTTGATCAACTTTATGATCATATTTTTTGACTAATTGTATACCTGTTTCTCTATCAATAATTCCATATCTAATATATTTTGAAGCGTAATCTGTTGCACTTGCATGTCCAAATTTAGGATATTTCAACCAGGGGTGAATTAAATATGCTGGTGTATCAATTTGATCAAAATTTTCAAAGGTATGTTCTCTTGTCCATTCATGTGTCAAATCTTTGAAGCCATTTTTCTTAGCAAAAATATAATTCGCATAGCTACTCCATCGGACAAAATAACTTAAATAAATTGGTTCTAACTTATCAATTTCTTCTTGTGTTGGAGGATTACAAAACATTAAATCATTTACGCTGATATTTTCATCTAGTAACTCCTCATATGGAATATCTGAAGCAACACCATTGTTTAGCTGATTTTTAGCAGAGCTTGTTTCCACCCTATCCTCTCCCCCATATTCATAGCTAATATTCTCTCCATATACAATTAATGGAATATTAAATTTATTTGCAATATGTAAAGGATATGTATAAATTAACCTATCAACATACCACGTTGGTTTCCCATAATTTTCAAATGTCTTTTTCATAATTGCTTTTTGGGCTTTTATGTTTGGCTTCAATGTAATTAAATGACATCCAAATCTTTCAGAGAGATTTTTTAAATTGTGTTTCCCAGCATTTGTCATCTCGAAATTATCTTCCACTGATACTAGTAAAGGATTCATATTCATTATTTCTTTAAAATAATGTACTTGGAAATGGCTATCTTTTCCGCCACTTACTGCTATAATACAGTCATACTCCCCTTCACTTTTTCTTCTATACTTATCGCATAAAGCCTCTAATTCTTGTTGACGCATAGCCCAATTAGTTCTATCTTTTTGTTCTTCGGCTCTACAAGCTTGACAAATACCTTCATCATCAAAATAAATTCCCGGCCTTGTATTAGGCATTACACACTTTTTGCAATATTTCATTATTTCTCCACCTTTTTGTTATTTTTTAAATCAAATAACTTTTCCAAATAAAACTTTATATATAAAATTTTATTTCATCTCAGCTATGAAAAAATTTAGCGAATTAAGATGATTTCATTAAATACTCACATATGATAAAGTCCAATTCTGTATCAATATCACATGAGCGTTCACTAGGCATTTGATATGCCACCGTATTTTCATTTATAAAACTTTTTGTTTGTTTCAAATCTCTAATATTAGCTACATAAACAGCTCCATTTAGTGTATAGACCTTAGGTAAATCTTGTCGTCTACCAATGAGAGGACTTTCTATTAAATGCTGCATATTGTTAGCGCTACTTAATGTATACATCCAATATGGCGATTCTGTCACCTCACAAACACTTACACAAAAGCCCTTTCCTTCAATAGCTTTCTTAATACAACCATCTATATCTTCTGGTTCCCTTAATGGAGAAGTAGGCTGCAATAATACAATATAATCAAAGCCTGGACATTGTTCAATCGCATGTAGAATAGTCTCTATGCTAGTAGTTGTATCTTCTGCCAAATATGCCGGACGAACAAATGGTACTTCTGCGCCGTATTTTTTAGCCACTTTTATTATTTCATCATCCTCTGAAGACACAATTATTTTATCAATGTATTTTGATTGTCGAGCAGTTTCAATTGTCCAAGCAATTAATGGTTTTCCTACAAGATTACGAATATTTTTTCTAGCAACGCCTTTAGAACCACCTCGTGCTGGGATGACTGCTAAAACCTTTGGATTCATTGATTCAGCTCCTTGAATTCATTGTTTGCTCTATTAAAATCATTGATTTGGCCAATATCTAACCAATATTCATGAATTGGGAATACAGATATTTGTTTTTTTTGCTCCATTAATTGCTCAAATAAAGTTGGCATATCATAAAATTGATTTTTAGGTATAAAATTGAAAATCTCAGGATTCAAGACATAAATACCTGCATTAATAAAACTTCGATGTATAGGTTTTTCTTTAATACTAATCAAATCTGCTCCCTTTGTTTCGATAACTCCATAAGGAATTTGATATTCATACTCTCTTACACACATTGTTGCGACAGAATTATGCTCCATATGAAATTGCATAAGCTTTTCAAAATTGATTTGCGTCAATAAATCACCATTCATCACGAAAAAAGGTTCTGATGGTCTTTCGTATAGTAAGGACAAAGCCCCTGCCGTTCCCATACGCTTATTTTCCTCAATATACTTGATTGTTACACCAAAAGCTTCTCCATTTTGAAAATAGTCTTGAATAATTTCCTTTTTATAATTAACAGAGAAAATAAAATTTGTATAACCATACTGTTTAAAACCTTCCACAATTGTTTCTAATATAGGTTTATTCCCTACTTTTAGCATAGGCTTAGGTATATCATTTGTCAGAGGCCTAAGTCGAGTTCCTAATCCACCTAACATTAAAATAACGGTATTTTTATTTAGTGATTGTTCTATATTATCTATAAATAATATGTCCACAACTCTATTATTTTCATCTACTATAGGTAATTGCTTCAAATGCTTCTGATGCATAAATTGCTTATATTTATAAGGCTTCTGTCCACTCTTTAAAAAAATTGGATGTGCATTCATTATAGTTCCAATTGATACATCTAAGCCTTCTCCTCTCAAAATACCTCGACGAATATCTCCATCTGTAACAGTGCCAAGTAAATGTTGTTCTTCATCTACGACAACAGCAAACTGTAAAGAGGAAGCATCTATAATTTTCATAGTTTCTAATAATGTTTGATTCCTCATCATCAATATTTGTTTCCATTTCTCCATCTCATCATACCTCCTTTGCAGGTACACCTAATGCAGTTACTCCACTATTAATACTCTTCACAACTACAGAACCTGCGCCAATTAAACAATTAGTCCCAATCTCAATTCCCTGAATAATCGTAGCCCCTGTTCCAATATGTGACCCCTGTCGTACATGGACATTTCCAGATAGCTTTGCTCCTGGCGCAATATGTACATCCTGCTCAATATGACAATCGTGATCAATGACTGCTCCAGTGTTTATAATAGTGTTATCGGCAACTTTTGTATTAGTTTGAATAATAGCCCCTGCCATTATTTGCACTCCTTGTCCAAATATCACTGATGGAGCAATCATAGCAGATGGGTGTATTATATTTTTAAATACATAACCTTGTATGTTGAAACAATGAAATATGTTTTTGCGCAATGATGCAGGGCCAACCATACCTACCCCTAGCACTAATTCAATATCAGTTGTTGAGTAATTCAATATCACTTCATCATTTCCTAAATACTCAAGCGAAAATTGATTATTCTCCACTGTAGGTGCAGTAAAACCAAGTATTTTTTCTCCCTGTGCTAAGAGAATTTCAGTTAATACTGAGGCATGTCCCCCATTACCAATGATTATAATTTCTTTACTCCTCAATTAACTCATCCTCACCATAAGACTTTTTAGCAATCTCTCCAATATATGACCAATATTTCGCAGGTGAAATACCATTTCCTGGTCTTTTTATAGCCATATTACTAGTTGAAAATACTTCGCCTCTTTTAATTGGCTTTTTAGCTACCAAGCTTTTTCGTGCTGGTATACGATTTTCTAACTCCGAATCAGTTGGTCGCTTTATCCCATCACCTAATGCTTGGTCGATTTCTCGGATTCCCTTAACCATCTGCTTTAGCTCATCTGGATTCAATGAGGCTACATGATCCGGACCTTCCAAATCTTTATTTAATGTAAAATGCTTTTCAATAACTGTTGCACCCATGGCAACAGCTGCAATCGGTATATGAATACCTTCAGAATGATCAGAAAAACCTATCGCTAATTGAAAAATTTGCTTCATCTCATTCATTGCATTCAAATTAATCAAAGCAGGAGGCGTTGGATATTGTGTTGTACAATGAAGCAACGTCACATACTGTTTCAATATATTTTTAGCTTGTTCTTTTTTATAAAATTGCTGAACAAGCTCTACCGTAACAACTTCAGAAGGCTTTGCTAAACCGTATGCAATAAAGGCTAACGCTTCATGAATTTCTTCAATTGTTGCCATGCCAGTTGATAAAATAATAGGCTTTTGTTTTGTAGCCATATAATGAATAAACGGTGCATTCGTTAATTCACCTGAGGGAATTTTGACAATTTCCATCTCTAATTTACCTAGTAAAAAATCGACACTCTCAAAATCAAAAGGTGTCGATAAAAATGCGATATTCTGAGATTGACAAAAAATTTGTAGCTCTGTGAATTCTTCATAGCTTAGCTCTAATTTTTTTAACATAGCAAATTGCGATGTTGCCTCACCTAAGTTATTTACTTGATAATTAGCTTGCCTTGCTTCTTTTATGACTAGATTTTCCGCCTTAAATGTTTGAAATTTTACTGCATCAGCTCCTGCTTCCTTTGCCACTGTGACGAGTTCTTTTGCCATTTCTAATGAACCATTATGATTCACGCCTGCTTCTGCAATGATATATGTTTTGTTCATAAATCGTAAAACTCCTTTTTTATAGAAAATGACGGCACTTCTTTTAAAATAGTTAGTATTTTTTCTGATACATGACCATCACCGAAAATTTGGTCATATACACCATTAAATTTTCGTGCCTTTTCAATTGTACGATAAATCTCATCTGTCTGGAGAGTTGTATTGAATACAGAATTAGGCTGCTCTCGCCCCTCTTGTCTATTTCCACAATTCACCGTCACTGTTGCTAAATACGGTACTTCAATTAGCCCACTTGATGAATTGCCTAAAACAATCTCTGCATGCTGAACAGCACTTAAATATTTCAACTGTCCTAATGAATCATATAATTTTGCATTGGGGTGGCTTTTGGTGAAATTTTGGATTGCTTTGTTAATTCTACGTCCACCATTATCTGCATTAGACTTTGTAAACAGTAAATTAGTAGTTGGATAATGTTCTAAAGCCTTTAACAAGTTAAAAATACCATCTATTTCACCATTTGTTTCAGGATGATAGGTAATCAAAAACAGTGGTTGTTCTTTAGATAATTGCAATTGCTCAAACAGCTCATCTTTTTCCAATAGCTGTAATCCCATAATATTTTCAATACCAATTGCACCAACATTAAATACCCGCTCAGGAGCCTCTCCAAGCTGAATTACACGTTTACGATGTGATTCAGTACTTGTAAAATGCCATGTAGCCATTTTACTAATAGAATGGCGAATCGCATCATCATATGCTCCAAATGTACATTCACCACCATGAAGATGCGCAGTTGGTATTTGCATAATTAGGGCAGATTGCGCAGCAGCTAGCATTTCAAATCTATCTCCCAAAATAATCATTAAATCTGGTTGCAAACGAGCAAGTGCATCTGCAAAACCAATTGTTGCAAGTCCCATTGACTTTACTACACCTAGGGCAGTATCTGTTGATAATAACATTTCTACTTTTTCATCAATCTTAAAACCATCAAGTTCAATCTGCTTGTAAGTCTCTCCAAACTCAGGTGATAAATGCGCACCTGTCACCAATATTTGTAAACAAAAGGCCGTATCTTGTTGAAGCTTTTTCAATAAAGGAAATAGTAGTCCATACTCTGCTCTTGTTCCTGTTACAACACAAATTTTTTTCTTCACGCATTATACCTCATTCGTTGGCGTACTGGGAATATTAATCACATATTGTTTTAATTGCTCTGTTACATATAAATCCATTCTTGGACAGCCTTTATACATATCAAGTTCATGTAATGGGGCCCAAATAGGACGGCTCATCACGCCCTGTTCATTTAAAAAACCTAGTATTTCATCACGATTATACTGTTTATCAAGTAAAAGTACTTGCAACCAATAATTACTCTTTGTATCAATCGGTTCTTTAAATAATTGAACACCTTCAATATTCTCTACTAGTCTTTCATAAAATTGTGTTAAATAACGCTTTTGTTCAATAAATTGAGGTAACTTTTCCAACTGTGCACAGCCTAAAGCTGCATTAATATTAGGCATACGGTAATTATAGCCTATTTCATCATGCACAAACTCCCACTGGTGTGGTACTTTAGCAGTTGTTGTCAAATGCTTTGCATAATCAGCAAGCGTCTCATCATCTGTTAAAATCACCCCACCGCCACCTGTTGTAATAATCTTATTCCCATTAAAACTCATGGCGCTAACTTTTCCAAATGTTCCTGTATGCTTGCCTTTATAATAGCTACCAAGTGATTCTGCAGCATCTTCTACTAGGACAAGCTTATATTTATCACATAAAGCAACAAGTTCGTCTAACATACAAGGATGGCCAAATGCATGCATCGGCACTAAAGCTTTAATCCGACGATTTGTTTGTTTATTATAAAGTTCATCATTACGCAGCTCTGTGATTTCCTCAAGATATTGTGCTAATTTAAATGGGCTGACGCCTAATGTTTCTTCATTTACATCAACAAAATGAGGAATAGCCTGTAAATAGGATACGGCATTTGCAGTTGCAATAAAGGTCAAAGATGGTATTAATACTTCATCATTTGCCTCCACACCAACAATTTGCAATGCAATATGCAGGGCAGCTGTACCATTGACTACGGCTACGGCTCGCTTAACACCTACAAATCTAGCTAAATCTTCCTCAAATTTTGTCACATAGGATCCAACAGAGGACACCCAACCGGTTTGCACACAATCTGTCACATAGTTGATTTCTTTTTCATTAAATGTTGGCTCATGTAATGCCACAAAATCTTTTCCATATAAACTTTTAATATTATCAGTAAACTCTGTCCATTGCTTATTCATATATTATAAACATCTGCCTTATAATGAGATAAATTTTTAGGATTTGTAAACCATTCAATTGTTTCTTCCAAGCCTTTATGTAAGCCATCTTTATCACCAAATTGTGGAACCCATCCAAGAAGCTCTTTTGCTTTTTTATTCTCTGCCCAAAGACGTTCTACTTCGCTTTTTTCTGGACGAAGACGTTGTTCATCTGTTTCAATTGTTAAACTAACACCCATAATATTTGCTATCATTTTGGCAATTTCTCCGATGGATACTTCATAATTCGAACCAATATTGATAACTTCACCTACTGATTTTTCAGAATTCATAACAGAAATAAAGCCTTGTACCGTATCTTTCACGTAATTAAAATCACGTGTTGGACTAATTGCACCTAGTTTAATTGTCGTTTTTCCACTTGCTAGCTGGCTAATAATTGTTGGAATAACCGCGCGTGCTGATTGACGTGGACCGTATGTATTAAACGGACGAATAATCGACACAGGTGTATCAAATGAACGATAAAATGATAAAGCCATTTGGTCAGCACCAATTTTAGAAGCTGAATATGGTGATTGTCCTTGTAATGGATGATCTTCATCAATCGGTACATATAAAGCTGTTCCATATACTTCACTCGTTGATGTATGCACTATTTTTTCCACACCTAATTCCCTAGCTGCTTGTACTACATTTAATGTACCAGTTACATTCGTATCTACATATGTTGCTGGCGAATGATAGGAATAAGGGATTGCAATAAGTGCTGCTAAATTTAGGACATACGTACAGCCCTTCATCGCTTCTTTTACACCATATGGGTCACGAATATCTCCTGAAAAAATATCTAGTTGTGATTTAATCTCCTGCGATGACTGGTCAAGCCAGCCCCATGAATTGAATGAATTATAATAAACAAATGCTCGTACATCATAGCCTTCCCGTACTAATTGCTCTGTTAAATGAGAGCCAATGAAACCATCAGCTCCTGTTACTAATACTTTGCCTTTCAAAACTAGCTCCCCTCCCTTACTATGGTAATGTCTCATACATTGATAATATTTCGCTCTCGCTAATATACGGTATATTAGCAATTTTAGCTCCATGCCATGCTGTGTTATAAATATTCATATTACACTCTATTACTTCTTGTTCAAACCATCTTCTAAAAACAGTCCAATCTGCTCTTGTATTTATGAATTCCCCACTGTTAGCTACTATTTTGTGATATTTATATTGACTAGCAATAGCTGTATAAGAAGGCGACAGCTTAGAATGGGTATAATTATCTTTAAAACCCAAATCTTGACCAAACAGCAGTATTGTCTCAAATTCCATATATCGAAGTAAAGATAGTCCGATTGTGGATACAGAACCACCTACTTCAAATAAATCTAAGTGGTTTTGTTCTGCGTATGCCTCTGATAAATTATAGCCTTTTTGAAATAAAATACATTTGTCGCCTTTATGCATATTAATTAACTCACTATTAGCAGTGGAAAGATAAAATAGCATCCCTTCATATCCCACATTCTTCATTTGCTCTATAGTAAGTGGAGAGGCGTCTGAAACTATCACTGCATTAGGCTTAATTTGTTTTGCAAGCAACGGCTTTAATGCAGCTCCAACACAAAGGATATAAAATTTATCTTTTATTTTTTCTAAAGTGGTTATCGTTTCATCAAGTGATGGTCCTGCTGCAATCAAACATGCATATTTCTCTTTAAATTGCCCTTTAAAAGAAGTAGAAAAAATATGTTTATTCGCTAAGTTTTGTATAAAATTTTGTTCCATTAAAAGCGCTGAAGACTGATAACTCATTTGTCTTTCCTTTATTCCTTCCAAAAATTCATATAAAGGATGGGAAATACCTATGGCCTTCATCCATGGTAGTGGAATAATAAATTGCATATCATCTAATACCTTTTTATTTAAAGTATGAGCATTTACAATTTCAATATTTGACGCATTTAAGATATTTTCATTTGCTATATATTTACGTGCAAAAGTCAGCTCCTTGGTTGAAAACGGCAAAACAACAACCAATTTCTCTCCCGCAAGTTTTAAAATTGCCTCTAAATGATAACCTAAACCTAAGCCCACCAAAAAATAACCTGCTGCGTTTTTATCAAATTCTTTTTGAATAAATGCTTCTGCATCACATCTAGGCTTATACTTACTATAGATGTTGATATTGTTTAACATTAATGTGTATTCACCATTCTTAGCTAAACCAATCTCGTAGTTCACTAGAGTATTCTCACTTTATTTACAACAAGTTCTTCAAAAAAAGGAGCAATTTCATATTCAAACATATCTGCAACTAATACATAATCATTTATTTCAAGACCCATATTTATTTCACTTAAAAATTCTTGAATTTTCTCAATTTCCAATTGGGCATTAATATGGCTTCTCGCTAATAGTATCTTTACATCAATAAGCCAAAGAACTCCTTCTGAAAATGCAGTAATGTCTGAAAGTGCCTCTGAAATTTTATCTGTTCTCAAGCACTCTGCAATATATAAAGCACCTACTGGGATTTTCTCCATATATTGATTATAGCTTTCAATTGTTTCATTTATAATATTATTCATATTATCTCTCCTTGCGTTAATTGCCTATTAGCCATTTCAATAACTTCCTTCACATAAATCTCTGTCTGTTCTATCACATATAATAATCCACTATACATCAATATATTTTGCTTGTATATTCTATTAAATTCATCCACTTTTGTTTCCTTTTTACTTGGTTTGAAGTTTGTCATTATATCTAAAATAAGTGGATCTGCAATTCTTTCTAAAATAACAAGATTAAAGTTTTTTTTGAGCTTTTTATCAATCTTATCTAGTGTTTTCAATATTTTAAGTGTAAAAGTCGACGTAGCTTCAGTTGCCTTTACTTCTTTGAGTGCAATTTTGATTTCTACTTTCATCTCTTTGTATATAGACAATTCCTTTTCCATAGTATTGATAAATGAAGATAATTTTATTGAATTATGTTTAAAAGTAATATTTTTCTCTTGCACTTTTTCTGATGAAGGCTGTATATATGTTGTGCAGAATTCTACAAAGGGTATTTGCTCCATACCAATAATTTTTGCTCCCCCCTCTGTACAATTGTATATTGCATTATTATAAATTTCAGTTTTCAAAAATGCTTCAAAACTTTCTTTCATTGGTAAATATTCATAAGTTGTGTATACCTTATCTCCAAGGTATCCTTCAATTTCTAACAACTCTCGACTATTAAGTATTTCCTCCTCGTCAAATAATTCAGAATTTCTATTATTTTTAGCATGTAGTTCATTATTAGTATAAGCCAAATCTTGACCTATTATAGCAATTGGTCCGCTACTTATTAGCGTAGCTATGTGTAAAGCAAAATTAGCAACTGATCCCCCACCAAAAACCACAGGGAATTTACTACCTATTTTACTTTTAATGTAATTTTGTAACCTTTCCTCTTTCATTGGAATAAATGCTATTCTTTCGCCTCTATATTCTTCTTGTATTTTATAATAATTACCAACAGAATATACTAATTTAGCTGATTTTGTTTGTAAATTTTTGAAGTGTATTAGGTTTTCTGGTGCCCCATCAATTGATACGATATAATCAGGTTCTATACCAGCAGCTAGTAATGAATTAATTGTAGATCCTGCTGAAATAATGATACAATACGGTGCTATTTCTTTTAATTTTGGAAGTTGCTTAGTTAATGATGGTCCACCTGATGCTATAATAACTGGTAATGTATATGCTCCTATTAACTCCTGCAAAGAAATATCTTCACACATAAATAACAAATTTTTCACATAATTTTCCTGCCACGATTTACTAAATAATCTTATTGTATTTTCATTAACCAGTAATGTATTTTGATAATCTTTCACAATTTTCAATAATCTTATATACTCTTGTTGAAATAATTTATCATAATTTGGTGAACAAATCACCTTTATTTTCCTTTCAAAGTTCTCTGTCTGTAGTAATAATTGTTCTTTGATTTTATTTTCATCCATAGATTTAATCACAATACTATTAACCTGTGGTTTTAGGCTTTGTTTAAGTTGATTAAATAATGGATCTACGACAATTAAATTTCCTTTTTGCTCTAATAAATCGGCTATTTCATTTCCTATATATCCCAATCCATTACCAAAAAGGATATGTATATAATCTTGTTGAACCTCTCGCTTTGCTAATTGTTTAGCTTCTTGTAATGGTGCGTATTTACTATGTAGTAAATAACCATTTACCATAACTGTATCTAAACCTGCTTTTGTTTGTAAATACTCTATATTATATTCTGACAAAATTTTCACCTCTATTTTATATCGGTATTTCATAAAAATAATAAAGTAGCACTTCAGGCTCTTACATTCTTAAAATTAAAAATGTTGAGGTGAATTTATTTTAAATAAAATTCATTTCTTATAATCATTTTGATTTTCATACTGTTAAATTCAATACGATTTTTGCTTTAGAGTTAGTGAAACATCTGAATCTATAGATATCTCATTACACCATTTTCGTTTTGCTGTTAATCCTTTTCCAAAACTATTTGAATACACCTAACATAAAATTTCTATCTGCCATTTCGATAATCTTTTTAACACTGTCTACTTTGCAGTAAAGGTCTTTTAATCTTCTTTTACTTTCTCGTCATCTTATTTTTTATGTCACAATGACAAACAATTCATAATAAATGTTTTCAGCTCATAAACTTTTAAAAAAAAGTAACTTCCACATAGTACTTTAAAGTCTTTTATTGTTTCTCGCCTGCAATTTTGCAAGCTATAAATTGATTCTCTCATTTCCCAATTAATTAGAATTTCCCTACACCTGTTCTTCCATTGTATCCATCTATCGTAATAGATTTTGGTATTCCCACACTAGCCACTAATTCTTCCACGGTTGCTTCATTAAATATTTTCTCTTTAATTGCATGAATACGCAACGTTTAATGATCTTCTTTCACAAACCGTTGATAACGGTTTTTTCAGTAAATCACTTACCACCAACCAACATGTAACATCGATGTTGATAGCTATATTAAATGTTCAAACAATTTGAGATGTTTCATTTTCTATATACAATCCTTATGTATTTTCACTATCATTTTGCAACAAGATGAGCAATAAATCATTATCTCTGACTCTCACTCTTTTATTATCCCAATCTTTTCCTTGGTAATATCATGTTAAAATCCATATATCACATCTCACCTATCTATTGCTTGTCTCTAGTCAATTCAAGTGTATAAAAAGTGTGTTTATACTTTTTTAATTCCCCAACAAATATTATAAAACCTAAATAAGCAAGCCCTCACCCTTCCAAATATAGTAAAAAGGATGCCCAGGAAATTTTTATTTTCCCGACACCCTTTAGATTTATATTGATTATTGTAATAATTGAAGAACGCCTTGTGGCTGTTGGTTTGCTTGTGCTAACATTGATTGCGCAGCTTGCATTAAGATATTGTTCTTAGTGAAGCCCATCATCTCTTTTGCCATATCTGTATCACGGATACGTGATTCTGCTGCTGATAAGTTTTCTGATGTTGCACCTAAGTTGTTAATTGTATGTTCTAATCGGTTTTGAATAGCACCTAATTTTGAACGCTCATCTGATACTGTTGTAATTGCTGAATTGATAATTGTAATTGCATCATTGGCAGAGCCTTGTGAAGTAATTACTACACCTGCAGATAAACCTAAAGCACCTGCTGACATATTAGCGATAGAAAGTGTAATTGATTGACCAGAGTTCGCCCCAATATGGAATACTTTCCCTTGGAAGTCGCTGTTTAATAGTTTTTGTGTATTAAACTCTGTGTCTGTTGAAATACGTGTGATTTCTGCAGTCAATGCTGTAATCTCTTTTTGTAAATCTGCACGGTCTGATGTTACATTTGTATCATTTGCAGATTGTACTGCTAATTCACGCATACGTTGTAAAATCGCATGTGTTTCATTTAATGCACCCTCAGCAGTTTGAATTAAAGAGATTGAGTCTTGCGCATTTTTTGTAGCCATATCAAGACCACGGATTTGTCCACGCATTTTTTCAGAAATTGCTAAACCAGCTGCGTCATCACCCGCACGGTTAATTTTGTAACCTGAAGATAATTTCTCAAGATTTTTAGATGCTTGAGTATTGTTGAAAGTCAAGTTACGGTGTGTGTTTAATGCTGAAATATTGTGTTGAATTCTCATAATAGAATTCCTCCTTGAATTTTTTTATATAACCCACATCCTTGTGGATTAGATTAAATCTATTGTTCTAATTTAATTATTGTAATAATTGAAGAACGCCTTGTGGCTGTTGGTTTGCTTGTGCTAACATTGATTGCGCAGCTTGCATTAAGATATTGTTCTTAGTGAAGCCCATCATCTCTTTTGCCATATCTGTATCACGGATACGTGATTCTGCTGCTGATAAGTTTTCTGATGTTGCACCTAAGTTGTTAATTGTATGTTCTAATCGGTTTTGAATAGCACCTAATTTTGAACGCTCGTCTGATACTTTTGTAATCCCTGAGTTAATTGTTGTAATTGCTGTGTTAGCTGCGGCTTGTGTAGAAATAGAGATTGCTGAAACACCTACTGCACTTGCAGCCATACTACCAATAGTAAGAGTAATTGATTGACCTGCATTAGCACCAATATGGAATACTTTACTATCGAATGAACCTGTTAATAATTTTTGCGTATTGAATTCTGTGTCTGTTGAGATACGTGTGATTTCTGATATTAAAGCATCAACTTCTTTTTGCAAATCTGCACGGTCTGATGATACGTTTGTATCATTTGCAGATTGTACTGCTAATTCACGCATACGTTGTAAAATCGCATGTGTTTCATTTAATGCACCCTCAGCAGTTTGAATTAAAGAGATTGAGTCTTGCGCATTTTTTGTAGCCATATCAAGACCACGGATCTGTCCACGCATTTTTTCAGAAATTGCTAAACCAGCTGCGTCATCACCCGCACGGTTAATTTTGTAACCTGAAGATAATTTCTCAAGATTTTTAGATGCTTGAGTATTGTTGAAAGTCAAGTTACGGTGTGTGTTTAATGCTGAAATATTGTGTTGAATTCTCATAATAGAATTCCTCCTTGAATTTTTTTTATATGACCCACATCCTTGTGGGAAAGTTCAGTCCTAGTAGTAAACGCTACTGTGACCTTACATAATATATATCGTATAATCTTTTAAATGTTTAATAGTTTTTTAAAAATTTTTTAACTGAGTTAATTTCATAATTCTAACCCCTGTCCTATCAAGGGGTTTCAAACAATAAAAAACGGGCACCTCCCCAATTTGGTATAATTTTTAGTGACCAAACCAAAATTTAACCAAGAGGTGAATGCCCTATGACTATTGTAAAACAAATGAGTCTATTTGACATCCAGCAATTACTCAATATGCAAAGTTCTCGTCGTTTTGATGCGATTTTCGCCACAATCGATATCCAACCGATTGGTCAATTGTTTTCGAAAAAGACGATGCGTGGCGCTCCGCGCGAGTTAAACTACGGTGCCATGATTCGGTCACTCATCATCCGTATTGTTGAGCGTATTCCTACGATGAAGGATTTGGTCAAACGTTTAGCGAACGATGTCTTATTCTATCTGGATTGTGGCTTCCTTTTCTCAGACGTTGTTCCTTCGGAAGCTTCTTATTCACGTATGATTGATGTGATCAGTCAATCAAATGTAATGGATTATATGCAAGATCAGCTCATTCAAACTGCCTTCACAGAAGGTTTTCTTTGCGATGAACAGATCGCGATGGATGCCACACATTTTGAATCACGTGACGCATCGAAACCTTCTGAAAAAAAGGAAAAAGCGCTACCTAAGAAACGTGGTCGTAAAACGAAAGAAGAACAAGCTGCTTATTTAGCTGAACAAGCCAAAATCGAAGCCAACTTAACGACATACGAAAAGACATTAGAAGCACAATTAGCTATTCCAGTTGAAACACTGTGGCAAGATATGCCGATTGAACCCCATTGGGGCATCAAGAAGAATAGTGATGGCAAAAATACATTCTGGTACGGTTTTAAAGGACATCTCGCTGTTTCAACGAAGAGTCAGTACATTGTGAGTCGCATCATGTCTTCCGGTAATTTATCGGATAGTAAAGCGGCGATTCCATTACTCAAAAAGTTAGCTGTTCTCTTACCTGAGCAGTTTCAAACCGCTTTGTTTGATGCGGGATACGATTATGAACCGATTTATCGACAAGCATTCGCACAAACGATGCGTGTCATCATTCCTTATAATATTCGGAATGAAGGTGAAATCGTTGGTTTTGATGAACATTTCCGACCCACTTGTGTGCGTGAGCATAGCTATCGTTTTGATAGTTTTGATGAAAAGTACCGTACGCTCAAATTCACACAACCAAAAGAATTTGCAACATGTCCGCTCAGAGACGATTCCTTGTGTCAAAAAGTGTTTAAAATCCGATGTGAAACAGATATTCGGAAATACACCTATCCTGCACGTGGCTCTGAATTATGGAAACATCTTTACAAAGAACGTACCGCTGTAGAACGTGTAAATGCCTATTTAAAAGGGTATTTCCAATTAAATAATGTCCGTCATCGTTCGGGTCGAAAGGCAAAACTGCACTTCCATTTCGTCACGTTTGTTTATAATGCCTGTAAATTAGCAGTAGATCGCATGAATGTGTTACTAAATGAAAAACAACAAGCAGCTTAATTTTTAAAAACGCAAGTTTTAAAATGGGAGCCGTCTAAGCTCCGAAAAAATCGATTTATGAAATTGATTCAACTATTAAAACCTTAAGTGTATGCCATTTCATTTATTTTATAAATTTCAGCTTAAAGTATGAGTTATACAAGCTTTACATGCGAGATGAAAACAGAGAAGGGGGAATTTAAACATCCTTAAATTCCCATTATTTACTTTTATAAACCAATTATAATTATTAGTCTCCGCTATTATTTATTCAGTTTAAATTTATTCAACAGTTCATTTGAGAATGTTAATGCCTCTCTATTTTGTTCCTGTATTGCTTCAAATACTTCAGCACGGTGAACTTTTACTGCTTTTGGGGCTACAATACCTAGCTTCACTTGATCTCCTTCAACAGCTAGAACCTTTACCTCGATTTGATCACCAATCATAATCGATTCGCCTATTTTTCTTGATAATACAAGCATTTATTTAGCACTTCCTTCCATCGATCCAATGGGATGGCGCAAAGGATAACGCTTACTATCCTGCAAAACAATTTGTTTTCCTAATTTTTTCTTTGTATTAATGATGATTGGGGCTAATAAATTCATTGTTGATTCTGAGAATGTTTCTTTTAATGTAACGATTGTATAAGCAATAACATCCTCTTCTTCTTCAACTTGCAAATCTATTTTTTCTTCTTCGCTAATTTCAAACATATAGTCCTTTTTAAAAGCGAATGGGTATGCCAGCACAAAGCCCAATTCTTGTTGTTCCACAGATTGTAGTACAACTAATGGCAAATCTGCATCTAGTGGTAGGAGAACAAATTTATGCACATCTAAAAAACCTGGTAAGCCTGTTTCAAATGTTAAAATATTTTGTTCATCAATTTCTATTTGTCCTAAAAACTTTGTTTCAATATTCATTTTGATGCCCTCTCCTTTTAACCAATAACGTCAATATCTACACGTGGTCTTTGTATCATTGTACCCGTTACTTTACCAGGTGTATAGTCGTGGATTGGCTTGTTCACCTTTACGTCAATGTTTGGTTGATTGCGTTGGATATTTACATCTACTGTCGCAGGTTTATATTTTATTTTTACTGAGCCAATTGAAGGTATAAATTTAATATTGTACGGCCCTGGACGCTTTGGACCTGTATTTTGTACTGCAATTTGTTGAATAACAGCCCCCTCTTGCCCTTTGCCTGCACTCAGCATCATTTGTCGACCTTCACGTATACGTCTTGAAATTCCTTTCATCATTTCTTGATGACCTTCCTGTGCATAACGCTTAATCATCTCACCTGTTGGATAATAGCCTAAATCTCTTCGGGCATCTGATGAATCGATTGATAGCTCACCTTTTCTCGTATGAATTTCTAACGTTGCCGCAGGTTGTGCAATAGATTGCTGTGCTCTAGGTTGCTCAATATGCTGTACAGGCTTATGAATTTGTAAATCTATTTGAATATCTGTTGTTTGAATTTGAATTTGTGGTAATCGCATTTATTTCCCACCTTTCAACAAAAGCGTTTGAACAATTTGTTCAAACGCTTTGTATTTTTATCGCATGAAATCTACTAATGTTTGCTGGATAATTCTTGCACCAACTGACAATGCTGCTTGATGAATTGATTCTTGTGTAACAAGCTCTGTAATTGTTCCAGCATATTCTGTGTCTTCATTCATAGACATTTGCTTTGTTGTTGAGATTTCATGCATATCTAAACGCTGTTCCATTAATTCTACTCGATTTTGGCGCGCACCTACATCAGCACGTTTTTCAAGGACTACATTTTGCGCATTTGCTAAAGTTCCATTGGAGCCCGAAGCCAAATCTCCAAGTAATCCTCCAATATACGTTCCGTTATTATTAACAGCTCCTGTTTCAAGAGCATCTGCAATATCTGCCATTAAATCATCGATATCTTCAAATAACTGCTGCCCTGGCGTATTAATGTTAATTCGTACTGCTTCAAAAACATCTATTTCAATTTCTTCATCAAGCCCTGTTGCACCTATTAGAGCCGGATTCTCCACACCATTTTCGTACAATGGCATGTCTGTATGCGTACCAGAGAAAATATATTTATTTCCAATTTGTGTATTTGCTATATCTTTTAAATGATTACGAATTTGTTCAATTTCCTGCTTCATTTTATTGCGGTCATCTTCTGTATTTGTGTCATTGGCTGCTTGTACAACAAGCTCTTTCACACGGTTCAAAATATCGCCTGCTTGTCCTAGCGCCTCATCTGTTGCATCCAACCATGTATTCGCCTCACCAATATTTCTCTTATACTGATCTGTTCTATCAAGTTCTGTACGGTAAGCCATGCCTTTGATTGCAACAACTGGGTCATCAGATGGGCGGTTTACTTTTTTACCAGTGTATAGCTGTTCTTGTAGCTTGCCCATCTTGCCATAGCTTGTATTTAAATTGCGAAGCATATTGCTTGAAAGCATTGATTGTGTAACGCGCATTTTGTTGCTCCTCTCCTTCAGTTACTTATTTGTATTGTTCTATAGACCTACTCGTCCCATACCGTTGATAATTTTGTCTAATGTTTCATCAACGACTGTAATCATACGTGCGTTTGCGTTGTAGGCTTGTTGGAATGTAATCATATTTGTCATTTCTTCATCAAGCGATACAGAGCTTTCAGATGCACGTTTGTTTTCAATTGTTAAACGTAGTGTAGCTGAGTTGAATTCTTGACGAGTTGCCTCTTGTCCAATAACACCTAAATCACCGATTAAGGATTTGAAGAAGCCTTGGAATGTTGCGCCACCTAAGTTATAGCTCGCTGGGTCTGTTTGCATTTTCGCGATAGCTAAAATGTTTTTGTTATTCCCTAATTCTCCTGCTATGTCAGCTGCTGCAACTTCTTCTGGCAGGATACCATCTCGTACACGGATAGTTTCTGCTGTTGTACCATCAAAGAAATTAAGACCTGCGTTTCCATTCTTATCAAAGCCTGCTTGATGTGCTGTATTAAAAGCAGTTACAAATTCTGCTACCAATTGATCAAGCTTCGCTAAATTTTCTGGGTATAGCCCTTTTACTTGATTTGTCACAGGGTCTGTATAACCATATGAGTTAATTAAGGATAGCAACTTACCTTTTCCCTTTTCAAAAGTGTCATAGCCGTACGATGCACCTGTTGGTAATGTAGCACCAGATAAAAGCTTGTCTGGATCACTTTGTGTAATGGCATCTGCTGGCCAGTCAATACGCATCGCTTCGAATGGGTCAAGTGGTGTATCTCCATTTAGTGGAACTCCGCCATTTTTGACTACACTAATTTCTGCTGCATCTCGACCATGTACTAAAATAATTGGTGTAGCACTACCAACTGGTGTGTATGTAACTGTTAAGCTACCTTCTGCTACTGCACTTGCATTGCCCCCTGAATGAACACGCTCAACTGATACTGGCATATATTCATTTAATTTATCTAGTAATACATCACGCGCATCATATAAATCATTCGTTACATAGCCACTCGGTTCCACTTCCATTATTTGCTTGTTAATTGCTGCAATTTGTCTTAATAGTGAATTGACTGTACTAACAGATGAATTAATTTCAGAGCCAATATTGCTTTGAACTGTTTTTAATTGTTTATCCGAGTAGTTAAATGCCTCTGCTAATGCACGGCCTTTAGCAATCATTACTTGACGCGCGGCAGAATCTTTTGGATCTGTTACGACATCCTCCATCGACTTCCAGAAGCTATCGAAGGCTTTATTAATTCCAAACTCTGATGGCTCAGCTAAAATGTCTTCCATTTGGGAAATTGCTTTTGTTTGTTCTTCCCAATAGCCGAGTTTATTAGTTTCTTGACGGTATTTAATGTTTGTAAATTCATCACGTATACGCTGAATTGAGTGTGCTTCAGCTCCCGTACCTAAGTGCCCTGGATATTTAGGTGAGTTTAAACCTGGATGTGGATATCCTGGCATTGCTTGCATATTGACACGTTGACGTGAGTAACCAAGTGTATTTGCGTTGGAAATATTGTGTCCCGTTGTGTAAAGCGCTGTTTGCTGTAGGAATAGTCCTGATTTACTTGCTTCTAGCCCCATAAATGTTGAACGCATAGTGTTCCTCCTATCAATTCAAGCAAAAACGCTTGTAATATTTTATTACAAGCGCCTTATGCTTGCGAGTCGTAGTATGTTACTTTTCTTTGATTTGCTTGGCCGCGCACTTCGTCACCTGAGTAGTTGAATGAATCGGAGCGCTGTGGTCGGAATGGTTCTAATTGGATATTAATAATTTGTAGTGATTGATAGACAAGCTTTTGGTTTAAATCGTTTCGTGCTTTTAGCTCTGTTAATAATGTTAGCAGACGGTCTCTTGTGGCGATTAGCTGCTGTTTTTCCTCGTCGCTATCAATAGCATCAATTAGCTCTGCTACAGTTGGTGTGTCAGTGTAAGCAATTCCTTTTGCTCGTAGGTAATCCGTTACCATCAACTGACGCTGTTGTTCAAGCGTGTTAATTGCTGCTACATGCGCCTGCTCGGTTTTAATGAGCTCATCTAGCGCTGCTATATCATTTATTTTTATAATGTCTGTTTTTTTTAGCGCAAGCTCCAATAAGCTTTTGTGCATACGCTCTAGTTTTTCCAGTATTGTTAGCACTGACATATGTTATATGCTCCTTTAGTGCAAATTTTAGAAACGGTAATATTTCAGCATATCCTCTGCTACTTGTCGGGCATTCACTTTATATTCACCTGACTGAATATCAGCTTTTAGCTGCTGTACACGTACCGCGCGTTCTGTATTGTAATCAGCTGTGACTTGCATTTCTTTTGCGGCTGAAGAAATTTCAATTTTGTCTGCAAAAGATGCGCCTTGCTCTGTTTGTTTGACAGGTCGTAGCTGTGGTTTATATGAATTGATTGCTTTTAAATTAATTGGATTGATTTTCATACATCATCCTCCTCTCAAAGTTCTTCTACATTATATTTCGGTAATGTTTAAATATTGTTTAGCCTATAATTGTAATAAAGTGAAAGCTAACAATCGAGCTTTTACAGACAGTTACCACCCGCCTTTTTCCAAGGCTTAATGGGGGATAAAAATAACACAGGCAAAATCGCAGTTGATTTCGCCTGTGTCGTTTTTATTTCTTTTTGGCAGCTAAATATGTGCCGCGCTCAGCTTGGGCAATATTATCTCGGAATTCCTTCGCAGCATCAAATGTGCGTAAATCAGATTTTAAGTCATTTTGGCAATTATCACAAAGCTTGCCTGTTGTCGTAAGACGTCCACAATTGTCACACGGATAGCCTAAATTCGGGAATGTCGCTGGATGTAGCCGCCCTTTACGCACCCATTTGTATAGTAAATCTTTGCTTACACCTGTTGCTTCCTCAATGCGCTCCACATTGGCTGCGCGGTTTTCGCGTTTACGTAAAAAGCGATAGACGATTTGATATAAGTCTTCTTCTTTTTGTGCACATTTATGACACACGTCACGCAAGCCTGTATAATTAAAAAACTCATTGCATTCTGGACAGTTTCTAATCTCCGCCATAATATTTCCCTCCTAAATGCCTCGCTTCATTTCTTTCATTATACAATAAATAATTAATATTTTGTCATCCTTTTATTAAGACAATGGCACTTACACTTTGTGCCCCTGCATCAAGCAGTGCTTTTTTAGCATGCGCAATCGTTGTTCCTGTCGTCAAAATGTCATCTATTAATATATAGTGATTCATCTCTAGCTCCTTATTACAAGTAAAAAGTGGTGCTACTTGCTGACGCTGCTCTTTGCTTTTTCCTACCTGTGTTTCTATCGTTGTTTTTTCTAGTAAGTGTTGAAAAGGAATTTCCGCTGCGTGCAGTAATTCATCAATATGTGCAAATGTGCGCTCTTTCTTTTTTAATGGATGCATCGGAATTGGCACAATCGTTTCTTGACGATAGTTTAAGCATTCATGTATCTCCTGACGAAAAATCTTTGCTAAGACAATATCTTGTGAAAATTTATACTGGTGGAGAAATTGTTTCATCATATCATTGTACTGATAGAGTGCTATGATGCCATCTTTTTCATAATGGGCTCTTTCAAATTTCTCCTCACATCTTTCGCAAATGACAGGTGGCCAGCTACGTTCAAATAGTGTTTTCCATGTTATCACCTGCTGTAGCTCTCGTTCACATAGTAGGCAATTGTGTACTTCCTTGTCCATATGCCACCTCATTTAGTCGTTCAATTTCTGATTTAGCTTCATCCATTTCTAACGAGATTCCGTGATGAAAAAAGACGATATCACCAGTCGGATATTCACGGCTACGCCCAACACGCCCCGCAATTTGAATCAGTGCACTTGCAGTAAAAATGGCACTTTCTGCCCCAACAACTGCTACTTGCAAATTTGCAATTGTAATGCCTCTTTCTAAAATAGTCGTCGTAAGTAAGCCATGGATTTCTCCATTGCGTAGCTGCAACACTTTTTCTTTACGCAGTGGATCCTCTGCATGGACGCCTAAAATATTTTCACAAAACAATGGCAAGGCTTGCTCTATCATGTCAATAGTCGGGAAAAAGATAAGAAAGGGCTGTTTTCTAGTGATACATCGCTCTACCCATTGCTGTAGTTTTTTAGGGAGCTTGCCTTTTTGAATTTGCTGTTTGTAGCGAAATAATGATTGCAAGCGTGGGACAGGTAATGGATGGTTATGATAGCGCTTTGGGATAAAGGAGTACCCCTCTCGCTGCTTTAAAAGTTGTGGTGATGGTGTTGCTGTCACGTAAGCAATTGGAGCATCTGCTTTTTTTGCCTTTAAGACAGCTTTTTGCAATGATTGATCAAATGTGTATGGGAAGGCATCTGCCTCATCTACTAGCATGACATCAAAGGCTTCGTGAAAACGGTAGAGCTGATGTGTTGTTGCAATAATGAGCTGTGCATAGCCTTGTTGTGCTGGGGCATCTCCATATAGTTCATGGATTGTTGTCGATGGTAGTACTTTTCGTAGTCTTGGAGCTAATTCTAATACTACGTCCGTACGTGGTGTGGCGATACAGACGCGTAAATTTTGTTGTAGCGCTTCGTATATAGGAAGAAAAAGAATTTCTGTTTTTCCAGATCCACAAACTGCATGCAGGAGATGCGAACGTTTTTGTGCAATGCTTTCGATTAGCTGCTCGGTTGCCTTTGCCTGCAATTCTGTCAGTGTGCTTGTCCAATGAAGTTGATGCTTTTTGATATTGCGTTTGTGAGGTCCATTCCATGTGAAGAGCTGTGTACAACTCGCTACACGCCCCATTGTGATACAGTGGCGACAGTATGTGCAAATCCGCTCACATTTAGCGCAGCGATAATGAATAAATTTAGCTTGCTTTGTGTTGAAGCAACGATTACAGCGATAGTGATTTTTCAGTAGTTTTTTTGTCATTGAAATGGCTTCATGCTTGATAAATAAGTCTCTTTTTATATAGTTATCAATTAAGTCTAGGGAGTAAGGTAAGTCTTCACGGCGCATGATACGTCCCTCCATAAAGTTAGCAATTTGAAAATTGAGAAGAAAGCCTTTGTAATGCGCTTTTTTTGTTCTTTTCAATATATGGGATCATCTCCTTTATAGATTTATTGGCGCTTTTGTGAGTTTTATTGGCGCTTTTACACATTTTATTGGCGAATGCTAAAAAATGCCTGGAAAAAGTAGCTTCCAGGCACTCGGTTCATCATTATTTTTTCAGCCAGCCTACCGCTAATGCACCTTCACCTAAGTGTGTGCCGATCACTGGGCCGAAGTAGCTTAGTTTAAAGCTAACGTTTGGATGCGTTGCCTGTAATTGTTTCATCCATTCAGCTGCTTCTTCCTCACAGTTGCTATGGATAACAGTTGCTTGCAAATCACCATGCTGCTCTATCGCTTGAGCTAATAGCTCTTCAACACGACGTAGCGCTTTTTTGCGCGTGCGAATTTTTTCAAATGGCACGATAACTTTATCAACGAAGTGGAGCACAGGCTTCACTTGAAGCAAGCCACCAATTAATGCTGCAGCAGCTGATAAGCGACCACCACGCTGTAAATGTGCTAAATCATCAACGACAAAATAAGCTCCTAATGTTGGTCTTATGCTTTCTAAATGTGCGATAATTTCTTCTACAGTGGCACCTTGTTCCACCATTTTCGCTGCCTCTAATACGTACATTCCTTGTGGTGAACAAGCAATTTCACTGTCAAAAGCTGTGACCTTAATGCCCTCAACCATATTACCAGCCTGTACTGCACCGCTGAATGTGCCACTAATACCGCTTGATAAATGAATGGAAATGACTTCATCATAGTCTTTAGCAAGCTGTTCAAATAGCTCGACAAATTTGCCAACTGGGGGCTGTGTTGTTTTTGGAAAAACTTTAGAGTTTCGCACTTTATCATAAAATTCAGAGGCTGTAATTTCGACCTCTTCCTCATAGATGCCATCTTCTAAATTAACGCTTAGAGGAATCATATGAATATTATAGCGACTGCGTTCCTCTTCTGTTAAATAGGCTGTACTATCTGTTACAATTGCAATTTTCATTAATACTTCCACTCCTCTACTATCATCAATTACGCCTTAGCGCAATTGCGTCCAGATTTTTTATCTGTGACATCCGCCAGAGGCTTATGTTGATTCAATAAATATGGGGACATTTTACACTGAATCAACATAATTCTACCTTATGTAGCTATAAAGTGGAACATAAAATTAAATTTCTGCTTATTCATTACCAATATAAAACACGCTTGTTACTTTCCATGCTCCATCTTCATTTACTAGGACGGTAACTTGGCGACCTTTGCTTGAAAGCTCTGTATCCGTTTCATCCTCTATCATATTGATGTCTAAGTTCGCATAAACTTGCGCTTCATTGTCATCATATTTCACAATCGTAATATCGCTTGCCTGACGATTGATTGTATATGCATCAAAGGCTTTTTGTGCCTCAACTAAATCCTTTTCATAATCAAAGCCTGTGGCATTTTGAGAAAGTGTCGCACTATAGCGTTCCATATCCTCTTCGTTAAACGATGCAATATATTCATTGAAAACAGCGATAATTTTATCGCGCTCTTCAGCTGGCACGTTAGCAGCTTCTTCAATTTTGTCACCCATCATTTCAAAGCCAACCGTACCCTCTTCAATTATTTCAGCCGTTTGTTCTGCGCTTAACGGTTCTTCTTTGTTTCCGCATGCTGCTAATGTTAATACAGCCATTAGCATAATCAACCATTTTTTCATTTCTTCAAAACCTCCTGCGCACATATTGTAGCATATCTTATGCATATCTGCTTATTTGATATTTCGTCTCATATAGACGTACTAGTTCATTGGAGGTTTCATCTTGATTTCAAAATAATTATGGCTTAACATAGTTGCATTCAGTTTTTTGAACTGACAAGGATGATTTCTATAAAATCTTTGCCATTTTATTTGTAGGTTTCCCTGATTTATTTGCGGTTTCTCGAATTTATTTGCGCTTTTCCCGATTTATTTGCGACTTTCTCGAATTTATTTGCGCTTTTCCCGATTTATTTGCGGCTTCTCGAATTTATTTGCGCTTTTCCCGATTTATTTGCGGCTTCTCGAATTTATTTGCGCTTTTCCCGATTTATTTGC
>NZ_JAMBIZ010000032.1 GCF_025291715.1 Metasolibacillus sp.
GAAAGCAACGAAAGAACATCGCGTGGTGCCGAATTTATTAAACCGCGAATTCAAACAAGATGTGGCAGGTAAAGTATTACTAACAGACATCAGCTATATTCCATACAACGGAACGATGGCTTATTTATCGACCATAAAAGACGGCTCAACGAATGAAATTTTAGCGTATCATGTATCAGACCGTATTACGCTAGGTATCGCCACAACAACGGTGAAAAAGCTCTTCCGTAATAAACGTGTAAAGCTCCAGCTAGATGCTTTCATCCACTCCGATCAAGGTGTTCATTATACAAGCCCTAAATTCCAAAAGCTTTTAAAGCACTACAAACTTGGTCAATCGATGTCACGTCGAGGTAACTGTTGGGATAATGCCCCACAAGAATTCTTTTTCGGACACTTAAAAGACGAGGTTGATTTCAGCATGGCCAAAACGTTAGACGAGGTACGTGCTAAAATCGATCACTACATGGTCTACTACAATAATTATCGCTATCAATGGAACCTAAAAAAGATGGCTCCTGTACAATACAGAAACCATCTCTTAGCAGCCTAAACCCTTTTTTACATTTGTCCTTGACTAAGGGACCATATTAAACATTGTTAGCCTGTCCGCTTTGCCGTAAGTTCTCCTAGCCTCCGAAGAGAGTTAATACGATAAAATAAAGGCAGGTCTCCTGGCTTGTGTATCCTAAAATCAGCACCTTCCCATCTACTAGAGGCATTTTTCCTCGTTTGACAGTGGTATTACGCTGTAGTCATTTACACTTACAGTTGCGGAAACAGCTTCGGCTTTGCACCGAATTCCCTATTAAGCTCTGTGAAAGAGCACCTTTATTCTGCAATCATTATCCACTTGAGGAAAGTATAGCACAAAGTAAGCAATTAAAAAATAAAGAAAAAGAGATTTCAAGTAGAAACATAGTAAATTCACTAGAGAAGAAATTCTCGAGTATGATAGTATCAAGAGGAAGACTAGTTAAAGGGGTGGCAATCGCATGACAACAAACACTTTAGCATATGCTAAAAATTTAGATAAGACATATGAAATTCCCTCAAAAAGAGAAGCCTTTTACATAAAGGAAGGACGTATTTATTTTGATGGTAATTCATTAGGGCTCATGTCAAAGCGTGCAGAGGAAACATTGCATAGCTTGATTGATTCATGGAAGGAATACGGCATTGATGGCTGGACACAGGGGGAGCATGCTTGGTTTTTCCTTGCTGAAAAGCTTGGTGTACAAATGGCACAAATTGTTGGAGCAAATAACAATGAAGTAATCGTAACAGGGTCTACAACCAGCAATTTGCATCAGCTTGTTGCAACGTTTTATAAACCTGAAGGAAAGAGAACGAAAATTTTAGCGGATGAGCTGAATTTCCCCTCTGATATTTATGCATTGAAATCACAATTAGCATTGAAGGGCTATGATGAATCGCATTTAATTCGCGTTGCTTCACGTGACGGGCAAACGCTTTCAGAGGAAGATATTATTGCAGCGATGACAGAGGAAGTTGCATTAATCGTTTTACCTGGCGTGCTTTATCGTAGTGGGCAAATTTTAAATATGGAAAAATTAACGAAGGCAGCGCATGAGCGTGGTATTATAATTGGCTTTGATTTGTGTCATTCAGTTGGCTCTGTTGTGCATCATTTGCATGCTTGGGATGTTGATTTTGCATTTTGGTGCACGTATAAGCATTTGAATGGGGGACCTGGCAGTACAGGAGCTCTTTTTGTCCATGAAAAGCATTTTGGTACAGCACCAGGCTTAGCCGGTTGGTTTGGCTCAAACAAGGAAAAGCAATTTACGATGAGCCATACATTTGAGCCAGCAGCCGAGGTTGGGGCTTTCCAAATTGGTACGCCAAATGTGTTAAGTATGGCACCACTTTTAGGGGCACTTGAATTATTTAATGAAATGGGCATTGAAAATATTCGCAAACGTTCGCTAGCGTTATCGGATTACATGCTGCAATGTGTGGAGGATATGTTGAGTGAATATGACTTTAAAGTATGTAGTCCAGTGGCACACCAAGAGCGTGGTGGTCATATTTATTTAGAGCACAAGGATGCTGCGCGTATTTGCAAAGCATTAAAGGAACGAGGCATCATTCCAGATTTCCGAGCACCACAAGGCATCCGCTTGGCTGCGGTGGCAATGTATAATACATTTGAGGAAGTGTATACATGCTTTGAGATATTAAAGGATATTATGGAAACGAAAGCATATGAGAAGTTTAGCAATGAAAGAGAGATTGTTGCGTAATGGGATGGATTGATATAACACAGCCGTTAAATCAAAATATTGCGACATGGTCAGGCGATACAAAATTTCGCTATGAAACAGTAGCGACAAAGGAGCAAACAGGCTCGGTTAATGTTGGCATGCTCCAAATGAGCCTTCACTCAGGTACACATATGGATGCGCCATTCCATTTTGATAACGATGGACGCACATTTGAGCAGTTAGATTTAGAGCGCTGTATTGGCAAAGTGGTCGTTGTGGAGTGCTTAGATAATGATTTTATTGAAGTGACCCAAGTAAGAGGAAAGCTGACAGGGGTAAAGGCTGTCTTTTTTAAAACGAAGGCAATCGCCAACGCACATATTTTTCCTGAGGAAGTACCAACATTAACTTTAGAAACGGTAGCCTATTTAAAGGAATGTGGCATTCAATTGATTGGTGTTGATGTGCCATCCGTTGATAAGGTTGCATCAAAGGAGCTACCAATCCATCACGCATTAGCAAAAAGCGATATTTATATAGTAGAAAATTTATTGCTAGAGCACATCAAGGCGGGGCGCTATGACATGATTGTTTTACCGCTGTTAATTGAAGGTGCGGACGGTAGCCCTGTCAGAGCAGTCATCAAGGAGGAACAATGATGTCAAATAATTATAAGCCATTCGAGGATGAGAAAAAAATCGTCACAGATTTTAAAGACCGTATGACATATACGGATTATTTACATTTAAATGAAGTACTAGCTTGCCAACAGCCGTTGACAGAGGAGCATGATGAAATGCTTTTTATTACGGTGCATCATGTGAGTGAGCTGTGGATGAAGCAAATTTTACATGAAGTCAAATCGGCTACGGTAGATATCCACAATGGACGCTTACCTGAGTCATTTAAAAAGCTAGCACGTGTTTCACAGGTGCAAAATCAGTTGAAAAATGTGTGGGATGTGCTGGCAACATTGACGCCTGCGGATTATTTGCAATTTCGTGACTCACTTGGTAATTCATCGGGCTTTCAATCGTATCAAAATCGCTTGCTAGAATTTTATTTTGGCTATAAAACGCCACATATTTTGAAAATTTATGCACATGATGAAAAAATATTAGCGATGCTACAAGAGGCTTATCATGCGCCAAGCTTGTATGATGAAGCAATTCGTACATTAGCGAAGCGTGGCTTTGTGATTGATGAGGAAATATTACAGCGCGATGTGACAGCAAAGTATGAAGCAAATGACAGTGTCAAAGAAGCTTGGAAGGCTGTGTATCGTGAGCCTGAAAAATACTTTGATTTGTATGAGCTAGCAGAGGAGCTTGTCGATATTGAGGATTTATTCCAGCAATGGCGCTTCCGTCATATGAAAACAGTGGAGCGCATTATCGGCTTTAAAATGGGAACAGGTGGCTCTGGTGGTGTTAGCTATTTGAAAAAAGTGTTAGACCAATATTTCTTCCCAGAGCTGTGGCAGCTACGTACAGAGCTGTAATTTTACTTATTAAGAGTGTATCTGAGAAACTTTCAGATGCGCTCTTTTTTAATATGATAGAGGAAATATTAGTAAAATATTTGGTGAGCTATTGATGCTAATAGAGGCTGACAAGCGTGGACCAGAATATGCGATGTCACTGACTTATTCAGAAAAGGGAGAGACTTTTTATATTCCTAAAAATCTTTATATTATTGGTTTAATGAATACAGCGGATCGCTCATTGGCGGTAGTAGATTATGCTTTGAGAAGGCGCTTTGCTTTTATTTCTATGGAGCCAATATTCGATGACAAGTTCATTCATTTTTTAGAGCAAAAAGGCATTGAACAATCATTTGCGCAATTTATAGTTAATGCTATAACACAATTAAATCGAGTAATTGAGCATGACCCTCATTTAGGGAAAGGATTTTTAATTGGGCATAGCTATTTTTCAACAGCTATTCAATCGAAGCAGCCCATTGCTTGGTATAACCAAATCATTCGTTATGAAATTGGCCCAATGCTAGAAGCGTATTGGTATGATGATATGGAACAAGCACATAGAGAAACAGAAAAGCTGATTTTTAAGGAGTAAATACGATGGCAAATAATATTCCTATTCATAACATTTATTATATGCTGAGCTATTGTGCGGGGATATTGCCAGAGGTAGGGGAAACGCAAGTAACAAATATTGATGAAACGGAATTAGTTGAGCTATTTGCAGGAGCATTTGTAAGGCGATTGAATGGCTTTATTAAAAGAGGCTTTTATAAGGAATATGTAGTACAGCAAGAAAGCTCATCAGCAATACGAGGAAAGATTCTATTTAAGGAAAGCGTTGCGACAGCCGCCCTAACAAATGCGAAGCTAGTATGTCAATACGATGTGTTTTCAGAAAATATTGTACATAATCAAATTTTGAAGGCGACGATTCATACGTTAATAAAGCATCCTACATTAAAAAAGCCGCTAAAGCTATCTTTGAAAAAAATGTATCCATATTTTCAGCATGTCACACTTATACAGCTAGAACGCCAACATTTTCATCAAATCCAGCTGCATAAGCAAAATCAAAACTACCATCTTATGCTAGAAATTTGTCGCATTATATATGAGCATTATTTAATCGATGAGGAAAGTGGCAAATTAACATTTGTAGATTTTATGCGAGAAGGTAGGATGCATTATGTGTTTGAGGGCTTTGTGCGCAATTTTTACAGGCTGGAGCAACGACAATATAAAGTGTATCGTGAAACATTAAGCTGGCAGGTTGGAGAGGTTTTAGCAGGTGAGCAAGGGTTAATTCCAAAAATGCAGACTGATATTTGCTTATCTGATTCAACAACGAAAATAATTATTGATACGAAATTTCATAATCAGCCACTTGCTCGTAATTATTATGAGGAGGAAAAAATTAAATCTGAAAACTTGTATCAAATCTACAGCTACTTAAGCAATTCACTACAGTATGACAAAATGGTTGGCATACTGTTATATCCTCAAATTGATAAAGAGGTTCATCAAGTGTTTGAAATGAATAATTATCTAATTAAAGTGGTGACAGTGGATTTAGCACAAAGCTGGCAATATATTAAGGAGCGACTATTAGGAATTATTAATGATGCTGTCGAATGAGGGCGTCGAAAGGGACTATTTTCTCGCTTTTTTATGGCGTTTTTTGCGATATTACAAATAAAAATAGTCTATATGTAACGCTTTCTATTTAACTAATAAAAACTAAAATCCTGTTTTTTGTAAAAAAATAAATTATTCTTATTATTCTAGGTAAACCTTTTGTATACTAGTAGTATTCTGTTAATCGAGGGATTTGTTACATTTTCAATAATCAACATAAAAGTGACATCGTTAGACATTATTCTAATGTTTAAGAAATACATAATGTTTTGTAGCCCTTTCTACTCGGGGATGGAATAAATTATAGTTGGGAAAGGTGAAGAAAGATGGAAAATCAAGAACAACAACAGCCGAATACAGCCTCTAAAAAGAAATGGTTTATCGGCGGTGGTATAGCTGCGCTTGTTTTAGCTGGAGGTATTGGCGCAGCGGCGATATTTATGAAATCCCCGAAAGCCGCTTATTTGGCAGCAGAGGCTGAAACGGCTAGCGAAATGGTGGATTTCTTTGAGGAGAAGTATAAAGAGGAGCTAGCTTGGTCTGAGTTAGCACAAACATCTGTTATTCAAAGTGATTTTAAAATTACTGGGGATATTCAAAGTGAAGGAATGGAAGACCCAATTTTTGATGTTATTAATTCCGCAGCGATTAACTTATCAACTACGACAGATGTGAAAAATAAGCAGTATGCATTTGGCATCGGTGGAGAAATTGCGGATGTGAAAGTCGATAACTTTGAGCTATTTGTTACATCAGAGCAATTTGTATTGAATGCCCCGTTTTTATCTGAAGCGATTGGCGTTTCAATGGAAAAACTAAATGACTTTACGGATGGGGAACTAAGCTGTAGTAAAGATATTTTATCGCAAACAGAGCTTGTAACGAAGGCACAGCAGGAGTATTTAACGAAAAATTTAGGCAAAACAATTTATGAAGAATTACCAGATGAAGCCTTTACAAAAGAGAAAAACAAAATTGTGATGGACTTATCTAAGGCAGATGTCAAAAAAGTAGCAGCTGCACTTGCGAAGAAAATGGAAACTGATCCAGAGCTTGAGCTGATTTTAAAGCAGGCGATGGCAACGCAAGGCATTTGTGATGATGACACAGTGAAAGAGATGAAACAACAAATCGTTGATGCTTTAGGTGAAATTGAGTTTGGTGTTGTCTCAACAATTTGGGTGGAAAAAGGCAAAATCATTGAGCGTGAATTAAAGTTCAAAGAAGCTGAGGATTTCGTCATTACAGGTAAGCAATCATTCGGCAAAGAGCTAACATTTAATTATGAATTGAAGGATGATATCGACACAGTTTCAATCGAAGGTGTTTTCCAACAAGGGAAAAAAGCCTCTGATCGCGTGCAATTTGCAGTTGAAGGTGTAGAGGTTGCCTATGAATCTGAGGAAAGCAAGGAGAAAGATACAAAGAGCTTTGAGCGCAAATTTATTGTAGATGCTGAAGGGCAGCAAATTACGCTAAATTGGGATGGCTCAACACAATATAAAGCAGATAGCGTTACTGGCGAGCATGTTGTATATATTGATATGCCTGAGCTTGGAAAAGCTTCTTTAACAATTGAACATGATGGTAAAAAAATTAAAGCACTTGAGCTACCAGCAAAAATTAAAGATATTAGTAATCTAACAGACGATGAGCTGTCAGAATATATGATAACAGTTGCGGAAGAGGCAATGGCTTGGGCAGAGAATTTTATGGCTGAAACAGGCTTTGATGAATATTTCGCTAACGATGATTACTATTATGATGAAGATTATGATATGAGCTTTGAGGATTATGATTATAATGAAATCATCGGCTATCCAGCGCCTGATTTTGAGCTCGTTGACTTAAATGGCAAGACGCATCGTTTAGCTGATTATGAAGGAAAAGGCGTACTGCTATACTTCTGGGGCACTGGCATTGCGTCAAGTGAAGAGGAGCTACAGGCAATTAATCGTCAATACCAATTATACCGAGAGCAAGATGTTGAAGTATTAGCGATTAATTATGCGGAACCTGATGCTGAAGTACAAAGCTTCATTTCTGATTTAGCGCTAGATTTCCCTGTAGCGATTGATAAGACAATCAGCGTGACAAGCGATTATAATATAGGGGAAGAATTGCCTGCCACTGTTTTAATATCACCGGATGGCTATGTGGATGATGTGATTTATGGTGAAATAACAGAGGATGATATTTATTGGTTTATGGAATTTGTTAAACCATACGAAGAATAAAACAGATTTATTGCATTAGTGAGGGATATGTATGAAAGCATTGAAAAATATACTCTTTTTTACAACGCAAAACGCTCACTATTTAAAGAAGAAGTGGTTCTCACTTCTTCTTCTTTTTATAACGCCCATTTGCATGATTGGCTTATTTTTATTATTAGTGCTACAGTTTATGACACCTGATGAAAAGCAAAGGTCGACACTAGCGATTGTTGACAATGACCGAACAGAGGAGTCAAAAATATTAACACAGTTACTCATTATGGCATTGAAGGGCAATGGTCATATCGATATTACCCGCATGTCTGACATGGAAGCACAGCAGGCGATGGAGCGGCAGCAAATCACAAGCTATGTAACTTTTCCACAAGGCTTAACAAACGATTTATATGCGGGGAGTCCAATTGAATTGCCATTAGTAGGCGATGCCAATAAATCGATTGAAAATGCGATGATTGAAAATTTGCTTAACAGTATGGCTTCCTATATTGAATCCGCACAGGCGAATATTTTAACGGTATATGAGTATGCCGAAAAAACACCAATGAGCACAGAGCGCTACAATCAATTAAAGGAAGATATCTTTATTGACTATGCTATTTACACAGTAGGGAAAAACAATTTTTTAGTAGAAAATACAGTGAACAATACAGCAACAACTATGCCGAGCTATTATTATTCGATGTCTACGTTATTTATTTGTTTGACAATATGGTTAATCGGCTTTTATTTGCTTTTAATGAGAGAGCAGTCGCAAAGCATTCAAAATCGGCTGCGGCTTTTAGGGGTAACGATAACGCAAACGTTTATCGCAAAGTCTGTAATTTGTATTAGTGGCAGTGTTTTGTTTCTTATCGTGCTATATAGTGTCATGAATCGCTGGTTGGCATTAGCACTGTATCCGCTTGATTATTGGCGCCTTTTATTATTCGTTCTTTTCTATAGCATTTGCGTAGTTTGTTTACAAGGAATTGTAGAGCTTCTTAGCACAAATGCAAAAATGCGTATGCTTTGCTATGTAGTAGTAACAATCATCATTATTTTAGTGAGTGGTGCTTTACTGCCAACCATTTATTTTCCACATGCTTTGCAGCAGTTACTTTTGTTTACGTTTCCTTATGAAGCCTTTGCATGGATGATTGATATTACGCTGGAAAATCGTAACTACGCAAATTATATGAGCATGCTCGTTTCGGCAAGCTTAAGCATAGCATTATTCGGGCTACTTGCTTTGTATAAGGAAAGGAGGCTGTGATGAAGAGGGCAATTTATATACGGGCACTGCATTTAAAATATGAATGGAAATCCGCTGTATTTTGGCTGCTATTTCCTTTTGTCGGTACGCTATTTCTTTATCAAATCGCACTTTCTTTTATAGAGGAAAGCAAGGTGCCTATAGCTATTGTTGTGGAAGAACAATCGCTATCAGCACTAGAAATTACTGAGCATTTACAGCAGGTGGATTATTTAAATGTGCAACAGCTTTCCAAAACAGAGGCGCTACGGCTTTTAGAGCAGCATGAGCTAGATAGCGTATTTGTGATTCGGCGTAAATATGAAGAAAATATCAAGCTAGGACGCAAAAAGCTAATTGAAGCCTATGCCTCAAATCGTTCATATGCTTATGAGGCAGCGAAGGAATTGATGAGCTCAGCTGTGATGGCGCAAGCGTTACGTGCAAAAACGGCAAGAGATATTGAAGCGTTGCTACTCGATTATGATATGCAGTATTTATTTGATGAGCAAGTGATTGAAGGGAAGGTACGCACACGTCAAGCTGAGGCTGACTTAATTCAAATTCCATTCTCCCTTTTTAATGTCCAAAAAGAGACTGGAGATAAAGTACCGTATGTGTCAAAATGGGCAATTTGGTCAAGCTTAACGGTGCTCGCTACTTTCTTTTTATTCGATTGGTTAGTAAAGGAGCGCAATGCGTCTATTCGACAGCGCTGGCTACTAAGTGCGCAAACATATAGAAGCTATGCATGGACACAATTTTTTATTTATTATGTCGTGTTTTTATGTGCAGATTTGCTTGCCTTTTTGTTCTTTTCACAAGGGGTGGCCTTTTGGTCGCTTGCTGTTTTATGCATATGCCGCTTTGTGTTGAATGGCTATGCATTTATTGTAGCTTCACTTTGCAAAAATCCACCTACGTATTATATTTTGTCTATTTTAGTGACATTGCTATTAGCGTTAACAAACGGTGGGATTGTACCAATTCGCGACAGCGGTTATGTACATCAGTTGCTAGCTCAGTTGCATCCACTTTATGCATTATTAAAGTTGGAGCTACCAATCGCTGCATTGCTGTTTTGTAGTGTGCTAATCCTTAGCGTAGGGAGGTTGAAAAATGCTTGAAGTGCAGTCTATTTATAAGCGGTATCAGAAAAAAATTGTATTGGAAAATGTTTCATTGACGATTGGACAAGGTGAAATTGTAGGACTTGTTGGAGAAAATGGTGCGGGTAAATCAACATTGCTGCAAATGCTCGCTACATTAATGAAGCCAGATAAAGGTGAAATATATTGGCAAGGTATGGCATATCATCAGCAGCAAAAAGCGATTCGACAAAAAATTGGCTTTGTGCCACAGGATTTAGCGATTTGGGAGCATTTTTCAGTTGAAGATAATATGCGTTATTTTGAACGTTTAAGCTGGAAACGAATTGGCATCTCAGCATGTCAGCAAATTTGTCAGGATATGCAGCTGACACAGTGGAAGGAGCCTGTTTCAAGCCTATCAGGTGGTATGAAGCGCAAATTAAATTTAGCGATTAGCTTAATTCATCAACCAGAGCTACTATTATTGGATGAGCCAACGGTTGGTATTGATATGCGCTCAAAGCAGGAAATAGGACGCTTTTTACAGCAGCTTGCGAGGTCGCAAGGTACAACGATTATTTATACGTCACATGATATGAATGAAATTGAACAATTTACAGACCGTGTTTTGCTCATTGGCAAGGATCGTTATTACGAGGAAGTGCTTACGGCGAAAGGCATTCAAGTAGATTGCTTATCATAAAATAAAAGGTTGTCGGGAAGTATTTATCCCGACAACTTCTTTTATATTGCTGTATAGCCACCATCTACTAATAACGTTGCACCTGTCATAAATTCATTTTCACAAACGAATACACAAGCATGTGCGATTTCCTCTGGCTGACCTAAACGCCCGATTGGGTGGCGTGCCACTAAGCCATCATAAAAATCACCAAGTGCCTCTTTGTTGACCATACCTGATTCTACATAGCCTGGGCAAATTGCATTTGTACGAATATTACGCGAAGAATATTCAGCCGCAAGTGATTTTGTCATAATAATAACTTCATTTTAGTTTATCGATTGCTATCTAACAATTTCTTTCATTATACCACCTATGTGAAAGCGCTACCAATTGCATCTGCCTGCCATGTATTCTATACTTTTTCAAATAAGGGGGAATGGGTATGTGTATTATTGCATTTGCTTATAAAATGCATCCACAACATGACTTGATTGTTATAGCAAATCGAGATGAATTTTATAAGCGACCGACGAAAGAGCTACATCAATGGGATGATGCGTTACATATTTGGGCAGGGCGAGATTTAGAAAAAATGGGCACATGGCTTGCTGTTAGCGATAATGGGCGTTTTGCTGCTGTGACGAATTACCGCGACCCGCGTTTACCATTAGTTGGAGAGAAATCAAGAGGACAAGTGCCTGTCAACTTTATTAATAGCCAGCTTAGTGCTCATCAATTTGCGCAGCAATTACAGCAGGAACGACAGTTGTACGGGGCATTTAATGCCATTTTGTATGATGGTGAGCATTTGGTGCATTACAATACGGTGCTAAATGAGCTAATGATTGTGCCACAAGGCATTCATTGTCTATCAAATGCGACGCTTAATACAGCTTGGCCTAAGGTGGAGCGCTTAAAAGCTAACATGTGTGAAACGATTCAAACAACAACAGAGGAAGAAGCATTATTTGCATTATTAAAGGACACAATAAGGGCAGAGGATCAACATTTACCAGCAACAGGTGTGCCTTTTGAAATGGAGCAAAAGCTTTCACCTATTTTTATTCATTTTGATGGCTATGGCACAAGAGCTTCTACTGTTGTAAAAAGCACAAGCAATGGCTGGGATATTGCAGAACGCAGTTTTACAGATGGGCAGTACAGCAATGACGTGCGTTTTCTAATTGAGAAAGGGAGATAAATTTGGCAAAAATGATCAAGATTCAACGTGTAACAATTCGCCACTTAAAAAATGTCAAGCACGGCTCTTTTCAAACGAATACAACACAAGAGAAAGCAAATGTTGTTGGCTTTTACGGGCAAAATGGCTCAGGGAAAACCGCTGTTGTAGAAGCTTTTCATCTGTTGAAAATATTGCTACAAGCGAAAACGTTACCTGATAACGAGCAAAGACTTATTTATTTTGAGGAAAAAAGCATTGAATTACACATTGAATTTTTTATCATCAACCAATTTGGAGAATACTATGTGAAGTATTTCGTAGAGCTACAAGAAGGAATGAAAACATTAAAAGTTTGTCGTGAAGCTTTATTTTATAAAGAAAATAAGCGTGGTAAACGATATAAGGAGCTTGTAGCTAAAGATGGCAATGACATTTCCATTCGCAATAAAAAAATGCAATCATTTAGCGAAAGTCAGCGTGTGAATATAATGGTAGCTAATTATTTAGCGGAGGAAAATGCAACCTCCTTTATTTTTCGGAAAGAGCTTGTATTGTCTTGCTCTGAGGAAGAAAAGGAGCTATTACAAAATTTAAGAGTTGATTTTAATAACGACTTCCATGTAATTGATACGATTCATTACGGCTTACTTGTTGCAAATCTTGTGATGCCACTTAGCATTCATACGGATGGAATACGAGGAAATATTCCTTATGAATTAAGGGATACAATGCTCTTGCCAAGAGATATGTTTGCAACAATTGAAAAGGTCATTACGCAAACAAATATTGTTTTAACAACGATTATCCCAGGGCTAGTAATTAAAGTTCGAGAAATACATCGAGAGAAAATGCCGAGCGGTGAAGATGGCGTGCGCTTTGAGTTTTTATCAGTAAAAGGTGAAATTGAGCTTCCTTTGCGCAGCGAATCACAAGGTGTATTAAAAATTATTTCCATTTTAAGCACATTGATTGCCGTTTATAATAATCCGAATGCTTGTGTTGTTATTGATGAATTAGATGCTGGGATTTTTGAATATTTACTTGGAGAAATACTAGAAGTTATACATGACAATGGTAAAGGACAATTGTTTTTCACATCGCATAATTTGCGCATTTTAGAGGTGCTCCCTGTGCAAAATTTATGGTTTACGACATTGAATGAGGAGGAGCGCTATTTACAGCTAAAAGGTGTGAGAAAATTAAGCAATGCACGCGATGTCTATTTAAGGGCAATTCAACTTGGTGGACAGGAAGAGGCAATATACAACGAAACGAACCTATATGATATTAAGAAATCGTTTAGGAAAGCAGGTAAAGTAATTGACTAAGGCACAAAAAAAGGTTGTTATTTTGTTAGTCGAAGGTGACACGGATGAATTGTTACTGATTGAGCGTTTAAGGCAATTATTTAAGAATAAGGAAATTCGCTTTGAGCCACAACATGGCGATATTTTTTATCAACGAGATAAAAAGGAGCAGGCAATCAAAGAGGTCATTGGTGAACGCGTAAAAGAAATATTAATGAAGCGAAAATTTAAACCATCCAATATTTTAGCAGTGCTGCATATACTTGATACAGATGGCTGCTTTATCGCACCAGCGCATGTAGCAGTCGACACAGAGCAGTCCAATTTAACACAATATAATGAAGAAAACATAACGGTCAATTCAGAGGAGCAAAAAGGACGAATTGAGGAACGCAATGAAATTCGGTCACGCAACGTGCAAATGATGAGTAGCACGCAAGCTTTGGCACAGTATGCGTACCAAGCATATTATTTTTCCCGCCATTTAGAGCATGTTGTATTTGATGAAATGAATCCTTGTCGAGAGGAGAAAGTAGAAAAGATAGAGAATTTTTTAGAGGAGCTTACTATACCAATTGAGCAATTTTTAGCACAGTATATGCCTGTAGGACAAGATGAGGGGTATGCGACGATGCATCAGGAGAGCTGGGAATTTATAATGGAAAATATCCATTCATTGCAGCGCTACACGAATGTTTCGTTAATGTTTGATTTTTTGGATCAATATTCATAAGGGGGATATTTATTATGGGAGAAGTAGTTATTGTAGCAGCAACACGAACGGCAATTGGCAGACGTAAAGGGGCCTTGAGTCAAATACGCGCAGATGATTTAGCAGCAGTTGTTTTGGAGGAAGTTGTAAAGCGCGCAGGCATTGAGAAAGCTGATGTGGAAGATGTCATTTTAGGCTGCGTGACACAAAGTGCTGAGCAGGCAGGCAATATTGCACGCACCGCCTTATTAATTGCAGGCTTTCCAGTGCATGTACCAGGTGTAACGATTGACCGACAATGCGGCTCAAGTCAGCAGGCGCTTCACTTTGCTGCACAGGCAATTTTAGCAGGGGATATGGACATCGTCATTGCAGGTGGAGTAGAAAGCATGTCACGCATGGCGATGGGTTCAAATTATATGGGTGTTATGCCAAGCGAGCAGCTAACAAAGCAGCACGAAATCATTCATCAAGGCATATCAGCAGAGCGCATTGCTGAAAAGTGGGGACTTAGCGCAAAGCAGCTAAATGAATATGCTGTTAGCAGCCATCAACGCGCATTAAAGGCAATAGCGGAGGGCAAATTTAAAGAAGAGATTGTTGCGCTCAAAGTAAAAAATGCTGCAGGAGAAACAGTTATTTTTGATACGGATGAAGGGCCAAGGCAGGATACGACGATGGAAACCTTAAGTAGCTTAAAGCCAGTGTTTAAAGAAGATGGGATAATTACAGCAGGCAATGCGAGCCAAATGAGCGATGGTGCTTCAGCTGTTTTACTGATGTCACGTGAACGAGCAGAGGCGCTTGGCATCAAGCCGTTAGCTCGTATTGTTACTCGTGCGGTTGTTGGCTCTGACCCAACGCTGATGCTAACAGGTCCAATTGCGGCAACAGAAAAAGTTTTATTAAAGGCAGGGCTTTCTTTAGCAGATATTGATACATATGAGGTCAATGAAGCATTTGCTCCTGTGCCGCTTGCATGGGCAAGAGATACCGGAGCAGATATTGCAAAATTAAACGTAGATGGTGGGGCAATTGCATTAGGACATCCACTTGGTGCAACAGGTACGAAGCTTTTAACAACGATGCTTTATCGTATGCAGCGTGAGCAACAACGTTATGGTTTACTCGCTATTTGTGAAGGTATGGGAATGGCGAATGCAACGATTATTGAACGATTATAGATTACGAGGATTAAGGCTTTGCATTTTAAAAGATAACAAAGGCCATCTAGCAAGTGAACGAATATATCACTTGTTAGATGGTTTTTTATTAAAAAATTGATTGTAAAGTAGAAATTTTCAGATTATAATAAAGGATAAATAAAGGGTATTTACCCTTTAATAACTTTACATCATCCAAAAGGGGGATATATGTATGGAAACATTCGGATTGATTTCGATTATTCCACCAGTCGTTGCGATTGCCTTAGCGTTTATTACGAGGAACGTTATTATTTCCTTATTTTTAGGGGCTTTCACAGGGATTGTTATTTTATTGAACGGTAATATTTTCAAGGCTGTAAAATCAATTGTTGGCGATTATATTTTTGTGCAGTCGACAGATAGCTATAATGCAGCTGTTTTAGCTTTACTTGTGTTTATTGGTGGCTTTGTTGCATTAATGGAGAAGTCAGGCGGTGCAGGGGCATTTGCAGATAAAGTAGCCACATTTATTCGAACAAAGGTAAGTGCACAATTGTCTGCTTGGATTGGCGGAATTATTATTTTCTTCTCAGATTTAGGTACACCACTGATTGTAGGTCCAGTTTTTGAGCCGATTTTTGATAAATTGAAAGCATCACGTGAGAAGCTAGCATGGATTATTGACTCAACATCATCACCTGTAGCGGTAATGATTCCTTTCATCGGTTGGGGTGTTTATATTATGGGCTTAATAAGCAAAGAGTATGAACGTTTAGGTGTCAAGGAATCTGATTGGGATGCCTTTATGAACGCACTCCCATTTTATATTTACCCGATGCTAGCAGTGCTAATTGTACCGGTAATGCTATTAACAAAATCAGAATTTGGGCCAATGAGGAAGGCAGATCGACGCATTGAAAAAACGGGAGAAATTTATTGGCCGCATTCAAAGCCACTGCGTAAAACAGAGGCGATGAATGAATATTTAGAAACGAAAAGCAAAGCGAGCCTAGTATTAGTACCAATCCTTGTGCTGCTTGTTATGTTGTTTGGACAATTAATTCCATTAGGCTTCCCATTCAAGCAAGTGGCAGGTGGGGAATTTAGGGTTGCGTTGAGTATTTCTTATTTAACAGCAGCAATTGTGCTGATGGCACTCATGGTTGCGTATAAAGTAAAAAAAGTGATGGAAACGTTTGATATTTACGTATCCGGTATGCGTCGTATGATGGATATCGTCGTGATTCTTGTATTGGCATGGTCTTTAGGTACAGTATTAGAGCAGCTAGGAACAGCCAATTATTTAGTAAGCGTGATGGATGGAGCGATTCCAGTGATGCTTATCCCAGCGATTATTTTTATTCTTGGTGCCATTATGTCGTTTGCATGTGGAACATCTTGGGGAACATTTGCCATTATGCTACCTTTAGCAATTCCATTAGCGTATCATCTTGATATTTCAGTATATATCGCCATTGGTGCAGTCATTTCAGGTGGTATTTTCGGTGACCATTGCTCGCCGATTTCGGACACGACGATTTTATCATCGACAGGTGCAGGCTGTGACCATGTGGACCACAATAAAACGCAAATTCCCATTGCGCTATTTAATGCATGTATTACATTGATTGCCTTTTTAGTTGCAGGGATGTATGAAAGTGTGTACACAGCAGTATTGGCGATTATTTTAATGATTATCGGTACACTTATTTTAGGGCGAATTGCAAGAAATCGAGAGAAAAAGGAAGAATTAGAGGGGGCATAACAAATGAAGCTTTGGGGCGGACGTTTTCGTAATGAGGAAAATAGTTTAATGGAGGAATTTAATAGCTCACTAGAAATTGACCAGCGACTTTATTTTGAGGATATTACAGGAAGCTTGGCACATGTGAAAATGCTTGTGTGTTGCGACATACTTTCTGCCACAGAGGGTGAATTAATTACAGAGGGCTTAACAGGTATTTTAGCGGATATCGAGAGCGGTGCACTGCTAATCGAAGGTGACTATGAGGATATTCATAGCTTTGTCGAAATGAATTTAATTAAGCGTATCGGTGATGTCGGGAAAAAGCTGCATACAGCACGTAGCCGCAATGACCAAACGGCGGTTGATACGAGAATGTATGCACGCAAAAAAGCACATGAAATGGTGGAAGTGCTTGAAGCATTTAAGCAAGTGTTAAAGGACAAGGCAGAAGAAAATCCATATATAATGCCAGGCTATACGCATTTACAGAGAGCACAGGTGGTCACATTTAAACATCACTTAATGGCCTATTATCAAATGTTCAACCGCGACCAAAAGCGCGTGCAAAATGCACTGGAATTGTTAAACGAAAATCCGCTTGGCTGCGGAGCACTTGCGGGGACAACACATAGCATTGACCGCACGATTACGACAAAGGAGCTTGGTTTTACAAAGCCTGTTGATAATTTTATGGACGGTGTGAGCGAGCGTGATTATGTACTAGAGCTAACTTCTGATTTCTCAATTATTATGATGCATTTAAGCCGTATGAGTGAGGAATTGATTTTATGGTGCAGCCAAGAGTTTAAGTTTATCGAAATTGATGATGCCTACGCAACAGGCAGCAGCATTATGCCCCAAAAGAAAAACCCCGATGCAGCGGAGCTAATTCGTGGCAAAACAGGGAAGGTGTATGGCGCATTATTCTCAATTTTTGCGATTATGAAGGGCATACCGTTGACGTATAATAAAGATATGCAGGAGGAGAAGGAATCGTTCTTCTATGCGATTGATACGACGCTCGCTTCCTTAAAAATTATGACGGAAATGATTCGCACATTAAAGGTCAATGAAGACAAGATGCGTGCCTCTGTGAAGCAAGGCTTTTTAAATGCGACAGAGCTAGCGGATTATTTAGTCAAAGCAGGAACACCGTTTAGAGATGCACACAGCATTGTTGGCAAGGTCGTTATTTATTGTGAAGACCACAATAAAGGGATTGAGGATTTAACATTACAGGAGCTACAGCAGTTTAGCGATGTGATTCAGTCCGATATTTATGAATATATTGATTATGATAGCATTTTAAATAAAGGGACAAAGGTTCATTTACGATAGAAATAGGCGTGTGTTTGAAAGTAATTTCAGGCACACGTTTTTTAACGGGCGAATTATATCCTTTGAACTAGAAAGAGCTGTATGAAAAGATATTGCCTTTTCATACAGCTCTTATTTTTGTGGCACAAAGCGATAAATTTTACGTGGTCTTCCTTTAACATGGTGCGTAGATTCACCAACACATTCAATCAGACCTGCTTTGCTTAAATTTGTAACGATGCGCCTTGCGTTGCGATTTTCCATAGCTAAATGGTTCGTTAAATCTAATGTTGTAAAATGCTCTGTGCCTAGTTTTAAAAGTAATGCTTGAATGCGATTGTATGTCCGCATGCTAATATTGGCTTCCTTCAAAGCTTCTAGCGATGGCGTATTCAACAATTTATTCGTGTACACAAGCTCTCGATTGTGCCCGAATTGCTCAACTATTGTCCCATCCTCCTGCACAATAAATAGCTCATGCTGTTCATGGTGGCGAGAATGTTGGTTAGCTGTCGCTGCATTCATTTCGGCTGCTAAGGCGGTTTCGCCATAGCCGATTCCTGCAATAATATGCTTATTAGCTAATAGCTTAAGTTCTTGAATTTTTTGGCGCACAATTGAAAAGTTTTTTTCGATGGCGCCACGGGTACTAAAAATAATATAGCGATGCTCACCTTGCTCTGTTAAAAAACCGTCGATATGCTCGCTTAAATTAATTAATATTTCCTTTATTTGTAGCGCTAAATATTGCTGTGTGTATGGACGAATGGAGGAAATTTCCGCCTCAATTTCTTCCATTGTAATAATACAAATACCAATTTGCGTATCTTTGAAGAACGAGGTTTTTATTTTTTCCTCTAGCACTTTACAGGCATGAAGAATTTCTGAATGGCTAATTGAATACCAATAAACGGGAATTCCTATTTGCTGTAGCGCTGTATAAACTGCCTCGAAGCTTGTAATCGCACCACATGTTTTGCCTTCCTCCCATAGCATTTTATGAAAGGCGACAAGCTCAGCCAACGTCGTCTTCGTATCATAAATTTTTAAATAGATATGAGAGGATGCAATATTCAGCTGTGTGAGCGCATCGTCTACTGCCTGCTTGGATAATTCATCAATGCTTAGTTGCTGCAAAAATACATTGGAATGATGTGCAACCTCTAAAAAAGCTTTATATAAGCTTGCTTCATTATTTTGAATTGGTATTAAATAGTCATCTGTTTGCAAATATTCCTTTGCGATGGCATAAGGCAACTGACCTGTTGGAAACCAAAAGTCAACCTCATGGTCGTGTGCCTGAATAATTTGTTTTGTTTCTTGAAAGCTTTTATAAGGCAATGCAATAAAATGTGCTTTTAGGTTTAAATTTTGTGCAAGTGAGATGACTTTATGCACAGATGTTGTAGAGCCAATTACACCAACTGTAAACATCACATGCCTCCTTTTTCCTAACCTTCAAACGCATCTGAATAACGAACAGTACCTTGTACGTTTTGGAGTGCATTCGGTACTAATTCAAGCGCCATGAAAATTTCACTTGGCACTTCAAATGGGGCGAAAATATTCCATTCTCGGGCTTGACGGAAGCCGAATTTAGGGTAGTATGCTGCATGTCCTAAAACGATGACAGATTGCTGCCCAATGTCCGCAGCTTTTTGTAATACTTCTTTAATTAATTGACTGCCAATTCCTTTGTTTTGAAATAACGGTAAAACAGATACGGGTGCAAGCGCTAAAGAATCAACCGATTTTTCGCCATCCTCAATCGTAATTTTCGATAGTAAAATATGGCCGATAATTTGATCGTCATAATCAACTGCGACTAACGAAAGCTCAGGAATAAAAGCGGAGGATTGGCGGATGCGCTGGACAAGGAAATGCTCCTTTTGGTCGCTCATATCTTCATCTAAAAAAGCTTGACGTATTACATCCTCCGTTATTTTATAATCAGCGGGACGCTCTTGTCGAATTGAAAAGTTCATACTATAAAATCTCCTTAATAAAATTCACTATACTAATTATGCACTATATTTGACCGTACTTCTATAATAATATACATTTTCTCATATTAAGCTGGCGAAAACAGCAAACGATTTGTTGCTCGCGCTTTGCGTTGTGTGCGAGTTGAAAAATTGAAACAACGCACTTAACTAATAATCAATGAAACAAACTTGAAGGCTCAAAACTAAACGTTTAAAGTACAAAGTTCAAGCATCAAAGCTCTTATTTTCTAAAGCTCAATGATTAAAGCATAAAGCTCTTTCAAATCCAAGATGCAAGGTTAAGGTTATAACAAATCATGACCGGTTGATAACCTCTTGGCAGCTATAATAGTGCAAATTCGTTCTAAAAAAGCAGTCCAAAATGGGCTGCTTTTTTAATTTGAAGCTAGATGCAAGAAAAAGGCTACATTACGATGTTACAAAAATACGAAAAATAGCATTTATTCATTCAATGCATCTATCTTTTTTATACTTGTACGATATACTTTATTCAAGATATTTTTTGATAGGAGCGTTATAAAATGGGAGCAGAAAAATACCAGCAAATGATGTATCAGCGCATGCAGACAAATTTTCTGAGGTGGAGAGAAAGGGAATCGATAAAAGAGAAGGAAGTATATGCTTTTTTGCATCAACTAAAAGGGACAGCAGGCTCAATTGGCTTACATGGTCTATCTGCTATTGCTACTGAAAAGCTGGTGAATTTAAGTGAAACGAGCGAACTGGAATGGCTGAAGGAACAATGGACAATTTATTTAAGCCCACTCATCGAGGCACTTTCCTTTTACGAGACGAATCATCATTCAGGAGAAAATGTAGAAGTTATTCAATCACTTGTCAAAAGCGATATGTCAAAAGAGTTTATATTAATTATTGATGATGATATGGTCTTTATCGCTTATTTAAAAAATGCGCTAGAGAAAAAAGGATTTTCTGTCATCGTGGCACATAATGGAAAGCGAGGGATAGAGCTTATTTATGAAGTGCAGCCTGCGCTCGTCTTTTTAGACATTGCATTGCCAGACATTGATGGCTTTTCCATTTTAAACAGCATTAAAAAAATTAAAAAGGACCGCACATTTATTGCGGTGATGAGTAGCTACCATAACAAGGAAAATCGCATTCGTGCTTATGCATTAGGCGCGATGGATTTTGTGTCAAAGCCAATTGATGAAGATATTTTATTTGCCTATGTGACAAATCGCCTTGCATATCGAAAAGAGCTGGAATATGCCATTGTCATTGATGAATTGACACAAGTTTATAATCGCAAGCATTTCGAAGGAAAATTGAAAATACTCATTGAGCGATATAAAAAAATAGGTGAAATATTCACTGTAGCAATTATTGATTTAGATTTCTTTAAAAAGGTCAATGACACATATGGACATTTAATTGGTGATGAAGTATTAAAAGGCTTTGCGGTGCTTGTAAAGGAATTAAAGCGTGAGCCAGATATTTTATGCCGATATGGTGGCGAAGAATTTGTGTTACTAATGCCAAATACGGAAGTGGATGAAGCGTATTTACTTATTGAAAAAATCCGCCAAGCAATGGAGCAAAAAGCATTTATAGCAAACGATGCTACGTTTCATGTCACATTTTCCTCAGGGTTAATGGGTGTTAATGAGCATTATATGCATTCGAAAAAGCTATTAGAGGCAGCTGACCAAGCGCTTTATGCGGCGAAAACGACAGGAAGAAATCGGGCGGTATGCTTTGACCTATCTATTGAGTATATGAAAAAGCAAAAGCAAATTAAAGTAATTGTGATTGATGATGTATATATTATTCGCGATATGCTTACAAAGCATTTTGAGGAGCTTGCTCAACATGATGAAGCCATTGCAGAAGTAGCTGCATTTAACGACGGCTTCACATTTTTATATTCAGGCTGGTACGATGAAAACTATAAATACATTATTTTATTAGATTGGATGCTACCAAATATAAGCGGTATTGAGGTGCTGAAAAAGATTCGTGCAAATTATTCATCGAAGGAAGTAATTGTGTCAATGCTGACTGGTCAAACAGGTGAAAAATATGTGCTAGAGGCATTTCAAAACGGTGCGGATGATTATATTCGTAAGCCGTTCCAAATTGCTGATGTGTCATCACGCATCCTGCGCTTAGCAGAGCGTATTTTTTAGGGGGTATAATTATGGCAAAAATTTTAGTCGTAGATGATGAAGAAATTTTACGCATGCTAATTCGAGATACGCTAGAGGATATGGGCTATGAAATTGATGAGGCAGAGGATGGACCAAGCGCTTTGCAAAAGCTAGAGGAAGCAAGCTATGATGTAATGCTACTCGACTATATGATGCCAAACTTAACAGGTATTGAAGTCATTGATAATTTGCCATCAAATGTAAGGGAGCAGCTAATAATCATTATGCTAACAGCAAAATCACAAGAGGCAGATAAGCAACGGGTGTTTGAAAAAGGGGTCGATTATTTTATGTCGAAGCCATTTAGTCCAATGAAGTTGGCGGAGTTAGTAGAGGAGGCTTTAAATGCCAAATGAATCTACTATATTGAAAAAGAGCATTCGCAAGCAATTTCTTCACACTTTCTTGCTTTTAACAAGTATTTTTTTACTATTTATTTTAGTATTTTATTTTTTAACAAATGCTCGCAACCAAGCTTTGGAGGAGCAGCAGGAAGCAATGATGGAGAAGGTTATTATTATCGATGGACTATCAGATATTTTTCATGACATTTTTTTTCGCGCTCGAGGCTACTATTCGTTTAAAAATGAGCAGGAATTACAACTGTTATATGAAGACTTAGACTTCTTAGATGAACAATTAAAAAAATATGGCAACATGGAACTGTCAGCTGATGAACGTGCTTTATATGACGAGTTGAATGAGTTTGCTGCAAATTATCGTGCCAACATCTTGCCAACAGCGATTTCCTATGTGCAGGCAGATGATTATGAGTCGCTTCGCAATTTATCAAATAGTGGAGCTAATGATGTGGTGAATCGGCTTGTCAGCTATACAAAATCCTATAAAGTGCAAACGAATGAGGAGTTAAATAATTTATTTCGAAAGACCATTCATAGAGTAGAAAATATCGCCTTGTTCTCTTTTTTGTTAAGTATAGGTATCATTCTATTGATTGGCTTTATTACACATCGAGTAACGAAAAAATTAATTAGCCCAATTGAACAATTGACAGCAGCAACAAATGCCTTTGCAGAAGGAAAGCCTTTCGCTGTGAAAAACTTGGAAAAAATGAATGATGAATTAGGTGTGTTAGCAAATGCCTTTATCAATATGACAAAGTCTATTCAAGATAAGGAGGAGGAGCTAACAACACAAAATGAAGAGCTATTAATGCAGCAGGACGAATTGCAGGAAAACCAATTACAGCTTCAGCGCTCATTAAATCAGCTTGAAAAATATAATCTGCTAAATCATGCTTTAACCTTTACACTGAATAAGCAGCAGCTTGTTGAGAACCTCCATAATTATTTAAATGATGTGTATCGCTTTGATGCGAGTATTTTAATGTGGCTTGAGGGAGATGTACAGGATACAAAAGGTTTAGCAGCTAGCTATGCCGCTGAAAGAATGCACAGCTTAGATGCTAATAAGCTGACACGCCTGGAGGAGGAGAAGTCATTTATTATTAAACGTGAGGTAGATGAGCTGGCACGTGGCATAGCTCAAACTCCGTATTATGCTTATGATATGTATGCATCCATTGTGAATGCACAAGGGAAGCTTGTAGCAGTTTTAATGGCAACTCGCGAAGGGCATAACTTTGCGGAGGATGAACAAAATGAGCTGAATGGCTTGCTGAAACGTGTATCGATTGCCTTTGATCGTATTTTAATGTATGAAGAGGTTGAGCGCTCAAGGCAGCTAAGTAAAAATATTATTGAAACAATTAATGAAGGCTTGCACCTTGTTTCAAGTGAGGGCGATACATTATTAATTAACCATGCATTTGAACAAATAATGAGCATGCCACAAACAGAGCAGCCATTTATGAAAAAGGTATGGCTACAAAAATTTGAGCTACTTTGCAAGGAGCCACGACCATTGCTTGAGTTTTTTGAAAAGGCGATTGCGGAAAGCTTTGAGGATAAACGTACATTGCGTTACGCATTAGCATTTGAGCAAGATACGTTTGTAGAGGTGTATGCAACATGTCTATTTGAAGGTAACCAAAAAATTGGTACGATTTTTGTTCATCGCGATATTACGAAAGAATATGAAATTGACAAAATGAAATCAGAGCTTGTAAGCACAGTAAGTCACGAATTGCGTACACCACTTTCCAGCATACTCGGTTTTACAGAGCTACTTTTAACAAAAACGTTAAAGCCTGAGCGTCAGCAAAAATATGTTGAAACGATTCATAAGGAGGCGCAGCGCCTGACGAATTTGATTAATGATTTCCTAGATTTGCAGCGAATGGAGTCGGGCAGACAGCAATATGTGATGAAGCCATTGCAGGTAAATGAAATTGCAATGGATGTAATTAATCGTTTTCAGCATGAAAAGAATCATCATATTCATTTAATTGATAAAGCACGCAATGTTATTGTAAAGGCAGATGAGGAACGATTAATTCAAGTGTTTTTAAATATTGTGAGCAATGCGATTAAATTTTCACCAAATGGTGGGGATGTGGCAATTTTACTGGAGAATAAAGAGCAAATGTTACAGGTTGCTATAAAGGATGAAGGAATCGGTATTGCAACAGCTGATTTATCCGATTTGTTCCAAAAATTTAAGCGCATTGATAATAGCGCTAGGCGGAAAATTGGTGGGACAGGACTTGGCTTAGCGATTTGCCGTGAAATTATTTCAATGCATAATGGCGATATTTGGATTGAGTCTGTGGAAGGCAAAGGGGCAACTGTGTACTTTACATTGCCATTAGATAATGAGTTAAGCATATTGGAGGAGCCTTCAAATTTCTCAATTTCACAAGGTGCGAATGTTATGATTGTAGAAGATGATGCTAGCTTAGCCTTACTATTATCAGAGGAATTAAAAAGCAAAGGCTTTACTGTTGTTTATCACAATAATGTGCAAAGAGCATATGAAGAAGCATTAACTACACCATTTATCGGCATCGTTGTTGATTTAATGTTAAGCGATGAGATGAGCGGCTGGGAATTGATTCAACAGTTGAAAGAAACAGAGCAAACAAGCAAAATTCCAATTGTTATTTCCTCAGCGTTAGATGAAGTGGAGGAGTTAGTGGAGAAATATGAGGTAGCAAAATATTTAACAAAGCCATATTCGCTAGAAGAGATTTCAAAGGCACTTGTACCATTCCTGATGTCGCAGGAAAATAAAGGCGATATTTTGTTCCCACAAGAAGATTGATTGTAAGAAGGCTGTCCGGAAAGATATTATCTTTTCAGACGGCCTTTTGTTTAAGAAATACGGTGACATGACCACACCATCCCTGCGGAGTTTACCCCACCTAAATTTAATCCAATTGTTAATCCATTTGCTTCGTAGTATAAATCAATCGTATCCCCAGCGTTTAATAATAAATCCCCAGCAAGTGTGACAGTACCATTTCCTAAAATAGCACGTAAAGTTAGTAAAGTGACAGACACGTTTAATAAAGGAAATAGCCCGCTAATAACATTTGTTGAAGTGTTACGTCGCATATAAAATGCAGGGTTAATGCCACTACCTAACGATAAACTAATGGTAGCAACTGTAGAATAGTTTAACGTTGCTGCAAATGAATAGCGTCCTGTTACAGGCACAGTGAATACACCTGTTGTTGGATTGAATCCGCCTGTTGAATAGTATGGAGCTGTGACAGTCCAGTTCGTAATAGCCGTTGAGCTATTTGTCACTAAGGAGCTTTTAAAAGCAGAAAAACCTTCTGTGAAAGCAGGACCTGTTGCACCAGTGGTTCCTGTAGCCCCAGTAGGACCTGTTGCACCAGTGGCTCCTGTAGCTCCAGTAGGACCTGTTGCACCAGTGGCTCCTGTAGCTCCAGTAGGACCTGTTGCACCAGTGGCTCCCGTAGCTCCAGTAGGCCCCGTATTTCCTTTACATCCTAATGCCCGATTACAATTGCAATTTTTAGAAGCGCATTTTTTGCAATTTTGTATATCCACCTCAATTCCTCCTCCCTCGTTATGTCGTTTAAATTAACTTATTCGCATGATTTAACAAGGAGGCGGACAAAGAAACTATATTTGTTAAAAAGCTCTTCATAAAATAGATAACGATCGTATGTATAAAATAGGGAGGGGGGATAATTAATGGATATGACCAAAATAGAAAAAGGAAAGCCAGTCATACTATTGGATGAAGAGGGTCAGCCTTTAACTGTTATAGGCTTTTCGCCACATTGCCCATTTATTTCGCATTTTTTTCACTTATAGCTGTTGCTGAAGACGGTCAGTGTGCCATACTTGAAATCCTTTTTCCATGTTGCTGTAAGAAAAAGCTAATTCATACGAAACAAAAAATTATTGTGGATCTAGCTTGCTTTTGCTGTGTAACAATTTGCCAGCCAATTGATGATAACTACGTATGTCATACGATGATACGTGAGAAAATATGTACGACAATTTCGGGTAGCTCTGATAGAAGTCCAAGATTTATATGGCTAAATAATATGCCTGATGTAGAAAATGTAGTGACAGTGAATGTATGTACAACGCAGCCCTTCACGATGAAAATTTATGAACAAGAAGGCATCTTTTCAACTATAGCGGTTGATGAAATATGTAAAGCGTTCACAATGCATAATATTTTATTAATAGAAATTCAATCCCATGCTAATAGTACAGTGGAATTGACGATTACATGGAAGAAAATAAAGAACATTGAGCTTGCATAGTTCGGTTGACCGATGTATCAGCATAAATAAAACATACAATAGCAATGACTTTTAAGCAAAGGAGGGGAAAGCATGGCGAAATTAGGAAGCTGTTGCGGTAATAAAACAAGTGTACACGACTCTGTCTGTCAAGATTTAACATTAGCTGATGAGACACCAGTAACAGTATGGGAAAATTCTACACCATTTGCGATTAACGGAACAATTTTAGTGGAAAATGCGAGCTCATCAACTGGCGATGTAACACTATCTGTAACAAGTAATCCCGCAACACCAGCAATTGCAGCAATTGTACCAGGTAATTCTGTATCAATAACTGCTAACAATATTACTGAAATTCAATTAGCAGGTACAGCTACTGGAGTAGCTAATGTGAAAATTTCTTATTCATTGAACTATAATTTCTAGTATGAAGCTGTGTGGAGTCTACTTCCACACAGCCTTTTGAATTCAGCACTAGTTATCGCTGCTAAACAACTGTTGAAAATACTGTTCATTATGCAATATTTGAGGATGCTGAGGAGAAAAGTTTTTTGCTTGCTTATGATGCTCGTAAGCAAGCGCATATTGTTGTAAACGATCGTAGAGTACACATAGCTGTAAATGAGGTAGCCATGTGGTAAAGGTCAAATTGCGAAATGCTGCATGTGTAGATTCTGTAATGGATAAAGCTTGTTTATACCAATAAATTGCCTGCTGATTTTTGTGCTGTTCCATAAAATAAAAGCCTAAACGACAGCATGCTTCAGGGCGTGGGGAATCAAATGTAAGGCTTCTCACAACAGCTCTAATAGCATTTGCTTCATTTTGTAATGCGTGATGACAATCCGCCAATTTAAAGCAAGCATGTATGCAGTCCTCAAGCCAGCCTTGCTCTGTTGCTAAAAATTTCTCATAGTAGTCAACAGCTTCCGCATATTTCGCATGATCTTTTAATTCATTGGCATAATAATAAAGGTCGCGTGGTGAAAATGCTTCGCCAGCTTCAAGTAATCGCTCATAAATCGCGATATTGCGCGCAGCATCATGGCTTAGTGGTCGATGACAAATTGCAATATCACTATTGATAATGGCACCATCTACCGCTAAGTATTCATGAACAGCACCGATCCATTGGAATTGACGTTGTCTTTTCACAAGACGATTTCGTCTCAAAGAATGAATAACTTTTTCTTGCTCATCGAAATCGAGATGATAATCCATTGATACAGCATCAACCGCAGTCGATAATGTTGATTTTAGCTGCTGTAATTTTGTTTGATTGTCAATTGTTAAGATATCATCTGCATCAAGCCATAAAATATAATCCTTTGTTGCTTGTTGAAAAGAGAAATTACGTGCAGCGGCAAAATGATGAATCCATGGAAAGTCGAAAATTCTTGAAGTATACTGAGCCGCAATGCTTTTTGTGGCATCCGTTGACCCAGTATCCACGATATTAATTTCATCCACAACCTGTTGAATAGAATCGAGACATCTGGCAAGTACTGCCTCTTCATTTTTTACAATCATACATAAGCTAATCGTAATGCAGGCACGTCACTCCTTTTAGGAATTTGGAAGAAAAGCGGAGAATATGTCATTTTTTTAAGAAAAATGTTTATTTTCATTTATATGCGGTAACACTAGTTGAAAATTCATTGCATCCATAAAGGAGGAGCATTATTTTGAAAACTAAACTAGTGATCATGAGCTTGGTGATGTCGTTTTTGTTGCATATAACAGCAATTTATCCAATGGCGGCAATTCCGCTGCCTCTCAGCGGTGATTTACCTATCGACTATAGCATTCATATGTGGGATGCGTTAAGCATGGAAGACTCGCAAGAAACAGGGCCAACGATTTATACTGTAGAAGAAGGGGATAATTTATATCGTATTGCCTTAACACATGGTGTACCACTTCAGTCGTTAATGGCTTGGAATGATATATCGAATACGTTAATTTTCCCTGGTGATGAGTTGACGATTTATAGCGATGGGGACGAGCCTATTATAGCTGAAGAAGAAAAGGTCGTAGCAGTTGTACCACCAAGTAACAAAACGAAAGAGGAAACTGTCGAAGTATACGAACAGCAGCAAGGTGATGAAATGGTTGTTACAGCAACTGCCTATACGGCTTATTGTGAAGGCTGTTCAGGTACGACTGCCTACGGTATCGATTTGCGAGCAAATCCAAATCAAAAGGTTATTGCTGTTGACCCAAGAGTGATTCCACTTGGAACAAAGGTATGGGTAGAAGGCTATGGAGAAGCAATTGCAGGTGATACTGGTGGTGCGATTAAAGGGCATAAAATTGATGTCTTCATTCCAGAGTATGAAAATGCGATGCAATGGGGTGTCAAAACAGTCAAAATAAAAGTTTTAAATTAATCCATATAACAATTAGGGTGTTGAGGAAACTCAACACCCTAATTTGTTTTGATTTTGTTATTTTAAGGTCCCCATACTAACGATAATTGTCCTCACTTGCACATCTACTTCTAGTTTGTCTAACACATCCTCTGTCATAGCTCGCGTCCATTTTCCCCTTGTATGCTTACGGAAGTTTTCGCTTAAACCAATTGGATCAATTTGCTGTTCATTTAATGTTTTTATAAATGCTTCGATGTTTTTTGCTAGCTGTTCATTAACTAAGTGTTCGATTTGATTGATTTCTTTCCAGCTGTTTATTTTAGCGGTATGCTCAATATTATATTCACTTAAGGTGGCTTTAATTAGCAAATGGATAGTGAGCTTTGGCTGCTGATTATCTTTATTGCTGTCTATTTTACATTTACTTTTAACGAGATTCAGTAATACTTTTGCTTCATTACGTATGTCAACAACAAGTGGTGCAAGATTTTCTCTACAAAGTAATGCTTGAACATAAACTGCTTCATTAGGTGGAATGACATCTACCATCGTATCCTCTTTAAACAAGGCAAAGCCTGAAATTTCAACGCTATCACCATGCAATTCAAGATATGGAACGATAGCATCTCTTGTAGGGGTTGTTGTCGCATAAATAAAGTCGTGAATGTTAGTGTTAGGATTAAACGCTGTGTTTACGCTAGGAAGTAGCAGATCATTTAAATAAAAATTAATATTCGGCTTATCAGGGTATTCAGCATATAGAAGATTTGCTGCTTGATCTTTAACAACCGCAATAAATGCTTTATTTCCTACTTCGGCATTACGATAAATATGTTCGATTATTTTTCTCGGCTGCCCTTTGCGAGCGAATTCCTCGCTAATTAAAATAACACGTAATTGGTTCAATACGACCTTTCGATCAGATTGTGCCTCTATTTTGACAATACCTTGTGATACCAAATCTGTTTCTACAGAAAATACTTTCGTATCCTTTTCTGCTTCCTGTGAATATTGCGGAATAGCTACAGTTAGTTTTGTGACATTTTCATCAATATAATCAAATGCCATAATCCCAATCATATCGACTTCCTCTATTGGAATTTTCCGTTCTTCAGAGCAGCCAGCGACAAATAATAGAAGAAAAATAATCAATAATTTACTATTCATTGATGCACCTGCTTTTTTCGAAATAAATAAATGATAAATAAAAAAATAGGCCAAAGAAGGAATAAATAAAATATATAGTTATTGATCGTAAAGATTTTTTCTTTCAAATGCTGAGAAAGAGGTAAAATGAGTAGGATAAAAATAATTGCAATTAAACTATATAAAGGAATATGTGACTTCGGTAAAATGAGTGTTTTGAAGCCCTCGTTTGCCGCCCACAAATATAAAGCGACAGTAGAATAAACTAAGAAAACCCATAGCGTCATTCCGATAATATCAGCACGTTCAATAAAGGAATACTCACCAGCCTTAAAAATATTTAGAACAGCAAATTCCACATTGCTTAACTGCCATTCGGAAAAATACATAACACTTACACTTGTAGTAATTAACATTAAAAAACCAGATATCCAAATGCCTATCGTTGCATATTTGAAGGCGCTTTTTTGCTGAATAATAAAAGGAAAATAAAATAGGATAAGTTCATATCCTAAAAAAGATACGTAGCCTTTTTTTGTGGCCTCATAAAATTCTGGAAATGTAAAATTGAATATAGGGAAAAAATGACTAAACTCTCCTTTTTGAATTGCCCATTTTATCAGCAATAACATCGGTAATGTAATAAAAAATGTCATAATTGAAAAGCGTGCAATATTAAAAATACCACCTTTAACTAAATAAATAAGTAATATTAAAAAAAAGATAACAGGGAGAGGGATTGTCTGTTCAGGCAATGCCGTACTTTGAATGAGTAGCATATAGCTATTAATAGCATCCACGCAAATTATTACAAATATAATAATGAGTAGAATATTAAAGAACTTTCCAAGCACCTTTCCTAATAATATTTCATTTATTTGAAATAAATTATAATTAGGAAATTTAGAGCTAAGCTTTACCATTGGCCATAAAGTGATTGTGGCAATACAAGCGAAAAAAAGTGGCATAAACGCTTGACTATAGCCCATGGAACTTAATTTCTGGGGGAGCTGTAAAATGCCTGTTCCAATTAAACAGCTCTGTGCTAAAAATAATACATGCACTTTCGTTAATACTTTCTTTTGGGTTATTTTCATGTTTTATTCATCCTCATTTTAGCAAGTGCATTAGCTTTTTTGACTTTTAGAAATACCCATTCGATTTTTTAAAAAATTCATTGGAAAGCGAACCACACTATTGAATAAATCTGTCCATTTACGTGGAATAAAGGGCGCTATATAAGGCTCTCCTAAGGAGCGAAGGCTTAACAAATGGATGATAAGCCATGCAAATGCTAACATTTGTCCAAACAAGCCGAATAAGCCTGCTGCAATAATAAAAAAATAACGAACTAATCTACTTGTATTACTCATTAAAAAAGTAGGTGGTAAAAAAGATAGCAGTGCAGATGTTGCCACAAGTACAATTAAAATATTACTAATTAACCCTGCTTCAACAGCCGCTGTACCAATTACGATACCACCAACAATACCAATCGTTTGACCAACCTTTGCAGGCATTCGTGATCCTGCCTCGCGTAATACTTCAATAATTAACTCAATAAATAATACTTCAAACAATGGCGGAAAAGGCACCTGACTTCGAGATTCCTGTAGATTCAACAATAGCTCATACGGCAATAATTCAGGATGAAAGGTCAGTGTTGATATATACATCGGTGTAATCATAATCGTTAAAAAAAAGCCAAAAAATCGTAGGGAGCGTAACAATGTAGCGGTTGTCCAGCGATTGTAATAATCCTCAATCGTAGTAAACATTTCGAAAAAAGACGTCGGACATATAATGACTGTTGGACTATTATCCATTAATAAAGCAATTCGGCCATCTAATAAATAGTGTGTAATGGTATCAGGTCTTACACTTATATAATATTGAGGAAAAGGAGAAAGAGGGTTATCCTCAATCAGCTGTTTTAACACCGTAATATCTAATAATGGCGGTACCTCAATTTGCTGAAGGCGTTTTCTCAGCCTTTTCAACAACTTTTTATTGACGATATTGTCCATATACATAATCGAAATTTGATATTGGTTTTGAGAGCCGAGGCAAATGCTCTCGTTTTTCAAGGAATGCTCTTGAATACGTCTTCGTATCAATGAAATATTTGTTGTTAATGACTCTGTAAAGGCATCTTGCGGACCGATGACAGTGGATTCAACCTCTGTTTCTGCAATAGCACGAACCGGTGCACTATATGTGTCGAGTGCTAAAAACTGCTTTGTTTCATGAAAATATAAAATTGTATAGCCTGCATTAATTTTATTTTCAAGCTTAGCAATTTGGTTATACGCTAGTTGCTCAGCAGTTTGCTGAATTTGATATATAGAGTGAGTTAACGGTGCAAGCACAACTGCTTGTAAAGTCATTTTTTCAATAAGTGAGCTTGAAAATATAATTGTTACAGGCCCTTCACTCGTTAATTTTCTTTGAAAAACGATATCGCTAGAATGATCTGAGAGGAGCTGTAAAAGCTGTAATGTATATTGCGCATTGCTGCTATATTTTGTATTGATTTTTTTACGCAACTTACCAGATGAAGTTCGAATTATTATTTTCAATAATACCATTGCCTTTCCTTCTTGATTATCATAGTTTAGACTGTTTATAGAAGTTGTATACGATAATAATTAGAGAAAATACTGTTGAAATAACATAGCACCAGTATTGAAAGGCAATAATTTAGGAATAAAGTTGTGGAGAGATGGAAAAATGGAAAAGGTGTTTGTCATAGCAGATATACACGGTCACTATAGTCAGCTAGAGAAATTGTTAACACAATGGCGACCAGAGGAAGAGCAGCTGATATTTTTAGGAGATTATATCGATCGAGGGCAGGAGAGCTTAGCAGTTTTACAGAAAGTTAAATCACTAACAGAACAAGGTGCTATTGCATTAACAGGCAATCATGAGCAGTTATTTTTAAGGTGGCTAGCTGATGTTGAGTATACGCATTACCTAGGAAATAATATCGGTGGAACCGCGACGATTACTAGCTTCCAGCAACCCGAATGGACGGCAAATACACCTGAGGAAACAGCGCAAAACATTACACAACATTATTCTGAGCTAGTACAATGGATGAAAGCTTTGCCACTATTTTATCGCTGGAATCAATATTTCTTTGTGCATGGTGGCATTGACCCTGAAAAAGAGGATGCAGCACAAACAGAGCCACGCGATTTAATATGGATTCGCGATAAATTTCACCATACACCGCATGTTGCAAAGGAAACCGTTATATTTGGGCATACACCAACACCTTATTTAAATGAAGATGGCACAGGAAAGCTATGGATTTCTCCTTGTGGAAAAAAGATAGGCCTTGATGGCGGTGTCATTATGCAAGGTGGTCAATTAAACGGCATTGTATTAACACAAGGAACGAATGAAATCATTGTGCACTCTGTTATGGGAGATCGCTTAACAACGGTAACTAAAATGCTTTCAGCAACGTCTTGTTAATAATAGGAGGGATTAGCTATGCAACATACATTTGTTTTGCAGACGAAGTGGGATGGTGGAAGGAATGCGGTAGGTGATTTGCAGGCACAGCGTTTACAGACGCAAATATCCATTCCACCTGAAATGGATGGCCCAGGCATTGGAACAAACCCAGATGAAATGCTGCTAGGTGCAGCAGCAACATGCTATATTATTTCGCTTGCAGCGATGCTAGAAAGAGCAAATATCAAGGCAACACTCGACATGCAGTCAGATGGTATTGTCGATGTAACGAATGGCGTTTTTACATATCAACAAATTATTCATAAGTTAACGCTCAAGCTTGCTGAGCGCACAGAGAAAAATGAAAAAATGGCAGAGCGACTGGCATTTAAGGCAGAATCTACTTGCATGATTAGCAAGGCATTAAAAGGCAATGTAGAGGTATTAGTGAAATTAACGATAGAGTAAGGAGAGAAGAAGATGAGTGGCTTACATTTTGTTATACAAGTTGTGTTATTTTCCATCGTCATCTTTTTTCTGAGCGGACGTTTAATTGGTTCACAAGTTAATTTATTACGAAGAATTTTATCCGTTGTTTTAAGTGTTGCATTAACGACATTTGTTTTTTGGTACACATATGTACGAGGGACGGATTATTGGACAGGCGATATGGTGCAAAATGTCATCAATGTCGCAACATTGCTATGGGTCGGTAGTATGCTGTTGATTTCAATGCTATTTTATTTATTATTTGAGCTATTTGACCCGATTGCGATTGACGAAAATGGCGTACGCATCAAAGGAAGAAAATCCTTGATTATGCGTGTTATACAGCAATGGCGTAGGCAAAAGCGGCTACGACAAGTTGTCCAAATTGCCGTAACAAACGGCATTACACGTACTGTGAAATATGCGCGCAATCGAGATAACGACCGTGAATTAGCGATTGCCCTACGCGATACACTAGAGCAATGTGGAGGTATTTTTATTAAATTTGGGCAAGTATTATCAACACGTAAGGAATTATTTTCACCTGTCTTTATTGACGAGCTTAAAAAGCTACAGCAAAATGTTAAGCCTTTAACAGAGGAGCAAGTCAACGCTGTATTACAAGCCAACTTAGCACAGCCAATGGAAGAGGTATTTTCATACTTTAGTCAAGAGCCTATTGCAGCTGCGTCCATTGGGCAAGTCCACAAAGCGGTATTGCGTGCTACAAATGAGCAAGTAGCTGTAAAGCTGCTGCGCCCTGATGTGAAGGAAATTATGCGAGATGATTTAAGCATTTTAGTAGAATTTGCACAATGGGTATCAAGCAAATCGATGTGGGCTGAAAATTTAGGCTTCCGCGATTTAGCGGTTGGCTTTGCCTCCTCATTAATGGAGGAAATTGATTTTCAAATTGAAGCACGCAATACGCAGCAAGTTGCGAATGTACTGCGAGGAAGCGAGTATAAAGTTTATATTCCTAAAATTTATACACAATATAGCAATTCCAATATTTTAGTGATGGAATATATAGATGGGAAATCAGTTGCACAGGCAGAGACATTATATGAGCATTTTCAAATTGACCGTCATTTGCTAGCGAAAAATTTATTTCATAGCTTTTTAGAGCAAGCTTTAGTGTCAGGCATTTTCCATGCAGACCCGCATCCAGGAAATATTTATATCACAAGCCGTACAGGGATGCTGACGATGCTTGATTTTGGTGCAGTTGGACGCCTTGCAGAAAAGCAGCAGGATGGCTTAAAGCAATTTTTAATTGGTATTGCCTTGAATGATGCCAACGTAGTTTATGAGGGAATTACGGAATTGGTAGATAATGCGATGGAAGTGAATGAGGAAGAGGTGGAGCAGGCAATAGGGCAAGTGTTGCTGAAAATTTCCTATGCAGAGAATGTGCAAACAGATGAGCTAATCTATTCCATCTTCTCAATTGTCCGCGAGTTTGGCTTGCACTTTTATCCGTCTGTTAGTACTGCATTGCGTGCGCTTGTTACATTGGATGGGACGTTAAGCATAATCGATCCGAAGTTTGCCATTTTCCAAGAGGCAAGAGAGTTTTCAAGCCATTATATTGAAGCGAGCATGAAGCGCCCATTTAAAGAGCCCTTAGCGACAAAAAATCGCTTAGAGGAAGAGCTAGCACTCATTTTGCCAATGGTGAGAAAAATACCGCGCCGTATGAATAGAATGTTTAAAAAGATGGAGAGCGGTAAAATCATTTTGCATCATGATGTATTTTCGGATAAGCATAATGCGATGTTCGTGACCCAATTATTTTCACGCTTTGTTTTGCTTTTTGTTGGTATTACATTCGGTATTATTTCAGTTGCACTGCTCGCCATTTCGCAATTTATGCATACAGCCTATGCTATTTATTTAAATACGATTGCTTATGTTGGGTTATTTTTATGTGCGATTTTACTTGTGCGTTTATCGATTCAAGCGATTCGTGATATGAAGAGAACATAGGTCAGTAACAAAAAACAAGGGGGCGAAGTAAGCCCCCTTGTTTTATACGTGGTCGTTCGCATCAATCACATCGCCACACTCCGGACAGAATTTTGGTACTGTCCCATCGGCTTGCCAGCCACATTTATCACATTTAATATTTGCAGGCTTTGCTGCGCCACATTCTTTACAAAACTTACCTTCATTTTGTGTGCCACATGAGCAAGTCCAGCTAGTCGCTTGAGGCTGTGGCTTTCCACATTCCGAGCAGAATTTACCTGTATTCGTTGCACCGCATGAGCAAGTCCAGCCTGCTGTTGCATTTTGTGTAGGCTGCTGTTGCCCCATTTTAAATAAATCCTGTGCATTGACACCGCCAGCCTGTGCCGCCATATTCATTCCAGCAAAGCCAACGAAGGCACCTGCGTCGTTTTGTGCCGCCATTTTCATCGCATCGCTTTGTGCCCCAATCATTGTAGCGGCAGCCATATTTGGATTACGCAATACGGCATTTTTTTGTAAATCCTTCATCATTTTTTCGTCTTCTTCAGAGGCTTTTACTGTATTGACACCAAACGAAATAATTTGGATACCGCGTAATTTACCCCATTTTTCAGACAAGACATCATTTAATGCTTGTGCTAGCTCCATTGTACGTCCTGGTAAAGAGCTGTAGCGAATGCCCATTTCTGAAATTTTTGCAAAGGCAGGCTGCAATGCCGTTAATAATTCCGAGCGTAATTGGCTCTCAATTTCCTCGCGACGAAATTCCGATTGCACGTTGCCTGAGACGTTTGTATAGAAAAGAATAGGGTCCATAATCTTAAAGGAATACTCCCCATTACAGCGAATGGAAATATCGATATCTAGCCCAATATTTGTATCAATGACACGGAATGGAACAGGTGTCGGTGTGCCATATTTGTTTCCTGGAATTTCCTTTGTGTTAAAGAAGTAAACGCGTTGATCCTTTGGCGCTGCGCCACCAAACGCGACACGCTTACCAAATTGCTTAAATGATTCAATAATATTTTCTTTTAAATCTCCATAGAAAATACTTGGCTCTGTCGATGTATCATAAACAAATTCACCAGCTTCAGCACAAAACTCAACGATTTGTCCTTGGTCCACGATAATCATCGCTTGTCCTTCATTAATCGCAATAATTGAGCCATTGCTTATAATATTGTCGCTACCTTTAAAGTTAAAGCCGCGTTTTCCACGTTTATTAACACCTTTTGTAATTAACACATCTGCTGGGATTGACTCACAATAAAAATATTCTCTCCACTGATCTGCTAAAACACCTGTTGCTGCTCCAATACCTGCTTTTAATAAACCCATAAAAAAACTCCTCTCTTATATCTACTTATCAATAGTATACTGTCTTTTTTGAAAAAAAGATTCATTTGTTTTTATTGTCAGTAGAAAAATATCGCTCTGCTTTAGTAGACCATCAAAGGTTATAGGTACAGACAATCGCCTTTTTAGTTTTTTTGAAAATAGGATAAAAAAACAGAGTGATTATAATTATATTGAAATATTAAATTACTTTTTTGCTCTATTGCAGTAAAGGAATTTGCTGAAAAAATGACTAGAAAAATATTATTTTTTAGCTAATAATATGAGGAGAGAAACAAATTAAAGGGGATGGCAATATGATACTTTTAAATGGTAGTGATTTAACAATTGAACAAATGAAAGCGATTTTATATAAAGGTGAAACGATAGCGATTGATGAGGCAGCAAAGCAACGCGTTTTAAAAAGCCGGGAGCATGTAGAGCGCATCGTACGCGATGATAAAACGGTGTATGGTATTAATACTGGCTTTGGGAAATTTAGCGACGTAAAAATTGAAGAGGCAGAAGTTGGCGCATTACAAATTAATTTAATCCGCTCACATGCTTGTGGCTTTGGTGAATTATTCCCAGAAGTGGTGACACGAGCGATGACAGTGCTACGTTTAAATGCCTTGTTAAAAGGGTTTTCAGGCATTCGCTATGAGGTATTAGAGCGCCTTGCAATGATGGTTAATGAAAAAATTCATCCAGCAATTCCGCAACAGGGCTCGCTTGGTGCATCAGGTGACCTAGCGCCATTATCTCATTTAGTCTTAACATTAATCGGTGAGGGCGAAGTGTTGCGCGATGGTCAAGTGCTGGCAGCTAAGGATGTGTGGAGCAAATACGATGTTGCCCCAATCGTTTTACAGGCAAAGGAAGGTCTTGCCTTAATTAATGGTACACAAGCAATGACAGCACAAGGCGTTGTCAATTATATTGAAGCAGAAAAGCTAGCATATGCGAGTGAATGGATTAGCGGCTTAACATTGGAAAGCTTGCGTGGAATTAAAGATGCATTCCACCCAGCTGTACATGAGGTGCGTGGCTTTAAAGAGCAAAGCGATGTAGCAGCACGTATGCGCGAGTGGTTTGAAGGTAGTGAGCTAATGACAGCACAAGGTGAACTACGCGTTCAAGATCCATATTCATTACGCTGTATTCCACAAATTCATGGAGCAAGCTGGCAAGTATTAAATTACGTGAAAGAAAAGCTAGAAATCGAAATGAATGCAGCAACGGACAACCCATTAATTTTCGATGAAGAGGATATCGTCATTTCAGGCGGTAACTTCCACGGACAGCCAATTGCCTTTGCGATGGATTTCTTAAAAATCGGCGTATCGGAATTAGCAAATGTATCAGAGCGTCGCATTGAGCGTTTAGTAAACCCAGCATTAAGTGAGGGGCTACCAGCATTTTTAAGTGCACATCAAGGTTTGCAATCAGGTGCAATGATTTTACAATATGCGGCAGCTAGCCTTGTATCAGAAAATAAAACATTAGCACATCCAGCCTCTGTCGACTCGATTCCGTCTTCTGCTAACCAAGAGGATCATGTCAGCATGGGAACAACAGGCGCACGTCATGCCTATAATATTATTGCGAATACGCGCCGTGTACTAGCAATTGAAGCATTTTGCGCAGCGACAGCTGTTGAGTATCGAGGTGTGGAAAAAATGGCACCAAAGCTACATGAAAAATGGCAGGAAATTCGTGAGATTGCAGCGGGTATTACAGAGGACCGTGTTTTCAATAAAGATGTCGAGAAAATTGCGCAATATTTAATGCCTTAATTATTTAGGAAGAAGCTGTTCGCAAAGGAGACGAGCAGCTTTTTTTAGATTTATTCCATGTTATACTAGTAAGTGACTGGAGGAATACATATGGAAAAACCACATTTACTCATTGTTGATGGTATGGCATTATTGTTTCGCTCATTTTTCGCCTCTGCGGCAATGAACCAATATATTCGCTTAGATGATGGCACGCCAACAAACGGTGTACAAGGCTTTGCACGCCATGTGCTGACAGCGCAAAATTTAATGCAGCCGACACATGTCGCCGTATGCTGGGATATGGGGATGCATACATTCCGCAATGATTTATTCGATGGCTATAAGGCGAACCGACCTGCTCCACCTGAGGAAATGTTACCGCAATTCGATATGGCAAAGGATGTATCACAGTTGATTGGCTGGAAAAACTTCGGCATTAGTGGCTTAGAGGCGGATGATTTAATCGGCTCAATGATTGAAAAATGGAAGGGCGATGCGAATATTACGGTCATCAGTGGTGATCGCGATCTATTGCAATTGCTCAATCCTGCGACAACTTTAGCTTTTACGAAAAAAGGCTATACTGAATATGATACGTATACAGAGCAGCGCTTCCGTGAGGAATACGGCATCGCACCAAAGCAATTTGCAGAGGTAAAGGCATTTATGGGTGATACGAGCGATGGTTATCCGGGTGTCAAAGGCATTGGCCCGAAAACGGCTTTGCAGCTTATTCAAACATATCACTCAATTGAAGGAGTATTAGCAGCAATCGATGAATTGAAGCCTGCACAGCGCACGAAAATTAATGATAATATGGATATGCTAAAGCTATCGCATCAACTGGCAACAATTCAATGCGATGCAGCAATTGAAGCAGAGCTACATGAGTTAGCTGTGCCAGCATTTAGTGACTCAGTTGTATCGCAATTGGAAAATCGCGGCTTGCGCTTAATTACGCGCCATGCAAGATCTTTAGGATTATAGTATTGACGCCAGATAAAAATTTCGTAATAATAGAATAAAATTGCTTGCACCACTAGGGGAGCCTTTGAGAGAGGCTGAGATGTATCTGTGCGATATAGACCCTTTGAACCTGATCTAGCTTACACTAGCGTAGGAAAGTGGCGACATTAAATGATACATGCTCATTTTATGCCGTCTCCCTGTATTTTAGTGGGTGCGGCATTTTTTCATTGGGAGAGGGCGAAGCGCCAATAGATTCATGAAAAGCGCCAATAGAATTGCTCTAAGCGCCAATAGAAGCGTCCAAACCGCCAATAAAATAAAAATTAAAGAGGTGTTGTTGATGTCAGTTCGTAAATTAACGCTGATGGCGTTATTTGTTGCTATCGCAGTAGCAGGTTCTATGTTTGTAGCAATTCCTACAGGGATAGCCCGTGCCTATCCAATTCAGCATGCGGTCAATGTTGTAAGTGCTATTTTTTTAGGGCCAGTGCCAGCAGTAATTATAGCTTTTGTTACAGCTTTAGTACGTATTTTTACAGGGACAGGCTCATTGCTGGCGATTCCTGGTAGTGTTATAGGAGCCTTTTTAGCTGCAATGGCTTATAAATACAGTCATAAAGCATGGTTAGCTGGTGTCGGTGAAGTTATTGGCACAGGTATTATTGCGTCATTAGTTGCTGTTCCATATGCCAAAATACTAATGGGTACATCTGTCGCAGCGTTTGCTTTTATGCCAGCCTTTTTCATCTCGAGTGCAATCGGTGCGATATTAGGTGTAATTATTGCGGCGAGCTTACGCAATACAGTGTTAGCAAAACATTTTCAAACAATATAATAGAGAAGGGCTGTCAGGAAAAACATTATCTGATAGCCCTTCTCTCATAATTAAAGGTCTTGCTCCTTCTCTTCCTCTTCTTTTGGTAGTCCGATGATTGGCTCACCTAGTAATGGGGAGGACAGGACGTACATGCCGTGATTAGAAAATGCCCAAATTAAATTGCGATCCCATTCAACGAAAATGCCATGTACTGGGTTGGAATGGTCGCTTGGACGCGTCGTTTCTCCATCTTCATTTGGAATATCTCCAGACATTTTTGGTACGAAATATGCTTCAATTGTTGGGTTTTCAGGATCGGCTAAATCAAATACTTGAACACCCGCATTATAGAATGCATAAGGCATAAAGCGCTGACTTGGTTCTCCAGGATTGATTGTTGCATAGCCACTGCGTTTTGGACCAAAGCTACCACGACGCTGACAATAGTCAGTAAATGGTGCTGACTCAGGTGGTGTTGGACGTTCAAGAGTCGTGACGATTTTTGGGTTATAAGGATCTTTTACATCAATTGCATAAATATCTTTATAAGGCTCATGACAATCTTCTCCTAATGGATAACCGCTAAAGTAAACCATACCCGTTGTTTCGACCTTTGTTACATCAATATTGTCACCCTCTGTACCACTAACACTCATCGGCATATCAATATGAGAAACCGCTTTCATATTGGCTGGATCAGATATGTCGATGACCCAGAAACCAAATCCGCCCATTGCTGCATAGCCATATTTTCCGCCTTCTTCAACAGGCTTAGGGATAAATAATGGCATTCTGGAACCCATCCAGCTTGTTTTGTTACCAGCGCGAGGGTTTTTGTTGTAGTCAGCTTCTTCTCCTACACGTTGACCCGGAACCCACCAAGTAGATAAAAGCTTAGGATTTGTTGGATCTGAGACATCATAAGCTAACTGAGCGCCTGAATACAGGTAGCTTTTATACTCTGTATTACTAAAGCTGTCATTCGGTGCGCCTGCTACGAATAAATACTTATCGCCTCAGAATGATCTGCTACCCGTATTTAACGATTTTTGGAGCGCTTTTACTTGCTACCGTTGTACTCTCTACATGGTTTTCACCCGATTTTAGAGCGACGTTAACACTAGGGTTCCCATGGTTAATCTTTATTACAATCTGCTACTTCCTTTGGAAAAAGGCTAACGGAAAAAAGATTGTAAGTGACAAGGAGCAGTAGTTTTAAAAATCGTACAACTAGCTTTCGGTTTGAAATGAAAAAATGATAAGTAGGTGGGTTCTGATGATTATTGAATCTGTAAAAAAAGCTTGTCAAATCATTAGCTGTTTTTCAAATGAAGAGCCTGTGCTTGGGGTTGGAGAAATTGCTGATAAGCTCAATATGAATATTAGCACAGCCCATCATTTAGTTACTACGCTTTGCCATGAAGGCGTTTTGATTAAAGATAATAGAAAGAAATATCGCCTTGGCTGGAGATTGCTAGAATGGAATAATCATGTGATGTTTCAGCAAGATGTCTACGATAAAGCGATGCCATTAGTTAAGGAATTAATACAGTGCTATAGAGGAACTGTTCATATTGCTATGTTTGATAAAGGAACTGTCGTGTTTGTGTTAAGAATGACATCAGAGGAGTCCGTGCCTATTCAAACATATGTTGGCTCAAGGAAACCAGCCTATGCAACTAGCGCTGGCAAAGTATTACTTGCCTATAATTCAAGGTATTTTAAAGAAACCATTACTGAGGGGCTGTCGAGTGAGGCGCCAAATACGATTACAGATATTCGAAAGTTAAAGGAAGAATTGCAAGGTGTACGGACAAAAGGGTATTCCGTCAGCAATAATGAAAACTCAGATAGAATGTACGGGGTTGCAGCACCTATTTTTTCTTATGCGGGTGAAATTATTGCGGCAGTGAATTTAGTAGGACCAATCTCGTATATGCAAGGCAATGATCGCAACAGAATGATTCAAAGTGTAATGAATACAGCAAAGTCTATTTCAAGAAAGCTAGGCTATATTGATTTATCATGATTCAGTAGAAAACGCCCACCTCTTTAGGTGGTGCGACGCAATTACGCCAAGGCGTAATTGATAAGGTGAAGCTTCAATCAAGAGGGGTTTCTTGATCTCTATGGATTGATAGCTTGTACCCAACTATCCTTGTTTATTAATGTGGAATAAAAATAGCAAAGTGTAGACAAAGCAAATGACAAGATGCTTTGCCTGCACTTTTTTAGTTGTTGATTATTTCAAAAAAATAATAAGAATATTTCGCTAATTTCAGCATGTGAAATAATCGGATTTTAGCTTAAAGGCAATTTGATTATAGTAGTCGTAGAGCTCAAGTATGACAAGTAAAAGGGGGAAACATCTTACATTTTCTTGATTTTTATAAAAGTCGATTGTTCGTAGAGGAAGTATCATCGAAACAATAAAAAATTGGAGGTTTTATGATTATGACAGAAACAACAATGAATACATTGAAGGCTTTTAATTTATTAAAGTGGATTGAGGAAAATAAAGATGTACTACAGCCACCTGTTAATAATAAGGTGCTTTGGGAGGATTCTGAATTTATTTGCATGATGATTGGTGGACCAAATCGTCGCCGAGAGTTTCATGTTGACCCTTCAGATGAATTTTTCTACCAAGTGAAAGGTGATTGCTTTGTAGAAATTATTAATCATGAAGGAAAGCGTGAAGTCATCACAATTAAGGAAGGGGAAGTATTCATGTTGCCAGCGATGGTGCCACATTCCCCGCATCGTATTGCAGATACGTATGGCTTAGTGATTGAGCGTAAACGAGATCACGGAGAGCTAGAGGATTTCGTTTGGTTCTGTGATGCTTGCAATCATGAAATGCATCGCAACCGTGTGCAATTAACGGATATTGAAACACAAGTAAAAGGTGGTATTGAGCAGTTTAACAGCAGCTTAGAATTGTGCACATGTAAAAATTGTGGTCATATCATGCCAGAAGAAGTAGGTTTATGGCAATGCGAGTAGATTTTCATACACATATTATTCCAGAGGATATACCTAATTTTATCGAGAGATTTGATGGCGAGCGCTGGCCTGTATTGGAAAAAACCTGTTCCTGTGGAGCGAATATTATGGTTGCGGGTAAGGTTTTTCGTGAAGTAACAGATCAAGTGTGGAGTCCACAAAAAAGAATTCAGGATATGGATGCAGAAGGTGTGGATATACAAGTATTATCTCCTATTCCAGTGACGTTTTCTTATTGGGCGGAGCCAATAGCCGCGGAGGAAATGTCAAAAGTTCAAAATGACTTTATAGCCGATACAGTGAAGCAATATCCTAATCGATTTATTGGACTAGGTACTGTCCCGCTCCAGAATGTGGAGGTATCTATACGAGAAATGCAACGCTGTATACAGGAGCTAGGGTTAAAAGGGATTGAAATTGGAACAAATATTAATGGAAAAAACTTAGATGATCCTGCCTTTACGAAATTTTTCGAAATGGCTGAGCGCTGGGAAGTACCATTGTTTATTCATCCATGGGAAACATTAGGCACAGAACGAATGCCACGTCATAATTTTATGTACACTGTGGGAATGCCAAGTGAGACAGCCTTGGCTGCTGCGAGTTTAATTCTTGGTGGTGTGATGGAGCGATTCCCTAAGCTAAAGATTTGCTTTGCGCATGGTGGTGGATCATTTCCTTCTATCCTTCCACGTTTAGATCAAGGGTGGCATGTATGGCCTCATTTACGGCAAACAACAAAGCCACCTAGTTATTACGCGAAAAGTTTCTATTTTGACTCACTTAATTATGATGCATTGAATTTGAAGCTTTTAATTGATCGTTTTGGCTTTGAAAAAGTAGTAATGGGATCAGACTATCCATTTTTATTAAGAGAAATCCCACCAGGAAAAGTAGTGGATGAGACGCTAGAGCTGACTGATGAACAAAAAAAGGCAATTTTAGGTGAAAATGCACTGACTTTCTTAAATATAAAAATAGGAGAGGGGCTAGAGTCATGAGCACACCAGAGCAAAAGTTAAAAGAACTAGGGCTTGAATTGCCTGCATTAAGACCTGCATGGGGAGATTATGTGAGATGTGTTAGAACTGGAAATTTATTGTTTACAGCTGGTCAAGGTGTCGATGAATACCACGGTAAATTAGGAAGAGATTTAACAGTGGAGGAAGGCTATTTAGCAGCACAGCAAGTAATGCTTAACTTATTTAGTGTTGTGAAAGCGGAAATTGGTGAGCTAAGTAAAGTAAAGCAATTTGTAAAAATACTAGGAATGGTAAATAGTACAGAAGATTTTATCGAACATCCGCAAGTAATGAATGGCGCATCTGATTTAATTAACAAAGTGTTTGGTGAAAGAGGGAGGCATGGTCGTTCATCAGTTGGAATGGCACAGCTACCAAACAACACGGCAATTGAAATTGAAATCATTGTTGAAATAGAGGACTAGGAGGGAAGCGGATGACACAAGAAATTGTAGCTGAAAAGATAACCGTCCAAAATGCAAAGCTTTTTATTGATGGTGAATATGTCGATGCGCTTTCTGGCGAAACCTTTGATTCAATCAATCCAGCAACAAATAAAAAGTTAGCTAGCGTCGCAAATGGTGGGGAAGCGGATGTAAAGCGTGCCATTGAAGTAGCGCAGCGTACATTTGCTAGTGGACGATGGAGTGCAATGCCTGTCGAAGAAAGAGCCCGGATTTTATGCAAAATGGCAGACTTAATTCTGGAGAAGGTAGAGCAACTAGCGCTTGTTGAAACATTAGATGTAGGGAAGCCGATTAAGGAAAGCCGCGGATTTGATATTCCGCGTGCTGCTGCTAATTTTCGCTTTTTTGCTGAAATGGCAAAGTACATGGTGCATGAGCATTATGATATGCCAAACCATATGTCCTATGTTCAGTATGCACCAGCAGGTGTCACAAGCCTAATCATTCCATGGAATTTACCGTTTATGCAAATGACATGGAAAGTTTCAGCTGCTTTAGCGGCAGGCAATACCGTTGTTGTAAAACCTGCTTCCTACACGCCATTAAGTGCGGTAATGTTAGGGCAAATTGCGAATGAGGCTGGGTTGCCACCAGGCGTATTAAATATTATAACAGGGCCAGGTCATACCGTAGGAACGGTTATGGCAACACATCCATTCGTGCGCAGAATTTCCTTTGTTGGCGAATCCAATACAGGAAAAACCGTTATGCGTAATGCGGCTGAACAGTTAATTCCCGTTTCCTTAGAGCTTGGTGGGAAGTCAGCGAATATTATTTTTGATGATGCTGATTTAGATGAAGCAGTTGCTGGCTCAATTGAAGCAATTTATCGAAACCAAGGTGAGATTTGTTTAGCAGGCTCTCGTATTGTTGTACAGCAAGGCGTATATGACCAATTTTTAGAGAAATTTACGGCAGCTGTGAGGCAAATAAAAGTTGGCAATCCATTGGAGGAGTCAACAGATATGGGCGCATTAGTTTCCAAAAATCATATGCAAACGGTTGATGATTATGTGCAAATTGGGCTTGCTGAAGGAGCAAAGCTAGCATATGGAGGCAAAGCAGTGGCAGGGATGGAACAAGGAAACTTCTATGAGCCAACCATTCTTTATGATGTTGATAATAAAATGCGTGTGGCACAAGAAGAGATTTTTGGACCTGTGCCTGTAATGATTCCATTTAAAACAGAGGATGAGGCTGTTCAAATTGCGAATGATTCGATATATGGCTTAGCCGGGGTCGTATGGACGAATGATTTGAGACGAGCACAGCGTGTAACATCGCGTATCCACAGCGGTTTACTTTGGGTTAATTGCTGGTATGTACGCGATTTACGAACACCATTTGGGGGAGCAAAGGCAAGTGGCATTGGTCGAGAAGGTGGGCGTCATAGCTTTGATTTTTATACAGAAGCCAAAACCATTACGATTAAAAAATAATAACAGCGAAAGGTGACAGTGTTGCTCACCTTTTGCTTATGTGAGAAGCGGGAGGGTTTTTAGTGCAAGTTAAAAATAGGCAATTGGCAAAGGAATTACTAGCTGCAGAGAAATTGTGTCAAGGGGTAGCGCCTTTAAGTGAGCGTGATGGTGAATTAACGGTAGAGGATGCTTATCAAATTCAGCTAGAAATGGTGCAAATGAAGCTTGCAGAAGGTAGAAAAATCATTGGGAAAAAGGTAGGACTCACAAGTGTCGCCATGCAAAAAATGCTAAATGTCGATGAACCAGATTATGGGCATTTATTTGATGATATGGAGCTTAAAGACGGTGCGCTCGTGTCAGTAAATTCCATGCTTTCCCCAAAGGTCGAAGCAGAAATCGGCTTTATACTTGCAGAAGATTTAGTAGGACCAAATATTACGTATGTAGACGTTTTGCTCGCAACGAAATACATCGTACCCACAATTGAGATCATTGATAGTCGTGTGAAAGATTGGCAAATAAAACTAGTAGACACAGTAGCGGATAATGGTTCATCTGCAAAGGTCGTTATGGGCGATAGCATGCTCACAATCAATCAAGTCGATTTGCGCACAACGAGCATGGCACTTTATAAAAATGACGAGCTTATCGCAACTGGTGCGGGAGCTGCTGCGCTTGGTCATCCAGCACATGCAATTGCCTGGCTTGCTAATAAATTATATGAATATGGTCACTAGCGTCGCATTAAAATAATTCAACGCATCGTATTAAACTGAATTTTCTGTAATATAATCCAAGCATAAAAAA
>NZ_JAMBIZ010000033.1 GCF_025291715.1 Metasolibacillus sp.
AGAAAAAGAGAGTACAGGAACGAATATTCGTTCCTGTACTCTCTCACTTGTGCCTGAGGGACTTTTTCAGTGCCCTCCTTCTGCGTACGGCAATCCTTTTTCACATTAAATTGTGTGAGAATTGTTTGTGTGCCTGGCACACTAACTATAACGCTTGGCAATCTGAAGCAATGGATCCCATACGCCATTAAACGGTGGCGAATAGGATAAATCAATATCTAATAAATCGGGCAAGGTCATCTCTGCCGCTAGTGCCGTCGCAAAAACATCGATGCGCTTATCAACACCTGTGCCAACCGCCTGTAAGCCAAGTAATTTTTGCGTATCTTTTTGTACAACCATGCGCAAATAAATCGGCTGTGCATCAGGATAATAGCCTGCAATATGATTCGCTTTATGCGTATAAACATCGTACGCAAGCCCAAGCTTGTCCGCATCCTTTGATGTAACACCTGTCATGCCAATCCCTATGTCGAAAAACTTCAAAATCGCAGTGCCTGCCACTCCTTTAAAGCTTGTTGCCTTGCCAGCCATATTAAGCCCTGCTACACGTCCTTGTTTATTCGCAGTTGTGCCTAGCGCAACATAGTCATATTCGCCTTTTACATAATGGAAATGCGCTACGCAATCCCCTGCTGCATAAACATTCGGTAGCGATGTTTGCATATGCTCATCGACAATAATGGCACCATTATCCCATTGTTTTAGCTGGTCTGCAAAAGCAGTATTTGGTTTAATTCCTGTTGCGACAATGACAAGGTCTGTTGGATAGCTACCTTGCTCCGTTACAACAGCCTCCACCTGCTTTATTCCTGTAAAGCCTGTCACCTGTTCATTCAATAACACTTCTATACCCTGCTTCTGTGCCTCAGCTAACACATGCTCAGCTAGCTGTTCATCAAGCAGTGACATAAGCTGTTTACCACGATGAATTAGACGCACTGCCAAATTGCGTTCTCTCATCGCCTCTACCACTTCAAGCGCAATATAGCCTGCCCCTAATACCGTAACATGACGTACATTTTGCAGGCTTTCTAGCAATTCATGCATTTGTGGAATCGTTTTTACCGTATGGATATTTTCCAAATGTGTGCCATCCCAATCAGGCATCGTCGGACTGGCACCTGTAGCGATTAATAATTTATCATATGGCACAGTAAAGGGCTCATCTTGATATTGCCCTTTCACAACCTGTGCCTCAAAGTCAATCTCCTGCACCTCATGTCGAATACGTGCATCAATACCTCTTTTGCGAAACTCTAGCGCAGAACGTGCAATTAAATTTTCCGGTGAGGAAATGCGCCCATCAATTACATACGGTAGCCCACATTGCCCATATGAGTAAATCTCTCCACGTTCAAGTGCTGTAATTTCTGCCTCCTCTACATTGCGTAAAATTTCCATTGCCGCACTCATACCAGCAGCATCTCCACCAATAATGACATATTTCATCGCAATCACTCCCTTTATTTCATGATACATGAATTGCGACGAAATTGTGCCTAAATTGTTTGTGTGCCTGGCACTTTTTGTTTTGGTTTCCCTGTCATCCAACGCCACAATTTCTCCAACGGCCCAATATTAAAGAACTTAAAATAAATTACGCTAAATACAACCTGAATAGCAAAAACCATTGGTGCAATGACGAGAATATCCTTTGAATTGACAACTTCAATGCCCATCATGCCCATAATTGCTAAAGCAATAAAGCTTTGTGCAATATAGTTTGTTAATGCCATGCGCCCAACCTTTGCAACAGGCTGAAATAGCTTGATTGCTGTTGGGTGAGAGAAAATCCAAAATGCTAAAATTAAATAGCAGTACGTAATCGGTACTGTACCTAGCGTGGTAATTTTCATTAATTGTCCGTTATTACCGATTGATGCAAACCAAATCCATAGCATACTACCTACTGCAAATGGTAGCAGCACAATAAATAACGTTTTTAATGGCTTCACTTCTTTTACACTTTGAATCCACCCTGCCTTGGACACATAAAAGCCAGATAAAAACATAATAAATACAAGCATTGAATCATTGCTAAAAAGGCTTGTAACAAATGAATCAGTTGCAGGAACAAACAGCGGTAATGCCGTTGCAATCAAGTGAACAACGATAATTCCTATTAACCAATTGCGAATCGTCTTTAAGCTTGCTTTATAAAATGGCAGCAATAAAAAGCCTATCACTGCATAAAAGACTAAAATTGAGCCCCAGAAAATAAAAATATGCACAACGCCAATTAAAAATAACGCAGCTAATCGACGAACAAAGCGCCATCTTGGCTTATCGCCCCTCGCCTCAGCACGCGATGCAAAAATATAAAAGCCAACCCCAAACAAAAATGAGAAAATGGAAAAGAACTTCTTTTCTACAAAAACATTAATTAACGAACTAATTGTTTTATTAATACCTGTAAAATCAGGCATCGGCCCACCTTCAACTAATACTTGGTAGCCTGCAATATTAATAAATAAAATACCAAACAAAGCAAAACCTCGAATAATATCGAGGGATTGAATTCTTTCTTTCGGTGTAACAGATGAACTCATCTATCAGCAACTCCCTTTTCATATATTGTTACACCTACTATAAATGCTGTATCTTACATATGCTTAATGCTAACCTTACGACAACCTTAAATAAAAATAAGGCAGAGGAAAATTATGCCCCCTGCCTTATTTTTACTCTTCTGTTGTCAATTGCTCCTTGCAAAACGCTACAATCATTGCTTCCTCTTCATCCTCTAAAGCAAAATCTAAGTATTCATTTTCAGCCTTATCAATAATGAAGTAATTCAGCACGCGTACCTCATCATTATGATAACCAATTAATACGCGCACCTCGATACCTGCTTCCGAATATAGCTCATCCTCCTCGTCAATCTCTACATCTAATAAAAATTCATAGCGCTTGCCTTCGATAATATTTGTTGGGTCTTTAATTTCTTCAATTGAAAATTGTGTAATATTCAAGTTGCTCGCTCCCTTTGCGAAAGATATGTGTCTTTCTTAATGATAACGTAAAATTACTATGCGTCAACTAGATGACAGCCTCCTTGTCATATGCCAAAATAGAAAGCAAAGGAGATGAAAAGATGGAAAATTTACTTTATTATGTCGATTCCACAATACAACAATTTTCGGCACAAATTTTACATAGTGGCAATGATGGGCGCAACTATGTCGTGCTTTCCAATACAGCATTTTACCCAACAGGTGGCGGACAACCGCATGATACAGGTTGGTTGAACGATGTCGAAGTAGTGGACGTTGAAAAAATTGATGGTGAAATCCGTCATTATATAAACGGTGAGCTAGCTTTAGATCATGTGACAGGCAAATTAGATTGGCAGCGTCGCTTTGACCATATGCAGCAGCATACGGGACAGCATATTTTAACAGCGGCTTTTGTCGAATTATTCGGCTTTGCTACAACAAGCTTCCATTTAGGCACAGGTTTTGTGTCAATTGATTTGGATACAGCGACAATCACAGAGGAACAGCTGCAACAAGCAGAGGCACGTGCTAATGAAATTATTTTAGAAAATCGCCCAATTGAAACGAAATGGGTAACGAAGGATGAGCTTGCTGCTTATAATTTGCGCAAAGAGGTAGCAGTTGATGAGGATATTCGTCTCGTTATTATTCCTGATTATGATTATAACGGCTGTGGAGGCACACACCCAACATCAACTGGACAGGTTAGCCTGTTAAAAATTATGTCAACAGAGAAAATGAAAAAGCAAATTCGCGTTCATTTCGTCTGTGGACAGCGTGTATTACATGAATTAGCAATGCGTAAAACAGTGCTGACGGATGTAGCAAGACAGCTAAGTGTGCCAGAGGAGCAAGCAGCAACAGCATTACAAAAAGTAATGGAGACAGCAAAAGCTACTGATAAAACCTTAGCTGAGGCACAAGAAACATTGCTACAATATGAGGCGCAGGAATTGTTGGCTAACGCAAAGCAGCATATCATAACTGCACATTTTGAAAATCGACCAATACAAACATTACAAAAGCTGACACGCTTTATTACAGAGCAGGACGCTACAGCCATTGCCCTGCTTACTGCAAGCAATGATGCTAAGCTGCAATTTGTAGCAGCACGTGGACAAAACGTGACGGTCAGCATGAAAAATGTAGCGAACTCCATTTTACCGATTTTAAATGGTAAAGGTGGCGGTAACGATGCACTTGCTCAAGGCGGCGGTGAGCAAACGCTAGCAGGAGCAGAGTTGCTAGCACATATGGTAAATGCCTTAAAACAATGACCTATCTTCAATTGTTTGGCATTTCGATTCCTACACTTTGGATTGCTTTGTTAATAACAGCTCTATTGCTATCCATTCAACTTGATGATTGGTTTAGCAATGCCATCTTTATTTATATTTTAATTTGGAAACTCAGCTATATTTTCCAATGGGAAAGCATATGGGGCTTGCTCTACTTTAATGGAGGTAAAATAGGGCATTGGCTTGGGCTAATTAGTGCTGTGCTTTATATCGCTTTATTTGCACAGAAAAAATACCCTTCACTCAAAGCACAGGCTAGCATTACGGCATTGCTGTTCATCTATATATTTGAAGTGATTTCCAATTTATTGCATATTGATTTTTTATTCGCTGCCATCCAAGGAGCAATCTGCTGCCTTATTTTATTGCTACGTAAAAGGCTCAATTGGCAATGGATTTTACTATTTTTCGCAATGGAACTACTAACTTTGTCGTTGCAGCATACGTTAACATTAACGAAGCTTTTTACATTTAGTATGCTGATTTTCATAACTTTGATTATAAAGGAGAAAAAAAATGGCTAAAAAAATATTATCAATTGCTATTATTGCCGCTGCCGTTGTTGTCATCGTTTTTAGCATTGCCAACGCAATGAACAAAAAGGAAAAGCGTGAAAATGCGGAGCAAGCGGCTGATTTCACATTGGCAATGCTTGATGGCAAGACGACCTCTTTATCAGACTATAGAGGGCAAAAGGTCGTGTTAAATTTCTGGGCGACATGGTGTCCCCCTTGCAAGGCAGAGGTTCCACACTTACAAAACTTCTATGAGGAAAATGAAAATAGCGATGTACAATTACTTGCTGTTAACTTAACAGCCTCTGATTCGATGAGCGATGTTGAAAATTTTGTTGATGGCTATGGAATTACCTTCCCTGTTTTGCTTGATGTAGATGGTGAGGTTGGTCAGCAATATGAAGTAATTACAATTCCGACAACATACTTCCTTGATGAGGAAGGCAATATTGTTGAAAAATACATCGGTGCTTTAGATGAAGAAACGATGGAAAATATTTTAGATTCTTATTAAAACTGTCCAAACCTGCTGAGGAATCGGCGGGTTTTACTGAGTTATGAGCATTTACTTTATACGAGAAATCTTTCTCGTTGACATACCCCTCATAGGTATGGTAAATTGAATATAACGATTGGAGGCGAGCATAATGGAGCATACTGTTGATGAAACGATAGCTTGTCGAAAAAGCCATCACCCTGAGTCGGTAAAAAAAGATTTATCAACACGTTTGAATCGCATTGAAGGTCAAATTCGTGGCATAAAAGGCATGATTGAAAAGGATGTATACTGCGACGATGTCATTACACAGCTAGCAGCAACACAATCTGCCCTCAACAGTGTCGCTAAAATTTTACTTGAAGGACATTTAAAGGGCTGTGTCGTAGACCGTCTATCAGAGGGCGACGATGCAGTAATAGATGAATTAGTTGTCACAATCCATAAATTAATGAAAAAATAAGGAGCGGATGAATTATGCAAAACGTAACATTAAATGTACAAGGTATGTCATGTGGTCATTGTGTGAAAGCAGTAGAAGGAAGCGTTGGTGAGCTTGCAGGTGTTGAGCAAGTAACAGTAAACCTAGAAGCTGCAACAGTTGCAGTCGCTTTTGATGAAGCGCAAGTAACTGTTGAGCAAATTAAAGAAACAATCGACGATCAAGGCTATGATGTCGAGTAACATTAAGTAGGGTGCTTCTGAAAAGCACTCTCTTCTTTACAAAAATATATACCCCCATACAGTATAAGAGGTGAGCAAAATGGCAACAAAAGAAACAACCTTACAAATTACAGGTATGACCTGTGCTGCCTGTGCAACACGCATTGAAAAAGGCTTAAATAAAATGGATGGTGTAGAGGAAGCAACCGTCAATTTAGCGCTTGAAAAATCTGCTATTAAATATGATGCAGAGAAAATTAGCACTGCAGATTTAGAAAAGAAAATTGAAGCTTTAGGCTATGGAACAGTAAAAGAAAAAGCTGAGCTTAACATTACAGGTATGACTTGCGCTGCTTGTGCAACACGCATTGAGAAAGGCTTAAATAAATTGCAAGGTGTGACAACAGCGAACGTCAACTTAGCTTTAGAAAGAGCAACAATCGAGTTTAATCCTAGTGAAATTTCCGTTACTGATATGATTGCTCGTGTTGAAAAGCTTGGCTATGGTGCCACACAGCCTATGGCACAGGAAACAACTGATCACCGTCAGCAGGCTATCCAAAAGCAAACACGTAAATTTATCGCAGCCGCAATTTTCGCACTGCCATTACTTTGGACGATGGTTGGACATTTCTCTTTTACATCATTTTTATATGTACCCGACTTTTTAATGAATCCTTGGGTGCAAATGGCGCTCGCAACACCTGTTCAATTTATTATCGGCTGGCAATTTTACGTAAGTGCTTATAAAGCATTGCGCAACGGTAGTGCAAATATGGATGTCCTTGTAGCAATGGGCACATCTGCCGCCTATTTTTATAGTGTCTATCAAGCAATTGCACACGGCAACTCACATCATGCGCAGCTTTACTTTGAAACAAGCGCTGTTTTAATTACACTCATTTTATTAGGAAAATTATTCGAGGCAAAAGCAAAAGGCCGCTCGTCTGAAGCGATTAAAAAATTAATGGGATTACAAGCAAAAACGGCTTTAGTCGTGCGTGATGGTATTGAAAAGGAAATTCCGTTAGAGGAAGTAGTCATTGGCGATATACTTTTAGTCAAACCAGGTGAAAAGATCCCTGTCGATGGCGAAGTAGTAGAAGGCAGCACAGCAGTAGATGAATCAATGTTAACAGGCGAAAGCTTACCTGTTGATAAAAAAGTTGGCGATTTATTATTCGGTGCAACAGTCAATAACAATGGTTTTATCCGTATGAAAGCAACGAAGGTTGGGCGCGACACGGCGCTTGCGCAAATTATTAAAGTGGTGGAAGATGCACAAGGCTCTAAAGCACCAATTCAACGACTTGCTGACAAAATTTCAGGTGTTTTTGTACCTATTGTTGTTGGTATTGCTATATTAGCATTTATCGTTTGGATTACGCTCATCACGCCTGGCGAATTCACACCAGCACTTGAAGTTTTCATTACGATTCTTGTCATTGCCTGCCCTTGTGCGCTAGGTCTTGCAACACCAACATCTATTATGGCTGGCTCAGGGCGCGCTGCTGAATTTGGCATTTTATTTAAAGGCGGCGAGCATTTAGAGCAAACTGGTCATATTGATACAGTAGTTGTTGATAAAACAGGCACTGTCACATACGGTAAACCTGTTTTAACAGATGTATTATTAGCTGATGCTACAGATGAAACGACTGTTTTATCATTAGTCGGTGCAGCAGAAAAGCAATCTGAGCATCCATTAGCACAAGCGATTGTGCAAGGAATTGAAGAGCGTAACATCTCATTAGGCGATGTGCAATATTTCGAAGCAATTCCTGGCTATGGCGTACAGGCAACGGTTTCAGGGCAAGCTGTTATTGTCGGTACACGTAAATTAATGGCACAGTACGGTATCGACATTCACAATGTTTTATCGACAATGGAGGCACTAGAGAAAAACGGGAAAACGGCGATGCTTATAGCAATTAATGGGCAATATGCTGGCCTTGTAGCTGTTGCTGATACCGTGAAGGAAACATCGAAGGATGCAGTTGAACGCTTACAGGCCATGGGTATCGAAGTCATTATGATGACAGGCGATAACGAGCGCACAGCCCAAGCAATTGGCGCAGAGGTTGGCGTTAATCAAGTGATTGCAGAGGTACTTCCAGAAGGTAAAGCAGAAGAAGTGAAAAAGCTACAAGCTATGGGTAAAAAAGTTGCGATGGTTGGCGATGGTATTAATGATGCCCCTGCCCTCGTTACAGCAGATATCGGTATGGCAATCGGAACAGGTACAGATATTGCGATGGAGGCAGCAGATATTACATTAATACGTGGCGATTTAAACGGCATTGCTGACGCCATTTTAATGAGTCGCAAAACGATGCGCAACATTAAACAAAATCTGTTTTGGGCATTTGCCTACAACACATTAGGTATCCCGATTGCCGCAATCGGCTTGCTAGCACCTTGGGTAGCTGGTGCCGCAATGGCATTTAGCTCCGTTTCCGTTGTATTGAACGCCTTGCGCTTACAACGAGTAAAATTACATTAAAAAAATCGCATGAAATCCTTTAATACTGGATTTCATGCGATTTTGTCATAAATTCTTCAATTTGTACTATACCCCCCTATGCTATAATTTTATTAAAATAAGGAGGCGAATATTTTATGAAAAAGCTAAGATTTAGTTTGATAGCTATCGTTTTACTATTAGCTGCATGTAGCTTAAAGGAAGAATCCCACGATGGACATGAGCATGTAAATGGTGATATTCAGGAGGAAACAGCAAGTGCTGAAATATTACCAGCTTTTTTAAATGAACAGCCTGAAAATATTCGTTTAACATATCAAATTGCAGGGCAAGCAACAGATTTATTAGAATGGATTCCTTGCTATTGTGGCTGTGGTGAGTCAGCAGGACATCGCAGCAATTTAAATTGCTTTATAAAGGAAGTGAAGGAAGATGGTGCTGTTGTTTGGGATGACCATGGCACACGCTGTCTTGCCTGCCTAGAGATTGCCTTACAATCAGCGAAAATGTACAAAGAAGGTGCAGATTTGAAGGAAATCCGCCAAACGATTGATGAATTGTATAAGGAAGGCTATGCCCAGCCAACAGATACTCCATTCCCAGCTTAAAAAACGGCTGTCACAAAGTATATGATTTCACTTTGCGACAGCCTTTTTACATACATAATTGCTAGGTATTTCGAATGGTTTCCATAGCTCAATATTCCTGATTTGCCAATATAAATATCAGAATTTTCCGCCATCGTAGTATACTATTATAACCTGAACAGTGAGGTGTGCAAAATGATGTATATTATTATTGCCATTGTTGCAATATCTGTTGTCACTGCAATCGTCAATATTATGTTCGTGAGTAAAAAGCTCAAAGCCCATCGGCAAAGTAATAAAATGCGAAAAAACATTTTAGCGGAGGGACAATCTGCAAAAGCGATGATTAATGCAATCCAAGCAACAAATGCTTCTTTAGGTGATCAACACCCAAAGGTCATTCTTGATTTGGCTGTAACTATGCCAACTGGGGAAACACTTCAAACAGCTGTCGAAACCTACATCCATATTGTTCATGTACCAGCATTCCAGCCTGGAAAAGAAATAGATGTGAAATATCTTATCATTGATGGTATACCAAAATTTGAAGTTGTAGGCGCTGTTGTCCTATAAAAAGGCCGTGCGAAAAGATAGCACGACCTTAACAAATGTGACTACTTTGGCAAATGCTGCAAAAAATTTCGCCCTGCAAAGCCACGTACCTCGTCCTCTGTATAATATTTCAATAGTTCATTTAATAAATTAGGATGCTGGCTCGCATTTTCCAGCTGCGGCACCTTTATATCTATCCCATCAAAATCAGAGCCCAAGCCAATTAAATGTTTACCACCAAGTGCACAAATATGATCAACATGCTTGATTAAATCAGCAATTGTCGCATTGCCTTGCGCTTCAATAAAGAGCGGATAATAAACAAGATGAATTGGTGCATTTTTCGCCACCATTGCCTTTATTTGTTCATCGCTTAAATTTCTGCGATGCGCGCATAATGCCTTCGCATTGGAATGTGAGGCAATTACATAATCTGCAAGCTCCAATGTATCCCAAAAGCTTTTTTCACTTAAATGAGAAACGTCTGTGAATATTTTATGTGTATTATTTTGTTGAATAATTTCCTGTCCAAATGCTGTTACCCCGCGTCCTAAATCTTCATCTGCGCCGTCCGCAGCCTCATTCGCATTATTCCATGTTAAACCGATGCTTAACACACCGAGCTCACGGAATAAATGCCACATTTTGATATCCCCCTCGAAGAAATCAACACCTTCAATCGTCAAAAATGCACCAATTTCATCGCTCTGTAAGCGTTCAATATCTGACCAATTTTTAATATGTACTACTTTATTTTCTGGTCGTATAACATGTGTTTGAAAATAATAGATTTGACGCAGCGCAGATTTTATTTTTTCCGATTTCGGTGTAGTTGGCTGAATAAAGATAGCAAATGCTTGCACCTTCACATTACCCTGTCTTAAATGTTGCAAATTCACATCAAATGGAGCAGTGGAAAAATCATATTCCTTTTTCTCATATTTATAGAGTACGTCACAATGTAAATCAATAATTGGTAATCGCATGTAAAAATCCCCCTTTCGATACATTATGCTGCATCGAAAGAGGGATTGCTACTATTACATATCAAGCCAGATTTTAATCGCTGTTGCTAAAATCAACAAGGCTAAAATGATTTGCAAAGCTTTTGTGTTTAATGTTTTACCAACCTTTGCCCCTAAAGGAGCCGCAATGATGCTAGCAACAATCATAATAGCCGCTGCTGCATAATCGACCTGTCCTGTTACAAGCTTGCCAACGCTACCTCCAATAGATGAAATAAAGGTAATTGCAAGACTTGTAGCAATCGTCATTCGTGTTGGTATTTTTAAGACCACAAGCAAAATTGGAACAAGTAGAAATCCTCCTGCCGCCCCAACAATGCCTGAGCCTACCCCGACAATAAACGCAAGCACTGCAGCAAGTGGCTTATGATAGGTTACTTGTGCTAACGGTTGGTCATCTAGCTGCTTCTTCGGTACAAACATCATGATCGCTGCAATGGTTGCCAACACTCCATAAACGATATTCACACTTGCTTCTGATAAACTAGTTGAACCGAAGCTCCCAACAAAACTCCCCACCAAAATCGCACTTCCCATCGTTGCGATTAGCGATTTATTTAAATACCCACCTTTACGATATGCCCATACGCCTGCAATAGAGGCAAAAAGTACTTGCACTGCGCTAATACCAGACACTTCATGTGCGGTAAAGGTTGCCACACCAAATAATGGCGGGATATATAGAAGCATTGGGTATTTAATAATGGAACCGCCAACGCCGAGCATGCCTGAAATAAATGAGCCGATAAAACCAATCGCAAACAATACGATGATAAACATAAAAGTTCTCCTACGCCTTTTTTATACGGAATATTAGCACATCAGCTTGCTCTGTTTGCTCAATAATTTCATGTCCTCCTGCACTTGCCCATGCAGGAATATCTGCTAATGCCCCCTTATCCGTTACATGCACCTCTAAAATATCGCCTGTTGTTAATGCATCCATCGCTTTCTTTGTACGTACAATTGGCATCGGACACGCTAAGCCCTTTGCATCTAAAATCATTGTTTTTTCCATCATCATTTCCTCCTCTGTTTTATTGGGCGAATCGCTACTTTAAACTAAAAATTTATCTCACTGCACAGCGATTCGGTCCAATTTCCATTTCTGTCTGCTCATCGTAGTTCGGTTTTAATTTTCCCATATTGACATAACGAATTTGCTTATAGGCATTTGGCTGCGGTGGTAAATGATCCGTTACCGTTTTGCGGAATTCCTCTGCATCTTCAATATTCAATCCATGATTTTCTGCAAATAAATCTCCTAAACGCTTCGCTACTGAGCCGTCTGCATTCAGCTCCTCCACAATCATAAAATGTGCTGGCAAGACAATCAGCTCATCAATTAGTTCTCGATAACGGTCATACAATGTTGTACGCAAGTCATCTACCCAATCCTCTGCTAATCCTGCTAAATCAGGACGACCAATGGAATCAATAAATAAAATATCCCCCGTTAATAAATAGCGACTATCAATAACAAATGACGTTGAGCCAATTGTATGCCCTGGGGAGTACAATGCCTCGATATTTACCGAGCCGATTTGTACCTTTAGCCCATCTAATACATCATGAAAATCAAACACGACTTCCTCTGCATCCTTTGGTGGTAAATAATACGTAGCACCTGTTATTTCAGCAATTTTGCGTCCACCTGAAATATGATCAGCATGTAAATGCGTATCGAAAACATGTGTAATTGTGACGTTTTTCTCTTTAGCAAAATTGATAAATACATCTGTAAAGCGCACCGCATCAATCACAGCTGCCTCCCCATTTGCCATAACCATATAGGATAAGCAGCCTTTACCTAAGCGTACAAATTGATACAGCTCTCCCCCATCTGTTAAATCACCTATTTTGATTGGTTCAATATGTGTGCTCCAAGACTTCATACCTCCTGCTAAGTAAGCGGCTTCTCGTCCTTCTGCCTCTAACATTTGGGCAATCATTACGGAGGAGCCCTCTTTCGCACATACTACTAATAGCTCACGATCTGTTGGAATTTGTGGCAATATTTCCTCCACACCATCCAATAGCTCAAAATACGGGATATTTAAATATTCGAATTGCTTACCTTCAATTTTCCAATCCTCAAATGCCTCTTTGTTGCGTACATCTAAAATAAATAATTGCTCATTATCGATTACTTTGCGTGCTACTTGAGCCGCTGTCCATGCTTTTGCCATCTTCAATTACCCCCATAGGTATTATTTTATTTAAAAAATTTTTTCTAATGTACCTTGCCATTCAACCATTCCTGGCACCACATTATAAACATTGTCGAAGCCTGCGCTCGCTAATTTTTTCGCTGCTAAATCGCTGCGCTTAGCTGTGCGACAAATAACATAAATCGGCTGCTCCTTTGCTAGCTCATGCATACGGGCATCTAGCTCACCTAACGGAATTGATTTTGCACCTGCAATATGTCCAAATGCATATTCCACTGCCTCGCGTACATCTAAAATGATACCGTCTGTTAAGCTAAGCAATTGCTCATTTGACACAGTTTGTGGAAAAGGTGTTTCCACAATACCCTCATTTGAGCATTTGCGTACATAATGATAAAGAACATCCCCCTGTACCGTTGTACCAATATATTGATGTCCGACTGACTGTGCCCATGCTGCTAAATCTGCTGTTGAGCCTTTATCTGTTGCCTGTACCTCTAAAATTTGCCCATCAATTAAATCTGTCATCGCCTTTTTCGTGCGCACAATCGGCATTGGACATGCTAAACCTTTTGCATCAATTTGTCTATCTGCCTTTATTGTCATTGTACTTCCTCCTGTTCCATAGCATCTTGCCACGCTAGCATTCCTCCTACCATATTAGTAACGTCATAGCCTTGCTCCTGTAAAAACGCTGTTGCTCGCCCACTGCGCGCACCTGAGCGACAGACGATAATATATGGCGTATTTTTATCTAGTTCATGCATGCGAAATTCCAGCAGCCCTAATGGAATATGAAGAATGCCTGGAATATGCCCTTGCTGTACTTCATCCACTTCTCGTACATCAAGCAAATGCACTGTTTCACCTACCAGTATACGTTGCTGTACTTGTTCCACTAAAATTTCCTTCACTTTTATCATCCTCTCCATGCATTCATACCACCGCGTATATTTGTAATATTGTTATAGCCTAATTTCTTTAACTGCTTACATGCTTGTGCACTGCGCATACCACTTTGGCAAATAACGAAAATTTCTTGATTCTTTGGCAAGTGTGAAAAATCTGTGCCAAGTGGCATATTTTTAGCTTGTGGAATATGTCGTCCTTTATATTCAGCAGGTGTACGCACATCAATAAATAACTTGTTACGATCATTAATAATACTTGCCAGCTCCTCAGTAGAAATTGTTTTTACACCTTTTGCTGGCATCATTCGCCATACAATTAAAGCTACGATAGCAGCAGCTATAATAAAACCAGTCACTTAAATACCCCCCACCCTATATAAATAGATTGACATGCCCTTGCTCAGCATCTGCTAAATAGGCAGCTACACCCGCATAATGGACACCATCTAAAAGCTCTTCTTTTTGAAGTCCCAATAAATCCATTGTCATCGTACATGATACGAGCTTAATATCTTGCTCCTGTGCCATCTCAATAAGCTGTGTGAGTGTTAATGCATTATGCTTTTTCATGACATGCTTAATCATTTTTGGTCCCATGCCAAGCATCTGCATTTTTGACAAACCAAGCTGTTCCGCACCGCGTGGCATCATGCGCCCGAACATTTTCTCTAAAAATCCCTTTTGCACTTCGGCAGGCTGCTGCCTGCGCAATGCATTAATACCCCAGAACGTATGAAAAATCGTTACGTCATGGTCATAAGCTGCTGCACCATTAGCAATGATATATGCTGCCATCGCCTTGTCATAATCTCCACTAAACAATACAATCGTCGTTCTTTTCTTTTCCATTGTCCGCCTCCATATACCCCTACAGGTATTTATTTTCACAAAATAGAAAGCCGCACTAATTTAACGGCTTTTTACTAATAAACTAACGGCCTCTTGAATTGAAGCATTGATTTCCTCGGTATTCTCGCCAGCCTTCTGCACACATTCAACAAGATTTTCGCTAACAATTACACCGATAGCTCTATCTACGCCTGAACGCACCGCCGACAATTGGGTAATGACATCTCGGCAATCCTGACCTTCTTCCATCATACGCAAAATGCCGCGCAATTGTCCCTCCATGCGTTTTACACGATTCATTACTTTGTTATCATATGTCACTATACAGCACCTCCAGACATCGATTGATAACACTTATATTATACCCCATCGGGTATTTAGTCAAGCTGTATTACTCAGTAATAATAATCTCGTTCACAGGCGCACCAGATTTGCGTACGTATTTTACGATTTTATTAGCAATTGGTTCGTCCACTAATCCCCCTACTGGAAGCGTTATCGTAGACTGATCATGAAATGTAAACCGCATTTCATCATCATGCACACGATTAATAGTTTTTTTCGTGTAATCAAGCTGAACAATGTCCCCCCACTCATAATGCTTTTTCCCCTTTAACCAATGGGCGCTTTCAATGCCACTTGTATCAATATAAACATAATGTCTTGTTCCACCGATAAATAAAAAGAAAAATGCAATAATCGCAAAAACCCCTAAGCCAATTTTAAAAATTCGTTTTTTCAAAAAGTACATCCCAATCAAGCTTGCCACAGCTGCTACAAATGCAAAGGTATACACAATTAAGCTTGATGGTAGCGGTACGAAAACAATTTTATCTGCATAATCATAAAATGTCACCGCAATAATATACGGTGTAAATAACACAATGATTGGTGCAATTATCGCAATTGCTATTGCAAACACCGCATAAATCGTTTTCTTCTCTCTATCCAACATTGCAATCACTCTCTTCCTAATTTATTGTATAATTAATATACGGATGGAAATTACGGAAGTTTCAGAAAATTTGAATGTAGGGAGAGAAATCATGGTTCAGCAAAAAATACTAAATATTCTATGCCACCCAAAAATGAAAAGCAGTAGGGAATTGCGCTTCCCTACTGCTTCTTTAGCTCTACTACCACAATCTCTGGTAAATTAAAAATGCGATATGGCACAATGCTATTGCCTAACCCTCGACTCACAACCATTGTTGTCTCTCCACTTTTATACGTGCCTGCTGTATATTTAGGGAAATAGCCTTGCCCTGGAGCCACTAGCCCTCCGATAAATGGCAGGCGTATTTGACCACCGTGTGCATGTCCTGTGAAAACAATATCAATTGCATTATCCACATATGTGTCAAAGCGCTCTGGACGATGTGATAAGAGCAATGTCAGCGTATCATCTGGCATATCTCTCAAAGCCTCATCTAGCATCTCCTGCGTTGTATAGCCCATTAACGGGTCTTCAATCCCCGCAATAATGATTTGTTCTCCGTCCTGCTCTAACATCGTTGCACTGTTTGGCATTACATGTACACCTAGCTCAGTTAATGCTGTATAAATCTCTGTCATTTTTCTCGTTGCTACTTCATGATTACCTAACACATAATACACATCTGCCATTTCGACAAAGCCTTTTACAGCATCTAAGCTGTTATCTAAATCATAACGATTGCTGTCGATCAAATCTCCTGTAATGAAAATAGCATCTGGATTGGTAGCCCGTACTTTTTCAATCAATCGCTCCTGCCCTTCACCGAAAATAGCATCATGTAAATCAGTGACTTGTGTAATACGATAGCCATCAAAGCTTGCTGGAATACGCTCTGATTCATACACATGCTCCGTCACAACAAGCCATTTATTATTCACCTGTAAAAAAATATAAAGAGCCACAACGAAGATTATTAATTTTACTAACTTTTTCAACCTACACCGCTCAATTCGTTATTAATGTATATTGTAAATCATACCACTTTTATCAACAATATTTATATGTTTTGGCACATTTAAATATAATATTTGTGAGCTGTCTTCCCAACCATGGTCTTTATAGTGCTCCTGCAATAGCCATAAATCTGGTATGACACGATTATAGGTTACTCTATTTTCTATTTCAACAATTGATAATACATCATTGGCAAAGCTAAGCTGTGGCGTGATGAAATAATTTGTCATATCCATTCCTGCATACGCATATGGCAGTTGATAGTAACTTGCATAAATCTCATTAGATGCTGCATCATCTCTCCATTCTATAATAAGACGCATCATTGAAAAGCCTTGCTCATTATTATTATCAAGAACAACCTCATTTTGCGTTGCTGTAAATGTCCACTGCTCCTGCAAATAAGCTGTGGCCTCTTCTACACGTTTTTCATTTAACTGCTCTAGGATATATCGTTTCTCTTCTAGTTTTTCCTCTACTTCTCGGTCAGACAGTGCTATATGCTGGGCATTCGGTAAATAAGGAAAAATACAAATCGCCATGAAGCCTACTGCAATATACACCGCTATTAGCTGATAAAATCGCCTTGCAGACAAAGCTTTAAAGCGTATAGGAAATAATAATCTCACTATCAAAAAGGCAACAATGAAAAGTATTATGATTGGCAATAGTGTAATCATCCTCTACGCACCTCCTGCCTGTTATTAATAAACAATGTAGCAGCATACAGCATCATTGAGATAAGCAACGCTTTTAACATATACAGGTTAATAGAACTGCTAAAGAACCATGCATTTACAGGTATTCCCATTAGAAAAATAGCAAGACCAACAACCACAAGTATACTAACTGTTAGCACTCTAGACATGCTCCAGAGGGTACCAATAAAATAGCCAATTGCTGCCGCAAAAAGCAATGTCAAATAAAGCATAAAAAATGTTGTACCACTAGGAAGAAGCGTTGCACTTATAACATCCAAATCATATACAAGCACTTGGACAAATTGTGTACTAGCATACGATGCAATCGCTGTCAGTGTCGCAATAAACATCATGACACAAATAAATAAAATCGTTGAAATATTTGCTGTTAATCTCGTTGTAGGAATTGATAAATTCTCCATTTGTAATCGTTTAGAGGGCATGGCAAGACAAGTTGAAAATGCTGTTACTATCGACAGTGCTAAAACGCCATCCAAGCTATAAAAATACTGCTCAATCACCAGATTGTTGAAACCTCTCGAACTCATACCTGTTTGACTGCCAATAATCGAAATAAATAATTGAACAACAATAAAGCTTATTAGCATACCTCTATAAATATCCAGCTTCCACTTGACCTGCTCTACAATATTTCTCATCACCGACACATTATTCGAATACATCATCAATCCCCCCTGTTGTGTTAGCTGTCACATATTTACAAGCCTCGCTCGCAGAAATATGCTCCCATTGAATCGTCGATGATTCCTCAAAATATTTCTTTTCTATAATGAGCTCGCGATTTCCCTCAAATAAAGCGTGTGCACGATAGGGTGCAAGCTGCTCCGGTTGCCCAACTATGCGCACTGCATATTGCTGCATTTCTTCAACAGCTTGATGCACTATTACCTGTCCATAATGAATTAATAAAATCTCCTCAATTAAATGCTCAATTTCCTGTAGATGATGACTCGATATGATAATCGTTCTCGGATACGCGATATACTCCTTCAAAATTGCCCTATACATATCTGAACGTATCGCCTCATCCATGCCATTCATTGGCTCATCTAACAATGTAATTGCACAGCGCGCTGCCAAGCCATAAATTAAATGAAAAGAGGAGCGCTGCCCTTTTGATAAACTACTAGGAAAGCTTTTGTCACTAATTCCTACATAGTGCAACAGCTTTTCTGCCAGTTCTTGTTGCCAATTCGGATAAAAGCGGGGCGCTGTTTTAAAAATTTGCTCAATATTGCTATTTGCAGCAAACGTCATACCTTCTTCAATAAAAATTGTATTCGTTGCTGCCGCTAAGCTCATCGGACTATCTTGATAAATACTTATTTGGCCTGCGGTCGGTCTACTATGTCCCGCTAAAATATTTAGCAGCGTGGATTTACCCGCACCATTTCGCCCAATTAGACCAACAATTTTATGTTCCTCGATTTGGAAGGAAACATCTTTTAATATTTCTTTGCCTCTATATTTTTTCAGGATATTTTTACATTGAATCAAAGTTATTCTCCTCTCTGTATCTTGTGAATAAGTGTTAACAACTCCTCATCTGCTACTGCAAGTCGTCGTGCCTCTAACACAAGCTCTTGCGCAAGCTTTTGCAATGTCTCATTGCGCCGTTTCTCCAAGATCATCTCTTTCGCCTGTGTCGTCACAAACATACCCAGCCCCCTTTTTTTATATAAAATTTCTTCCTCTAACAACAGTGTTAGCCCTTTTCCTGCAGTTGCTGGATTAATATTAAATAGCTCCGCTAGCTGATATTGTGAATACACCTTGCCGTCAGCTATAAGGTGGTCTGCTAATATCTCATTTTGCAGCCATTCCGCAACCTGCACATAAATGGGCGCCGTGCCATCCATATTCAATTTCAAATTATAGCACCCCCAAGTCGGTACATTAGTGTTGTAATGCACTATATATAAATTCCATAATTTTGTCAAGTCGTGCTATAGAATTTTTTTATTTGATCACTTTTAGCTCTTATTCGATCACTCTTGTCACCAAGGCCATTTATAAATCGTGCTACGACCACCTCCTACTTCAATTAGTCCAGCTGATTGTAGCAAACGCTTTGTTCTATGTCGGTCTTTCACTTGAAGAAACTCACATGCTTCTCTATTGGAGATGGTTTCCTTTACAAATATGAACCACTCCTTCAATGTTGCGATATGTGCTTGTTTATCACGATGCCCACAGTTTGGGCAGTGCCAGCCAGTTCTTTTATACTGCATTGCTAAAGAGTCACAAACACAGCGCACGCCTGACTTTATTGCATGTACTTTCACTTGCCATCTTGGAAATAACGGGTAACGCACAAATTTATAGCGTTCGTTTTCCGCTTGAAGTGACGCTATAAGCCCATCTCAATCATCTTGCGTTAAAGTTTTAGGAAAACGCGCCTGTTGTTGCGCATAAAATGTAGGAATCATCGATAAAAATAATAGAGGTTGACGTTTTGGGGACTTTATAATTAAAGGATAGCTTGATGTCGTCCAGGCAATCGCACCGATTACAGGTATTTTGATGTCATGTTGTATGAGCCATTGCTGGAGTAAATGCATATTGCGTTCAAGCTGTACTTCAGGGCTTTCAAAGGTAGTGGCAATACCTTCGCGCACCCTTACTAGACGTGTAGGATTTTCTTCAAAGGATAATTCACCTGTAATGTTTTTGCTTTCAAGCACTAATAAAAAGCGTTCTGTCACAACGAGACAATCTATTTGAAATTTACCCACTGCATGCAGAGAAATATCGAATAATACATTTTTAGCTATGCAATAATTGTCGAATAGTCGCCGAAGTCGCATTTCTCCTGCATCTCCAGCTAGAATAGCCTTCCATTTCATTTCGACGAACTCTAAGTTATCCACAGTGAAGCGATTTAACAAATTTTCTCCTCCTCTTTTCCACAAAGTTATCCTCAAATTAAAAGGTTATTCACAGAAGAAATAGTTGAATTATCCACAATTAAAATTTTACGACAAAATACTACAAAAAAACACCTACTTCCCGAAAGAAGTAGGCGCGAATTGTGGATAACTATTCTTTTAGCTCCCGTTCAACTGGTATTTCCTCACTATGCTCTGGCACAGTAGCTTCATCTCCAAATAGCACAGGCTTCAATAAGTCTTCACCGAACCCTTCAGCAAGTGGTACACGTGAACGATATGCTGCACGACAAACAAGATGTCCTGCAACTGGTGCTGTAATAAATACGAAAATGATCCCTAAAATTAAACGAATACTAAAGTAGCCATCGTGGCTCCAAAAATAAATAAAGGCTCCGAAAAGACAGGCTAATACGGATAGGGTAGCACTTTTCGTTGCAGCATGGGAGCGTGTATACACATCGGGTAAACGAATCATACCGAAGGCGCTAACAACACTAACGATAGAGCCAAACAAAATTAATAGAACTCCTATCCACTCAACGATTTGATTTACGTTCAACGATAACTCCCCTTTCAATATATTTCGAAAAGGCGATTGTGCCAATAAATGCTAAAATCCCTAAAATTAAAATAGCCTCTAAAAAAGCCTTTGTCTTTAATAAAATCGAAACAATCGCAATCGAGGAAATCAGATTAACGCCTATCGTATCAAGCCCAATAGCACGATCTGGCTTAGAAGGCCCTACAATTACACGATAAAGGAGAAGTGCGATTGCAACCATAAATAAAACGAGTGAAGCAAGTAAAATTTTCTCAATCATTAACGTGACACCTCCATAATTGCCTTCTCAAATTTACCAATGGAACGAAGCAATGTTTCCTTGGATTCCTCGATATCCATTGCATGAATATAAAACATATCGCCCTCCTCAGAAACTTCCATGACTACAGAGCCTGGTGTTAGTGTCAGTAGCAATGCTAATGCCGTAAGCTCCCAATCTCCTCGAAGCTCTGTACGATATGTAATAATGCCAGGTGTAATTTTTAACTTTGGCGTCAACACCTGATGAATAACAGAAAAGCTGGATAAAAGCAGCTCACGAATAAATAGTGAAATCAACTTGAATACCTTAAAGACACGACGCAAATAAAATTGAGTTCCGAAAAATCGATGCATTGCATATAAAATAAAGATACCAACTAGAAAGCCTGCTACAAACGTAGGAAAGCCTGCTGTAGGGTCATCTTTCAGTAAAAACCATAGTGTAGCGATAAATAAATTTAAAATAAACTGACCGAACATAATGCGCCTCCTTCTACTTAGCTCCTAAAATTGCTTCAATATAAATAGCTGGGTTCGCTAAAGTACGCGCTGCATCCTCTACATACACGGCAATTCCCTCTGCACCTAAGCCAAGTGCTACAATGCAAAGCGCAAGCATCACAAACGATGCCATCGCTGCTTTTGGAATAGGCTTTTTATCTTCATCACTAACAGATGTTTCCCCGAAAAATGCTGCTAGGAAAATACGAAGTAAAGAATATAATACGATAACACTTGAGCCAAATCCGATTGCTAGTAAAACGTAAAAGCCACCCTCTACCGCCTGCTGACCAATTAGCACTTTGCCAATAAAGCCACTCAATGGCGGAATGCCTGCCAACGCACACATCACAATAAAGTAAATCCAACCAAATAAAGGATAATGACGAATCAAGCCATTCATATTTTTGACGATAATCTCACCTGTTAAATACACCATCGTCCCTACAATTAAAAACAATAACGCTTTTGCCAGCATATCGTGCATTAAATAATAAATTGCCCCCGCAAAAGCCTGCTCTGTCCCAACAGCTAGACCTATCATAATAAAGCCAACGCCGATTATGACATTGTAAGCTGCAATTGTCCGAACATCACGACCTGATAATGCGCCTAAGCAGCCAAGCACAATGGTAATCCCTGCCATAACGCCAATTAACATATGCGTTACGCCTGTATTTAGCGTAAACATCAGCGTGAACGTACGGAATAATGCGTAAATCCCCACTTTCGTCAATAAAGCTGCAAACAAAGCTTGAACTACTGTCGGTGGTACACTGTACGAGCCTGGTAGCCAGAAAAATAATAACAAACCAGCTTTTAAGCTAAAGACGATTAAAAATAAAATCGCTACTGTTGTTAAAATAGGGTCTTGTCCTACTTCTGCCACACGTACTGCAATATGTGCCATGTTTAATGTTTTTAACGTGCCATATAAATAAGCGAGCGCTACTAAAAACATCCATGAAGCGACTACATTAATCAATACATATTTCAACGATTCTCGTAGCTGAAACTTTTCGCCTCCAAGCGCTACTAATGCATAAGAAGCTAGTAGCATTACTTCAAAGCAAACGAATAAATTAAAAATATCACCCGTTAAAAAGGAGCCATTTACTCCTGCAATTAGGAACAACACAAACGGATAGAAAAACATTTGCTCATGGCGCTCACCAATTGTTGAAAAGGCATAAATTAAGCAAATCGCTGTAATAATATTTGCTGTTAAAACGAGCAGCATTGAAAATGAATCTGCTACGAATAAAATACCAAATGGTGGTAACCATCCGCTAAAATCAATTTTCATAATGCCATTTGCCTGTACTTCAAGAAGCAAAATCAATGCAATGATACTAACTGCAACAACTGTCACTAAGCTCACAATTCGCTGCACACGAATATTTTGGCGTAAAAACACCAGTACAATTGCTGTTACAATAGGAATAATAAGTGGTAATACAATAATATTATTCATCCGGTGATCCCCCTAGCTTGCTGAAATCATCTGTTCCATTTGTACTGTACATACGATAAGCCAAAACCAATACAAATGCTGTAACAGCAAAGCTAATAACAATCGCCGTCAAGATCAATGCCTGTGGAAGTGCATCTGTATATGGACCATCTGACTGGCCTAATAGCGGCACATCCCCTTTTTTCAAGCCACCTACGGATAAAATAAGTAAATGAACCGCATGTGATAAAACAGCCGTGCCTAAAATAACGCGAATCACTGTACGTGAGAGGATTAAATAGGTCGCTACTGCAACTAGAATTCCTACTAATATAACAATTAAAGATTCCATAACTACTCATCCTCACTTATACTCAAAATAATCGTTACAAGCGTACCAATAACCGTTAATGCTACACCTGCTTCAAAAATCATCACTGTTGATAAATGTGTTTCGCCTAATAGCGGAAGATCAAAATAACGATCAGCCTGTGTTAAAAATGGTACATTGAAGAAAATTGAAGCAATAGCGGTGCCTGTTGCTAAAAGTACACCCAAGGCTGCTACTTTTTTAAAATCGAAGGGCATGCCGTTATGCACCGTTTCAATATCATACGTTAAATACAGTAACACAATAGCTGAGCCAAGCACTAAGCCGCCAATAAAGCCGCCACCTGGCGCATTATGTCCAGCAAAGAAAAGATACACACCGAGCGTTAAAATAATAAACACTACCATTTTGACAACGGTGCGCAAAATGACATCATTAATTTTCAACATCAGTCTCTCCTTTCTTTGCCTTTAATTTAATCAATGTATAAATTCCTAAGCCAGCAATAAATAACACGACAACTTCAAGCATCGTATCAAATGCACGGAAATCCCCTAAAATCGTATTAACGATATTTTTCCCACCAGCTAAATTATAGGAATCCTCAAAATAAGCCGAAATTGGCTCAAACTTTTCATAATGTAAAACACTTAATCCAACAAGTGTTACGGTCGCTCCTACGAAAATAGAAATAGTTGCCTTCGAAAACTTCACTGCTCTTGATACTTTTTCCTTCGTTAAATCTGGTAAGAACTTAAAGCACAGTAAGAACAATGCTGTCGTTACTGATTCAACAACGAGCTGTGTCAATGCTAAATCTGGTGCACGAAACACAACGAAGAAAAAGGCAACCGAATAGCCAAGTACACCATTCAGTAAAACTGTCGTAATACGCCCCTTAGCAAATAACAATGCCACGGCAGCAAACACCATAATTAGTAATAAAATCATCTCATAATACTCAACAGGTGAATCCTGCGATGGACTCCAAGTAAATGCATCACTTACTACAAAATAGCCTGCAACAATTGTCACAAATATAATGTAAATATAAGCAAAATAATACGTTAAATTGCCATTCATATATAAGCGAGTAAACCAGCCCGACTTCGACTCAGCGAAGCCAATAATACGCTCATAGTATGCATTCAATGTATACTTTTGTGAGAACAATTGGTAAATTGCACGCCACTTTGGCAGCGAGCGGTATAAAAGGATACCGATAATAATCACACCAATTGTCATAAACAATTCCGTACCAATATGGAAGTGTTCAATTGGCACTGTTAGCTCCTCCGCTGGGAAGCTTGGATAAATGCTTTGCATCGCAGGCGCTAAAATATTGCGTCTTAAAATATTTGGGAAGAAGAAAATACCAATAACAAATGCTACTAACACAAACGGTGAAATTAGCATACCAATAGGTGCTTCATGCGGTGGCTTTTCTAAACGATCTGGTTGCAGCTTGCCGAAAAATGTTCGACCGATAATAATCACGCAATAAACAAATGTGAAGACACTTGCTGTCCATGCAACAACAGGGAAAATAAAGCCAAAGCTTTCAACAGAGAAAATATTTAATTGTAAAATATCTACCGTTGCTTTAAAAAACATTTCTTTACTTAAAAAACCATTGAATGGTGGCAAGCCTGCCATCGACATACTGCCAATCACTGCAATTGTAAATGTAAACGGCATTAATGCCATCAAGCCGCCCAGTCGACGAATATCGCGCGTCCCTACTTCATGGTCCACAATGCCGACCATCATAAAGAGCGCTCCTTTGAATGTGGAGTGATTAATTAAATGGAATAACGCAGCAAATGTTGCTTGCGTATAAATTAATGATTCGGAACTGTAGCCTAATGCATGTGCAGCAGAGCCAAGCCCAAACAATGACATAATCAGCCCAAGCTGACTAACTGTGGAATAAGCTAATAATGCTTTTAAATCGAATTGGCGCACCGCGTTAAACGAGCCCCAGAACAGCGTAACAATACCGACACCAGCGACTGTCCAAAACCATACTTCATGTCCACCGAAAACAGGTGACATACGCGCAACTAAATAAATCCCTGCTTTTACCATAGTTGCAGAGTGTAAATATGCACTAACAGGTGTTGGTGCCTCCATTGCGTCTGGCAACCAAATATGGAATGGGAATTGTGCTGATTTTGTGAAAGCACCTAAAAGCACTAATAGCATTGCTGGAATAAATAGTGCGTGCTCTTGAATTATGCTGACATTTGCAATTAATTCACGTATGCTAAACGTACCCGCAATTGTATATAAAGTTAAAAAGCCTGCTAGCATTGCGACGCCACCTGTTACCGTAATCGTCATTGCTTTACGTGCACCAGCACGAGACGCTTTACGATGGTGCCAAAATGCAATCAGCAAAAATGACGATACGCTTGTCAGCTCCCAAAATGCATAAAGCACCATTAAGTGATCTGAAAAAACGACGCCTAGCATGGCTCCCATAAAGAGCAATAGATAGCAATAAAAATGATGAAGTGATTCTTTTGTTGATAAATAAAAAATTGAGTACAAAATGACTAAGCTACCAACCCCAGTAATGAGCAAGCTAAAAATCATGCTTAGCCCGTCTAAATAGGTTGTAAAGCTTATGTTAAAAGAGGGGATCCACTCATAAGTTTTTGTAAATGTTTCACCATTCGCTATACGAGGGATATATGTAGTTAATATACTAAATAAAATGACCGGCACAGCTAAGACAAGCCAGCCGATATGTACTTTATTAAATCGCCTATATATGAACGGAATAGCAGCCGCCATTATAAACGGTAAAAGTATTGCAAGTTCAACAATCATATGCCAAAACCTCCTAGATTAAAAATGATGCATGACCATAATGTTTAATATCAGTTTTACTAAAAAATATATTTTCTATCCATTAATATTTTGACTATTATTACTTACAGCAATTTGTTACCAATTCACTTGACTAACGTTACAACTCATAGCATAATAGTGTGTCATAAAGAGCAAGTCAAAATAAAAAAATTTTTTAGTGTGCAGTGCCCTTTGCAAGCCAAAAATACATCATATAAGAAAAGTATACACTAGAATATGACGGAATGCACTGCAATGGCTTCGATATTCGCTCATTTACACTAGGTTTTTCAAAATTGATAACTGGAGTGTCGTGTTTACAAATATAATAAAGAGGTGCAAAACTATCATGAAGCATGTTAAAAGCAGAATGGACGAAAGTATTTTAGTTTGTGTGTACTACGGACTTAATGGCGAACGTCTAATCCGTCGAGGGCATAAGCTCGCAACATTACTTGACTGTCCTCTATATGTTTTAACAGTAGATGCTAAGCCTATCGACGCATTTGATGCAGAAAAATCGGGCTACATCGAACAATGGAAGCAGCTAACAAGTGAATTAGAGGTTGAAGAGTTTATTATTCGCGATAACGAGAAACTACCTATCCATAAAGTAATTACAGAAGTAGCAATGCAACATAATATTACACAAATCATTGTAGGTCAAAGCGCACAAAGCCGTTGGGAGGAAATCACAAAGGGCTCATTCTTAAATGTCTTATTGCGTGAAATTCCTTTTGTTGACTTCCACATCGTGGCTGTCAAACGCCCGACAGAGGATGAGTCATTCGATATTTATGAAAAAGGCGTTCGTGCTTATTTAATTTGTGACAATGGCGAGTACAAAGTTGCCTTTACTTGTCCAAAATTTGCCTCAATCGAGGGGATTTTCTTTAAAGAAATCGGCACAGATTTCGATAATGGCATTTTCAAATTCAATTTTGAAGGAAAAATGCATGAGCTAGATATCGTAGAGGGTGCTGTAACAAATCCTCAGGTGATTCCAGTGAAATGCAAGCCATCGCTAGCTCGTTAAATAAAAAAGCTGTAGGAAAGATTTCATCCTTCCTACAGTTATTTTTAGTATTTCTCATTCGCCTTAATGCCTCGAAGATTTTTATCTAATATATAAACATCTCCTCTATTTATCTTATCTGTAATGTGGTAAATATTGAATAACGATTTATCAATATATCTACCTAAATATGCCTCTTTAAACTCATGCGGTCCTCCGTCATAGCCCTTCGCTCTTGTAAAGCTCATTGCTTGCGATTCTGACATTTTCTTAAGCCCTTTTAAATTGCTAATATCAAAGCGTTGTAGTGTTGGATTTTTAGAACCAGAATAGGGTGTAACTTCAACTTCTATGTAGTCTGAATCTGTTTGGGGGAAATCCCCAAGTGGTACACTAGAACTATGCGCACTCGTTACAGGTACTAACAGTCCTACTAATAGAAGAAGGCTCAAAAACCCAGAAAGCAGCCATTTATTTTTATAAACCATATAATCCCTCATTTTGTAAAATATTATAACATTATGTTATAATATTTTCAAATACTTCAAAAAACTATTTAGATAGGAGAATTACAATATGTTACCACTAGATACTACAATAAACGCATATTTTTGTATTTATGGGGATGATTTCTCTGTAGATAAATTCACTCAGGAAATGGAAATAACACCTACCACTACTCGAAATCAAGGTGAAATTTTTATGAAAGGCACAACAAAGCATGTTAGCTATACAACTGATTGGGTTTATGAAACAGGCGATCAATTAACAAATAATCCACTTATACAACTACATGAATTAGTAGGTCCACTTAACAAAAAAATTGATGTGATTAATCACTATAAAAAGAAATTTAATTTACAGTCACAAATTGTTATCGTTATTCGTTTCACCGAATATCAAACACCAGGGCTTCATTTTGATCATAAACTAATTAAATTTGCTTATGAAACGAATTCGCCATATTCAGTTGATATTTATTGTAATGTACAGCCTGAGAGCATCTAAAAAACCCTTTTAGAGCAATTCAGATTTGCTGGGAGCAATAGATATTTAGCATAAAGGTTAAGGCTGTCTAAAAAAGATAGTATCTTTCCAGACAGCCTCCTATACTTTATATCCCCACATTCGCCGCCTTATCCTTCGGCAACCAAAACGCAACAAACAATAATAAGGGCAGGCATGAAATGGCAATAATTGTTGCGACAATACCATATTCATCAATTAACATCCCCGTTGCAACAGCTCCGATTGCCCCCATACCAAATGATAAACCGACCGTCAAGCCAGCCATCGTGCCAATTTTAGTTGGTACCAGCTCCTGCGCATAAACAACTGTGACAGAGAAGCTAATCATAATTAACGTACCGATAATCACTAGAAGCACTGGAACGAGCCATAACGGCATATAGGGCAATGCTAAACAAAATGGTGTTGGTGCAACAACCGATACCACAATCACATTTTTACGTCCAATTCGATCTGACAAAGGACCGCCGAGAAATGTTCCTACAACACCACAAGCCATAAAAATAAAAATGAAAATCTGTCCAACTGGAATTGTTAAGCTATACTCCTCCACTAAATAAAATACATAAAAACTCGTAATATTTGTCGTATAGAAGGAGCGTGCAAAAATAATAATAAACAGCAAGGCCAATGCCATTGTTACTTGCTTTTTTGTCAACGGTGGCAATGATGAAATCAGTCGACGCTTCACTTTCGATAGCTTCTCTTCCTCTAGCTGTGCCTTATACCATAGCGAAATTTTGGTAAGAATCACGATGCCGATAGCTGACAATGCTAAAACAACAGAGGCTCCCTTCATGCCAAATGGCAGCAAAATAAAGGCACTAATCAGCGGGGCTAATGCTTGTCCAGAATTGCCTCCTACTTGATAAATCGACTGTGCTAAGCCACGCTTCGTCCCAGCAGCCATATAAGACACACGCGAGCCTTCAGGATGGAAAATAGCTGAACCAAGTCCTAAAAAGAGTACTGCAACGAGGATTACCCAATAGCTATGCGCTAAAATCAGCATCGCTACGCCAATGAAGGAGCTGACCATGCCAATAGGTAACGCATATGGCATTGGTTTTTTATCTGTAATAAAGCCAACGACAGGCTGTAAAACAGAGGCAAACATATTTAACACAAAGGAAATTAAGCCTAGCTGCGTAAAGGTTAATCCTAAACTATCCACTAAAAGTGGAAACATCGCAGGTACAACAGACTGCATCGTATCATTAATTAAATGACAAATGCCGATTGCAACCATCATCGCATAAATTGGTTGATTATATTTTTCAGTTGTATTCATAATTTTATTCACGCTTTCTATGCTGTATAGCATATATACTTTTCGCTCATGCTATGTGATAAGGAGTGATATACATGGACATAGGCGAAATTAATTTTTGGGAAATGATGTTCCGCACAACGGTTACGTTTATTGCCCTGCTCATTTTAGCTCGAATTATTGGCAAAAAACAACTAAGCCAATTGACGTTTTTCCACTACACGACAGGCATTACCTTTGGTTCCATTGCAGGAGAATTATCCTCTCAAAAGGAAACCCCTTTTTGGGATGGGATGATTTCGCTCATTTGGTGGTCCATTTTAACAATTTTGCTCAGTGCCATTGCTTTAAAATCAACAAAGATGCGCGTGCTTGTTGATGATAAGCCAACAATTCTTATTCATAATGGTGTTATCTCTGAAGCAAACTTAAAGAAAGCAAGGCTCCATTTAGATGAATTGACGATGCTGTTGCGTGAGCAAAGCATTTTTTCAGTAAACGAGGTTGCCTATGCTGTTTTTGAAACAAATGGAGAGCTTAGCGTTATGAAAAAACCCCCCTTTGCAGAGGCAATAAAAAAGGATACGCAGGCCAATTTAACCCCACCTCTATGTATGCCAACAGAAGTGATTTCCAATGGGCGAATTATCTCTGAAAATTTGCAACAGCTTGATTTAACAGAAGAATGGCTGTTGAAAAAGCTCCGTAATAAAAAAGTCGATGATGTGGAGCAGGTTCTTTTTGCACAAGTGTTGGAAGACCATTCACTTTATGTTAGTACGAAAACTAATCAATCTCCATAATATCAATCGGTGTCACCATGCCAATAAGCTTTTGGTGCGGGCGACCATGCTCTGTAATCAACAGTGCTTCATAACGTTGCCCGCGCTCCACCCCTTGCTTAAAAATCTCCTCTGCCTCATACACCGTCATCGTCTTGCTAATAAATTTATAATTTTTAAGCTTTCTCTCATGAAATAAAATATCCTGCAATGTTACATGCTTCGCCCAATTCCCTTTACCCATTGATGTTGCAAGCCAATTCGTTATACCGACTGTCGTAATTAACCCTTGAAATTGTTGCCCTGTATATATAGGAAATTGTGTATATTTACGCTTACGAATGACCTTCAGCATATATGTAAGTGAATCCGTTGTCTGAAAAGCCGTGACATGCTTGCGAAACAGCTGCCCTACAAGCTTTGGCTTTGCTAATGCAGCATCAATCGCCTCAATTTCCTCCACAACCTGTATATGCGGTTCTGCGATGACAAAATCAATCGACGTTCGATGATGCACAATAGCATTGCGCAAATCAGCATAAGCACGTAAATCATCCTCATATTTTTGCACAAGTGGATTTTTCCTTCGTGCCCTATCCAGCAAGCGATAAAATGGCATATACTCTTTGACATCAGCTATCTCGCGCAATGTATGGTCAATCCGATTAAAAGCAGTGATAAATCGATCAGAGTTTGTAGACATTTAGCCCCTCCTTACCTTGCATAATTATGATATATTATAGTCCTAATTTTCGGATTTTGAAATATTATTGCCAAAAAGAGGACGTCCGAAAAATCATTTTGGGACGCTCCCTTTGCGACGAGGATGGTGACAATTTGCTCCTGCGATTACTCGTCGCAGTTAAAACCATTTGCTCCTGCGGTTACTCGTCGCAGTTAAAACCATTTGCTCCTGCGGTTACTCGTCGCAGTTAAAACCATTTGCTCCTGCGATTACTTGTCGCAGAAAAGCTCTATTGTAACCACCGCAGGAGCACAATTTTAATCAAAAGTTGACTATGTAAAAAAGCGGAGCCGCCCAGAAAGTTCACTTTCTGGACGGCCCCTCTACATTATTTATATAATTTTTCCAATGCCTCATGCATATTTGAACGAATATTTGCTGACGGGCGAGCTTCCTTTACAAGCTGCTCAGCACTTTGCACATCATTTGCTAGTCCTAGCTCTAGCAATACAGCTGTTGCCATAACACTTGCTCTGCCATTCCCACTACCACAATGGATATAAATATTTTTTCCAGCCTCATATGCTTCTTTAATCCCCATAGCACCCGCCTGAATGCTTCCAGCTAAATCCTGTTCAACAATTGGGGAACACATAATCGGACTTGTTGGCATTTCTCCATCCTGTACAGCATTCGCACGAACATCATAGACAATCTCAATATTTTCCGCTTCTACAGCATCCTTAGCATCTGCTGCACCACCAAAGAAAATACGTCCCTTTACTAATTCATCGTAGCTCATCATTGACCTCCATTATAGTAAATTTTTAATTTCCTCATAGCGTGGTAATGCTGTTAAGGCACCTGGCTTCGTCGCCGCTAATGCACCTAGCTTGTTACCAAAAGCAACACATGCAGTTATTTCCTCGACTGTCGTTGGCAAACCATTATAATGCACATAGCGCAATACCCCTGCCATAAATGCGTCGCCTGCACCTGTTGTATCGACTGCTGTTACCTTTTCAGCAGGTACATGAATTGTTTCACCATTTAAAATTGCATAAGAGCCTTCTGCCCCTACTGTAATTAAAACGATTGGTACAAGCAATGCATCAAGTGCCGCAATGCCTTCTTCAATTGTTGCTGTTTGCGTTAAGAAAAATAGCTCCTCATCTGTTAGCTTTAAAATATCTGCATCCTCAAAAAAGCGTGTAATCGTCTCACGGCAAATTTTCTCGCTATGCCAACGTAATGGACGAATATTTGCGTCTATTGCAATAATTGTGCCATGCTCCTTTGCTAGCTCCACTGCTGCCACTGTCGTTGCAAGTGCGGTTGGATGAAACATCGTTCCTGAGCACACATTAAAAATAGAAGCACGTTTAAACGCTTCTAGCTGTAACTGCACATCTTCTACTTGTAAATCAGGCGTTTCATCTATATAATCTCTAAAAATGCGTTCACCATCTGCTGTTAAATCGACATACACACCACTCACGCGCTTTTCTGGTACGTAAACAGCATAATCTAAATTAACGCCTTCATTCGTTATCTCATTGCGAACAAATTCAGATGTCTCATCATCACCTGTAATTGTAATTAAAGCGGACGGGGCACCAATGCGGCTAATTCCTGCTGCTACATTAATTGTTGCGCCACCTAAATATTTTGTAAATGTTGTATTGCTTATATCATCTGCAATATAATCAACAAATGCATCTCCATAAATAAGAATAAAATCTTTATTTGCCAACCTTCTAACCTCCGACATTTTGCTTACTATAGATTACCACGAAAACAGAGCGTCTTTAAAGTATTAAAGTATTTCGATAACTAGAAATCGCACATAATTTTGTTATACTTCTATGTAGGTAAGAAAGGAAGCGAATACAATGGAAATTACAATTCAACAAGCACAACCAATGGATGCTACACAAATCGCACCATTAATTTATGAAGCAATCGGCGATATCGCACATCGTCTAACTGGTGAAACAGAGGAGCAATCTGTACTCACAGCATTAACAGCACTTATCGAACGTACAGATAATCGCCATAGCTATTTATACACATATGTTGCTAAACAAGGGGATGCGCTACTTGGCATCGCTGTGCTATATGATGGATTAACAGCCAAAGCATTGGATGCTAATTTAGCAGCATGGTTATCATCAAAAAACGCCCCTACAAGCATTGATGTAGAAGCACACGATGATGAATTTTATATTGATACAGTGTGTGTCACACCAGAGGCACGTGGCTTAGGTATTGGCACAAAACTGTTACAATTTGCGGAGGAGCAAGCTGTCACAAAAGGCTATAAAAAGCTTGCCTTAAATGTAGAGCTAGAAAAAGAGAAGGCACGTGCTTTATATGAGCGCCTTGGCTTTACAATTACAGAGCCGTGGACAATTATTAATGAGCCATTCCACCATATGGTCAAGGAGCTGTAAATGAAAAATCTCATTTTCCCCTTATTAATTGTCATTGCATCAAGTAGCTACGGGATTTTATCGACGATTGTTAAGGTTGCTATGCAGCATGGATTTACTTCCGCAGAAGCTGTTACAGCTCAATATATGGTTGGTTTTTTCCTGGCCCTTGTACTATTTATCGTCACACAGCGTTCATTGCCAAGGCTGAATAAATCTGGCGTTATCATTTTAACGCTTGCTGGTATATTAACTGCTGCAACAGGCACTATTTACGGACAATCGTTAAATTATTTGCCCGCCTCACTTGCAGTCGTTATGCTCTTCCAATTTACATGGATTGGGCTGTTTATAGACTGCGCCTTGCATAAACGTTTACCGAGTCGAGCTGAAACGATTTCGTTAATCTTTTTAATAGTGGGCACTATTTTTGCAGCTGGTGTTGTTGATGTCGATTTATCTGCTATTGCTTGGCAAGGCTGGGCACTTGGCTTGCTATCTGCCTTAACGTTTGCGTTATTTATTCAAATCAATTCCCGCCAAGTAGAAGGTATCACAACGATTTCACGTACGTTCTTTGTATCGTTAGTGGCAGTAATTGTTATTAGCATTATACTGACGCCTGAAATTTTATGGAATGGTCAACTATTCGGTGCTGGACTTTGGAAATTCGGCTTAGCGCTTGGATTGTTCGGCATCATTTTACCGATTTTATTATTTTCTATCGCTGTACCGAAAGTAGGAGGCAGCCTCGCATCTATTTTAAGTGCGATGGAGCTACCAGTGGCTATTTTAGCCTCAATGCTTGTATTGAAAGAAGCGTTATCTACATTGCAATTTTTCGGTATCGCTCTCGTTCTAATTGGAATGGTTTTACCTTCTTATATATCAATGAGAAGAGCGGAAAAGATATCGCAAGGTTAAATAGTTAAAGCTGTCCGAAAAAGTATCATCTTTTCGGACAGCCCCCCTATTCAATCATCAAAATATCTTTAATTTCTCGCTCGCTTAACATCGTTAAATTTTCATTATCTGATTCGATAACTGCTTGAATCAAATTTTTCTTTTTTTCCTGTAGCTCATTGATTTTCTCTTCAATTGTTCCTTTCGCAATAAGCTTCATTACTTGCACATTATTTTTTTGCCCCATTCGATAAGCTCGATCCGAAGCCTGCTGTTCAACCGCGGGATTCCACCAAAGATCGTAATGTATAACAGTATCTGCTCCAGTAAGATTTAACCCTGTACCACCAGCCTTTAATGAAATAAGGAACACCTCTCTTTCTCCAGCATTAAATCGCTCACAAAGAGCTACTCTCTCAGCTGCAGCCGTACTACCATCTAAATAGAAATGGACTATCCCTTGACGATTTAACTCCCGCCCAATTAAAGTTAACATCGACGTAAATTGAGAAAAAATTAGTATACGTCTTTTCGCGCTATAGCATTCCTGAACAATGTTTATAACATGCTCAAATTTAGCGGAGCTTCCTGTATAACCTTCTACAAACAAAGCAGGGTGACAGCAAATTTGACGTAAACGTGTAATGCCTGCAAGAATTTTCAGCTTGTTTTGTTGGAATGTCTCCTTGTTTAAATGCTCCAGCGTCTCAACTTTAAGCTTCGCTAAATAAGCCGCATATAACTTTTTTTGCTCTGGCAATAAATCCGACGTCAGCACTAACTCCATTTTTTCTGGTAATTCAAGTAATACCTCTTCCTTTAATCTTCGGAGAATAAAAGGGTTAACTAGCTTTTTGATTGTTTGGTGAGCTAGAGATTTAAACATTTTTCGCTCAGGTAACAATGTTGGAAAAACAACATTCAAAATTGACCAAAGGTTATCAACAGAATTTTCTATAGGTGTTCCTGTTAGGGCAAATCGATTATCTGCCTTCAGCGCTTTAACAGCTTTCGCCGTTTTCGAAGCAGGATTTTTAAAAGCCTGTGCCTCATCAAATATAATCGTATGAAAAGATTTTGATTGATAGCTATTCATATCCATGCGTAGTAAAGAATATGAGACAATGACAACATCGACCTCGGAAATATCCTTTAACAACGCCGCTCTTTGCCCTTTATCTCCCTCTATCAGCTTCACAAGCACCTGTGGAGAAAACTTAGCTAATTCATTTAGCCAGTTATAAACTAAAGAAGATGGGCACACAACCAGCACTGGTTTATGATGCTGGCGAATTTCAGGTAAAACAGAAACGATAAACATAATGCTTTGCAACGTTTTCCCTAAGCCCATATCATCTGCTAATATCCCACCAAATTTATAATGTGCTAATGCTTTTAACCATTTAAATCCATGTATTTGATACTCTCTAAACGAGGCATTGATACTATCAGGTACCATAAATTCAAGCTTTTCAGGGTGCAGTAAATCGTCCATAATAGCTTGAAGCGATTTTCCTCTCACTAAAACATTTTCATTAAGGGTGCCCAATTTATAAAAATTTGAAATAAAAGGAACTCGTATTTCCTCTGCCTCTATTTGCTCTAAGGTGATACCCATATTGTAAAGAAAACGTTGCATTTCTTGAAACGCCTTCGTTTCTAAAGATAACAATGCGCCATTTGTTAAACGATAATATTTTCTTTTCTCTGTAAGAGCTAATAATATGCTGCGAATTTCATTTTCTGGAATACCATGCATATCAAACTCAAAAATAAGCCAATCTGTTCGTTCATCAACTTCTATTCGAATATTTGGAGGGCTGGAATGTTTCACAATTCTCTCTTTCACAGCTGTTGTTGCGTAAACATTAACAAACTTACTTATTTTCGGGACCATATAATGTAAAAAATCATACTCAGCCTCTTCATTATGCATAAAATAACCGCTCTCGGTTCTAGTGAAAAGCCCCGCCTCCATCAAACTCATAACTTCTAGCTCAAGGGCGTGGTCGCGATTTAACACACTTTGCCCGTCTTCTAAAGGGTTAATGGTGACATTACCATATTCAAATTCAAGTGCAGCAAGTAATTTATTGTTCACCCTATCTAAAAATAATTTAGCCTTTGGAGGTATTTGAGGAAAAGCGTTCTTCACATTACTAGCGATTTCAACACTACCTAATTCCATTAAATGAGGAACTACCTTATCCAAAAAATATGGCAGCTGTTCCTTTTCAATTTGAAGCTGGTTTTCCTTGCTTTTCGCCAGTGCATACTTTAATTCACTAAGTCGAACACTGTCTTCCTTTGATAGTTTATAAAAATTATTTTTATACAGCACATAGCTATAAGTATCCATTACAATGATATGCTCTAAATTTTTTATCGTGAAGCGATAATATTGGTCTAAGTGAAATATTAATGGTAACGTTTGCTTTGATAATATATTTACCCCCTCATAAACAGCCCTATGATGCTCTAACTGGACATATGGAGCTAGATGAAGCAAATAAAGTAGACTTTCGAACTCTGTAGGTGGGATTAACAGCCAACGCTCATCTATTATCTCTAGCTGCTCGTTTCTCGCTGCCTCAAAATTTTGCAATATATACAATAAACTTTTCAACACATTGGCGTCTTCCTGTGTAAAGCTATGAACCTTTGGATTATATGAAAATACATTTGAAAACGCATAGTCCTCACCTTTATCAAGAGCTATTAAAAATCCCCTGAAATTAGTTACTTTATAGGATTGTATATTTGCTGCTATCCCCATTAAATATTGACCATTTTTAAGCATCATGATTTCACAAGTAAATTGTACAAAGAGCATTGCTCGATTCTCCATATGATATTGGCTACGAATAGGGCGCACAAATGAATTCTCAAATATCTCGAAAACTTCATTCACTAACTCTGTATTTGACGTAGAAAGAGAAGTTGCTTCCTTTCCTCCGTTTACTTGAATATCATGTAAAAGCACAAGAACCGCCGCTACATGTTGGCATTTTTTATGAAAGGATTCTAATTGTGGGCATGTACATTCTGCATGTATAAACCCATTTTGCCCCTTCTTTATCACTACATGAAATAAGCCATTTCCTTTCACACTTGCATTGACTATAGCATCACTCGGATGAAAATTTTTTAGCACAACTTTATTATCTTGAAAATATTTTTTCCCTTTTTTATAAGAGATTTCCCCACAAATATCTTTTATTTTTTTCGTATTCAAAAAATAATTCATCAGCAACCCTTTCTGTAATAGTTTCTTCTTTGCTCTCTAATCATACCAAAACTGCCCGAAAAGATAATATCTTTCCGGGCAGCCTCTTTCTATAGCTCTTCCTCATAGTCATATTTCTCACCAAATGTCTTTTTCAAAAATTGATGTGCCTCTATTTTTGTATCATCTGTAATGGAAGAATAAACTTTGGTTAATGCGGCAGTAATCACAAAGACATCATCAGTTAAGCCGACAAATGGTAAAAGATCTGCTACTACATCTAGTGGTAAAATAAAATAGCCAAGCGCTCCTAAAATAATCAATTTATTTGCCTTTGACATATTCGGACTTTTTAGTGCAAAAAATAATGTGCTTGTGGAATGTAATGCAGACATCCCTAGCTTCAAGCCTGTCGATTTTACCTTCGTCAAAAATTTATCATTCGAAAAATGCTTGTCCTTACCAGCAATCATGTCTTCAAATTCAGCCATATCCGTTCCTCCTTCTATTTCTACTTGCCTATATTTACGAATTTTTCTTAAAAAAGTTTCAACACTATTATGCATTTCACCCGATAAAAAACATAAGAAGGAGTGATGAGCGTGTACAAACCTGAAGAGCTTTCGTCTATTTTAAGTGCTATCCCTAGCACACATCAGCCCCTCATACTAGCATTGCAACAAGCAGCTACAAATGTAAATGATTACCCCTCACGCTCTTTACAGCATTCTAGTGAAGTCTTGACTATTATTGCAAAAGATATATATGAGAAAAAAATGTCACAGCCTGTCGTACATGTCGCACTACGTACTTTATTAAAAAATAAACTATTCATATCTAAAATACAGCCAAGTCGCATTTATTTATTAATGAACCTTGTTCAACAAATGACAACTACACAAACAAGCTCAAAAATCGATGCCAAGGCAGCTCAAATTGTTCTCGATTATATTATAGATATTTGCGAATGGTATTTAAAGGAATTAAAAGATGGTGAGGAATTAGCTGCGTCAGCCTTACATCTTAAACAAAATCATGAGGATACAAGCGATAATTTTGAAGCGATGAGACAGTGGTTTTTAGTGGCAGCGACTGCTGGTGATGCTAGCGCTCAATATAATTTGGGCGTTCTTTACAATCACGGTAAAGGTGTCACTCAAAACTATGAAGAAGCTGTGAAATGGTACTCTTTAGCTGCGGCACAACATGAAGCAGATGCACAATATGCATTAGGTGTACTTTACGAATTAGGGCTTGGCATTGAGCAAGATGCCCAAAAAGCAGCTGAACTTTATCAGTTAGCTGCACAAAGCGGTCATGCAGATGCGCAATATAATTTAGGATCCCTTTATAATCAAGGAAGGGGCGTATCTCAAAACTATGTGGAGGCTGCTAAATGGTACGAGCTCGCTGCAAGTCAAGGTAACACGAGTGCGCTCAATAATTTAGGCTTCTTATATCATAATGGCACAGGTGTTGAGCAAAACTTCCAACAAGCCATCGAGCTATTTTCAAAAGCTGCTGTCGCCGGCGATGCAAGTGCTCAATACAATTTAGGCTATATGTATAGCAAAGGGCGAGGTGTAACAACTAACTATGCCGAGGCTGCCAAATGGTTTTTAAGTGCTGCATTGCAAAATCATACGAATGCGCAATTTCAGCTTGCTTTATTATATCGTACAGGAGACGGTGTCGAAAAAAACATTGATGAGGCACTTAAATGGCTTCTCCTTGCAGCCAATGCAAACCATACAAATGCTCAATATACGTTAGGTCTTATGTATAAGCTGCAAAATAATGAAAAGCAAGCAATGGACTGGCTATCAAAAGCCGCTGCGAACGAACATATTAGTGCCTGTTACGACTTAGCAATGCTTTATAAAAAAATCTATAGCGAAAGCCCTCTTATGATGAAATGGCTAAAGCGCGCTGCTATACGTGGTCATGCAGATGCCCAGTTTGAGCTAGGTATGCATTATTTACATGAGCTTATCTATACAGAAGCTGCTAAGTGGCTTCAATCAGCTGTTGAGCAGCACCATCTCCAGGCAGAATACGAGCTGGGCTTACTTTATGAGCAAGGGCTTGGTGTCGAAAAAAATTATGATGAAGCCCGCCACTGTTATCGCCTTGCCGCTGATCAAGGTCATATGCTCGCACAGTATAAATTAGGCAATATTTTCGATAAAGGGCTTGGCGTTACTGTTGATTACACTGAGGCCGCTAAATGGATCAGCCTTTCTGCCTTTAAAGGGTACCCAAAAGCACAATTCCAGCTCGCACAAATGTATGCGAATGGCGAAGGCGTTTCACACGATTACTCCGAAGCAGCCAAATGGTATCGTCGAGCTGCTATAAACGGTCATATTAAAGCACAATTTCAACTAGGTATGTTATACAAAAAAGGACTTGGCGTTGCGCAAGATTATGCCGAAGCAACATACTGGCTAAAAAAATCTATCCAATAGAGTAGGAGGGAGCGATTAACTCCCGTCCTCTCACACCACCGTACGTACGGATCCGTATACGGCGGTTCAATT
>NZ_JAMBIZ010000034.1 GCF_025291715.1 Metasolibacillus sp.
TGCGGAAGTAGTTCAGTGGTAGAACACCACCTTGCCAAGGTGGGGGTCGCGAGTTCGAACCTCGTCTTCCGCTCCAAATTTGCCTTTGCCAGTATGGCGGAATTGGCAGACGCGCGCGACTCAAAATCGCGTTCCTTCGGGAGTGTCGGTTCGACCCCGACTACTGGTATAATTTAAAGCATTGATATAAAGCACTTCACAAATACATGTGAGGTGTTTTTTTGGTATTCAAGATGTTAGATATAAATAATACGGGTATGAAGCTTAGCATTTTCTTAAACAAAATGGCCGTTATCGGTAAAATACCGATAAGCAGCCAGTTAGTAAATTATAACGTAGGATAAAGGAAACTTGGACGGTCCCAGAATCTTTGCTTCGCCATTGTATTTATAAATCTGTTAGCAAAATTCTCTTCTGCATCAGTTACAATTCCCTCATCACTTGATAAGCTTAGTGGTTTAAGTATAGCCTCACCATTTTGAATAATGCCGATAGGTTTAAAATGATTGTAGATATCGGTTGTAAACTTTTGAGCTGTATAAGCAAAATGTGTAGTGATATTGCCACTTCCGACAATAAGAATACCATCATATAGAAGTGGAGAACCTGTTAAAAAGCTATCATGTACTTCATATGTTACACCTTCAGTTCCGCTTACTCGCCCTAATGTTTCATGCACAATTACCACTCTTAATTTTGCTGCTGATAATTCGTCCAATAGCTTACTTACACTAAGACCATCGAAGCCTTCAGCTAAGAATACAGCGACACGCAATGTATCAGGTACAAAAATCGTATTTTGGAGACTAAGCGCTGGGGAGGATTTTATAACCGGAGACTCCTCCACATCAGGCACTGTAGTACCTAATTGCTTGGAAACGCTGTGTGCTAATTCGCTGCTAATATGAGCAAGTATATTCACCCATTCCTGTCGTACAAATGGTCCGCATTTTCCAAGCTCGAAGCAATAGGCACCAATGATTTGACGCTTTTCCATGTCACTCATACTATTCCAAAACATTTTTGCTTGAGAGTAATGATCATTAAATGATGGAGCTGTTTTTCTCACTTTATGCCCTACTACTGTTGCAGGATAAGTGACGAATCCACCCTGTGTGCCTGGTACTGTATATGGTGTATTATTGGCAAGCCCATTTCGATGATAAGCAACCTTTCCACGATCAATAATCATCCTTGATGCGCCATCCCGCTGGTTATTAGCAAATGGACATACTGGACGATTGATAGGTAGTTGTTGGTGATTCGCACCAAGTCGAGCCTGTTGAGTGTCTGTATAGGAGAATAATCTTCCTTGAAGAAGTGGATCATTTGAAAAATCAATGCCCCGCACAATATTCCCAGGATGAAATGCACTTTGTTCAGTTTCTGCAAAGGTATTATCAACATTGCGATTAATAATGATTTTACCAATTTTACGTAAAGGGAAATCTTCTTCAGGCCATAATTTTGTTGGGTCTAATATATCAAAATCAAAGGCAAATTCATCCTCTTCTTTAATCACTTGAATGGCTAGTTCATATTCAGGATAGTTGCCAACTTCAATATTTTCCCACAAATCTCTACGATGGAAGTCAGCATCGGAACCAAGGCGTTGTGCTTCGTCCCATATTAATGAATGTACACCAAGCAACGGCTTTATATGAAATTTAACAAAGTGAGATATACCATCCTTATTCACCAAACGGAAAGTGTGTACACCAAACCCTTCCATTGTTCTAAAGCTTTTAGGAAATGCACGATTAGATGCGATCCATAAAGACATATGGGCAGTTTCTTTGTTGTTCGCCATAAAGTCCCAAAATGTATTGTGTGCTGTTTGCCCTTGTGGATATTCATTATCGGGCTCTGGCTTAACCGAATGAATTAAATCAGGGAATTTGATTGCAACTTGAATAAAAAATACGGGCATATTAATAGCAATTAAATCATAATTACCGTCATCCGTATAAAATTTAACGGAAAATCCACGAACATCACGATTTGTCTCATTACAGCCTTTGGATCCAACAACTTGTGAAAAACGTACAAATAATGGTGTTTTTTTATTAGGGTCTTGCAAAAAATCAGCCATTGTTAAGTCTGATAATGATTCATATAGCTGAAATTCGCCATGAGCCCCATATCCTCTTGCATGTACGACACGTTCAGGAATACGCTCACGATCAAAATGTGCTAACTTTTCACGTGCAAGAAAATCTTCAATTAGTGTCGGTCCACGTTCGCCAGCTGTTAATGAATTTTCATCATCAGAAATTGTAATACCTTCATTGGAGGTCATTTTCTTTCCTTCAGATTCATGAATAAACTGTTCTAATTGCTCACGTTTTTTATTAGACGAATTTGTGTTATCCTTCAAGCTTTTCTCACCTCAAATAAATTATTATTTCGGTAAGAAGTATGCCCTATATTCTGAGTTTATATGCAGCATGCTATGAGTCAAAGGAAGAAATATCGAGCTCTAATATCTCTATTTCTAGGCCATAACGCTCATGACGAAGGGTAGTATGGTTCATTGACTTTTAAAATGCATTAACATAAAATTTCCTTATTCATTAAGTAATGTCAGGAATCTATGGAGGGATATGTATGACGGAGGAAGAAAATTATGAGGCACCTGGCTGGGATGCTATTGATCAAGCTGTAGAAAAAATATATGGTGATCAACAGCCAGCTCACTATGGCACAATGATTCCATACGCGCTTGGTGGAAATGATCCATTAGACGGTATAAGCGTTTATAAGAGTGAGCAGCCTATAGCACATTGGCATTTTGTTACATATGGCTTTTCAGAGCTATATGAAAAGGAATCGGATAATGTTGAAGTTAGTGGCTATGGCTTTGAATTAACATTTCGTTTAGCAAGGGACATTGCGGAGGAAGAGCCGCCAGCTTGGGCGCTTAATTTATTGCAAAATATGGGGAGATACGTATTTAGCAGTGGCAATGTATTTCGCGCAGGGGATTACTTAGATGCGAATGGACCGATTTGTCTTGATGCTGATACACAATTAACAGCACTTGCTTTTATTGAAGATTTAGAGCTTGCTACAATGGAGACAGCGAATGGGCAAGTTCAATTTTTACAGATGATAGGGATTACAGCAGATGAGCTTGAAGCTGTTCAAACTTGGAATACAAGAGGTTTACTAGAAGCTTGTCAGTCATATATGCCTTACTATATTACGGATTTAGAGCGAGCATCAATGGTAACGATACAAGAGGTGCAGGATGCTATAGAGCAAGGAATTAAACAAGATGGTTCTAGCACAGGTTATTTATACAATGAACAGCTAGCGTGGAGCTCAGGCGAGACAAAGTCAGCTATATTAACGATTGGTGCTAAGCAAGCAAATATCATAAAGAAAACATTAAATGGACGCCTTTTAAAAAATAAGTCACTTATCCTTGTTGGACAGCAAGCACAAATTACTTTGAATATCGGCGATATACCTGTAATACAAGAAAGTGAAGAAGGTATAGAAATTACACTTCATCATGCTGCATTAGAGGAATTGAATACGATACTAGAACCTAAGGAAAAAACAGTGAGTCTTTCTACGTTTAAAAGCTTAGAGATTCATATTATACCTACCTCTATAAAAGCCCAGGATGGCAATATTATAGAAACAATAGGCTAAAGAAAAGAGGTGGTCTGATGCAAATTGTCTATAAAGAAGTTGCATCTATACCGTGGCATCGCTTAACAACTGCTTATGGGAGAGGTACAGAAATTCCTGAATTAATAAAACATGAGCAGTATGGACAGCTAGCTCAATTAATTGAGCATCAAAGTACGTTATGGCAGGTCACACCTTGGACAATACAGCAGTTATTGTATACGCTACCAAATCGACCAATAGAAAGTATAACACAAGAAGAAATACAGCTATATGAGATTGTTGCCTCCGCCTTTACTTGGGAGGAGCTAACATCTAACCCTGTCCAGCATATGGATGAATTGCTACAGGAAAAATGGCTTTGGTCAGAAATTGAAGATGATGAGCTAGGCTGGGAGGAAGAGGAGCCCCGTGGCTATGAGCAATGTGCTTTTGTCAGCTACTATGTTTATAGCGAATATCAAATGTATGAAGCAATTCCAATATTTCAAAGGATTGCAAGCAGGCGAGAGCATTTAGCTCCAAGTTTACTAGAGCTGATTGCTCTTTTAGAAAGTCGCAAAAAATTTTGGAGGTCATTATGAGCGTTTCAATTTATTATACGTGTGAGCGCAATGAAGCATTAACCATTGAGGAACAAAATAAGATTCATGCTATTATTAATGACTATAATGAAAATTTTCAATGGTCAGATATCGCTGAAACATTTTATGTTTATGAGCAAGGCAGTGATGATACAACGATCATTTTCCAAGGCTCAACAAAGCTACCTTTAGTAGATGATTATGAAGTAGTTGTGCAAACTTTATTTTATTGGCTGCAATGCTTAACAGAGATTCGCAGAGCGATTGCTGAGGGAGACTGGCATGTACATTTAGATGATACAGATGCTATTTGGGATGAAGAAGAAGGTTGGCAGATGTCAAACTAAAAACAAAGGAGCTGGCTAAGATGAAAGAAATAAACTACTTAGAAATTATGTATAAAGATGATTATTATCCAAACTTTTTAGTAGATAAAATTAAAGTATTGTTAGAGGGCGGCGTTCATTATTTAGAGCAAGGACCTCATTCTTTAGAGGAAATTCAAGCAAAGTTTGATGAGATTACTTTAGCGATTAACGATTTAGAGGATGAGTTTTATGCGAATAGCAGTGAGCTTGAAACAGTTGCAAGAGATAGTATTGCTGAAACAGTTATTGATATATTGCAAGCATACAATATTGAGTTGGATGTGGAGGACGCATTACGGGAGCGTGAATGGTAATGCTGGAGGAAATGTTAGGCTATTTGCAGGGACAACCTACGAAGGTAATGTCTGCAACGCAATGGTCTGAAAAAGAAGGGGTACTCATTGTGCCGAGCTATAATTTGTCAGAAATGCTTGAGGAAGTATATGAGGAGCATGAATCTTTAAGTAATTTTGTACAACAGCAGCGACAGCAAATGCAGCATATAAGCATGGATGACGTTTGGCGTAAAATTGCAGAATCAAATCTTTTTCATTTGGAGCTTGAGCTAAGTAAGAAAAGCTTTGAGGAAATTTACCAATTGAGCTCCTCTCAAACAATTAATGAATCATTTTTAGATGAGGTACAGAAGGAAAGCGATGTTAGCTCATTTATAATAGATGAACAATGGATTGATGAACGCAATGAATATGAGGAAGGGAAAGTAATCGTTATGGCTGTGCCTACAGAAAAGGCGTTCGAGGCTACTTTATGGATGCCAATGGGTGGCTTTAATGAATGTCCTTTACCTCTTTATCAGGCAATGGTGATGAAGCATTGGCAAGAGCAATATGATGCGAAGCCGATTGCTGTAACGCAGGACTGCTGGGTTTTAAAAGCAGAGAACAAGCCTACTACATTTGAGGCAGCACTAGCTTTAGCGAAAGAGCATGTGTTATTTTGCCAGTATGTTTTAGAAGCTTTTTCAACGATTGGAGAGTACGCTGATTATTTAATGAAGGAATCAGTTTGGTATTTTTGGTGGGATTAAGCTCAGTTAGGCTACATACCTTTCATGATGTTATAATACAATTGATTGAAAGAGGTGGGGAAATTGAAAATTAGACCAGCAAAATTAACGCAGGGCGATACGGTTGGGGTGATTGCATTAAGCAGTCCATTAAAAATGGAACAGCTTCCAATTAAGCTAGAATTGCTTGAACGATTAGGTTTACGTTATAAGTTAGGAAGGACAATTGCGGAGTTTGATGGGTTTTTAGCGGGTAGTGATGAGGAACGCCTAGCAGATTTGCATGCGATGATAGCGGATGAAGAGATTCAAGCAATCTTTTGTGTGCGTGGGGGCTACGGAATTGGCAGACTGCTAGATAAAATCGATTATCAGCTTTTGCAGGAGAATCCCAAAATTATTTGGGGCTTTTCTGACGTGACGAGTCTGCATGTAGCAGTAAACCAATTTGCAGATTTAGTGACGTTTCACGGACCGATGTTAAGTGAAAGTAGCGAATCTTTAGATGAGCTATCTGCAAAAATGTTTCAGCAATTATTTACACCGATGGAGATTCATTATGATGAAGGGATTTCCAAGCTTGAAACAATTGTTGGTGGAGTAGCTCGTGGGGAATTAATTGGAGGCAATTTAAATCGTCTTGTGAGTACGCTAGCAACCAAATTCGAAGCGGATTTGCAGGATAAAATCGTTGTGTTAGAGGATATTCATGAGTCGCCAGATCGCGTTGACGGAATGTTAAATCAATTGCGTTTGGCTCGTAAGCTGGAGCAGGTGGCAGGCTTTGTGATTGGAGATTTTAATGGTGTCGAAGAAGCGGAGCTATTGAAAATTGTTTCGCATTATTTGAAGCCATTGAACAAACCTGTAGTAGCAGGCTTTAAAATCGGGCATTGCAGACCGAATATTGGTCTTCCATTAGGTGTCGAGGCGATATTAGATGCAGATGCGAAAGTGTTAAGAATACTACCTGGTGTGGAATAATAAAGAAGCTGCACTGTAGGCAATTGCTTACAGGCAGCTTCTTTTCGTAGTGAGCGTTTGATGTTAAATTATCAAGTTTGTTTGTCCTATTACTCATTTAGTTGGTAATTGGTAATCGGTAACATAATAACGGGTAACTTGTTATTGGTTTGCGTTTAGTTATCGCTAAAAGATTGAAAACGCTCATTACAACTTGGCTTGGAGTCTCACCGCACCAAGATTAGAAATACATAGAGTCATCAAAGTCGATTTGCACTTGATAGTTTTTCGCATTGATTGCATTTGAGAGGCGGTGTGCTTGCTTTTCCAGCTCAATTGCACGCACTCGATATTCCTCAGGGTTAAAAAGAGCGACATTATATAAAATCGTTTCCCCTATGCTATGCATATAGCTTTCTTTTTCAGAAATGCCAAATGTCTTTGCTTGCCCAGCTTCAGCGCGGAGCTGTGTTGCAAGCTCAATCGCTTCAACGATAGCAAGCTTTTCTCCATTAAACTCAATAAAGTGATCAATATTTGCGCGGTAAATTAAGCGATCAAGCGTACGTGAATCTTTTCTGACTACAGCTAAATCTGCTTCGACTTGCTGCATTGTGCGTCCCTGTGCTTTTGGTTCTTCCCCTTTTTCTATAACCGTGAAGGAAACAGTGGAGAGCTCGATAGAAAGGTCACTAATTTTTTGTCTTAAAATGCTTTTTAATTTAATTGCTTCCGCTAATGAAATCATTTAATGGCACCTCTTTTGTTGTATTTGACAGCAAGGCGATAGAGAAATCGCCACCATTGACTTGTGTGAACATTTTGCCAACGGCTGCTAGCAATTCCTTACAATTATCTTCAGATTGAGATGGACGTAAATACAGGATCTGCAAGGCAGATGTTGTTTGCTCTGTTACAGCTGTGCGTTGTGAATCAACGAAGGGACTGCCAAATGCTCCAAGCTCATCATCTGTATATAAAATATTTTTAAGTGAGTTATAACGTCCGTTTAAGCCTTCATAGCCTGTTTCCTCATCGCCAAGAGCTATTTCAATATCGCCTTGTAGCTTGTCCATGTCGTAAATTCCAATAGGTACTTCATATTGCAATGAGAAGAAATTATTTAAATCGACTGCTGAATGGAACGGTGTTAAATAATTTTGCTTGGCAATGCGGCGCATTAAGCTTTCGGCTGAATGACGATAGCGATTAGGGTCTGCCCCAAGCGTCTTCCAAAGCTTACGCCATTCGGCAATCCCTGCTCGTTCTGTCACAGGAGTTTCCTGCATTTCCAAAAATAAATTTTCCTGATAAAGCTGTATGCGACCTTTAATCATTTGAGGAGAATCTGACACGACAATTTTGTTATAATAAATAATGCCGATTTTTAAATTATATGTAGAAAGTGAATCGCGCAATGCAATTTTCATAAAATCACCTGCTTATTAAGAGTAGATATTATTATAGCAATAAGGAGAGAAAAAGGAAAATGAATGTCACTGATTTACAGACAGAGCTTATTTTGTATGCAAAATCAATCGGTGTCGATAAAATTGGATTTACAACAGCCTCTCCGTTTATCGAATTAAAAAATCGTTTGCGTCGCCAGCAAGAATTAGGCTATCAATCTGGCTTTGAAGAGTCCGATATTGAGAAAAGAACAGAGCCGTTGCAATTGTTAGACCAAGCAGAAAGCATTATTGCAATTGCTCTTGCCTATCCTTCTAAAATGCAAGATGCCCCTTTAGGGAAAAAGGGGGAGCGACGCGGTATTTTTTGTCGTGCTTCTTGGGGAGTGGATTATCATGTTGCCGTACGTGAGCGTTTGCAGTTAATTGAGGCATGGCTATGTGAGCGTGTACCAGATGTTAAAATAAAATCAATGGTTGATACAGGAGAGCTGTCAGACCGTGCAGTAGCAGAGCGTGCAGGCATCGGCTGGAGCGCTAAAAATTGTTCTATTATTACGCCAGAGTTTGGCTCTTATGTTTATTTAGGTGAGCTAATTACAAACATTCCATTTGCACCAGACCAGCCAATGGAGGACGAATGTGGTGAGTGCAGACTTTGCATTGATGTATGCCCAACAGGTGCTATTGTGGAGGGAGGGCAATTAAATGCACAGCGCTGCATCGCCTTTTTAACACAGACAAAAGGCTTTTTACCTGATGAGTTTCGTGGGAAAATTGGCAATCGTCTATATGGCTGTGATACATGCCAGACAGTTTGCCCGAAAAATAAAGGCAAGGTGAATTGGATTCATGAGGAATTTATGCCTGATCCAGAGTTAGCAAAGCCTTTGTTAGAGCCACTATTAACGATTTCAAACAAGGAATTTAAAACGAAATTTGGACATGTTTCTGGCTCATGGCGTGGTAAAAAGCCTATTCAGCGCAATGCCATTTTAGCGCTAGCTCATTTTAAGGAGCAGCAGGCGGTGCCAAAGCTATTAGCAGTTATGAACAAGGATGAGCGCCCCGTTATTCGCGGAACTGCCGCATGGGCGCTTGGAAAAATTGGTGGACAAGGTGTCAAAGAAGCGTTGCTAGCAGCAAAAGAGCGTGAGCAAGATGCAGAAGTGCTAGCTGAAATCGACAAAGGGCTAGCATTATTAGTAGAAATTGAGTGAGAGAAGGGTTTATTTATGCCATTGCATATTGTTTTATATCAGCCAGAAATTCCAGCAAATACAGGAAATATTGCACGTACATGTGCTGGGACGAATACGAGCTTACATTTAATTCGTCCGTTAGGCTTTTCAACAGATGATAAAATGCTGAAGCGAGCTGGTCTTGATTATTGGGAGCACGTTCATGTCGTGTATCACGATTCATTAGAGGATTTTATCGCTTATAGCGAGGGCGGCGATGTCTATTTAATTGAAACATACAGTGATGAGCCGTTTACAACGCATGATTTTAGTGACAGTGAGCGCAATATTTATTTCATGTTTGGTAAGGAAACGACAGGTTTGCCGAAGGATTTTGCTTATGAGCGTCGAGATATGTGCTTACGCATTCCACAGAGCGACCATATTCGTTCGCTGAATTTATCGAATACGGCGGCGATTGTTATTTATGAGGCATTAAGGCAACAAGGATATCCAGGGCTGAAATAAAGAAAAACGCAGATAAGTCATCGGAATTCGCAGATAATTTGAGAGAAAGCGCAGATAAGTTACGAAAATTCGCAGATAAACAATCAAAATGCAAAGTCATTTGTGAGAAGTTAAATAGCATCTCCTTTATGGAGGTGCTATTTCTTTGACATCTAGCTGACATCATAGCGTGTTACAGTAACGGGAGAGGTGAGAACATGACAAAAATACTTGTAGTGGAAGACGAATTTGCGATTAGTCAGGTGCTGAAGGTCTATTTAGAGAAGGTTGGTTATCAAGTTGTGCAATGCTATAATGGCGGACAGGCTCTAGCATTATTTAACGAGCATCAGCCAAATTTAGTATTGCTTGATATTATGCTGCCTGATAAAAATGGCTGGTCAATTTTGCAGGAAATTCGTCAGCAAAGTAGCTGTCCTGTTATAATGCTGACAGCCTTAGGCGAGGTACAAGATCGTTTAGCCGGCTTTGATAAAGGGGCGGATGATTATATTGTGAAGCCCTTTGTGGCAGATGAGATGATTGCAAGAGTGAAGGCGGTATTACGACGTTCGCAAGGCAATGAGCAATCAACCTTTATGAAGCGCTTTGGGCAGCTTGAAATTGATATGAGGGCACACACAGTTACATTGCATGGACAGGAGGTTGTATTAACACCGAGAGATTTATCTGTTCTGCTTTTTTTGGCAGAGTATCCGAATCAAACGTTTACAAGAGATCAGTTAATCGAGCATGTATGGGGCTGGGAATATGATGGCAGTGACCGTGCTGTCGATTTAGCTATTAAACGATTACGCAAGGCATTGACTGATTGGGATGTAGCGGAAGGTGAAATTAGGACGTTGCGAGGATTGGGGTATCAGCTAAGTGTTGCAAAAAAATAAAAAAACGACGTTGCTACGTTATTGGACAAGCCGCTATTTGGCAACATTGCTTATAGGACTAGCGATTATTTTCCTTCTTTCAGCAAGCTGGATTCGCCATACAGCCTTTACGAACCGCATTGAAATGATGACATTTTTAGCAGAGGAAACGGTTTATCGGCTGACAGACACAACGGATAAAATGCCAAACTTTATCGATGAGCGAGGGCGGCTGCAAATGCGTGAAATTGATCCAATTTTATATATAGCGGATGCAGATGGGAATATTTTAACAAGCAACCGGCCGATGCCACCAGACAGTATAAAAAATGTGGCGACATGGTTAGAGGGCGATAAAGAATATACAAAAGTATCCTTGATGCCACAGGGTGAGCATTATCTTGTCAAAAAGCCAATTTATGTGGATGAAGCGCTATATGGATGGGTGCTTGTATTAGAGGACGAGCGTCATTTAACACAGGTGAATCAAGCATATGGGCAGCTCGCTTTATTGATAGGTGCCTTAGCAGTGCTTGGTTGGGGAGCGATTTATTTTTTATCAAGGCGTTTAGCAGCACCGATTAAGCAAGTAGCAGATGCAGCGAAGCAAATTCAAGGTGGCAATTATGATGTGTATTTACCTGAAAATAATAAGGAACAAGAGGTTGATGAGCTTGTGACATCGTTTAAGGAGATGGCAACGAAGCTAGAGCAGCTAGAAAAAACGCGTACCGAATTATTGGCAGGGGTGACGCATGAATTGAAAACACCTGTAACATCGATTAGCGGCTTATTACAAGCAGTGAACGATGGTGTTGTAACAGGAGATGAGGCACAAGCCTTTATCCAAATGGCCTTACAGGAAACAACGAAAATGAAAACGATGGTTGGCGATTTGCTCGCATTTAACCGTTTTGCGGTTGATGCGCTGCCTGTTCATATTGAAACAATTTATATGAATGAGATTGTACGAAATATAGTACAGCAATGGGAGCTATTGCATGAGAAGCAACAGCTTGTGGTACATTATCTTGAGCCTGATGCTGAGATACAGGGGGATGTAGTGCGTTTACAGCAAATATTAACGAATTTATTGACGAATGCTGAGCAAGCAATTGAGCAGCAAGGAACGATTACAATAACAATTGAGCAAGAGGAAAAGCGTGTCATTATGACAATTCAGGATACGGGAAAAGGCATTTTACCAGAGGATCAGCCATTTATTTTTGAGCGCTTTTACCGAGGGGAAAATAAAAAGTACGCGGTGCGTGGCTTAGGATTAGGTCTGTCACTAAGCAAAATGATGGCACAATCCATCGGTGGTGATTTGCAATTGATTAACAGCAGCGAGGCTGGAACAAGCTTCGAAATAACTTTGGTGAAAGCAGTATGAGAGTGCGAAAAATTTTTCGCACTCTTTTTTGTGCTGACATCTGCCTGACACATTGGATGCTTATAGTAAGAGTTGTAAAGGGAGTGAGCACAATGAAAAATGGTAGAAAAGAGATTAAACATGCTATTTCTTATCCGCAGTACATGATGATGAAAAGCAAGCTTGCACATGTTATGCAGCTTGATGCACATGCGAATGCAAACGGAAAATATTTAATCCGTAGCACGTACTTTGATAATTTTTCAAATAAAGCGTTAAACGAAAAAAAGGAAGGCTATTTGCATCGTGATAAGTATCGGGTACGCATTTATGACAAGGCAGCGACGACAGTTTACTTAGAACGCAAAAGCAAGCGCCACAATATGACGTTTAAAACAAAATGTCTAATGACGAAAGCGGAATATGAAAAAATGCGGCGCAGTGAGCTAGAGTGGATGGAAAAAGATGAGCGGGCATTAATCCGCGATTTATATGAACAGATGATGTATCAGCAATTAAAGCCTGTGACGGTTGTTGATTATGAGCGAGAGGCGTATGTCTATCCATTCGGCAATGTACGTGTAACCTTTGATAGCAAAATTCAGACGAGTGTGCGCAATAATGATATGTTTCAGCCGTATTTGCCAATGGTCGATGTGCTTGAGCCAAATATGCTGGTGCTGGAAGTGAAGTATGATGAGTATTTACCAGATATTATTAAATATTTACTGCAATCAGTAGATACACATGCCGAAGCCTATTCCAAATATCAATTAAGCCGTATGTTCGGCTAAAAAAGGAGAGATTTATGATGGATACAACGAATTTTACAGATATTTTTAAATCAAGCTTTCTTGAGAAAACAACATCCTTTTCTTTGACAGATTCATTGATTGGATTAGTTGTTGCATTTTTTGTTGGGTTGTTTATTTATGCGGTGTATAAAAAAACATTCAACGGCATTATTTATTCACATTCCTTTAATATTTCGCTATTGATTATGACGATGGCAACGGCACTAGTCATTATGGGGATTAGCTCAAATGTCTTGTTATCTCTAGGGATGGTTGGGGCATTATCAATTGTTCGTTTCCGTACACCAATTAAAGACCCGATGGATTTAGTATATATTTTCTGGGCAATTGTTTCAGGTATTTTGTGTGGTGCAGGCTTTATTCCACTTGTTATTGTCGGTGCGATTTTAATCGGCTTAGTGTTAGTCGTATTTGTCAATAAAATGACGATTGAAAATCCTTATTTGCTTGTCGTGAAATTTGAACAAGCAGCAGTGAATGAAGAGCTAGAGCAGTTAATGGCAAAGTATTCGAAAAAGTATGCGTTAAAATCAAAATCAATCATGCAAGGTAGCGATATTGAGGCAACATATGAGGTACGTATGAAATCAGGTGATGCACAATTAATGGAGGCTGTTGCGCAATTAAATGGTGTGAAATCAGCAATTATGCTGAGCTATGATGGCAATTTTACGGCTTAGCTTGTTTAAAAGTGGTGATTCGCTCAACGACATGCAATTTTCGCTCAACAAACAGGGAAATTCGCTCATCCAAAATATAAATCAGGGGTTGTCTGGAAAAGGGACAATCCCAATCAAGGGGGATACAGCATGATAAAATCACGTGTGGTCTATTTATGTATGGCAACTTTATTGCTGCTCTTTATTGTGATGGTTGCCATTATACCAAACATCGGTATTCAAACGACAAATGCGGCATTTTCCTATGAGGAGCTTGTCTTTAACCAAAGCAAAGTAACAACGGTTGATATTGAAATCTCTGAAGAGGATTGGCAGAGTATGCTTGAAAATGCTGTAGCAGAGGAGTATAAAGAAGCAACTGTCACAGTGAACGGTAAGCGAATGGAGCATGTCGCCATTCGCACAAAGGGCAATTTAACCTTGAACTCAGTAGTTAATAGTGATTCAGACCGCTATAGCTTTAAAATCGACTTCGATTATTATGATAATGAACAGAGCTTATATGGTTTAACAAAGCTTAATTTGAACAATAATTATAGCGATACAACATTAATGAGGGAATACATTTCTTATGAAATCATGGAGGAAATAGGGCTGCCAACACCAGCACATTCCTATATGTACATTACAGTCAATGGTCAAGACCAAGGCTTATATTTAGGTGTGGAGCAGGTGGATGAAACGTTTCTTGCTAACAACTTTGGCTCTAACGATGGTTTTTTATATAAACCAGATGGCGTAGGTAGTGATTTAAAATATATTAGTGATGATCTAAGTGATTATACAGGTATTGATTTAAAAACAAATGAAGCGAATGCAGAAAGCTCTAAATGGGTTGAGATGGTAAAGGCACTTAGCGAAGGTGGAGACCTTGAGCAATATTTAGATGTTGATGAAATATTAAGATATTTCGCAGTCAATACCGCTTTAGTTAACCTTGATAGCTATCAAAGTAATTTAAAGCACAATTACTACTTGTATGAGGAAAATGGTGTTTTTTCTATTATTCCATGGGATTATAATATGTCCTTTGGTGGTTTTAGCATGGGAATGGGTGGTGGTAATATGCCACAGCCAACCGAAGATGCTGATATGTCCAATGCAAATGGCATAGGGAGATGGGGCAATATGCCATTACAAAATGAGGATGCTGACATGTCAAAAGATGGTGCGAACATGCAACGAGGAAATAGAATGGGCATGGATATGATGGGACAATCAACAGATTTATTAGCAGAAGAAGCCGTTAATTTTAGTATTTATACACCTGTATCAGGCATCTCATTAGAAGAGCGTCCATTATTAAATACGTTACTTTCGAATGATGAATATCTAGCTATATATGAAGGCTACCTAGAGGAAGTTGCGACAACATATTTAACAGAACAGTATGTGCAAAATATAACGAATAATTTAGCTGCATTGCTGACAACATATGTGGAAGCTGATCCGACAAAATTTTCTACAACAGAGCAGTTTTTAGAAGCTGTAAAAGGCGAAAAAAGCTTACCTGAATTTGCTAAACAACGCTCAGCATCTATTTTAAAGCAGTTATCAGGTGAGCTTGTAATAGAAGCAAGCACAACATCAAGCAATGAAGGTTTTCCAGAGCGCTTTCAAAATGGGGAAATGAATGGGCAACCTCCTGCTAATTGGAATGAAGATGAAATGGAGCTACCAGCCAATAGAGAGGAGGGGCAGCAAGGAGCATTTGGACAGCCACCAGCTAATTGGAATGGAGATCAAATGCAACCGCCGAATCGAGAGGGTGGACAAAGGATGCCAAATGGAGCTAACGAATCCACAAATAATACGGCAATGCTCGTTATAGGCGCTGTCACCTTGATTCTTTTAATTGCTGCTACAATCTTTGTTTTTAAATTTAATCGTAGAGGTAGTAAGAAAAAACGGCTGCTCGAATTTTGAGCAGCCATTTTCGTTTACATATGCTTATTAATTGCCTGTTGTAGTTTTGCTGAAATCGAATCACCTTCGGAAATAGTTAGGCGGACAAAGCTTTCATCCATATCTAAGGCTTCTGATAAAAGGCTAGCTAATCCTCGAACTTTACGGTCTACTTGCAATAAAATTTCCGCTGAACGCTCTGTTTGAGAGAGGAATACTAATTCTAATTCATCTAAGCGTCCACGATACGTATTAGCTGTTGGCACAAACTCAAACTCTTGCAAAAACGGATAGCTTTGTCGATAACGTGCAGGAGCAGCTTCGCAATCTACTTTACGCAAATGAAAGCCGAGCTGTTGCACCTCATGTATAATTTCAGTAGCAAGTGGTGTTGGCTTAATTTCAATATAATCTTTATCAGTTGGGTCAACAGCCGCCTTGATATCTAGCCCAGTCTGAATCCAGACACGCGTCTGTCCCAATGTAACTGGCACATCTGTTGGTAGGATGAAGGAAAATGGAATGCTATGAAACTCATTTGCTCGAATTGTAAAAGCCTCGTTTAGCTTCATACTTTTTAAAACTGCAGTTTCATTGCGTTTCGAGTCATTTACTTCTTTTAAATAATTTGCACATAAATTTAAATAAATTGTATCAATTTGTTGTTCTGCATTGCCGCCTCTAATTTCAACAATACCACTTACTACATCACCCACATTGTATGTTGTATACTGTAGCTTTGTATCAACAGTGGCAGAACCAATCCCAACACTCGCTAAAACTTTGTTAAAAAAAGACATATAAAAATCCTCCTATGTTGTATTGATTTTCATACGTTTTATAAAAGAAAAAGGTTTCACAATTTTTCACAGCAATATTTTCATGCAGCCTGTCTATATATTATTTTAAATCAATTGCCATCTCAGGCATTACTGGACCAACTTTATTATCTCCCGCACCCTTACTATAGAAAATTTCAGGTGTGATAAATAGTGTAGTCGCTTCTGGAGGTAGTTGGTCAATTGAAAAGCTCCAATGCATTGTAGCTGTTTCGATATTGCCTTGTCCTCCATTACCTTGTGCTTCGTAAACATTCCCTAAATTATCGCGTACTTTTTTAATTGTAATGGAAGCCCATGGCCATTCTTCCATCGTATTTTTATCAAGCTGTTGTGTATAATGCACGATGGTAGATAAAGCATTTTGCTCAATTGAATTGATGATGACTTGAACACCATCAACCTCTTGCTCCACATGTACCTTTTTCACATCATTTTCTAGTTTCGGTAGCTTAAATTCGAAGGACCAATCTCCTTTATAGACAACACCCGACTCTGCTTGAATATCAGTAGGATGCCAGCTGACTAAAACTTCTTCTGGTGCAACACCCTCAAAAAATGGTGTGATTTTCATGACACCAACATAGGTGTTTGCGTCAATTCTCTCAAGCGACATTCCTCCACCAGCTCCTGTAGCTGATTGAATATCAATGTTGGCAGAACCGTTAATAAAGTGTAGCTCACCTAAATTTTTTTCTGATTCAATCGCATAGGTCAGTGTGACAGATGTACCATCAAATATTGCATTTTCAATCATTATCGAAATACCATCACTTGTTTGCATTTGCTCAACAATCGTCGCTAAGTCGCTATAGTTATTATGAATAAAATATTTATCTGTATATTCCACAATATTTTTCATAAAAGGTATTTGTGCTGCAAAGGATGGGAATGTCAATGGTGTGACAATCGTTCCACCGAGTAATATAGCAGCAATTATTGCATATTTACGCCAAGCTGCACGCTTCTTTTTTTGACCAAGCACATACTTTGTTAGTCGCTTTTTTTCTAGTTCATCAACAGCCATAGGCTCAAGTTCATCAATATTTAAGTTTGCGAATTTTTTGTAGTCGCTCATATAAACATCTCCTTTAATTGTGGGGATTCGGCTAATTTTTTTTTGCCGCGGTATAGGCGGTTATCCACAGCCGCTTTCGTTAAGGATAAGGCATCCGCAATTTCACTATTGGACATTTCTAAAAAATATTTCATTGTAAAAATATCGCCATCAGGTGGCTCTAGTTGGCTAATGTGAAGGAGCATTGTGTTTTTTTGCTCCTGCTTTAAAATTGTTTGCTCGCTGTTACTATTATGTTGCTCGTAGCAGTCAACGAGCTCAGCCGCCCGCATATTTTGCTTGTCTAATGCACGGTAATAATCAATCGCTTTATATTTTGTAATGGTACCAAGCCAGCGCTTGAAGTCAGCAGGCTCTCCTTGAAACTTCTCGGCATTTTGCCATACATCTAAAAATACATCATTAATGCATTCATCAATCGCGCTTTGCTTGCCGATTGGTGCTAAAATTTTGAAGGCAATTGCTTTTACAAATGGTAAGTATTCATCGATGATGTATTCAAGCGCGTCCTCTTTTTGTTTTTTCAAACGTTTTATAAATTTATGCTGCATAAACAAAACTCCTTATCTTTTTAGAAAAAGCTTTTTCATTAATTACAACGAAATGAGCGAGGGATTATTCTCAACAAAAAAACTGCTCCAAAATTGGAACAGTTTTAAATCGTAAACAGGATGCGGATTCCATTCGGGTCTTCCACTGAAAAAATTTGTGTGCCACCATGAAGTGGAGCGTGTTCATATTGCTCTATATTGAAGCCTGCTGCTATTAAGTTATTTTGAATTTGCTGTGCCACTTCCTCATTTTCCAAAACAACGGTAAATGATTGTAGTCCGACCTGCTGTGATGAAGGCTTGCTGCCATTTGCGCTATGCCAAGTATTTAAGCCGATATGATGATGGTAATTGCCTGTTGAAATAAAGAGCGCCTGCTTTCCATAGCGAGCGACAACATTGTAATTAAGCACGTTTGTGTAAAATTGCTCTGATTGTGCGATATCTGCAACAGATAGATGAATATGTCCAATCATCGTACCTTGTGGAAGGCCATTCCAGCCACCATCAGCTTCTGCTAAAATCGAATTGAAGTTTAGCTGCTCTGTGTACATTGTGACATTGTCATTCTGCCATTGCCAGCTACTTGCAGGACGATCTACATAAATCTCAATCCCATTGCCATCAGGGTCATTTAAATACAGTGCTTCACTGACCCCATGGTCTGCTGCACCGAGGCGGATATTGTGCTGAACAAAATGCTGTACGATATTGCCTAAATCTTTCCGGCTCGGCAGCAATAGTGCAATATGATACAAGCCTGTTAAGCCATCATGTAATGGCAGGGCATTGTCTACTTTTATTAAGGATAAAAAGCTTGTTGTGCCATCAACTGTTAAATAAGCTGTTTGCTCATCCTGCTGTAAAATTTGAAAGCCAATAATTGTTGTGTAATATTCAAGTGAACGTTGTAAATCAGCCACTTTTAGCTGTACATGTGATGTATACATATTCGGTTTTTGATGAAAGTTTATAGTCATATAGATGCTCCTTATAGATTGGACTGTATATCAAATTTAACATATTCCTCGTGAATATGTACGTGAATTGACTTATCTTTATATACAAAAAAACACCCGTACAGTCCGAGTGTTTTGTAGTAGTTGCCTAATTAGGCGTAAAGATTAGTCTTTTTTAGCGAATGGTTTGCCTTCGTAACCACCAGTGAAGATTGCAGTTAAGAATGCTACACAAATGCCAAGAATTAATAATAATTTCATGGAAGTATCCTCCTCATGTATATAAACTCTTTTATTAGTATAGCTTATAAGTAGTAACTTTACTATGGTTATTTTGTGTCTAAATAGGTTAAACTTATGCATTTTCGGGAATAGAAAAGAAAAAAGGAGGGGGCTTAAAATGGAGATAAATAAGAAGCAGCCAACAAGCGGGCATATGGTGAACGATATGGAGGATTTAAAGCAGTTAGGTAAGCAAATGGAAAATATGCGAGATGGTCAACAGCTAGAGGAGGATGACCGCATCGTAGATCCACAGCAATTTGATAAATTAGACGAGAAGTGAAAATTCGCAAATATATATGAGAATTTCGCAGATATGTCATGAAAAAACGCAGATATAATTTGAAATTCGCAAATATATTTAAAAAAACGCAGATATATTCTATTTAGTCATTTGGATTTCATTCCATTGAAATTCAAATGGCTTTTCGGTGTGTAAGGTTCGTCTCTCGAAAGAATTCGGTATATAATAAAATAAAGGGGGTATAAAAATGCAATTGCAAAGTACAAAAAAATTAGCTAACGGTGTAGAAATGCCAATTTTAGGTTTAGGTGTCTACAAAATGACAGACCGCGATGAAACGCTTGCTGCTATTACGAAGGCACTACAAGTAGGCTATCGCGCAGTGGATACCGCTGCACTTTACTACAATGAAGCTGAAGTAGGTGAAGCGATTCGTCACTCTGGCGTGCCGCGCGAAGAAATCTTCGTTACGACAAAGGTTTGGAATTCGGATCAAGGCTATGACAACACATTACGAGCCTTTGAAACATCGTTGAAGAAATTAAATATGGACTATGTCGATTTATATTTAACACATTGGCCTGTGGCAGATAAATTCGTTGATACATATCGGGCAATTGAGCGCCTTTACGACGAAAAGCTAATTCGTGTGCCAGGCGTATCGAATCATCATCAACACCATTTAGAGCAGCTTCTTGCAAGCGCAAATATTGCGCCAGTAGTCAATCAAGTAGAAGTGCATCCATATTTATCACAGCAAGCTTTGCGTGCATTTTGTGCCGAGCAGCATATTGCAGTAACAGCATGGTCGCCGTTAGGGCGTGGTGGCGTGCTAACAGATGAAACGATTCAGCAAATTGCTGAGAAATATGGCAAATCATCAGCACAAGTTGTGCTACGTTGGCATTTACAGCACGACATACTTATCATTCCGAAATCAGTAAAGGCACAGCGCATTGAAGAAAATGCACAAATTTTTGATTTTGAATTAACGGCACAAGATATGCAAACGCTTGACGCATTAAATCAAAATAAACGCTTTGGGCAAGACCCAGACAATTTTAAATTTGATTTCTAAGGGGGAACTTATTTATGACAATTTCAAAAACAATCACATTAGCAAACGGTGTAGAAATGCCACGTATCGGTTACGGCGTATTCCGTATGAAGGAGCATGATGTTGCAGTTGATGGTGTAGCACAAGCATTAAAAGCAGGCTACCGTGCAATTGATACAGCAGCAATTTATCAAAATGAGGAAGCGGTAGGGGAAGCAATTAAAGCTTCAGGTATCGATCGCTCAGAGTTATTTATTACGACAAAGGTTTGGAATGCAGACCAAGGCTTCGATAATACATTGCGCGCTTTTGAAACATCATTAAAAAAATTAAATTTAGATTATATTGATTTATATTTAACACATTGGCCAAAGCCAACATTAGCGGACACATATAAAGCAATTGAGCGCCTTTATGATGAAAAGCTAATTCGTGTGCCAGGCGTATCGAATCACCATCAACACCATTTAGAAGAAGTATTTGCAGTAGCAAATGTGAAGCCAATGGTCAACCAAATCGAGTGTCATCCATCTTTGTCACAGGATGCATTGCGTGCGTTTTGCGCAGAGCATAACATTGCGGTAACAGCGTGGGCGCCACTTGGTACAGGTATTGTCTTTACACATCCTGTTGTCAAAAACTTAGCTGAAAAATATGGCAAAACACCAGCACAAATTGTGCTACGTTGGCATTTAGAAATTGGTAATATTGCTATCCCGAAATCTGTAACGCCAGAGCGTATTACAGAAAACTTAGATGTATTTGACTTTGCGCTTGCAGCAGATGAAGTTGCTGCTATTACAGCATTAAATACATTCCATCGTACAAGTGCTGACCCTGATAATTTTGACTTTTAATTGTGAAATGTGCCAAAAGGGAAACAAACTATGATAAAATATGAATGTATATCGATATAATAGGGAGGACTTTCCAATGGCATCAGTATCACATGCGAATGCAAAAATTGCACCAGAGCGCTTAGAGGAAGCTTTAGCAAAGCGTGACCGCTTAATTATTGAATTATTAGTGCAAGTGCTTGATGAGCAGCTAGTAATTGAACGCCCTGTATTACGTGAGCGTTTAAGCAACCTAGTACAGCTATCAGACAATGATGATGAGCTAAAAGAAACAATCTTTGCATTAATTAACAAGCTATAAAAAAATGGCAGTTGGGAATTCCCCAGCTGCTATTTTAATTTGCCTTTTCCAAAGCTAACTTTACACCAAACAAAATCAATACAGCACCTGTCACACCTTCCATCACTTTTTGCGTAGATGGTTTATTCATAAATGAGCGGATTTGGTGTAGCAAGTAGACATAGCCAATAAACCATAGAGCAGTCAACGCTGTATACGTAATACCCATAATGAAAAATGGCAACAATGGATTAGCATTTGTTGCTAAAAATTGCGGTAAAAATGTTAAGAAAAAGACCGCTACTTTCGGGTTAAGTAAATTCGTTAAAAAGCCTTGCATAAAGCTTGATTTGCTATCATTTTTATGTGGCACGGCATCGACAAGCTGCGGCTTTCTTTTTGTCATGGCAATCAACGTTTTAATACCGAGGTAAAGTAAATACATTGCTCCGATATATTTAATAATGGAAAAAACAACAGCTGATTTGACAATAATAGCAGAGAGCCCAAGCACAGCAGCAGATGTGTGAATCATTAAGGCACATAATGTGCCAGCCATCGTCTGCAAGCCAGCCTTTTTATTAATGAGTAGCGTATTTTTTGTAACAATGGCTGTATCAGGTCCAGGTAAAATGATGAGCATAACACACATAAAGAGGTAAAGCATAAAGTTTTCCATAAGCAACCTCATTTCTCATATAGAATAATTGTTCAATATTGTAACAGAAATAAGTGAAAATTCGCAATACTATTTAAGGAAATAAAAATAAGCTTGTTTGACAAGGCGATAACCTTAGTCAAACAAGCTTATTTTTCGTTGAGCGAATTTTAGCTTTGGATGAGCGAAATTGCTGATTCGTTGAGCGAATATTGACTTTGGATGAGCGAAATTGTCACTTCATTGAGCGAATCATTACTTTTGAACTACATTATCCTTTACAACAACTCGTTCATTTATAAAAGGATGCTGGAATTCAAGCTGAATGGCATGTAATTCATAATCATTCGTTGCTGTTTGGCGTGCATTGTATAAGGTATCACCGATAATGGGGTGACCTAAATGTGCCATATGGACACGAATTTGGTGTGTGCGTCCTGTTTCTAATATAACGTGGACAACACAGCTATTTTTAAAGCGTTGCACCACCTCATAATGAGTAACTGCATGCTGACCTGATGCTGAAACGACGCGTCTTGTATTATGGTGACGATCCTTGCCAATCGGTGCATTGATGACACCGCTATCTGTACGGATATTGCCTTGTACTTCAGCAGCATATGTGCGAATAATCGTTTTTTCCTCAATCATTCGATCAAATACTGATTTTGCAATTGGGTGCTTCGCGACAAGAAGTAGCCCTTTCGTTCCTTGGTCAAGGCGATGCACATGCTCAGCATAGCTGCCACCGTTTGCTTGAATATGTGCCATCACATGATTCATACATGTATTTGTATCATTTGCCTCGTTTGGATGTGTTGACATACCCTTTGGCTTTGAAACGATTAAGCAATGCTCGTCCTCATAACGAATAGCCACTTCGCATTGAGCAGTTGGCTGATAGCTTGAGGAAGGAGCAGGGAAATCAAATTTTAATAACGTCCCAGTCGTGAGCGGTTCCTTCCATATAGCAGCAGTGCCATCCTGCAATGTAACGGCCTTTGCCATGCGCAATTCATGGACGATTTTTTTGCCTAAGCGCCACTCTTCACGTAGCAGCCGTTCAATTGTTTGACCATCTTGTTGTATTGTATAGGTAAACATAGGTATCCTCCTAAAAAATAATCGTGCACCGAAAATATTCGGAGCACGATAGTCATTATTGTGCGTTTATATTATTGAAAAATTCCTTGATTGTATCAACATCATAGTCGCCAACCATGCGTGTAACTTCTTTACCATTTTCGAAATAAATCAATGTTGGTGTAGCCTCTAACTTATATTTATTCCATTGCTCAGGAAATTCTAAAACGTTTAATTGATCAATATGAATGTCTAGCTCATCGGCAGTAGGCATTAATTTTGGTGTCATTTGCTTACAGTATCCACACTCTGGACTGAATAGATAAGCATAAACAGGTTCACCTGTTGCAATTTTCTTTTCTAATGCATCTGGTAAAATAATATTTTGATAGTTTTCATCATTCAACTGATCGATTGTGGATTGTCTTAAATCTTCCTTACCATAAGGATTATTTTTTAATTTACTATTGTTTGACATATTCGTTAGTACAATAATCGCTATAAATAAAACAACGATAACACCACCAAAAATAGCAAGCTTCTTCATTTTATTTTTCCTCCTTTAAAACGCGTAACATATAAAAGCTAATTGCTGCAATTATTACAAATGCAGTTAAGGCTAAAAATGGGATTGTAATAAATCCAAGCCAATTAATATACTGTCCTGTACAAGGAACAAGACCGCAAGCAGGAGCTGTTGATTGTAAAAAATCAAGCTTCTGGATGCTGTAGTGGTAAAGTGAAATGCTCCCACCAATACAAGCAAATACGGCTGTTGTTACGGCGATGCGTGCATTTTTTTGGATGTAGGCAACCGTTGTCATAATCACAATTGGATACATTAAAATTCGCTGATACCAGCACATTTCACAAGGGGTATATTGCCTAATTTCAGAGAAATAAAGCGAGCCAAGTGTTGCAACTAATGACACGACCCAAATAGCAAGCAGACCATTTTCTAATTTTTTATTCATCATTGTTTCTCCTACATGTCAAAATGAATGATACGTATTGATTATAGATAAAAGGCCCAGAGAAGTAAATTGTTTAGATTATGAATACTTTGTGAGTAGGATTTCACAATTGATTTCAGCCAAAAGTATGAGCATCGTATGCATGCAATGAGTAGTGATTCAATGATATGATAATGGAAAGAAATTCGAGGTGAATCATGAGCTTAAATCATTCAAACATTACGATACTAAAAGAAATTGCAGAATTGTTAAATGAAGAGACGGAAATGATTCCAATGCTAAAAGGTGCTTTATCCAAATTTTTAAATGGTACAAAATTTGATACAGGCTGGATTTTTTTTATTGATAGTAAAGGGAAATCCAAGCTCGTGGCGCATGAAAATTTACCGCAAGCATTAGCTAAAAATGACTGTCAGCATTTAAGTAAAGGGGGCTGCTGGTGCGTATCGCGCTATCGCAATGATGAGCTGATGAAGGCCTCTAATATTATTGAGTGTCAGCGCATTGAAGGCGCAATGCAGGATAGCGATGACGATACAGGTGGTATTACACATCATGCGACAGTGCCGCTGCAATCAGGACAGGAGCGCTTCGGTATTTTAAATGTCGCGTCAAAAAATACGGTGCGCTTTACAGAGGAAGAGCTAGAGCTTTTAGAATCGGTTGCCTTTCAAATGGGCTCTGCTATCAAAAGAATTTATTTAACGAATGAGCAGCAGGAAATTGCATTAGTACAGGAGCGCAATCGCTTAGCAAGGGATTTACATGATTCGGTGAATCAGCTGTTATTTTCAGTAACACTGACATCACGTGCAGGTATTGAAATGAGTGACCAGCCTGAAATAAAGGAAACCTTTAAAGAAATTCAAGAGCTGACACAGGAAGCATTAACAGAAATGCGAGCACTTATTTGGCAACTGCGTCCAAAAGGCTTAGAAAGCGGTCTTATTGAAGCGATAAAGGTCTATGCTGAAATGCTTGGCTTAAAGCTGATTGTCAATGTTTCAGGTGTTATTCAGCTACCTTCACGCATTGAGGAAACATTGTTCCGCATTGCACAAGAAGGATTAAACAATATACGGCGCCATGCAGGGGTGAAAATAGCAGAGCTTTATGTGACAGTGACACAAACAGATATTTTGCTTGTCATTAAAGATGAGGGGCGAGGCTTTGTTATTGACCCAAAGGCTCGAATACCATCACTTGGTATTCAATCGATTAAAGATCGAGCGCAGGCTATCGGCGGGACAGCTGATTGGGTGAGTGAAATTGGCAAGGGAACGGAGCTATTAATCCGTCTGCCATATTAGGGGGTAATGAAATGATACGTGTCTTAATTGCAGATGACCATCATGTCGTAAGAAGGGGACTACTCTTTTTTTTAAAAACACAAAAGGATATTGAAGTAGTAGGGGAAGCGAAAAATGGCGTAGAAGCAGTACAATTAGTTAAAGAGGTGCAGCCTGATATTGTGCTGATGGATTTAGTGATGCCTGAACTGGATGGCATTCAGGCGACAAAGCGCATTAAAGCATTGTATCCAACGATAAAAGTATTAATGCTAACTAGCTTTGCGGATAAAGACCATGTACTTCCAGCAATTGATGCAGGCGCATCGGGCTATCAATTAAAGGACATCGAGCCAGATGATTTAGTGCATACGATCCGTCAAATTATGCGCGGAGAAAACATGCTGCATCCAGAAGCAACAACACAGCTGGAGGAGGGCTTGCGTGAGGAGGAGCAAAAGCTTCATGTACTCAATCCATTAACACCGCGAGAGCAGGATGTACTAGCAGAGCTAACAAAGGGCAAAAGCAACCGAGAAATTGCTGCTTCTTTATTTGTGACCGAAAAAACAGTGAAAACACATATTTCTAATATATTTGCCAAGCTACAGGTACAAGACCGCACACAGGCAGCTTTATATGCAGTGAAGCATGGGCTAACAGAGGGCAGTGGGCAGATGTAAAAAAACGCAAGGGGTGTAAATAACGATAGCCCCTTGCGTCTATTTTTGAAATTCCTCACTCCATTCATCAATCTTCATTTTCAAATAAGCCCCACCGATTAGAAGAACTAAAATGGCAATTGCTATGACAGAGGCGTTCGTTATATTTTCTTGAAGTGTTCCTAGCTCATTATTTGCATACAGCTGTATAAACGGTACAATGATGCTAGCAATAATGGAAAATAAAATATATTTTCTCCAGCTTCTTTTTTCTTTATTTACATAGCTAAATTGATGAAGCTTTTGAAAAATGATGGTCCAAGCGATAATCAGTAAAAATATTTTCATGGAAACACCACCTAACTAGTGTATTTTTTAAAAATGATAGTCTCCCTCTGTTGGAGTAGGAATTTCATGTGGTTCAATATGCACGAGCACAACGCAATATGGATTGAACTGTTTCACTGTATTTTCGATTTGCTCAGTAATCTCATGGCTTTCCCAAACATTTAAATAAGGGTTGACAGTGACTGTCACATCAACAAATGACATATTGCCATGCATGCGTCCTTTAAAGTCTACTAGAGTGATGACCCCGTCTACTTTATGAATAAGCTCGCAAAGCGCCTCAGTATCCTCTGTATTAAAGCCATCTGTTAAGGTATGCACAGCCTCCCAAAAAATTTCTACACCTGTTTTGACAATAATAACACTAACGAGCAATGCCGTAATAACATCAATAATAGGAAAGCCTACAATCGCAGCTCCAATTCCGATTGCTGTACCGATACTAACGAGGGCATCTGAACGATTATCATAGGCGGCCGCCTTGACAGCACTGCTATTAATTTTATTGGCTAAAGCAATATTGTAACGGTAAACGCCATACATAATAACAGCGCTAATAAGTGCAACAACAGCTGTTAGCATAGAAGGTGTGGCATGTGTTGGGTGCCAAATACTTTGAACGGAAGAAACAAGCACTTGCAGACCGACAGCAATCATAATAAATGCTGCAATGAGTGAAGCAACCGTTTCCGCACGGAGATGCCCATATTGATGGTCATCATCTGCTGGCTTTTGTGAAATGCGCAAGCCAATTAACACAGCAACAGAGGCGATAATATCCGTTGTATTGTTGAGCCCGTCCGCCTTTAAAGCAGCAGAGCTCCCAATATATCCAACAATTAATTTCATTGCACTAAGTACGATATAAGTTCCAATAGATAACCAAGCGCCTTTTTCACCGGCACGTAAATTTGTATATAGCTCCACAATGTTTCCTCCTAGAAAGACTTTTAGACATGACAAAGGAGCCGTCCGAAAAGATATAATCCTTTTCGGACAGCCCCTAACACTGACATTACATTTCTTCAATTAAATTATTTTCAGGAATTTCTTCTTCTGCAAGCTTTTTTACTTCAACATATAAAATATGATGACCATCGGATTCTTTTATTGTAAATTGGTAGCCATATGCCTCAAAAGAGTCTCCTTCTACGACATCAAAGTGCTGTGTCATAATCCAGCCGCCAATTGTATCAATATCTTCATCTTCAATTTCAATACCTAAAATATCATTGACGTTTTCTAACAGCATTTTTGCGTCAATAATATAATGGTTTTCACTGATTTCTTGTACTTCAGGTATTTCATCTTCATCGAATTCATCTTGAATATCGCCAACGATTTCCTCGATAATATCTTCAATTGTGACTAAACCAGAAGTTCCACCGTATTCATCCATTAAAATGGCTAAATGGATGCGTTCCTGCTGGAATTTTAATAGTAAGTCACTAATTGGGATTGTATCAATAACACGAATAACAGGCTGCATATATTCCTCTACTTTTGTAGCTCCATTTGCAGGATCTTTAACGAAAGCGGTAAGTAAATGCTTCATGTTGACTAGGCCAACAACATGGTCCTTGTCACCATCCGTAATTGGGTAACGTGTATATTGTTCAACGCCCATTAGTTCGAAAACTTCGCGTAATGTTTGGTCTTTCTCAATGCTAATAATTTCAGTACGGGGTACCATAATTTCCTTTGCGATTCGATCAGAAAACTCGAAAATACTATTTACATATTCGTATTCCGAGTGGTTAATTTCTCCACCTTTTAAGCTGTCTGATAAAATCATACGAAGCTCTTCCTCGGAATGCGCTGCCTCTGATTCAGAAACCATTTTTAAACCGAACATACCTGTAATTGCGCGGGCTGAGCCATTTAATGTGCGAATAAAAGGATACATAATGTTATGGAATAAAATAAGTGGTCCTGCTAAGTTTAACGTGACAGCCTCCGCCTTTTGAATAGCTAAAGTTTTTGGCGATAATTCCCCTACGACAACGTGTAAAAACGTTACAAGTAAAAATGCAATAATAAACGAAAGGAACGATGTAATGCGACCTTCCAAACCGATTAATTCAAACAATGGATGTAAAAGAATTTCAAATGTCTTTTCACCTAACCATCCAAGTCCAAGCGCAGTAATCGTAATACCTAGCTGACATGCTGATAAATATTCATCTAAGTTGGCAATTACTTTTTTCGCTTTAATCGCTTTTTTATTCCCTTCAGCGACAAGCTGGTCGATTCGTGTAGTCCTCACTTTTACTATGGCAAACTCAGTTGCAACGAAAAATGCCGTAGCAGCAATTAATAGAGCAAATGCTACAAGCCTTATGGTTAGCTCTCCTATATCTCCGTCCAAATAAATCCTTTACTTGCGGCCCGAATGAGGGTGGCAAATAAAGAGTACACCTCCTGTTATTAAAAAATTTTTGAATACTTTTATCATAAAATATTTCAAAGAAAAAAACAATTTTTGCTGATGATTTTTTTATCAAGCGTGTTAATTAGCCTTTATTTTAAAGAGGATACTAATGAATAGCCAATATTTACATAATCACCATATTTGTTTTTTATTTATAGGTATTATTAATTTCAAGTTTTCGTCATCGACAGAATTCACAAAAACATTTTATTTTTCAAAAAATATTGACGAAGTAAATTTCTGTATGCTAATCTTAAGGGGCACTAAATAATTTAAGGAAATGGAGGGAAGGATTATGATGATTTTATTAAACAACAAAACAACTAAACATTTTAATCCGGACCTGTAACGTATTCTTTTATTATTTGCTTGAACGCGCATAATGAATGGATGATACAGGCACGTCCCTGTATCTCTTTTTTTAGGCATGTATCCTAATTAAATGGGGATATATGCCTTTTTTTGTGTGTATGCTGTGCAAAATTAGATGGAGGAGGACATCGGATATGTTCAAACAATTTCAAGCAAAAATTTTAAAAAGGGAATCGCTGGATAGTGGATAGTGTAGCTTTAACTTGATTCAGCGGGAAATCCCTCTAGTGGGATGAATGCAAAAACATTGCAATCAGGAGGAGTAGCAAGCTCTCTGCTGATTCAAGTTAAGCCTCTGGTGGGGGTCATGACTTTCTCTTACAAACAGGAGAAAATCCAAATGCCATTACACCGAGGTGTAATTGATAGGAAAGTAGGTAAAAAAGAGTATGTTTGATGTATTAGGAAAATTAACATGGTTTTTTAAACAGCATTGGAAGCGTTACACCATTGCGATTGTATTGCTTATTTTAGCAAGTGTTGTGGAGGTTATTCCACCTTGGATGATTGGGCAGGCAATTGATGAAATGACAAAAGGTTTGATGACAGGCAAGCTGCTTAGCTATTATTTAGTTAGTATGCTGCTCATCATTATTGTTAGTTATTTAATGAATTTTGTATGGCAATATCAATTATTTGGTGGCGCAATTACGTTAGAGCGTATGTTGCGCAAGCGCTTAATGCACCAATTTTTAAAAATGACGCCAACATTTTATGAAAAAAATCGTACGGGTGATTTAATGGCTCGTGCAACAAATGACTTAAATGCTGTGTCGTTGACAGCAGGCTTTGGCATTATGACATTAGTTGATTCAACGGTCTATATGGCAGCGATTATTTTAGCGATGGGCTTCGCCATTTCGTGGAAGCTAACATTTTTCGCTATGCTACCTGTGCCGATTATGGCGATTATTATTCAGTATTTAGGGAAAATTGTCCACGAGCGTTATATGACAGCGCAAGAAGCATTTGGTGAGCTGAATGATGATGTGCTTGAGTCTGTTGCAGGGGTACGAGTTATTCGTGCCTATGTACAGGAAACGAGAGATAAAGGACGCTTTGTCAATAAAAGTGAGGAAGTGTTCCAAAAAAACATTCATGTAGCCAAAATTAACGCATTGTTTGGTCCAATCACAAAGGCCGGTACAGCGATTTGCTATGTTGTGGCATTAGGCTATGGGGCGGTTTTAGTATCAAATGGTGAGCTATCGGTAGGTCAGCTTGTTACATTTAACGTCTATTTAGGTTTAGCGGTATGGCCGATGTTTGCGATTGGTGAGCTGATTAATGTTATGCAGCAAGGGAATGCCTCACTTGACCGTGTACAGGAAACGCTTCATTACGAGGCGGATGTACAAAATCCAGCACAGGCAGTTGCATTACAAGCACCAACGGCAATTGGCTTTAATGAATTTACATTCCAGTATCCTTTGTCACAGGTGAAAAATTTACAGCAAATTTCAGTTGCCTTAAGGCAAGGGCAAACATTGGGGATTGTTGGAAAAACAGGTGCTGGTAAAACAACATTTGTTAAGCAACTATTACGAGAATATCCGCTAGGTGATGGGCAATTGACAATTGGAGAAGTCGATTTAGCACAGCAAACGAAGGAGCAAGTGTTAGATTGGATTGGCTATGTGCCACAAGATCATGTATTGTTCTCAAGAACAATTCGAGAAAATATTTTATTTGGGAAAGAAGATGCAACAGAGGCGCAAATTGCTGATGCAATTCGACTTGCGCATTTTGAGCAAGATTTGAAAAACTTGCCGATGGGAATGGAAACACTTGTAGGAGAGAAGGGTGTTTCGCTATCGGGTGGACAAAAGCAGCGTGTATCCATTGCACGTGCACTCATTAAAAATCCTGAAATTTTAATTTTGGATGATTCTTTGTCAGCTGTTGATGCGAAAACAGAGGCGAAAATTATCGACAATATTCAAAATGAACGTAGTGGTAAAACGACGATTATTACAACACACCGTTTATCAGGCATTCAGCACGCAGATCAGATTATCGTGCTAGATGAAGGGATGATTACAGAGCAAGGTACACATGAAGAGCTTCTTGCACAAAATGGTTGGTATAAAGAGCAGTTTGACCGCCAGCAGCTAGAGGGGGAATCTGAATGAGTACAAGTAAACGATTGTATCATTACGCATTATTATTTAAAAAGCCAATATTAGTAGGGCTCGTTTTATTAACATTAGCAGTTTTTACAGATTTAGCAGGACCATTTATCGCTAAGCACATTATTGATAACTATATGACACCAGGAGATATTGCTGTTAAACCGTTAACATGGCTATTAATTGTCTTCTTCGGGTTATCAATAGCGACAGCAATTTTACGTTATTTTATGTATATTTATTTGCAAATTGGGGCAAATCGTGTTGTACAGCAAATGCGCCAAGATGTCTTTGGACATATTCAAACATTGCCAATTCACTACTTTGACAACTTACCAGCCGGCAAAGTCGTGGCACGTGTAACGAATGATACAGAGGCAGTGCGTAATTTATATGTAACAGTGCTATCACAATTTGCAACAAGCATTATTTCCATTGCAGGGGTTTATATTGCATTATTTATTTTAGATGTGAAGTTAGGGTTAATTGCCTTAGTTGTGATTCCATTTATTTACGTGTGGATGATTGGCTATCGTAAATTTGCTTCTAAATACAATCATGTTATTCGTACAAAAATCGCTGATATTAATGCGATGATTAATGAATCGATTAATGGAATGACGATTATTCAAGCATTCCGCCGTGAAGACCAAATGAAAAAGGAATTTGCGGAGATGAATAATGAGCATTACGAGTATGAGCGGAAGCTATTATTTTTAGATTCAGCAACATCCTTTAATTTAGTAAACGTATTGCGTTTATTAATGTTTATGGTGTTTATTTATTACTTTGGTACGCAGTCGATGACGATGCCTGAAGCAATTACAGCAGGGACATTGTATGCGCTTGTTGACTATTTAACGCGCTTATTCAATCCGATTGTCCAATTTGTTAATCAGTTCTCACAGCTAGAGCGCTCATTAGTGGCTGGCTCTCGCGTATTTGAGCTGTTGGATCAAAAAGGGGAAGCGGTAAGCGAGGAGCGCATCCCACGTTACGAGGGCAATGTGGTATTTGACAATGTTTCCTTCGCTTATAAAGATGATGAGTACGTCTTGAAAAATTTAAACTTTGAAGCGAAGAAAGGCGAAACAGTGGCGCTTGTCGGGCATACAGGCTCAGGTAAAAGCTCTATTATGAACTTGTTATTCCGCTTCTATGACCCACAAAAAGGGCATATCACAATTGATGGGCAAAATATTACCAGCTTGCCGCGCCAATCAATTCGTGACCATATGGGTATTGTGCTACAGGACCCATATTTATTTACAGGTACAATCGCTTCCAATGTGAGCTTAAATGATGAGCGTATTTCACGCGAAGCAGTTGAAAAAGCATTAGCTGCAGTAGGTGGCGAGCGCGTTTTGGCAAATTTAGAAAAAGGACTAGATGAACCAGTAATTGAAAAAGGAAGCACGCTGTCATCAGGGCAGCGCCAATTAATTTCCTTTGCACGTGCACTAGCATTCAATCCAGCGATTTTAATATTAGATGAAGCGACATCGAATATTGATACGGAGACAGAGGAAATTATTCAGCATGCTATGGACGTATTAAAGCAAGGGCGTACGACATTTATTATTGCGCATCGTCTATCAACAATTAAAAATGCTGATAAAATTCTTGTACTAGATCGTGGTGAAATCGTTGAGCAAGGCACACATGATGAGCTGTTAGCATTAGGTGGTCGCTATGAAACGATGTACCAGCTACAGGCAAATTCATTGAATGGCTAAATCAGAGGAGCTGCCGATTTTTCGGCAGCTTTTTTATATGGATGAATGAATTAGATTTTTTAGGGGGATTACCATGACAACAAATAAGCAGCTCGCACAATTTCTGGCATTGCTAAACAACGAGCCAGCACATCATATAGGCTACTGTGGTGAAAATGTAGAAGAAATTGAGCAAGCTTTGAGAGAAGATTTTACAGAGGATGCTTTTGTTATTGCATATGCTAATGAGCATATTACAGCAGCAATTGGCTTAGATATAGATGGCACAAGTGCGGAAGTATGGGGACCATTTATGCAACAAGCGGAGCAAGCACCATTGCTAATTACTATGTGGCAGCAGCTTTTAGAAAAGCAGCCAAGCATTACGAAGTTCCAATTTTTTATTAATGAGCAAAATAAGCTAGCAATCGAATTTGCAGAGGCAATCGATGCTAAGCAAACAGGACAGCATGCAGTTTTATTATGGCAACAGCAGGAGCAACAAGCAGAGACATCCTTCCATTTTTATGAGCCACAATTTTATGAGGCTTTTGCAGCAATACACAATGCTGCATTCCCCAATACGTATTATAATGCAGAAACAATTATTAAGCGTTTAAGCAATGAAAATGAATTGCTATTACTTGTCAATGAAGAGGGACAGCTACAAGGCTACGCATATATTGAGGTAGATGCTCTATATAAAAATGCAGCTATTGAATATATTGCAATTGCGCCCGCTTTTTGGCGACAAGGGTTAGGTACAAAGCTATTAATGATGGTACTTGCCCATATAGGTAGGGTACATCAAATTTCAGAAGTTCGATTAACGGTAGATAGAGCGAATGAGGCAGCACTGCGGTTATATAAAGCAGCAGGATTTACTGTAAAGCATGAACTAATCAGCTATTATTTAATAAAATAGTAGAATTGGCTTCTTTTAATCAGGTATAACTAGAGCAAGAAATATATTGTTAATAAAGATTTAATAGGGTTGTCCAAAAAAACTTTTTGGGCAGCCCGCTTTCTTTTCTATGATAAAATAAACGTAAAATATGCATACATTTGTAGGTGATAAAATGATAAAGCCTGTACAGTTTGTTTTATTTTGCAAAATACATCGTAGCAATTTAATGCAAAATATTAGTTCTTATGTGCAGATGGAGGAAGGGCTATCCTTTGAAGAAAAACAAGAGATCATTGAGTTTGCAGATCACTTTTTAAGCTTTGTTATTAAACAAAGTGATGCTGATGAGCTAAATAATTTAACAAATCAGCTACAGTTGTTTATTCAAGTGCATTTACGCCAAATATCAGGACAGTTTTTAAATATATTTCGTGCCGTTTTTGAACAAGCAACATTGCGTTTATTATTTGATCAAAAGCATCCACAAATCGAGCCGCTCTTTCTTTTTTTATCAAATTGCATGATGGGCTTAATGCAGCAATATTATGTATCAGTTGATGCGTCGCATGAGCGGTTGACATTTGATATGAGTGGACTTAGTAAAATAGATGAAGTATTAATTCGTGCTTCTAGCGCAGTGGAATTGCCAGCCATTTTGGAAGAAGTGAAGAGCATCTTCCAATTTAAGCGCTGTATTTTTTATGTATATATCCCATGGAAAAATGAGTTTCAAGGAATGTTCGGAGATCAACTAGAAATTATCCAAAATATTAAGGGAAGCTTAACCGCAGATTTACCCATTTTTAGCTTGAAGCAGCCACTCTATTTGCGGGAGCCGTATCCGTATATTGATAATGAATTGATTCAAAAATTCAATTTGTCATCAATGATTTTTATTCCTGTTATCAATGGAAGTCAATTATACGGGTGGCTAGAGCTTGATCAAAAAGGGGATTTCTTTCCATATTCACAAGTGCAATTAGACACATTAGAGCTTGTCGGAAAGCGGCTTGGGCTGTTGTTTTCACGAAAGCCTGTAACCTCTCAGCTTGAACAGCATTCAGGGCTGACGGAGAAGGAGCATAGTGTACTTTATTTAATCGCAGAAGGCTATAGCAATAAAGAAATTGCTACTACTTTGTTTATTAGTGAATTTACAGTGCGTGACTATGTGCAAAGGCTCCTTGCTAAATTGCAGGTTAAAAATCGCACACATTTAGTTGGAGAAGCGTTTAAACGAGGCATTTTATAGAAATCAGGTTGCTTATTTACTACGAAGAACGTATATTTAGATTATCGAAATAAATGTCTGTAGAACGAGGTGCGATAAGTGAGAAAATGGCTTCAGGATTGGGGCAAAAGCTTAAAATCTTTTAATCGAAATATACGCTTATTTATTTTATCCAATGTGCTTATCCAAATTGGCATGGGTGTTTTCAGCGTGATGTACAATTTATATATTCGAGAGCTTGGCTTACCTGAGTCTGTTAATGGCAGCGTTATTTCAGTGACATCGCTTGCGACGGCAATTATGCTTATACCAGCAGGGCTACTAAGCGATAAGCTAGGGCGCAAATGGCTATTAATTATTGGCTCAACATTGACAGCTGCCTTGCTTGTTGGACGCAGTGTTGTCACAACAGAGCAACCGATGTTAATGCTCGCTTTCGGTATGGGAATTGTTTGGGCATTAGCACAAGTTTCAGGTGTGCCTTTTTTAGCTGAAAACTCAACTTCACGTGAAAGAATGCAGTTGTTTAGTATTCATTTTGCACTTGTAACTGTAGCAAATGTTGTTGGGAATTTATTAGGCGGGATTATTGCAGATGGCTTGCAATGGCTCATGCATATGGAGGAAGTACAAAGCATTCAAATAGCGTTACTAGCAGGTTGTGTCATTTTCTTCTGTGGTCTATTCCCACTGTTCAAATTAAAGCCAGCAGTTGTTGTAAAGAAGGAAAAAGTGCAGGAGTTAAATGTAAATAAGGAAGCCGGCTGGTCATTTAATTTAAAAATGATACTGTTTTTCGGCACAGCGAATTTACTCGTTGGCTTTGGAGCAGGCTTAGTTATTCCATATTTAAATTTATACTTTGCCAATCGCTTTGATGCGTCCAACTCATACATTGGATTGATTTTAGCACTCGGCTCTGCTATGACAACTGTGGCAATGCTAATTGGACCTATGCTTGTCAAGCGTGTTGGTAAAGTAAGAGCGCTTGTCCTATTTCAGCTTATGTCGATTCCATTTTTGTTTTTAACAGCTTTTACAAATTCATTGTTTTTAGCATCGCTCGGCTTTTTAATGCGCCAAGCATTGATGAATGCAGGTAACCCAATTCAAAGTGCTATTGCGATGGAGGTTGTTCATGACAAATATAAAGGATTAGCTAACTCTGTCAATCAAATGGTCTTTAATTTAGGCTGGGCGGTTATGGGCTTACCAGCAGCATATCTCGTTACAACATATGGCTCTTATTGGGGCTATGCCTATGCGTTCTGTATTACAGGTAGTTTATATTTAATTGCCTCGACATTTTTCTATATTACATTTGGGCGTAAATATACGTTGAAGGAAGAATAAATAAAAAAGCACCTAAACATTTAGTAAAATACTAGTGTTTAGGTGTTTTTGATTAAACATAATACTAGATGAAAACGCGTAATAAACTATTTGTTATCAAGATAATATAAAACTTCATCTTCATTTAAACTAGAAACAATTGCAATATACATATCATCTTGTTGATACTTAATTGTAATTAAGTCTTCGTTAGCAGAGTTTTGATGATAAGCTATTTCATATAATATATCTTTATACTGTTTTTTTATAAATTGGTGTTCATCTAAATTATTAAAGATAACAGGTGCTTTCTGTTGGATGACAGATAATACATCTTCAGACTCTGTTTGTAAGTATTGATCTACTAATACATTATCTAATTTAATACTAGAGTTAGATTTTTTGAAGTCCTCTTGTAAACTCGATTCTAAATTTAAAGAGTTACCAATTAAATTTTCTGCCAAATTAATAGATTGAGGTGAAGTTGGATAACTATTATCTGTTTGATAGCCTTGAGATCCTCCAACAACCCATGTTTGCCATACTTCAGTTCCACAAGCATATGTTGATGAATCTAGACCAGAGATTGTTGATATACCAACTGCAGCAGAGCGATTTACTGGACCTAGTGGTATGTTTCGATTCCAATTGACAGTGTAGTAGGTACCTTGATAAAGTCGTTGTCCAAAAAGTGAATTATCATAAACTACTGTATTTGAGTTTTCAGTATTATAAGATGTAGACATACCACCTTGTACAAAACCTTTAGAAATAGAGGTGATAATTACAGTATGGTTTTTCAAATTAAATGAGCTAGTATTATATGCGCCAGCAGTAAAATGTAAGCGTGCATCATAAACGCCATTACAATTTTCAGCCAATAATCCTGTTACTGAATATGTTCTAGCCACAGAGGAACCTGTACCGGAATTTGGTAGATAAGTACCCCAGCTGTAAGCTAAAGATTTACTTGGGGATAAACTTATTAATAAAATTAATATTGTTAAGAATGTAAATACTTTTTTCATTGTAGTGCTTTTAAAGTATAAATTGGTTAATAATTATCTTCCGCAAGTAATTATTTTATATATAATAATGTGAGTTTACTATTTTTTATTTTTAAATACATACAATATAAATATTTGTGTGAAAATGATAAATTAACCTTTTTCAACTCCTTTCATAGTATAAATAATACCTATAGAAGATAAATTATGTAAATATTGTAACTTATATAATTTGTAAATTCAATATATTTAGGTTATAAAATATATAATTTTATGGTTGTTTTTTATATGTATAATAAATATAGATTATGTTTATTGATGTTAAGGAGGGTTGAATTTTTTATTATTTTGCATTAAAATAAATAATGAACAGGAGGGATTGGATGAAAAAACAAGTTACCCTTTTATTATTATTTGTGTTGTTGTTGACTAGTTGTGCCAACTCATTAACTAAGTTAGAAGATAGGCTTTTAGATGCAGGAATTAAAAATATTGATAAAGTGATTATTATTGATGTCCCTACCAAAGAAAAGCGTATAATAGATGATCAACAAGTATTAGAGGAATTTATTTATCATATGGGAGGTACAAGAATCATGCCACAAGAAAATGAGAAAGAAGAAAATGCTCAATATGTGGTAGAGTTCTATGATCAAGGAAACTCATTTAACTATTATGTTCCTATAACTTCAAAAGAGCGTGGAGATTATACAAATGATAACCCAATATCTGTTGTAGAAAACTTTTTTAAAAAGGCACCTGTGATTGAGTAGTGCTGTATAATAGAAGATTTATTTAAAATATATATTATGAAAATAAGGTATGAATAGAGGTATCATCATTCTATTCATACCTTATTTTAATTTGTGCAAAGCCACTTATTTATTAAGCAAAAATTTCAAAAATACCAATACCTATAAGAAGCCAGCCGGCAATAGCTGTAGAGTATCGGCCAATAAAGCTTTTTGCTAATAAAATGCCGAAATGGCTGCCGATGGCTATCGTAATAAAGGAAAAGACACCAATGGAAATAACCATCGCTATTGTTGAAATATCATTTGCTCCAATAGCAATGCCTGTTGCTAAGCAATTAGCTGATAAGATGAACCCAAGTATAATGGCATCTTTTAGGGCAAGGATGGCGCTATGATTTTTATCAAATGATTTTACATGATTTCCTTTAGCTAATCGCTGTGACAATAAAGTCCATGTACCAATAATACATAGCAAGAGACTACCTAATAGATTGGCTAAATAAACTGAAATATAATCACTTAATGTCTCACCAATTGTGATAGCTACATAGGTCACAGCCATAGATAATAACGCAATAACAGCGTTCGAGATAATAGGGATTGTTATTCGCTTGATTCCATATGCTAAACTGATGCCTAAATTATCTAAATTTACGGCTATCCCTACGAGAATAATAGTAATCCACTGCATCAAACCCACCTCGAACCCATTATATGAGTAAAATACTATTTGGTTCGATATTGATTTATAAATATTGCCTTAAGCAATTTTAAGCTTTTTTAAAAAATGGATAGCAAAAGTAATTGTAAAGACAATAATTAACACGACAAAAAACATGTAGTGTGGCACATGGATACCAACTATACTAACAAGCATTTTGAGTGCAACGATACCGATGATAATAAAGGCAGCTTCCTCTAATTCAGGTATTTTTTCAATAACGCTTAAAAATAAACCTGCAATTGTTCTCATCATGACGATGCCTAGCATTCCGCCAATCATTAATATCCATACTTGATTAGAGATGGCAAATGCAGCAAAAATGGCATCAAGTGAAAATGCGACGTCCATTAACTCGATCATAATAACGGTTGCCCAAAAGCTTCCAAACAGTCGAACTAACAGACCTGATTTTTTAACTTCCTTAACGCTATCTGCCTCTCCTATATGTGCGAAATGAGCGATACATAGCCACCCTAAATACAGAGCGCCAAGCAATTTTATAAACCAAAAATCTACTAAATAAACACCGATTCCTATAAACAAAAAGCGAAAAAAGTAAGCACCGAACATACCATACATTAGCGCTCGTTTTCGTTGTTTATTTGGTAAATGCTTCACAAGTACTGCTAGTACAAGTGCATTATCTGCTGATAGCAAGCCTTCGATGATAATAAGTGTTGATATTAATCCCCAAGAGACCGGATCAGTTAAAATTTCCTTCCACATGTCACCGTCAACCCAAATTGAACATTTTTTGCTCATTAAGGATGAACACTTTTTATTCGGTAAAGATTCTTTGTT
>NZ_JAMBIZ010000035.1 GCF_025291715.1 Metasolibacillus sp.
AAGTATGGGTAGCGGATATTACGTATATATGGACAAGTGAAGGATGGTTGTATCTAGCGACAATTATGGAGCTGTTTTCAAGGAGAATTATCGGATGGGCGATGGATGCGAGGATGACAAAAGAGTTAGTGATTCTTGCCTTAAAACGGGCAATTAGAGCTCAATCTCCAACTTCTGGACTTATTCATCACTCTGATCGTGGGAGCCAGTATGCATCGAAGGAATACCAACAAGTATTACGAACTAACGGAATCATCACAAGCATGAGCAGAAAAGGAAACTGTTACGATAATGCATGTATTGAGTCGTTTCATAGCGTGATCAAACGAGAACTAGTTTTTCACGAAAAGTATAAAACGAGAGATCAAGCCAAGAAAAGTATCATTGAATACATCGTTAGTTTCTATAACTACAAACGGATCCACTCATATACAAATTATATGTCGCCAGTTGCATACGAAAAGCAATATTTCGAAGTTTTACAGAAAACTAGAGTCATATAATCTACCCCTTTTAACCTCACAAATAATTTAAGGGTTACGCCCCTTAAATTATTTGTGAGGCGAGCAAGCGATAGCGCGATAGATTCAGAGCGAAATCTCAATTTCCTCTGTCCATTTTCTTGACATAGTATCAAGTTGCTTTGTGAGATAATATTTCTAGCTATATAATTTTGAGAAATTCCTTTATCTTCTCTAATTTTTTTAATTGTTGTACCTAGTTTGATATTTTCCAATTAATTCTCCTCCTAACATATCTTATATGTATTTTTGCATAATAATCTATTTTTTTCAAATTTTGATATATCATGTTTTGAAAGGAGGTAATTTTATGTATGATACAATTATTGTATGTTTAGATTTATGGTTAATAGGAAATGGGAAATAATGTTTTGGTGGATAGAGAAGTATTTGATAGCTAACTTTGAAGTAACAATATAATCAGTTTAACATTAATTTCTATTAAAAGTATAAAAATTATGAGTATAGTATCACAAGGAGGAGAAAAAATGTATAGAAAAATTTTTTCAATATTAATTATTGTAATATTATTATTTTCTTTAACAGTTACTCCTAGTAATATACAAGCGAGTCCTGTTGATTTAGATGTTTTAAATGTTGAAGTCGGAGGAGAATCTTTTATAATCAGCGAGAAGCTTTCTACAGATACAAAAAAAATATTGGAAATACAAGGGGAGTCAACGACAGATATTGTTACAGTTTTTTATAAAACAGGTGATTTTACAATTACATCAGAAGATGGTTCTGTAAAATCTTTTAATATAAAAGATTTTGAATCTGCTGAAAATCCTGAGTATGCTCCAATGATACCGGAAGAAATAGAAACAGGCGAAAAATATTTACTAGAGAATACTCAATTACCAGGATATCCATCCACATTTGCACGTGATGATCCTCATCGGAAATATTTGGGTGATATAAATAAGTCACTAGGATTTGATAATAGTGCCACATGGAATAGAGAAAGCTCATATATACACGGAGGTCTTTATGTAGATGTATATAGAGGTACTTATTGGACATATACAGAAGTATTGAAAAAATATACATTTTCGGATAGTACAGCAATTTCTGTTATTTTAGGTGTTATAGTAGCTGTTGCTGGGTATGGATTTACAGCAGCTGCAGTGATATCTATTCTGCAAGGATTAGGGATTACAGTGATCAGTGAAAAAATTGCATATGCTATCAGCCCTAGTATTGGTGTTAAACAAAAGCAGGTAGGGCGAGGGTTTGATGTACGTGGACATGGTTTTACTTTAAGTACTAAAAACTGGACTAACTATCTGGAAGTGGTTCATCAAGGGAAAATCAAGCTTGAGAGTTATTCGTCTGACCAATATAATTTCTGGTATAATAACTATAGTAACCAAAATGTAGCTGAGGTGGCTTACCAACAATATCGTTATATTGAAGGTTTGAGAAACACGGCTCCTTATGGTGCAGAATTTTCATGGAGATATTGAAGGTGATGTGAGTGAAGAAGAATATAATGTTAATTATATTAATAGTTCATATTATATCAGCAATTACTCTGTTTTATGTAGGAAAATGCTATGAATTTGTAGTCTCGTCTACAAATTCATGGTTGGCAAATTTAATCCTAGGTGTTGTATTATTTTGTTTAATTATTTTTATTAAACCCTCAATAGTTGATAAATTACCTAACTTGTTATTAATCCTTTATCCAGTTGCCATTTTACTAATAGGTATTATAGTTTTTTATAAATTACCTGACTACACATATGGTGAAGCACGTAAAATGATTGAGCAAATAAGTGGGGAGACAACCCGATATAATAAAGGTGATTTTCCAAAAGGGCAAGAAGGTATGTATTATATATACACAGATACATCGGTGTATATAGTAGATGCAGAAACAGGCGATTATGTAAAAAGATTGTATGAATAAAATGATTTATTTATTATAAAAGGCAAAAATCGCATGAAATCAGCACTTATTATTTGATTTCATGCGATTTTTTATATTTACAGCTTCGTCAGCTCCAACACTGCACCTGAGCGAGCGTCTGCTGCGAATTCGAATGATTCCATTTCGCCATTCATCATACGTGAAATGCCGCCACGATAAACAGGAGTTGTTGTAAAGCCATTGCTAAATTCTTCTACTTTCATAAACACCCATGAGCCATCAATCGGCGCTTCTTTTTTGAACTCTGCCTTAATTTGTTGTAATACTGTGTCTGCTGATAAGTAAGGATCAACGCGTTCGCTAACCTCTTTAATAATAATAGCTGCTGCTAAGCCCGTTGCTACCCCTAAAACAAAATCTCTCAATTTCATTTTTCTTCCCTCCTTATGTCTAACTTTACCATACATAATGTGGCATGTAAAAAATAGAAAATTCGAAGGGCGAAATACTTTTTAACTATGTTATAATAGGAATGTAATTGAACAAGGGGAGTGTTATAAAAGTGAATCAAGAAACAATGGAGCTTTTTAAAACATTAACAGAGCTACCGGGAGCGCCGGGTAATGAACGTGCGGTGCGCAGTTTTATGCGCAGCGAGTTAGAGAAGTATGCGGATGAGGTTATTCAGGATAATTTAGGAGGAATTTTCGGTGTACGTCAATCAGCACAAGCAGATGCGCCGAAAATTTTAGTAGCAGGCCATATGGATGAAGTCGCATTTATGGTGACATCGATTACAGACAATGGCATGATTCGCTTCCAAACATTGGGTGGCTGGTGGAATCAGGTAATGCTTGCACAGCGTGTGACGTTATATGCGAAGGAGCGCGAAATTCCAGGTGTTATCGCTTCAATACCGCCACATTTATTAACCGATGCAGAGCGTGCAAAGCCAATGGATATAAAAAATATGCTAATTGATATTGGGGCAGACTCAAAAGCAGATGCGGAGGCAATGGGCGTTCGTCCAGGGCAATCCATCATACCTGTATGTCCGTTTACACCGATGGCAAATCCGAAAAAAATTATGGCGAAAGCTTGGGATAATCGCTATGGCTGTGGTTTAGCGATTGAGCTATTAAAAGAATTAAAAGACGAGCAGCTAACAAACCACTTATATTCAGGTGCGAATGTTATGGAAGAGGTTGGCTTACGTGGTGCTGGTGTTTCAGCAAATATGATTAAGCCGGATTTATTTTTCGCATTAGATGCATCACCAGCAAATGATACATCTGGTGATAAATCACAATTCGGTCAATTAGGGCAAGGAGCATTGTTGCGTATTTTGGATGGCACGATGGTAACACATCGCGGCATGCGTGAATTTGTTCTGGATACAGCTGAATCTAACAGCATCCCGTATCAATATTTTGTTTCACCAGGTGGTACAGATGCTGGGAAAGTGCATACACAATTAAATGGTGTACCTTCAGCGGTAATCGGTATTTGCTCACGTTATATTCATACATCATCCTCAATTATTCACGTTGATGATTATGCAGCAGCGAAAGAGTTATTAGTGAAGCTTGTGAAATCAGCTGATCGCACAACGCTTGAAACGATTAAAGCAAACGTATAAAAAATGGGGGGTATCGGGTAACCGACACTCCTTTTTTTATGAAGCGCAAAGAAATTCGCAGATAAATTATAAAAAAGCGCAGATAAGCATCCTTTAAGTATAAAAAACGTCCACTTTTAGGACGGTAGGAGATGAAAAATATGTTAGTAGCAATTGGTACACAAAATAAAGCAAAAACAAGCGCAGTGGAAAAAGTAGTGCGTACATATTTTCCAGAAGCGAATTTTATTCATATCAATGTGGAGTCAGGTGTAGCAGCACAGCCGATGTCGGCAGAGGAAACGAGACAAGGAGCAATCAACCGTGCAAAAAATACATTACAACAGACAGAGGCAGATTGGGGCTTTGGCTTAGAGGGTGGCGTTCATCAGCTTGAGGATACATTATATTGCTGTAATTGGGGTGCAATTGCGTTAAGAGATGGCACGGTAATTAGCAGTGCAGGCGCGCAATTTATGTTACCTAATGAAGTAGCAAACGAAGTACATGCAGGGCAAGAGCTAGGTCCTGTAATGGACGCTTTTGCACAGAAAGAAAACACACGTCACAATGAAGGGGCAATTGGTATTTTTACAAATGGTCTCATCAATCGTCAGCAAATGTTTGAGCATATCGTGACATTACTTGTTGGACAAGTTTTATATTTGAATAACAAATAAGCAATGTAGTTGCACAAGTACCTCTAATATTTTAAAATGTATGCTGTAGTAGAAAGTGGGGGAATTTTTATGAAACGCAAATGGCTTCATGGCCTTGCAATTCCGGCGCTTGCCTTTTCACTAGCAGGCTGCGGTAAGTCAGTGCAGGAGCAAATTGAAGTTGGGGTAGCAAGCGCTGAAACCATTTTCCAAGAAGGCGCTGAAGTACCTAACACAACAATAGGTTCAATTGAAGTATTTGTACCGAAGTCTTATACAGTAGAGCAAGGTGCAAACGAAATGAACTATATTTTAACGAAAGATAAAGATTCTTATATATTATTTGTCAATACGAATGAACAAGAGGATAGCAAGCTGCATTATGATAATTTAATGGCTGATCAAACAAAAAATGTAGTGAAGTCTCAGGAAATGGAGTCAGATGAGGAATTTGGCTTTTCAGCGGTTGTTCAATATGAGGATGACAAGCATTATGAATTAATTGTCAGCATCGGTGGTATTAAAATGACAACGATTTCTGAAGATCGCAAAATTGAAGATAAGCTCAACACAATGATGCAAATTGTTCGTTCTGTTAATATTGTCAAATAATATTTGTAAAGCGTCCACTATTACAGAAGGGCGCTCTTTTTTGTTATAATCAATATAAAGGGAGTGACAAATGTGAAATCTCCAGAACTTGTAGAAGCACTCAAACAAAAGCTTGGCGAGGAGCTTTTTAACTGGTCTTATGATCAAGAAACCGATAAAGTGCGCTTAGAGCATAAAACATTACAGCGCGGTATGGATATTTCAATAGCTGAAATTGCGGCGAAATATACGACGAAAAAGCAAGCGGCGATTGATGAGGTCGTTTATACGATTGAGCATACATTTGCAGCGATGCTACAGGAGCAAGAGGTGGGCTTTGGACAATTGTCTGCTGTTTACCCAATTATTCGTTCCGGCTCGTTTCCGAAGGTATCAAAGGAAGGACATGCCTTTGTAACGACAGAGCATACGGCAGAAACGCGTATTTTCTATGCCTTGGATTTAGGTACAACATATCGTTTAATTGATGAGACAATGCTTGAAAAGCTTGGTGTGACAGCAGAGCAGATACGGGAAGTTGCTCGTTTCTCAGTCAAAAAATTGCCAACAGCAACGAAAAAGGATGAGGTATCAGGCAATTTATTTTATTTCCTCAACCATAATGACGGCTATGATGCGAGCCGTATTTTAAACGAGCAATTTTTGCAGGAAATGGCAGCGCAAATCGAAGGCGACATGACGGTTTCTGTACCGCATCAAGATGTGCTAATAATAGGTGATATTCGCAACGAAGTAGGGTATGATGTACTAGCGCAGATGACGATGCATTTCTTCTCAATTGGCGCAGTGCCAATCACATCTTTATCATTTATTTATGATGAAGGCAATTTAGAGCCGATTTTTATTCTGGCAAAAAACAAAGTGAAAAAGGAGCAAGAGAAACAATGAATGTAGCATACAATAAAGAACATGTTGGTGATGTGCTTTTAGTACAATTAGCAACGGAAAATATCGTAAAAACAGTAGTGGACAAGCAAGGCGATGTTGCTTTATTAAAAGAAGAAGCAACTGGCGAGGTAAAGGCATTCAACTTATTCAATGCAAGCAAATATATCGAGCTAACAGCACAGGGTATCGTTGAGCTAACACCAGAGCTTATTGAAAAAATCGAAGCGGCATTAATAGCGAACAATGTGACACTATCATTAGATGTTGATTTTTCACCGAAATTTGTCATTGGCTATGTAGAGGCGAAGGAAAAGCATCCAAATGCCGATAAGCTGAGCATTTGTAAGGTGAATGTTGGTGAGGAAACATTGCAAATCGTTTGCGGTGCACCAAATGTAGATGCAGGTCAAAAAGTAGTTGTCGCAAAAATCGGTGCAGTGATGCCTTCAGGTTTATTAATTAAAGAAGGGAATTTGCGCGGCGTTGATTCATTCGGTATGCTATGTTCAGCACGCGAGCTAGAAATTCCAAATGCGCCATCAGAAAAAGGAATTTTAGTATTAGCGGAGGATGCTGAGGTCGGCTCAGCGTTTGAAATTCCGACGCGCTAAAATAATAAGGTGTAGAGAAATGATGAGATGACTTTAGCAAATAGCTAACGTCATCTTTTTTCTTAAATTTCCCCATTTCCACTGTGTAATCACTGCCTCAAAGCCGTAAAATATGGTATGCTTTTATTATTCTTAGTGCATTTGCAAAATATTAGACACAAAGTATTTTATCATGATTCAGCATAAAACTCGCACCCCTACAGGTGGAGCGATGAATGCTGAGATAGGCTTTCATTCAGGGGGTATCCCAACGCAATTACGCCAAGGCGTAATTGATGTTCTAAAAATAATGAGGTTTTAAAGAAGAGAGTGAGCATATGAACTGGTTTAAAAAACAAATGAATAAAATTTTATATACAGATGAAGAGTATGATGCGTATGAGCAAGAAAATGGGCAATACGAGCAATATGAGCAGCCACAGCAAGCGAAAAAAGCAGCCTTTCGATTTCCGCTTATTGCAGATGAAGAGGTAATAGAAAAAAAGTCAACGCCACAACCGCAGCAGCAAACGAATCGTGTGGAAACAAATAACTCAACATTTGAGCTGCCAAAGTATTTACAAGGAGAGCCTGAGGTTTACGATGTAGAAGTGTCAGGTATTCGAGAGCTACTAGCACGTAGAAAAAAGAGCAAAGGGCAAACGAATATTTATAAAAGCCAGCCACAGGAACGTCGCAATCATTTAACAAGAGAAGAAAAAGATTTTTTAATGCCAACGAAAGCGCATGCTAAAAATGAGCCAAAGCAAGCAACAGTCAACCCACTGCAAAATCGCAAACGCTTTATTCCAACAGATGTGCCATCGCCAGTATATGGATTTGGAAAACCGAAGCCGATTGAGCAATTGTTACCGAAAAAAGAGCAGGCAACAGTGGAGGAAATCGAGCAATTTATTGCTCAGGAAGAAATGCCTGTGTTAGAGCAACAACAGGAGGTAGCTGCAACAATTGAGCAGCCTTCTTTAGCAACAATTGAATTATTCGAGGATGGTCAAGCACCACAACCAGTGGATGTGAATACATCTGAGTATAAGGATATAGAGCAACCGCCCATTATGGAAGAGCAAGAAGAGTTTGATTTGTTAAACGAATTAAAGGTGGAGAACTTAACGATTGAAAACTCCACAATTCATATCGGTCAATTGCATGTAGAGCAAGCACCACAAAAGGAAGTAACGTCAGGAAGCCGCTTGCCATTTAATGTGCTAATGTTAAAATCCGATAAGCAAAAACAGCTTGCAAAGGAATTTGTCAAACAGCATTTACAGCAGCAAGACGTAAAAACTATAAAAGAACAGCCTGCACAACAAGAGGAGTTACAGGAGCAGCTACAAATAATCGAGCAACCTGTTGAATTGGAACGAGAAAATATAGCGCCGCAAGAAGTGCCAAAAACCCTACAAGCAGAGCCTGTCACTGGAATAGCGTCAAAGCAGCATTATGAAAAGCCTTCAACAACATTTTTAGCACCGCCTGAGCAAAAAATGGAAGATTATGATTGGATGGAGCAGCAGGCAGAAGCATTAGTAGAGGCACTTTCTTATCATCAAGTAGCTGCACAGGTGGAATCGATTATGCAAGGACCTGCGGTTACACAATTTGAAATTACAATCGGTCAAGGGACAAAAGTGAGCAAAATTCGCAATTTAGCAGACGATTTAAAGCTTGCATTGGCCGCAAAGGATATTCGGATTCAAGCGCCGATTCCTGGTAAGCGCACAATTGGTATTGAAATACCTAATTTAATTTCTCGCGCTGTCCGCTTGTCAGAAGTTACAAATAGCCCTGTTTTTAAAGATTCCGACTCACCTATGGAGGCAGCGCTTGGCTTAGATTTAACAGGGAAGCCTGTAACATTAGATTTGCGAAAAATGCCGCATGGTTTAATTGCTGGTGCAACAGGGTCAGGAAAATCTGTTTGTATTAACTCCATTTTGGTTAGTCTATTATATAAGGCTGATCCAAATGAATTAAAGCTGATGCTAATTGACCCCAAAATGGTAGAGCTTGCACCATTTAATCATATCCCGCATTTAGTGAGCCCTGTTATTACAGATGTAAAAGCAGCAGCAGCAGCCTTGAAATGGGCGGTAGAGGAAATGGAGCGTCGTTATCAGCTATTTATGCATGCTGAAGTGCGTGATATTACACGTTTTAATGCGATAGCCGAGGCAAATGGACAATATGCGCAGAAGCTTCCATATTTATTAATTGTCATTGATGAGTTAGCTGATTTGATGATGATGGCACCTACCGATGTAGAGGATGCAATTTGCCGAATTGCGCAAAAGGCACGTGCTTGTGGTATTCACTTAATTGTCGCAACACAGCGTCCTTCAGTTGATGTCATTACAGGCTTAATTAAAGCGAATATCCCAACGCGTATTGCCTTTGCGGTATCATCACAAATCGACTCACGTACGATTCTTGATATTCAAGGCGCAGAGCGCTTGCTTGGGCGAGGGGATATGCTGTATTTAGGAAATGGCATGTCAGCGCCACAGCGTATTCAAGGAACATTCGTAACGGATGACGAAATTGAAGAAGTCATTCGCTACGTGCGCAGCCAAGGACAACCAGATTATATTTTCGAGCAAGAAGAATTATTGAAAAAAGTTGAAACAATAGAAGCACAAGATGAGCTTTTCGAGGAAGTATGTCGATTTGTTTATGAGCAAGGAACAGTTTCTACATCGTCGATTCAGCGCAAGTATCATATCGGCTACAATCGTGCAGCAAGGCTAGTAGAGATGCTAGAAGGGCACGGATTTGTGTCTGAGCAACGAGGGAGTAAGCCGCGTGAGTCATTAATTACAGAATCAGATTTAGAAAATTTATAATGATACTGGACACACAAATAAGTATGAAAATATAAATTAGCTGTCTAAACTGCAGTTTAGACAGCTTCCAACAGTAGAGAAGTTAGAATAGTCGTTCATTTATTGTTCTACATATTTAGTGCTATAATAAATTAGTATTTTTTATCTCAATTCACTAACACTGTAGCGTGGAGCTGAAGGTTCATTATTGTGCACTACAGTAGAATTACTGAATACGCCGATAAAGGTGAAGATTTACAGCACCTTTGCGAAAAACAGCAGATCGTGCTGAATGACGATGAATTTTCTTTAATTTTAAACAGGATCTATGTATCCTAGGAGGTTTCAACATGACACGTTATCATTTTACAGGTATTAAGGGTTCTGGTATGAGTCCATTAGCGCAAATTCTTTTTGATTCAGGTGAGCAAGTTCAAGGTTCAGATGTAGAAAATTATTATTTTACTGAAAAACCATTACGTGATAGAGGAATTACTATCTTACCATTTAATGCAGACAATATTGAACAAGGGATGACCGTTATTGCAGGAAATGCCTTTCCAGATGATCACCCAGAACTAATTCGTGCGCGTGAGATGGGTGTAGAAGTAATTCGTTATCATAAGTTTTTAGGTGATTATAGCAATCGTTATACGTCTATTGCTATCACCGGCTCACACGGAAAAACTTCTACGACAGGCTTAATGAGCCATGTTGTTGGTGGCTATATGCCAACATCTTTCTTAATTGGAGACGGTACGGGAGCAGGAACGGAAAATGCGCAATATTTCGTTATGGAGGCGTGTGAGTATCGTCGGCATTTTTTAGCATACAATCCAGACTATGCTGTAATGACAAATATCGATTTTGACCATCCAGATTATTTTACAAGCGTTGAAGATGTATTTGATGCTTTCCAATCGTTGGCGATGCAAGTGAAAAAGGCGATTATTGCTTGTGGTGATGATGAGCAATTACAGCGTATTCAAGCGCAAGTTCCCGTTGTTTATTATGGCTTTGATGCAGAGAATGATTTTGCAGCACGCAATGTAGTGAAAACAACGAAAGGCACAGAGTTTGATGTCTATGTGCGCAATGAATTTTACTCACAATTCTTTATTCCGCAGTACGGTGATCATGCGGTATTAAATGCCTTAGCAGTCATTTCACTGTGCCATTATGAAGGGATACCGACGGAGGTTATCCAAGGGCGCTTAGACACGTATGCAGGTGTAAAAAGACGTTTTACAGAAACGATTATCGGGAATACTGTACTAGTGGATGATTATGCGCATCATCCAACAGAAATCGCAGCAACATTGCAAGCAGCGCGCCAAAAGTATCCTGAAAAGGAAATCGTTGCGGTATTCCAACCACATACATTTACGCGTACACAAACATTTTTACAGCAATTTGCAGATAGCTTGAAAGACGCAGATGCCGTTTATTTATGCGATATTTTTGGCTCTGCACGTGAGCAGCTGGGCGCATTAACAATTGATGCGTTAGCGCAGCTAGTTGAAGGTAGCAAAGTGCTGCAATTAGATACGGTGGAGCAATTAAAACAGCATGAAGGGGCCGTATTATTGTTTATGGGTGCTGGTGATGTGAATAAATATCAAGCAGCATTTGAGCAATTATTGCAAAATGTCTAGCTCGATAAGCAGGATTTTTTGAAATGTTTGTCGAAACAGAACTATAACTAGCTATAGGAGGTCAATTTTCATGGTAGTCGTACTTTATATCGCTGCATTAGTCGCAGCAATCGGTTTTTTATTTTTATGTGTAAGTATCGGTATGACATTATTCTCAGTAAAAACAACATTAAACAATATTGCAGGAACAGTTGCAGGTATTGAAGGACAAATGGAAGGCATTACGCGTGAAACGACATCGCTTTTGACAAAAACGAATACGTTAGCGGATGATATTACGGAAAAAGCTGAGAAGCTAAATACAGTTGTCAATGCTGTCAAAGGGGTTGGCGATTCAGTAAATGGCTTAAATGAATCTGTTCAGCGTATTACAAGCTCCATTTCTTCAGAGGTAATAAAAAATGAAGAACAGATTGCTCAAGTTGTTCAATGGAGCGGCGTTATGATGGGGATTGCTGACAAATGGCGCAAGCGTAAAACGATAAACCCAGATGATCCAACAGTTTATACAGTTGATGGTGTAAATGCTAAACGCAAAAAATAATGAAAGGATGGATAGACAATGACAGAACAAAAAACAACGAACTTACCACAAGTATACACAACAAGAAATGAAGATATTTATGGTGAGGAAACGATAAATATGAAAGATTTTATTATTGGTGCATTAGTCGGAGGGATTGTTGGCGCAGCAGCGGGCTTACTATTGGCACCAAAATCTGGACGCGATTTACGCGGAGCAGTTGCAACACAAGCTGTATCATTGCGTGATCGCAGTGTAGAGCTTTCTTCAACAGCGAAGGAAAAAACGGTACAGTTGTCAAGCCAATTAAAAGAGCAATCAACTAATTTAGTTGATAAAGTAAAAGCAAAAACAGCAAAAGCACCAACAGTTTTTGACGATGGTACAGTTTCTTCAGAGGGTGAGGAGCCACTTGATGAGATGATTGAAGCAATTGTGGAGCCAGCGGTACAAGAGCCTGCTGAAAATATGTCTGAAATCGCACGTCCATCTTCTATTTAATGCATTTTTCGTAGTGCGTCTTATAGGCACTTCTCAATAAAAAGAGGCTTTTTGGAAAGTTGCTACTTTCTAAAAAGCCTCTTTTTTACGTAAACTTAATTTCCAACATATCGCCACCGAAAATTTCTGCATCGAAAGAGGATGGCACACCATTTCTTAAAATGGTAAAACCGCCTTTTGCTTCAGCTGGTAGCTGCCAGCTTGAAAAGCGGAATACATCTTGGAAAATCCAAGGGCTGTGGTCGACTGCATTCACTTTAATTGTAGCGCCATTCGGCACGGTAGCCTGTGGAGATAGGGTAGCGCCGTTGATTACCATTTCACGTACTACTTTCACAAGCTCAATACGTTCACCTTGGAATGTCACAAGGATGCGATCTTCCAATAGTAAATCTAAATGATTAGCTAATGTTTGGACAGTCGGTAAAGAATTTTGTGTAAAGGCTAATCGGTCACCATCCTGTACAGGGTAATGGATTTTACTTAGCTTGCCATTTATCAATAATTCAGAAGAGAGTGTCGGTAAATAGAGCGGCTGCCCATCTATATGTACAACGTAGGAGCGCAATTGCTCAAGCAATGCTACATTATTCGTATACTTTAAAATATCCTCCACCGTTTCTACAATTTGAAAATCGACAATATCCCGATCCTGTAAAGCTTGATCTAACGTTGCTAGTTTCGTATTTACATAAACTTTGGGCTCCACCGTATAAGGTGTACCGTTGATTGTCACCTTTTTTGAAAGCGCGTCATCCACAATGTCTCGCACAATCGCTGTTGCATCACGTCCATTTTGACCTTCAATAAGCGTAATCGTATCGCCATTTTTAATGGATGATTTCGTGGAAGCTGGTTCTCCATTTAATAAAATTTGTGCAGGCTGTCCATGCTCACCAGCGATAAAAATCGCTTGATTGTTTACTGTAATGGATAGCGCATGTCCTGGTTTACCATATAGCTGCTTCGCTCGAATGTTGGCTGCTAAAAAGGCATCAGCAATCGTCATTTCCTTTAATTCAAATAATCGTACAACTTGTTCGTTTACTGTTATGGCCATATATTGAATCGGCGCTTTTTTCGCTGCAATGGCAATACCAATTGGTGTAACAAGCTCTGGCGTGACAGGAATAGACGGCTCTTTCGTTAAATTTTGAATCGCATCAATGCCGCGCACAGCGACGCGATTTTCAGGTAATTGTAACACTTTACCAAGCTCTGCTGTTAAATTAGGCGTTAAGCTACCGCCACCAACGAGCATTACCGCTTTCGGTGCAAGCTGATTGTTTAAGCGTAAAATTTCCGACCCGATTGCATTTGCTAATGCAGTAATGGATGGGTAAATTGCTTGTAATACCTCCTCATGTGGTAAGTATTGATCAAAGCCTAAAATATCTTGGATTCGTATATCACCATCGGCCTTGTGCAGCTGTCTTTTTGCAGTTTCCGCAACAGGGAAGTCTAATAAATAATGATCGCTTAATGCCTCTGTAATCTCATCTCCCGCTGTTGGCACCATACCATATGCAATAATCGTACCTTTATCCGTAATGGCAATATCTGATGTACCTGCCCCAATATCAACGAGCGCAACATTTAAGCGACGCATTGTAGAAGGAATCAATACATTAATCGCTGCAATCGGCTCTAGCGTTAAAGCTTCCATTTCTAAATCAGCACGTTTTAATGCTGCAAGTAGCGACTCTACAACAACACGAGGTAAAAACGTTGCGATGACTTCGATTGTTGCCTCATCGCCTTGCTGGTCCAACAAGCTGCCAATTTCTTCATCGTCCAATTTATAATACAGTACAGAATAACCAACACAGTAGTAGTGGCTAGCCTTTGCATCCTCTTTTTGTTGCAACAATTGCTGCTGTGCCTGTTGAACAGCCTGTAATTCTAATCGGCTAATATCTTCCTCTGTAAAAATAGGTCGATTTTTAATATTAATTGTAATGCTTGCTTGCTCGGTTTTTAAAGCACGTCCTGCCGCAGCAACACTTACTTTTGTTAAAGGGCCATGCTTTTCCTCTAAAGCCTGTTTAATTTCGTTGATGAGCTCTGCTACGTACAGCACATTATGTATTTGACCGTCAACCATTGCTCGTTCTTTATGCTCTCGTATGACCATATCAGCGACATGAAAATGCTGATCATGCTCTTCTAAAATAATGCCAACGACAGAGCGTGTGCCGATATCTAAAGCAAATAACTTTGAAGTCATTTGTAATCGCTTCCTTCCTTGATATAACTACAATTAACTTTAGCGAGTTGAAGCGCTAAATTAAAAATGCGTGACATTTATAGATAAGTTGTCTATAATGGTATTATTAATTAAAAATGTATCATATATTTCAGCGTTCTGAAAGTGTATGTACACTCAGGAAGGAGAAAATAAGTAATGAGTCAACACGATTTAGAAAGTTTACGTGGTCAAATTGACGGCTTAAACTTAGAGATTTTACGCTTAATTAATGAGCGAGCAGAGATTGTTAATGAGATAGGGAAGATTAAAGAAAAGCAAGGTGTGAATCGTTACGATCCTTTACGTGAGCGCCATATGCTAGATTTGATTAAAGAGCATAATAACGGTCCATTAAATCAAATGACAGTTGATTATATTTTTAAACAAATTTTCAAAACAGCATTAAAGCAATTAGAAGAAGTGAAGAAAAAAGAATTACTTGTATCTCGTAAAGAAAAGTCAGAAGATACAGTTATTAATATTAATAATGAATTAGTAGGAGCAGGTGCCCCATCATTCGTATTCGGTCCATGTGCGGTTGAATCATACGAGCAGGTGGCGCAAGTTGCGGCATCAATTCGCGACAAAGGCTTAAAACTAATTCGTGGTGGTGCATACAAGCCACGTACATCTCCATACGATTTCCAAGGGCTTGGCTTAGAGGGCTTAAAAATCTTAAAGCAAGTATCGGATGAATATGGTTTAGCGGTTATTACAGAAATCGTAACACCTGCTGATTTAGAAGTGGCAGTTGATTATGTTGATGTCATTCAAATTGGCGCCCGCAATATGCAAAACTTTGAATTGTTAAAGGCAGCAGGGGCAATCAATAAGCCTGTTCTATTAAAGCGTGGACTAGCTGCAACAATCGACGAGTTCATTCACGCAGCTGAGTACATTATGTCAAAGGGGAACGAAAATATCATTTTATGTGAGCGTGGTATTCGCACATACGAAAAAGCGACACGTAATACATTAGATATTTCAGCTGTGCCGATTTTAAAACAAGAAACGCACTTACCTGTAATGGTTGACGTAACGCACTCAACAGGTCGTCGCGATTTATTATTACCATGTGCGAAAGCAGCGATTGCTATTGGTGCAGATGGCGTAATGGCTGAGGTTCACCCAGATCCATCGATCGCATTATCAGACCAACAACAACAAATGGACATCCCAACATTTGATGCATTCTACGATGAAGTGTTGAAGTTCATGAAGCAATATGAAGTGAAGGCTTAATTTTAGGAGGCTATCGAAAATTTTTCGGTAGCCTTCAACTGTGCTGAAGAGGTCTTTGAAAGCTGATTTTCCAAGCTTTAAGGCTTTTTTTTGTCGATTTACGTTTTTTATTGAAAAAGGAAATGAAAGTATATATGATGAAGTATAAGAAAAGTTGAGATAAGAGGATTGGAGGCGATTATAGTGACAGTAACAATTTATGATGTAGCGCGTGAGGCCAATGTTTCAATGGCCACTGTATCACGTGTTGTCAATGGCAACCAGAATGTCAAGCCTGCCACTAGAAAGAAGGTATTAGAAGTAATTGAGCGATTAGAGTATCGACCAAATGCGGTGGCGCGAGGATTAGCTAGTAAAAAAACAACAACGGTAGGCGTAATTATTCCTGATATTTCAAATACGATCTATGCAGAATTAGCGCGCGGTATTGAAGATATTGCAACGATGTATAGCTATAATATTATTTTATCGAACTCTGACCAAAAAGAGGATAAGGAGCTAGAGTTGCTTGATACGATGCTCGGTAAGCAGGTGGATGGTGTTGTTATGATGAGCGATAATGTAACAAGCAGCATTCAGCAGGCGATTAAATCTTCACCTGTGCCAATCGTCTTAGCAGGCTCTGTTGATGAGAAAAAAGAAGCAGCCTCTGTTAATATTGATTACTATCAAGCTGCATATGAGGCAGTGCGTATTTTAGTGGGAAATGGTCATAAACGTATTGCGTTTGTATCTGGTCCATTAGATTATACAATTAATGGAATCTATAAATTAGCAGCGTACAAGCAGGTGCTAGAGGATGCTAACATTGAACTTGATGAGCAGCTTATCGTAGCAGGTGATAGCACATATGATGATGGCATTTCAGCATATGAGGAGCTAGCAGTAATTTCAGCACCACCGACAGCATATTTTGCTGGGAGTGACGAATTAGCTCTAGGACTTATTCACGCTGCACAGGATGCAGGTAAACATGTACCAAACGATATTGAGGTTATCAGCTTTGAAAACTCGAAGCTTGCGCGTATGGTGCGTCCACAATTATCGAGCGTTGCTTTGCCACTTTATGATATCGGTGCAGTGGCGATGCGATTGCTAACGAAAATTATGAATAAAGAAGAAGTGGCGGAGCAAACAGTTGTGTTACCACATCATTTGGAAATCCGCCAATCAACGAAATAGTAAACATGGGAAGGGGGCTGCTTAAAAAGCGGTCCCAGTTTTTTATTATTACCACTTAAAAATAGCTGTAGGAAACACTCATATTTCCTACAGCCATTCTATTTATTCAAAATATGTAATGCTTTTTGCAGCATTTGTGCATTTTTTTCCTCTATTTCTGTTTTGCGAGGAATTGGCTCGTATAAAGGCTTTGGGTCTTCCCATGTTGGTATTAATTCAACGGGGGCCTCTTGCTGCCAATGAGCAAGCCACTTTTCTGGCAATGGACCTGTTGGGCAAGGTAAATCATTCATTTCTGTCCAAAGCACTGCCCAGGCGCGTGGTACGACACGCCAAATATCATAGCCACCACCGCCTACACCAATCCATCTACCGTCGCAATATTCATGTGCTAATTGATGTGCAAGCCTTGGAATTTCCTTGTAAATTTCCATCGTGCCATATAAATGGGTCAGCGGATCAAAATAATGGGCATCTGCACCATTTTGCGTAATCACAACATCTGGTTTAAAATGCTCAAACACAGCACGCATCGCTTGTTCATAAATCGTTAAGAAGCTTTCATCCTCTGTAAAGGCATCCATTGGGAAATTAAACGATGTGCCGTAGCCTTGTCCGCTGCCACGCTCTGTTACATTGCCTGTGCCAGGGAATAAATAACGTCCTGTTTCATGAATTGACAATGTGCATACATTCGGGTCATCGTAAAAAGACCATTGCACGCCATCTCCATGATGTGCATCCGTATCAACGTATAAAACACGCAAGCCGTATTTTTTTTGGATGTAGCGAATCGCTATACTGCTATCATTATAAATACAGAAGCCTGAAGCTCGTCCATAAAAGCCATGGTGTAGCCCGCCACCTAAATTAAGTGCATGACGTGCCTTTCCTTGCAATACGGCATCGACGGCTTGTAGTGTACCACCAACTAATAGCGCGCTCGCCTCATGCATATTTGGGAAAATGGGCGTATCCTCTGTACCGATGCCATAGCGTTCACCTTGTTTAGCTGAAAGCTCACCATGTCCAGCCTTTTTCACAATATCGATATATTTTTCATCATGTGCCAGTGCAATTTCCTCGTCTGTAGCGAGCCGTGCTGGAATAATATCCTCATCTTTTAAAGCGCCAATTTCCTTTAGCAAATCCATTGTTAAAATTAACCGTTTATGATTAAACGGATGTGTGTCCGAAAACTTATAGCCGAGCTGATCAGGCGAATAAACAAAAAGTGCGTTTTTCATATTTGTATCCCTGGGACATTTGGCCATAAAACATCAAAGCCTGCTTTGCGTAAATCTTGAATAATTGCTAATGGATTAATAATTTGTAGTCGGACGCTTACAATTCGGTTTTCCTCGTTTCCAGTATCAGGGTAGATGAGCACGCTTAATACATTGACTTTATGGTGCATAAATATTTTTGAAATATCATGCAGTACCCCAGCTTTATCAGAAACGCGAATATCGATTTTAGAGCTCGGTTTGTGGGCTCCAGTCAATTCGATATACGTATATAAAAGGTCTGTTGTTGTAATAAGACCAACTAATTGATTACGAGAAACGATTGGTAGACAGCTAATTTTTGCTTCATAAAGAGTTAATGCTGCCTCCTCTACTAAATCTAATGGATGGCCGACAATCGGATTTTTAACCATAATATTGTTTAAAGGTGTATTTTTAATTGTAGCTTTTTCTTGCTCTTCAACATCATCAGGGAACGCATACTTCACATCATGCTCTGTTATAATTCCAATTACTTCATTGTCAACATTGACAATCGGTATATGACGTATATCGTGCTCACGCATTAAATGTGCAGCTTCTCCTACTGTATTTGTAGGCAGCAATGCATGCACATTTCTTTGCATCATTTCTTCAACAATCATTTTTTAAACCCCTTTGTATAAAGTTTAACTTGAATCGGTAGAAATCCTGCAATTACGTTAAGTTGTAATTGACTAAATAAAGCGCCTTTTAAAACGTAAGCGGTCAAAGCGCTCCATTGTTTCTGCATCGACACGTTTGCCAACGCGTGCCATTAGACAGTTTGCTGGGTGAGAGGTGATTTCTGGGTCATCTGTCGTAAAAGGTTCAAAGCCTACAGAACTCATCATACGTTCCATCATTTTGCGATATTCCCATACATTTAGCCCCGTGCCCTTCAAATCCCAATGCCAATAATATTCCGTTGTAATGACAAGGTAGTCTTCCATTGCATCGTCCGCAAACGATATTTCAAGCAGCTTTTTTCCTACCCCTGTGCTGCGATAAGCTGGAATAACCTCTATTGCACCTAGCTCTATCATATTGTCAATTTTGTCCTCTGCCCAGCGCTCAAGTGGATCAGGGTATAAATATGTCACATAGCCGACGATGAGCTCTTCGTTTCGGACGATAATGATGCGCCCCTCCTCTAATGAGGCGATTTTAATTAAAGCCTGTTGTTGCTGCGCAGCAATTCGGAATGAAACTAACTCATCATGAAAGGCATAACGAGCTAATTGTTCAGGATGTACAGGACCTTCAACATATACTGTGCCATGCCGCGTCTCCATTGCAGTGCTGAAAAAGGTTTTTTTATGCTCCATTTATACACCACCTAATTATTCTAATTTCCATTATACAAAACATTTTAAGAAAAAGGGAGTAGAGGCAAAAAGTTAGCAATCAAGACTTAACAGGACGTAAGACAGCTGCCTAAAAATTGAGGAAATCTGTTTAATGCAAATCATCGATATAATTTTCAGTAAAACAAATAAAAATTCAGTTGACTAAATAATTATACATATTTATACTAATGCTATCTTATATTTTGGAGGGACGGCCATGAAAGTTGGAATTATCGGTGCGACAGGATACGGAGGACTTGAATTAATCCGCTTTTTACACAATCATCAAGAAGTCGAGAAAATTGAATTATTCACTTCATCAGAGGAAGGTGCTGTTTTTTCAGCGAAATTTTCTCACTTAGTGGGGATTGAGGATCGGCCACTTCAAAAAATTGACGATGAAGCATTACAGCATTTAGATGTCGTTTTTGCAAGCACTCCATCAGGGGTAACGAGCAGTCTATTGCCACCGTTGCTACAAAAAGGACCTAAATTAATTGATTTATCAGGCGATTTTCGTTTGAAAAATCTAGCAAGCTATGAGCAATGGTATAAAAAAACACCTGCACCACAAGAGGCGGTGGAGCAAAGTGTCTACGGTTTATCAGAATGGAATGAGCACAACATTGCAGAGGCGCATTTAATTGCCAATCCAGGCTGTTATCCGACAGCAGTTTTACTATCCATCTTGCCATTAATAAAAGATAACTTAATTGACCCAAGCTTTTTAGTCATTGATGCAAAAAGTGGTATATCAGGTGCAGGGAATAAGCCATCACAGGCTAGTCATTTTAGTGAAGCAAATGAAAACTTCTCCATTTATAAAATAAATGAGCATCAGCATATTCCAGAAATCGAGCAAGCGATTGCAATGTTTGCCAATGTGGAAACAAAAATTTCATTCAATACACATTTAGTGCCGATGACGCGCGGTATTTTAGCTACATCCTATGCCGCTGTGCAGCCTGGTGTGACACAGCAAAAATTGATTGACTGCCTGCAAGCAACATATGCCAAACATCCATTCGTACGTGTAGTTGAAGAGGCATCTTCCATCGGTACAAATCGTGTGAAAGGCTCTAATTACTGCGATATTTATGTGCAATTAGATGCGCGCACAAATCGAGCAACGATTGTCGGTGTTATTGATAATTTAGTAAAAGGTGCGGCAGGGCAAGCGATTCAAAATATGAATATACAAATGAATTTACCACAAACAATGGGCTTACAAATGGTGCCATTATTCATTTAAGGAGGAAAATACATGTCAGCTATTATTGAATTAAAAAAATTATCAGGTAAAAATATCGTATCGCCAAAAGGCTTTACAGCAGCAGGTGTACACTGTGGCTTAAAGCATAAGAAAAAGGATTTAGCCTTGCTAGTTAGCGAGGTGCCGGCAAGCGTTGCAGCAGTGTTTACGACGAATGCTGTGCAGGCAGCTCCGTTAAAAGTAACAAAGGAAGTTGTTTATGAAACGAAAAAAATGCAGGCGATGTTTGTCAATTCAGGTAATGCTAATGCATGCACAGGCAAGCAAGGGCTAGCAGATGCCTATGAAATGCAGAGGCTAGCAGCGGAAAAATTAAATATTGATGCCAGTTTAGTAGGAGTCGCTTCTACAGGTGTCATCGGTGAAATTATGAAAATGGAGCCTGTGAAAAAAGGCATTGACATGCTAGTACCGAACGATGATTTAGAAAGTAGCATTGATTTTTCTCAGGCGATTTTGACAACGGATACTGTCATGAAAAATACAACCTATGTTACAACGATTGATGGCAAGGAAGTTGTTATTTCAGGCACTGCGAAAGGCTCAGGTATGATTGAGCCAAATATGGCGACGATGCTCGGCTTTATTACGACAGATGCCAATATCGAATCAAGCGAGCTACAAAAAGCATTATCCCAAATTACGGATTGTACATTTAACTCGATTACAGTAGATGGCGATACATCAACAAACGATTTAGTTGTTGTCATGGCAAACGGCCTTGCGGGGAATGAAACGTTAACGCCCGCACATCCTGAATGGGCAAATTTCTACACAGCATTACAAGCGGTAGCAGAGGACTTAGCAAAATCGATTGCGCGTGATGGGGAAGGGGCTACAAAATTAATTGAGGTGGAAGTAGCAGGCGCATGGAATGATGCGGAAGCACGTAAAATTGCCAAATCGGTCGTAGGCTCGCCACTTGTCAAAACGGCGGTATTTGGCTGTGATGCTAACTGGGGACGCATTATTGCAGCGGTTGGTTACAGCGGGGCAACTGTTGATCCAGATAAAATTACGATTCAAATTGGCGGTGCCACAATGGTGGAAAATGGTGAACCAATCGCTTTCTCAGAGGAGCAGTTGATTGCGATTTTAAAGCAGCATGAAGTCAAAATTTATGTTTCTTTAGGTCAAGGAGATGGGCATGGCTTTGCATGGGGGTGTGACTTAACGTATGACTACGTCCAAATCAACGCATCATATCGCTCGTAAAATTGTCATAAAATTAGGTGGGAGCACATTAGAGGGGCTGAACCCTGCTTTCTTTCAAAAAATACTAGCACTGCGGCAGGAAGGCTACAAAGTCATCATCACACACGGTGGTGGCCCTGCCATTAATCGCACATTAGCAGCGAACAATGTAGCATCACATGTCATTAATGGCATACGTGTCACAACGGCTGAGGCAATCGACTTAGTGAAAACAACATTAATCGGGCAAGTCAATCCATTTCTTGTGCAGCAATTAAATGCGGCAGGGATACAGGCGGTTGGATTAAATGGCTTTGACGGTCATTTACTAGCAAGCACCTTTTTAGATGAGGCAACATACGGCTATGTAGGACACATTGAAAAGGTCAATACAGAGCTGTTAGATGCCCTCTTAACAGCCAATATCGTCCCTGTTATTGCCTGTATTGGTACAACTGCTGATGGGCAGGCATTAAACATTAACGGAGATACGGTGGCAAGCGAGGTTGCTTTAGCAACAGAAGCAGAAAGCTTACTACTTGTCACAGACGTTTCAGGCATTCGTATTGAAGGCGAGTACCAATCAGAAGTAACAGAAGTAGCAATTAATGAATGGATTGCAGAAGGCCATATTTACGGTGGAATGATTCCAAAAGTGCAAGGAGCGCTCGCTTGTTTAGCGGCGGGCATTCCTGCTGTTCAAATTGTAGATGATACGCTTGACGGCACAAAAATAAGTGCCAGGCACACACACAATTCTCACACAATTTAAAGGAGACGATAACAAGATGAGCGCATTATTTCAAAATTATGCAAGACGACCTGTCCATATTGTGGAAGGCAAAGGAACGATTGTTCACGACAATCAGGGGAAACGCTATATTGATTTTACAAGCGGTATTGCAGTTTGCACACTCGGTCATGCCCATCCAGCCATCGTGCAAGCATTACAGCAGCAAAGCGAGAAGTTATGGCATGTGAGCAATTTGTTTGAAAGCCCAGAGCAGGAAAAGCTAGCGGCATCATTAGTGCAGGATTTGCCGTTATCCTATGCTTTTTTCTGTAATAGTGGGGCAGAGGCGAATGAGGCAGCGATTAAATTGGCGCGTAAACATACAGGCAAGCATCATATTATCGTTTTCGAACAATCCTTTCATGGGCGTACATTTGGCGCAATGTCTGCGACAGGGCAAGATAAGGTGAGAAATGGCTTTGGTCCATTAGTTGAGCAATTTACAACATTGCCATTTAATAATGAAGCAGCACTTGAAGCGGCAATTGATGATACAGTAGCGGCAATTATGCTAGAGCCGATTCAAGGGGAGGGTGGCGTCAATGTTATTACACCGCAATTTGCGGAGACTATCCAAAAAATTTGTGACAAGCATGATATTTTATTAATTGTAGATGAAGTGCAAACAGGAATTGGGCGTACAGGTACGCGCTTTGCTTTTGAGCAAACGGCATTAAAGCCTGATATTGTTTCGATGGCAAAGGGGTTAGGTGGAGGCTTCCCAATTGGTGGGATACTAGGAGCAGCAAAATTATTCGATACATTTAATCCAGGGACGCATGGCACAACATTTGGTGGTAATCCATTAGCGGTCGCTGTTGCACAAAAGATTGTTGAGCATGTTTTTAATGAAGCATTTTTACAGCAAGTACAAGAAAAATCAGGCTATTTGCAGCAAAAGCTACAGCAAGCATTTACGGATGAAAAGTTTGCGATTCAAGGAAAAGGCTTAATGCTTGGGCTATACTGCGGTGGAGATGATGTCGCAAGCTATGTGACACAATTAGAGCAGGCAGGCTTGCTCGTTGTACAGGCGGGGCCAAACGTTATTCGCTTATTGCCACCGTTGACGGTAAGTGAGGCAGAAATCGATGAGGCTGTAGCCATTTTACAACAAGTATTAGTTGGTTAAAAAAAGGAAAAGCGAGTCAATTCGCTTTTCCTTTTTTGGATTGTTAAAAGTAGAAATTGTTATTCGGCTGGATCTTCTATTTCTTCAACAGGTGGTTGCTCCTCTGCTGGTGGTGTTTCTGTATTTTCATCAGGTACTGGCTCCTCTTCAACAGGTGGTGGAGCAGCAGTTTCAATCGTATTAGAAGGCGCAGATTGACGACCCGTAATATCGACAGCGACTACGTAGTAGTTTGCGCCAATAGAGATCGTAGCACGACGACCTTGCTCAAAGCGATTTGTCGCAATCAACTGCCCATCTGTTGAATAAACTCGATAGCCGATCACATCATTTGAAGCAGATTTTGTCCAAACTAATGTGTTTCCTTCAAGTGTAGCAACAACAGCTGCTGGCGCAGCCTCATCCGCATCAAACGCAGCGCCTGTTACAGCAGATGAACTCAAGGAGGAATTGTTAGGTAAAAGCTTCGCTGGATCTCCGCCTAAAGAACCGAGCATGCGTTTAACGAATTCCTGATTTAAGCCAACACCGCCCATCGTAATAAATTCGGAAGGGGTAGAAGGCAGCGCACTATAAGATTTGCCATCAATCGTAACAGATGATGAAGAAATTAAGCTATCATCTGGGCGAGATGGTAAAAAGACATTGCGGTTAAATAAATCTGAACGTACAAGACCTGCGCTGGAGCAAGCATTAGAAGGCGCTAAGCCTGAAATTCCACAAAACGATGCGCTGACAACATTTGCAGGCTTTTCAAATTTTTCTTTCGTTCCGATAAATTCAGGGTCGATATCGTAAATAGTATTCATCAACGAAGCCCATAGTAAATTCACACGGGTACTTGGCTGATAGTAAGTGTTATTGAATGTATATAATGATCTAGGCTGGTCATAGCCCATCCACACACCTAAAGAAATATTAGGATTATAGCCAACTAACCAAACATCCTTATAATCCTGTGTTGTACCTGTTTTTGCTGCAAAATCAGAAGAGAATTTTAATGTGCTCTTTGCACGCATACCTGTACCATAATCAAGTACATCACGCAGCATATCTGTAACAATGTAGGAAGTTTCAGGTGTAAATACTTCAACTGGCTCTACCTCATGCTGATAAATAATATTGCCATCTAAATCAATAATTTTTTCAATCATATAAGCATCGATAAATTGACCGTTATTTGCTAATGTAGCAAATGCATTTGTATTTTCTTCAACTGTTGTCCCATTCGTTAATCCACCGATAGCTGTTGCTAAATTGACATAATCGCCCTCGGTTAAGCGAGAAAAGCCCATTTTAGCTAAATATTCAGCAGGTCGATTTGGTAAAATATCATCATATAAGCGAAGCGCTGTTAAGTTTTGAGAGTGTGCCAGTGCCTCACGTGCAGGCATTATTCCTCTTTCTTCATTTTCAAGATAGTTCGAAGGGCTATAGCCGTCATAGCTACGCTTAAATTTCACATCGACAACAGGGCTACCTGCACCAATTTTTCCATACTCAATAGCCGGACCATATGCTAAAAGTGGCTTCATTGTTGAACCATTTGAACGATATGCTTGTGTAGCATGATTTAGTGCCTCAATATTAAAATCACGCCCGCCAACAAAGCTTAAAATACGTCCTGTCTTGTTCTCGATAACAATACTTCCAACTTGCACAGGCATTTCAACTGTTATTTCTTCTCCAGTTTCACTATCTATCGTCGTTGCTGTATAAGTATGCCCATAGTATTGGAAATTCTCGGCTGCTGTTTTCATTGCGTCATACATTTGCTGATTAATTGTAGAATAGATACGATAGCCTTTTGAGCGCACATCACGGTCTGCTAAAATCATATATTTTTCAAGCAACTGTGATTCTTCTTGCAAGCGCTTTGGATCAATGCCATCCTGCTCAGCTAACATATCCGCAATAATTTTTTTCGCACGGTTTTCAAGCTCGTATGTTAACCATGGGTAGCGGTCTTCAGGGCGTGATTCAGGTTTTCTAAAATCTTGCGTAATATCGTAGACGATAGCTTCTTGATATTCATTTTCTGAAATGTAGCCAGCTTCCTTCATACGGTATAGAACCGTTTTCATCCGGTCAATGCCGGGCTTTAAAGCTTCCTCTGTTTTTAATTGCCCTTTTTGTGTAAAAGGTGTATGGGCATACGGTGCTTGCGGTATTCCCGCGATATACGCAGCTTGTGGTAAAGAAAGCTCAGAAGCTTTAATGCCAAATATACCGTCCGCTGCTGTTTCGATTCCAGCTATATTGCGACCTGAAGCATTACGCCCATAGGGGATAATATTCAAATAGGCCTCCAATATTTCTTGCTTTGTCATAAATTTTTCAAGTCGTAATGCTAACAATATTTCTTTTGCTTTACGTTCATAAGATACTTCATTTGTTAATATTTGATTTTTTATTAATTGCTGTGTTAATGTCGAGCCACCTGTTTGGGTAGCCGAGTTTGTAAAATCTTGTAGCAATCCGCGTAGCACAGCTTTTGGCACGATGCCATTATGCTCGCGGAAATATTCATCCTCTGTTGCAAGCACTGCATCAATGACGATTGGCGAAACATCCTTTAAAGAGGTTTCACGTCGCTCTAAATCGGTGCGCAACTTGCCAATATAAATATTGTCCGCAAAATAAATTTCACTCGTTTCCTCGTAATTGAAAATAAGCTCACGCATGCTTTCCTTCGAACGCAAAGGCTCTTCTTTTACGAGTGATGCGAAATAGCCCGCACCAACTGCCCCAGCAAATACAGTTAAAGCTGTTACGAATATAAAAATTAATAGTGCTAGATTCCAAATAACGCCACCTGTAATACGGAATGCACGCATCCATTTCATATTTGTAAGCGACTCTATTTTTTTATTTATTTGCATTAACCATTCTTTCAATGTAACGCCTCCTTGAATTCATTTATCATCAGTAAAAAATGATGATAAAGCCTCCGACAAATATAGGGAATAAAAGTTCAAATTAAAATTAGCCAAGGCGTATTTGATTATAGCACATTTTCTCGATAGCTAAAATATAGTTATTGACAATAGGTATAGTTTAGGTAAAATAGTCTGTATAGTTTTTCAAGCATTGAAGAGATTGCAGTAATGTTTTCATTCCCTGTCAAGAGAGCTAGCGGTAGGTGGAAGCTAGTCAAAATGGTAAACATGAATTACGTTCTTGGAGCTTGGACGTTTACGTCGCGTTAAGACGATTGAGAGGAAGATACATAATCTTCAAGCTGGGTGGTACCGCGTTATTTGATAAATAGCGTCCCTGCATGCATAAACTTGCGTGTAGGGGCTTTTTTGTTTCTATGCGTAAAAATAGGAGGATACAACATGACAAACAAACTAATTGAAGATTTAAATTGGCGCGGTTTGTTATACCAACAAACAGACGCAGAAGGTATGGAAAAACTGTTAAATGAGCAAACGGTATCATTGTACTGTGGCGTAGACCCAACAGCTGATTCAATGCATATCGGGCATATCGTGCCACTATTAACACTGCGCCGCTTCCAGCAAGCAGGGCATAAGCCAATCTTATTAGTTGGTGGAGCAACAGGGATGGTAGGTGACCCATCTGGACGTTCAGAGGAGCGCCAATTGCAAACGGTTGAGCAAATCGACCGCAACGTACAGGGCATTAAAAAGCAATTAGAGCGTATTTTTGATTTTAATTCAAGCGCAGAAAACACAGCAAACCTTGTCAACAATCACGATTGGATTGGCAAAATGAGCACAATCGAATTTTTACGTGATTTTGGGAAGCTTATCAATGTCAACTACATGCTAGCAAAGGATACGATTGCCTCTCGTTTAGATACGGGTATTTCATTTACAGAATTTACGTACACAATTATTCAAGGTATTGACTTTAATCATTTATACGATAACCATAATGTGCGCATCCAAATTGGTGGCTCTGATCAATGGGGCAATATTACAACAGGTCTTGAAGTTATTCGTAAAACACATGATGATAATGCCAAAGCATTTGGTTTTACAATTCCGCTAGTAACGAAGGCAGATGGCACAAAATTCGGTAAAACAGCAGGTGGAGCGGTATGGCTAGATGCGGACAAAACGAGCCCATACGAGTTCTACCAATTTTGGATTAACACAGGCGATGCAGATGTTGTGAAATACTTAAAAATCTTCACATTCCTATCGCGTGAAGAAATTGAAGCATTGGAAGTAAGCGTGCAGGAAGAACCACATTTACGCAAAGCACAAAAAACTTTAGCGGAAGAAATGACGCGTTTAATTCATGGACAAGAAGCATTAGAGGCAGCACAACGCATTACAGTAGCCCTATTCTCAGGTGACTTAAAAGCGTTATCAGCAGTAGAAATGAAGGATGCATTTAAAGATGTCCCTTCTATTGAAATGTCAAAAGAAGATAAAAACATTGTGGAATTGCTTGTGGAAGCGGGCGTTTCACCATCAAAGCGTCAAGCGCGTGAAGATGTAACAAACGGTGCCATCAGCATTAACGGTGAAAAAGTAACAGACTTAGAATACACAGTAGATGCAAAGGATCGTTTAGAGGACGCCTTTGCGATTATCCGCCGTGGTAAAAAGAAATACCATATGGTGAAGTTTAACTAATTAATGAATAAAGCGCATGCTATCAAATTGAAAAATTTGGTTCATGCGCTTTCATCTAGCCATTGTGTAAAATATCTTGAAGAACATTTTTCAGCTGGATAAATTGCTGCTCAGAGATATTGGATTGTTTCATTACTTGATGGGACACCGCGGGTAGCTCACGACGAACATGACGACCTTCTTCTGTTAAATAGATTTTCATTAGGCGTTCGTCCTGCTTAGAACGCTCACGACAAATATAACCCTTTGCCTCTAATTTTTTTAGTAATGGTGTTAATGTACCTGAATCTAAAAATAAACGTTGTCCCAATTCCTTAACCGTAATTTGTTCATTCTCCCCCAAGGCTAATAAGGTGATATAACCTGTATAAGTTAAATCATATGGCTTCAACAATAAAGTGTATTGACGGATGATTTCTTTTGATGTGACATACAAAAGAAAGCATAATTGATTATCTAAATGTTTAGGCATAAAAATCCCCTTTTAAAAATACTTTTAATAATATTTATATTAAAAATAAAGTTCATACTTGTCAAATGCAATTTAATTGTGTACAATTCAATTTATAAAAAATGAATTGTGCACAATCAAATAAATGAATAAGGAGTTTTTGTTATGAAAGAATTATACACAACTACAATGATTAATGACGGAGGGCGCAGTGGCACATCATATGCAGAAGATCAATCTTTATCTTTAAAAATTGCACCTCCTGGCTCAAAATTAGAAAATGTTACAAATCCAGAGCAATTATTTGCTGCAGGCTATAGTGCCTGTTTTAATAGTGCGTTAGATTTAATTAAACGCCAACAAAAAATGAAAAATGTATCAACGATTAAAGCCACAGTAAAATTAATGGAGCAAGCTCCTTTTGATTACGTGCTAGCTGTAGAAATCGAAGGGCATATCGAGGGATTGCCATTGGAAGAAGCGCAACAATTATTAGAATTGACACATACTGTATGTCCATATTCAAAAGCAACAATGGGAAATATCAATGTAAGCATTAAAGCAGTTTAAAAATTTTTTTGAAAAAGAGGAAAATAAAATGTTATCAACTACATCTATAAAACAAATTATGCAAGATCGTCAATCAGTTCGTAAATACAATGTTGAAACTAAAATATCTCGTGAAACAATTAGGCAACTGTTACAAGATGCTATTTCAGCACCTTCTTCAAGTAATATGCAACCATGGCGCTTTATCGTCATAGATGATAAGGAAATTCAAAAAAATATTAATTTCTTTTCATTTAATCAAGAGCAAATAGAAACTGCCTCTGCAATTATTGCTGTTATTGGAGATACTGAAATGTATTTAAATGCTGAGACAATCTATGCACAAAATGTCGAGCTAGGCTATATGCCAGAAGAGGTAGCTAAAAACATGGCAAAAAATGCATTAGCCATGTATGGTGCAGCTTCAACAAAAGTATTAGAAAACATCGTACACTTTGATGCTGGTTTAGTATCCATGCAAATCATGTTATTGGCGAAGGAAATGGGCTATGATACAGTACCGATGGGTGGGTTCGATAAAGCGAAATTTGCTGAATACATGGAACTGCCTGCAAATGAAATTCCTATTTTATTATTAGCGATTGGTGAAGCGGCAGCACCAGCCTATGGTTCATCACGCCTTCCACTTGATCGTATTGTAAGGTTCAATAAATAAATTTTAGGCAATGTCCCACAATAGATGGTGGACATTGCTTTTTTGGTGATTACTTGGAATGTTGTAGTATTAATAATGAACAATCAATACTGTGAAATTGATTTACGTGAGCGCAAACTGAGGTATATGATAGCCAAAGTAGCAACGGCTTCAACTATGATATCTTTAAAACAATAGACATCGTAGGTTATTTATCAATCCAATATATATGATTATATTTATTCATGAAGTATTTATTTAACCGAGTTTCCGCAAATTCATACTCCACGTTAAATTGCTGCTGCACGTGTAAAATATCATTTTTTGTAGCTCCATACAATTCCATACGCTCCAGCATAAAACTAGGCACACAAGCATGGTACATAAAATTATTGGCTTTATGCTCTTGATATTGATGAAAAAGCGGAGGCAAGTTAAATTGGTTGCCACTATGCAGCAGCACATGACATAGTTCATGACAAAAATCCTGCCATTCTTTTTCAGGTGATAGGTTTTCCTCAAGAAAAATATAAGCGCGTCCTTCGATAAATAAAGCCTGGCTACACTCTGACCAATAAAACACTTTTATGCCTAATCTGGTAGCGATTTCTTGAAAGCTTAATAAAGATAAATCTGTAATGCCCAGCTGCTTATAAAAGTGCGTAATATAATCCTCAAGATGTGTATAATAGTACATTGAAACAACTCCTAAAATGCCTTAGAGAACATTTGTTCTGTTTTATTTTATAATAAAACCTCACATTTTGCTAGTGAGGTTTGGCATATTATTGATAAATCAGCAGGAATCCCCACTGATTATTAGGGTCATTTTAAAGCTCTCCATGATCCTTTAAAATTTCCCACATTTTGCGTAGCTTTTCTAAATCCTCTTCCTTTGACTTCGGCAATTCCTTATACCATTTTTGCAGCGTCGGATTATTAGCGAATGCTTGAAATTCAGCTTCATCCTTTTCCTCTTGTGTCAATGTAGACGAAGTAGAACGCCCAAGAAGATAGTCTGTGCTAACATCCAGTACGTTTGCTAATTGCAATAATTCATTATCTTTGACAGGTCGTTCATTTGCTTCAATTCTATTCATAACGCTAACATTAAGATTCACTCGGCTTGCTAGCTCTCTTTGTGTCCATCCTCGGCTTTCTCTTAATGAAACGATTCGCTTTCCGATATTCATCATCATTCACCGCTTTCAGAGATTTCATACTTCATTATAGCATGTTTCTATTTTAGAAACCATAAATTTCTTTAATAGAAATTTTTAGCTTGAATTTCTGTTTTAGCAATGATATAGTAGTGATAATAGTTGCTGAAATAGAAATTTTAATATCGGGTAATAGACAACGAAGGAGGATTAAGAATGAGCAAAGAAAATCAACAAATCAATGTATTTGAAAATGGTATTTATATTGTACAGGATGGATGTATTACACCATTAAAGCCAAAAGATTTTGGACAAGATACAATCATTTGGAAAAATGGGCGCGTACTAGATGTAGAACGAGCAGAGCGAATCCGCATTCAACAAATTAAATAATTGTCCCTACGGAAAAACCGACGGACACTAATTGATTTTGGTTATGTAACCAAGTCGATTAGTGTCCTTTTTATTTTGATTTAGGAGATGACAACTACCAAAGGCGTAATTGATTTGAAAAGAAAGGAGCAAGCAGATGGTTAAATATTTTCCAGATTTAATTGAAGAATATAAGCAATCATTAAAAAAATTGCAGAAAATAGGCGGATGTTCAAGCATGGAGCGTGATGTAAAGGAGGCGATTCAATGGATGGAAACAGGCTATGATCCAGCTGAGTATCGAGCAGCCACTCGCAAGGATTGTTATGTAATGGACCATTACTTGATGCAGCAGTTTCTGTTATCCGTTGATTGTGATTTCACTGCATCTGATAGTAATCAACAGCAGCTAAATAATGAGGAGAATCGAATAGATAGCATGCAAAGTATTATAAAGGAAGCGCTAGTGGGATTAACAGAAAATGAGCGTAAAGTATTCATACTCATCCGCGCTGAATATATGACATTTGCGAAAGTAGCGGACATTTTAGAAATTACACGTAGCTCTGTGCAAAGCTATTTAAGAAGGGCTGAATTAAAAATAAAAAACAATATTAACTGCAAAAAACTAATCTGTCATGAAAGCGGCTATATCATGAAAGATTCATTTTAAAGACTCGCCATACAAATGCCTATATAGTGAGGAATTCATTTTAGGTGAAGCAGCTTGCCATACAAACACCTATATAGTGAAAGATTCATTTTAAAAGCAATGTCTTAAGGGAGGTGGTCAAATGGAAAAATATATCGCTATAGTGAGCGGCACTGTTGGCACGGTTGTATCTTATTTAGTTTGCGGCTTAGGTATGGCTGTTACAGTGTTGATTGCACTAATGGCATTAGATTATGTGACGGGGCTTTTGCAGGCGATGACGAATCGTTCGCTCAATTCTCGTGTAGGATTCAATGGCATTATTCGTAAAATTTATTATTTAATGTTGGTAGCAGCCGTTTATTTAATTGCACTTGTCATACCTGGTATTGAGTATGCAGGCGATGGTGCGGCCATCGCTTTTTGTGTGCTCGAATTTATCAGTATTACCGAAAATGGCACAAAGATGGGCTTATGGATGCCAAGCTTTATCAAAAATTTATTGGCGATTGTGAAAGATAGAACGGGGGAGGGTGATGCAAAATGAGCTACTTGTTTAAGCAAAGCCTATTACCTGCAAGTAAATATGTGATGAAAGCTCCCTTCACGATGGTTGCTGAATATATTACAGTGCATAATACTGCCAATGATGCTTCGGCAGCTAACGAGGTAGCTTACCACAATCGCAATGACAATCAAATCAGCTTTCATATTGCTATAGATGATAAAGAAGTTATACAGTGCATTCCATTTAATCGTAATGCGTGGCATTGTGGAGATGGTCAAGGGGCAGGAAATCGCAAGTCTATTGGTGTCGAAATTTGCTACAGCAAAAGTGGCGGAGCACGTTATGAAGCGGCGGAGGAAAATGCTGTACAATATATGGCTTCACTATTACAACAATTTGGCTGGGGCGTTGATCGTATTAAAAAGCATCAGGATTGGAGTGGCAAATATTGCCCACATCGCATTTTAGAGGAAAAACGCTGGGATAGCTTTAAGGAGCGCATACAAAAAGCATTGGATAAGGAGAAAAAGATGGATTTAATGGTCGTGCTGAAATTCGCGCATTGCTTAAAAAAGCACGAGAAAAAAATATTATTAATAAAGCGATACACACAGACACAGCCACAGCCATTGAACAATATGATGATATTCAATTATTGAGCTATCAAGCAGCTGTTATGAATCGGGTATTTTAGAAATATAAAGTGTCTGAAAAGTGGTTTAGCATACCACTTTTCAGACACTTTTTTTGTTTTATAAAAAAGGCTGAAAACATTAGCTTTAACAAATATTACATATTGCAAAAATGGAATAAATGTTCTATTATAAATACAAACAAACGTTCTTGTTAGGGGAGTGAAATGAAATGCGTAATCAGCTTATAAAAGCGCTGCAGCATCAGTTATTATTGGATATTATCTATATAGCGAAGGATGGAAAAATGTCGAAACGACGTGTGAAATTAATTAAAATAACTGGCGAGACGGCGCAGGCATATTGCTTTACGAAACAGGCGAAGCGCACTTTTATCATTGAAAACATACTGGCCATTGCTCCAAGCAAACAAAAAGGACATCAAAATATCGTATAGCAGTCTAAGTCTTTCTAGAAAGAGAATCGAGGACACAAAATCCCTTTACGGTTACACCATAGATGGAAAACCCATATACGGATTTTCCATAAACGAAAAAGCCGCAACTACTAAGTACTTATATAACTAATTACTAATTAACTAATTACTTATTATATAAAATACTAATTTAAAATAATGATGATGTCCCTTTTCTTATTGTTACTTGCTATTTAAAGTGTAAGGGAATCAAGAGAGGCTGTTTGGGTGGCGATCATTTCATAAAAAAACCGCCAAATGCTTGATATACAAGCATTGGCGGTTTGAAATTTAGAAAATTAACGAGAAGAATACTCTACAGATTCTTAAACCATTGTGGCTGTAGGGCTAAAAGGGTATTTTGAAAGTTGTTCCCCCAAATCTTCCCCCAAAACACCAAAACCAAGAGTGATTTTATCCATTCTTTAGTGCCTCTACGAATATATCTTTCGCCTTCTTTTTATCTCCTTCAATAACATGTGCATATGTTTCCCAAATTACTTTTGGGGTATTACCCAGTCTAGCTGCAACTTCAGCAACATCTTCTCCGCTATATAACAATATAGAAGCATGTGTATGTCGAAGAGTATGTGGCTTCACAGTAAAGCCTAATTTATCTGACAGACGTTTGAAAGCGTAATAGACACTATTATCAGCATAAGGTTCTTTTGTTTGGTATGAAATAAAGACAAAATCATCTTTATCTAAAATTTGCCCATCCTCCAGTAACAATTCAGCACACCATACACGATATTTTTTTAGTAAAGCAATAAGTACATCGTCAATTTCAATTGTACGATAACTATTTAAAGTTTTTGGTGTTCGATATCCTTTACGATCTCTTGTAGCTTCTATTGTAATAGTGCCTTTTTGTAAATCGACGTTACGCCATCTTAATGCAAGTCCCTCGCCACGTCGCATACCTGTGAAAGCAAGCGTACGAATGAATGAATAAGAAGTAATCGTTTCTTCTATCTCAGCCAACATTAAAAATTCATTTAATCGCTGAATGCTTAATACATTTGCTACATCTTTTTCACCATCTTGAATAACTATTTTTGTAAATCGATTGCGCGATAAAATTTCGGCATCAACTGCAGCATTCACGGCTACTTTAAATATCCGATGAAATAAGCGTACAGTAGAAGGCTTATACTTTTTCAAAAGAGTGACAATAAACTTTCGTTTGTATGTTTCTTTATCTAAAGAAGCTAATTTTAATTTACCAATAAGAGGTTTAATTTGATCTTCGATTATACTTTTTCTCTGTAATCGTGTTGTAATTTCCCATTCGAACTGATTGGATTCATACCATATATCCATCCAAGCTCCAACAGTCATATTTTCATTCTCCACTTGAAGTATGTTTCCATCTAATATTTGTGATTTAACTTCTAATAGCTTGCGGTAGGCAATAGCTTCTGTAGCTAGACCTTGTTTGCTTTTTTCTTTTCTAATTCCTAATACATTGTAGTAACGATAGCGATAGGCATACATTTTTTGCCCATTAGAATCAATATACCAGTATAAATCCTTATCTTGTTTACATCTATTCATCTCAGGTTTTTTGTTTTTTCCCATATTGACATCTCCCAATCTTTACACGGACAGGTGTACTGCTTTTGGGCTAAGTCTTGGCATCACTCCTTTCAAGCAAAATAGAATGTATGTTCATCATTGTAAATAAACATACTAAAGCATGGACATCGAAAAACTATATTTACTGGCTACTTATCATTTTTTTAGTATTCGTTCTAATTGTCTCTTTTTAAAAATATCACACTATATAGAGAAAGAAGGGAATTTCATTTTTTACGGATTGTTCTAATGTAAGCGTCGAGTGATTGTTAAAAAAATTATCCTCACAAAAGATGGAGATATTGTTGCTATTATCTCACTTTAATTGTTCGTTATCCGCTCGATTTTTGTCGAAATTTGTAATAACCTTGCAATTATTTTTTCTATGGGTGTTAAACCCATTTAAAAATAATGCTTCCAATGATACTATTATAATAATAGATTATTAGGAACAAGTGTTCTTGTTTTTATTATAGAGGTGATGCTACAATAAATAAAGATAAATAGTATTAATATTCATATGTAAAATAAAAAAACATCTCAAGCTTACCTTGAAATGTGTTAAATGATTTAAGTGATATCCACCATAAACAAAGCAAAAGGGAGTGGGATGATTATGAAAATTGAAAAGGATAATTGCTTTGAAGCTATTCTAAGTTTTTCAAAAACCTATAATATTACACCACCAAAAGATTTAGATTGTATTGAAATATGGTGGGAAAGTGCTATGAATCAACTTGATGATAGAGATATAAAGTTATTTTACATAGCATTTAAGATTGCTTTTAAGAATGACTTGCTCAATGGCGAAATAACATCAATGATGTTTAATGAGCTTGAAATTCGAGTTTCAGGAGCAAACGAATTTCAAGGTCTAGCTTAACTTTTAAAACACTCTCAAATAATTATGGGGGTGTTTATTCTTGTGACTTTCTTTCATGCTTAATGATTTCCCAAATATCACGTAATTTCTTAACTGCTTCTTCATCCGATTCGTATAGTTCACGATAAAATTGCTGTAATTCTGGATCATTAGCAAATGCTTGGAATGCAACTTCTTCGTCATTGTATGCTAAATTTCTCTCTTTTACATATAATCCTCTGTTATCTTCTCTTCCTAATAAATAATCAACACTAACTTCATATAGATCAGCTATTTTTAAAAGTATTTCATTATCGGGTTCACGGTGCCCATTTTCAAAATGTGAATAACTAGCTCTAGAAATTCCTATAGCATGCGCAATCTCTTCTTGAGTCCTTTTTCCTCTAAGCTTTTTAAGTTTATGACCAATCATTATATCAGCCTCCTTGTATGTTCATTATAGATACAAGTTGTATCTTTTAAAATAATTGGTACGAAAAGTATCAAAAATAGTTGACGATACGAAATGTATCTGATATATTCTTATTAAAGATACGAATTGTATCAGAAACGAGGTGATTTACATGCGTACAACTTTAATTGAACAACGTAAGAAGAAAAATTTAACACAAAGTGCTGTGGCTACTCTGTTAGGGATTTCCGAAATTTATGTTCGCAAGCTTGAAAATGGTGATAGAAATCCATCTATTACGATGATGTTGAAGTTTGAAAAATTTTATTGTGTATCAATGAAAGAATTGTTCCCAGATATTTTTTTTGTAACAAATGATACGATTTGTACCAAAAACTTAGCGTAGGAGGTTTTAAGATGAATCAATTACAAAACAACATTAACAGTTTGGAAATCGCTGAAATGGTTGGACGACGTCACGACCAAGTTTTACGGGATATTAACACTATAATTCTTCATTTAGGTAGTGACCACAAAAGTGTGGGCACGTATTTCATCGAAAGTGAGTACACAGATACACAAGGTAAGAAACGACCTTGCTACTTACTAACCAAAAAAGGTTGCGAACTTTACGGCACTCGCATGACTGGCGAAAAAGGTACTCAATTTGCAGTGAAATACATTGAGCGCTTTAACGAAATGGAGCAAGAAGTGCAAAAGGTAGTTCCATTATCCAAAGATCAAGCTCTCGTCACAGTTTTACGTACTACAGCAGATTTAGTTGAAGATACTCAAGCTATCAGACAAGAACAGCATGAAATTCGTAAAGAACTTTCAATGATTAATGAAAAGGTAGAAGAACAAATCACCCTAACTTCTGGTGAACAGCGTGCTGTACAGAAGGAAGTTGCTATTAAAGTTTATGAAATTGAAAATGATACAACAATTCGACCTAAACTTTTCCGAGAGCTACATCGTGAAATTAAAGATCGCTTTGCTGTAGCCAGCTATAAAGATGTTCGTCGTCAAGAGTTACAAACGGTTATCAACTATATTCGCTCATGGGTACCTAGAAAGGTATCTTAACACTCTATTAAACTATCAACCAGATTGGAGGTATCACATGGAAGCAATAGCACAAGTTGAAGTCAAAGTAGACAAAGAATATATAGATTCAAAATATGAAGAAGAATTTAAAAAGCAAATTAATATCAAGAAAAAGCTTGTAACTATTGAACAACTATCAGAGCTATACAGTATGAAACGTGATGCGCTTGAGGAAGCATTTTTCAACGATCCACGTGTAAAAATCTATGAACGTCGTCGTGGAAAAGGCAAACGGTACTGGATAGCTGAAAAAGTGATTCCGATTATGGATGAAATCATTGAATATGAATGGGTTTAAAAAATAATACACGGACAGGTGTACAAAATTGGTGCTTAAAAATAACAGGGAGAGGCTAGGGCTAATTAGCCTCTCAAAAATAACCGAGGGCTATCGGTTAAGAAGAGCTAGGGCAATAGCTCAAAGCAAGTTAACTTGCTAACTAAATAATACAACAAAACTAAATAGAGGTGTGTTCGAAGATAGAACTTGTTCGATATTCGAACAACGAAAGGTAGATTGATTATGTATGGAGTGCATTTGAAGAATTTTAGAGAAAAAGCAAATATGACACAATCACAGGTGGCTGAGGCGATACATAAAAGTCGCTCAGCTATCTCGAAAATAGAGAATGGTGAGCAGGAGATTGATGCTTACTCAATTGTCCAGTGGGCAAGAGCAACAAATGCAGAGGCACAAGCAGCAATCATCATGTTTGGTGCAGATGTAATTGCGCATGCAGCACACATGCTGACGTTAGTTCCAGCGATGATAATTTGGTGGTGATTCTATGAAATGGTTACTAGATTACTTTTTTATGATTGATGATTGGCGAGAGCTTAGTGATAGCGATTTGACTTATCTTGCACTATTAGGTGGGGCAATTATATTAACTATTATTTTCGCAATTAATTTTTGGTAGGTGATGAAACTATGAAACCAGCTGTACGTTTAGCGCAAATCGAACTTGATACTCCTAACTGGGAGGACAATCCTGAACTTGTAGCAGAGGTCAAAAGACTACGTAAATTAATCGGCTACGGTAGACTACCGAACGATGTGAAAGCGAGAAACTATAACTATATAGTTTA
>NZ_JAMBIZ010000036.1 GCF_025291715.1 Metasolibacillus sp.
AAATGTCTTTGTTTTTCTTCTCAGGAGTAAAAACAAGAAAACAGAAAATTCAGTCAAAATTTATGCGACACTAGTGATTTGTTCTATATTTTTTATTTTGCTCAATTTATTTGATATTGTGCACTATTCCCATAGTTATACACTATTTATCATTATGACAATAACAGCTATCGGTCTGTTACTTTATAAAAAAGTGCATGCGCGATTAATTCAAGCTCTATTAATTGTAGCTTGGAATACAGTACTCATCCTTTTAACAATTGATAGCGGACAACTATTATTTTTGCTTGGCTTTTTATATTTGCTACTTATCGTCAACGCTTATCAGTCATATATGCTAAATACGATTTTAGCTATTATATTTGTGCTAGAAATTGCTTGGATAGTTGTTTTCAAGCATCCCAATATTCAGCTTCATCATTCTGTACAAATCTTTATTTTTTTCGCATTATTTTTATGTATTGTCGGTCTATTGCAAACGTTATATGTCAAAAGGCTTTGGCTTTATGAGGAAAAAAGAAATATGGATAAGCAGCTAGAGCTTTCTTCAACTGAAGCTTATTTAAAGCTATTTTTTAACTATGCTGAAGATGCCATGGCCGTATTCGATTTAAATAATAAAATTATTGAAGTCAATGCTGCATTTGAAAAAATGTATGGCTGGACGAGAGAGGAATGCATTGGCAAGTCTATTCAGCTTGTGGCACCTGAAAATATTGAAGCTGCTAATGAACGATTTTCGAAGCTACTACAGGGCGAACGCTACCGTTTGCTTGAAACAAAGGATATGCGCAAAGATGGTACTGTTTTCGATGCGCAAATTTCGCTAGCACCTATTTATAATTCCTATGGAGATATGCTAGCTGTTTCAGTTATTTCAAGGGATATTTCCTATTTGAAGGAAAATGAAAGGCTCACTTTGCAATCAGAAAAATTAAAATTAGCTGGAGAAATCGCTGCAGGTGTAGCACATGAAATTCGCAATCCGATGACGGTAATCTCTGGTTTTATTCAAATGATGAATGAAGACCTACAATCGCCATATAGAGCATACACTGGTCTTATTCAATCCGAAATTGAGCGCATTGATTTAATTATCTCTGAATTTTTAGTGCTCTCCAAACCATTAGCTGAACAAAAGAACAGATTGAATTTATCAGAAATTATAGAGGATGTTTTTCACTTTTTTGAATTTCAACTGGAGCAGCGCCAAATTCAATTAATTCAGCAGCTTAGCAAAGAAGCACTCTTTGTCTATGGCAACGCCAATCAAATTAAGCAAGTGTTTATTAATATCGTTAAAAATGCGATTGAAGCCATTGATAACGATGGCACTGTTACATTAATTAGCTGTCATGATGAAGGCTTTGCTTATATTGAAATTGCTGATACTGGTGAAGGTATTCCACAGCATTTACTCGACTATGTTTTCGAGCCATTTTATACAACAAAGGCTACTGGCACAGGGTTGGGTATGATGATTTCCAATAAAATTATTCGTGAGCATGGTGGCATCATTCATATTCACAGTGAGGAGAAAGTCGGCACAAAAATTACGCTGAAAATCCCGCTACATCAACAAATAAAAGAAGGGGCTTAAATACTGCCCCTTCTACATAAATTACTTCATCACTCTACGAATCAGCTTCACCTTTTGCTTATAAGGTGGGAACAGTAAGTTTGTTGCAAGCTTTGTTGAACGCTGTAAAATCGATTTCGGATGCGTGAAGCATTCAAAGCTTGCTTCCCCATGATAAGCACCCATTCCAGATGGTCCCACACCCCCAAATGGTAAATGTGTATTGCCTACATGTGCCATAATATCATTGATACAGCCTCCTCCAAATGGTAGCTCTTGAAGGAAATATTCACGTGCATTATCGTTTTCTGTAAATAAATAAGCTGCTAAAGGTTTTGGCAAGCGGCGAATCGCATGAATCGCATTCGCTAAATCGTTATATGCCATAATCGGTAAAATTGGTCCGAAAATTTCATCCTCCATTACCTTGCTATCCCAGCCAGCACCTTCGACAATTGTTGGTGCAATATATAAATCTTCACGATCCGCCGTGCCACCAAACGTAATACGTTCAGCCTCCGCCTCCAATATCGCATTAAGCTTATCGAAATGACGCACATGAACAATACGACCATAATCATCGCTTTGTTGCGGATTTTCTCCATAAAATGCAGTAATCGTTTGCTTTAAAATTTTCATAAATTTTTTATACACTGAGCTATGCACTAAAACGTAGTCAGGTGCTACACATGTTTGCCCGTTATTTGTGAATTTACCCCATACAATGCGTTTTGCTGCAACTTGTAAATTGGCTGTTTGATCGACAATTGCAGGGCTTTTTCCACCTAGCTCTAAGACGATAGGCGTCAACCTATCAGCAGCAGCACGCATAATTACTTTGCCCGTTGCCACACTACCTGTAAAGAAAATAAAGTCAAAGGATGCATGAATTAATGCTTCCACTTCGTCCTTTTCGCCTTCTACAACATGTATATAATTCTCTTCAAAAGTTTCAGCAATCATTTGCTTAATTATTTTTGTCGTATGCACAGTCGCTTCAGATGGCTTAATAATTGCCGTATTCCCACCGATAATTGCACCAAGCAATGGCTCCATCACAAGCTGGAATGGATAATTAAACGGCCCAATAATTAACACGGTACCGTATGGATCACGTACAATATAGCTTTTGCCCGGCTGAAAGTGAACAGGTGTTTTTACAGCAATAGGCATCGCCCATTCATCAATATTTTTCACCATATGTGTAATGCTATCTAGAACAATGCCAATTTCTGTTGCGTACGCTTCAAATTCGCTTTTATTTAAATCAAGCTTCAATGCGGCAGTAATATCTTTTTCATATTTTTGAATCGTTGCTTTTAATTTAAGCAATTGTGCTTTGCGAAATTCTATATTTTTTGTAGCACCTGAAAAATAGAAGCTACGTTGCGCCGCTATCATATTTTCTACATCTTGAGCTGTAAAATTCATAAAAATCTTCCTCTCCATTTTTAATTTTTATGCATAATTTCATCATTCCCACACATATTAACTACTATAACGATTGCTCAATATCCTTTCAAATGAGGATAAGCTTTCTCTTATTTATTTTTACATCGACAAGGAGGCAATTTCAATGATTATGACTGAAACATGGTGGGAAACAATTTTTTCGGGACCTTTATCAATCGGTATTAATGAACAAAAGCTGCTAGAACTTGAAGATGAATCATTTTTATATTTCACTATGCCCCCTTTACAAGAAGACCTTCAAACATTATAAAATTTCCCCTCAACATACGAAGGGCTGTTTATTTTTTGGACAGCCCTCACTTCATTTTTGAGGCAGTTTCTTTCATTGATTTTTTCTACAAAATCCCTTATAATTTGTCATTAGGTGCCAAACCTAATGTATTAGTCGGAACAACTAATACATACAAAAGACCCCTTAAACGGCACGGATTGCTGCGGGGTCTTTTTTCATATTGCTTTTGAATTAAAGGATGATGACAATGAAAAAATTCGTTAACTTTTACTTACTATTATTAGTAGTATTTATTATAGTCGGTATTTCAGGATTTTCTTTCTCAAAAAATGAAAACCCTGAGCAAGCCGTTGAAGAGCTTGCCTTAGAAAATACCCCAGGCTACGCAACGATGCGTACGATTGAAGAAATGACAAAAGAACAGCAGCTTGAAGATGCTATTCTTGATATTCAAGTAACGCCCAAATTAGACGCTGAAACGGTTGTAATGGAAATGCAAAGCTCTGAGTTTATGTCACAGGACACATTGCTAAAGGATAGCTATAATATGCTGGTCAAAATAGCAGATGAACCACAAATTACAGAATTCACTTTTATTTGGCACCAGCCTGTAAAAAATAAAAATCAAGTTGTGCTATCAATGTCATTTGACCGTGTTGCACTGAATCAATTGCCAACAATCACGTACAGCGACTTAGCTTCAATTGCCAAAACGTTTGAACAATATTAAAAAAAGCAAGGAATCGCCTGTTGGATTCCTTGCTTTTCTATATTTAATGAACGAATCATTAATTACGCTGGGTTTACTTCTAACTCAACTGAAATTTTAATATCTTTCCCTACAAGTACGCCACCTGTTTCAAGTGCTGCGTTCCATGTTAGACCAAATTCTTCACGATTAATTTTTGCTTCTGCTTCAAAGCCATATACTTCTTGACCCCATGGGTTTGTGCCTTTACCGTTAAATTCTACATCAAATGTAATAGGCTTTGTTACATCTTTAATTGTTAAATCGCCTGTTAACTTATAATCATCGCCTGATTTTTCGATTGCAGTTGATTTGAATGTAATTGTTGGGAATTGCTCTGCATCAAAGAAATCTGCTGATTTTAAATGGTTATCGCGATCTTCATTACGTGTATTGATGCTTGCTGTATCAATAGTAAATGAAATATTAGCAGTTGATAAATCTGCTAAATCAGCTGCTTCAATTTGCGCTGCATAAGCTTCAAAAGCCCCTTTTACCTTTGATACCATCATGTGTTTTACGCTAAATCCAATGCTTGAGTGTGATTGATCTACTGTCCAGTTTGCCATAAATAAAACCCTCCTGTTTTTTATCTCGAATTCAAGATATGTTGTCAAAATAAAGCAGCCTACAACTTGCATATTCCCATATCGTTGCAATGTTAAACATCGCACAATAAGTTATATATGTAAAATGGCTGAACTTTATGACTTCCTTATTTATAAATTTAGTATAGTAGATAATTTTCTTTGCGTCAACAAAAATATTTCGAATTCGAGATTTATTTTTCTACTGTTATTTTGGCATGTACAACAAAGCGCTCATCATCATTTGGAGATGTCGTACATGTAGACAATGTAATAATGCTGTCATTTGCTGCCACAGTAACAGGCATCATAATTTGCGATTTTTGTTGAATCGTCTGCAAAAATTCCGCATAGGATGTATCGGTAAATTCTGTTTCAATATAATAAAAATCAGTCGTTGTTTCATAGGCAGCAAATACTTCAAGGCGATAGCGCTCACTTGGTGTTTCGTAAATAAAAGATGGATGTGCCTCCACATAATTTTGTTCTGCAAATTTCGCGAGCTCTCCAAACATCGTGCCATTGCGCATCACATGTCCATATAAAATTGTATGGCGTGCATTTATCTCATTGCGGTAATCCATAAAAATACTACCTGCACGACTTTTTTCACCTGCATAATTATGATGCAAATAAAAATCATTATTATTTGTTTGTAGTACAGGATTATCGAGCTGTGTGCCTTCTAAACGAAGCCACCCAACAATCTCTTGGTTAATTTTTTGCAGCTCAATAAACTTCATGTCAACCCCAGTTTTCTCAATAGAAGCCTCTTCATACACTTCCTGTACTTGCTCTAGCTCCTGCTCAATTTGCTTATAGCTATAAAAATAACGCACAATGCCTGCAGCTGAAATAAAAAAGACAATTATACAAATGGCTTGAATTAGTTTCACCTTCATATAATCGCCTCCTTAAATACCGATTGGTACCATATACAAGCCAAGCACTACATCTTCATGAAAAATCGCTTCAACTCCGTATACGTCTTTCACCGTTTCTTTTGTAATAACATCGCGAGGTGCTCCTTCTGCAACGATACGCCCTGCACTCATTAAAATAATATGATCGCTATAGCGGATCGCTTGGTTAATATCGTGCAGCACCATGACAATCGTTAAGCCTTGCTTTTCATTCAGTTCCTTCACTAGCTCCAGTAGCTCTAGCTGATAATAAATATCTAAATAGGTTGTCGGCTCATCTAAACATAGTAGCTCGCTTTGTTGGGCTAATGCCATCGCAATCCATACGCGCTGCCTTTCCCCCCCAGACAATGCTGATAAATCATAATGGCGCTTTTCGCTTAAACTTGTACATGCTAACGCCCAATCAACTGCTTGCTGGTCCTCTACCTCATTTTTTTTCAGTAAAGAATGATATGGCATACGGCCATATCCGACGAGCCTTTCTACTGTTAAATCTTGTGGAATATCATTTTGCTGATACACAATCGCAAATTTTTGTGCAAATTCCTTTGGCTTATAGTGCACTAAATCTTTATTGTCTAGCGTTGCTTTACCTTGTAACGGAGAATGGTTGCGTGCCATTACATTCAATAATGTCGATTTACCACAGCCATTTGGTCCGATAATTGTCGTAATTTTGCCGTGCTGAATGGCTGTCGATATATTTTGTAAATGCTGCTTTTTACCGTCATGTGAGACAATAATTTTTTGTAATTCCACAACATCACCCTCTTCTCAATAAAAATATTAAAAATGGTCCACCGATAATTGCCATAATGGTCGAGGCAGGTATTTCTAACGGCGCAATTAGCGTACGACCAATCGTATCTGCTAATAGAATAATAAACGCACCTAACAGCGCTGTAAAAGGTAATAGCACTTTATGGTCATGCCCGACAATGCGGCGTGCAATATGTGGGACAAGCAGACCGACAAAGGCTATAACACCGGCGACAACGACTGAAATCGCTGATAATAATACAGCTACTGCTGCAATGGCTAAACGCGCAACCGTCACATTAAAGCCGATACTTTGTGCCGTTTTGTCAGATAGTGCAAGCACATTGCACCATGAATAGGTGATGAAGGCAAGCACTAAACCAACCGAGCCGTAAATCGCCATCATTGTGACATCATCCCATGTTTTAAATGCAAGGCTTGAGCCAAGTACACTGCTCGCAGAAGCGTTCAAAGAGCCACCAAAGCTAATAAATGCTTCCGTTAGCCCTGTAAACATCGCATTGATCGCAATGCCGACTAAAATTAAACGCAATGGATTTAAACCTGATTTCCAAGCTAACGTAAATACTAAAAAGCACGCAAAAGCCCCACCAATAAACGCAAAAATCGGTGTCATGAAAAACAAAGTAGGCACAATTGACACGATAAATAGCTTTGTAAATGCCGCACCTGATGAAATACCAATCACACCTGCATCAGCAAGTGGGTTGCGCATAATTGCCTGTAGCAGAACACCTGCCACAGATAGTGCAGCTCCTGCAAAAATCGCGATAATAATACGTGGGAAACGCAAATCACGGATAGCTGCCATTGTTTCGTTGTTTGCATCAAAAAATGCACGTATAAATTCCAAAAACCCCATTTGAATACTGCCTGTTGTCGCAGCAAAAATTGCTGTCACTACTAACAATAGCGCAATGACAACAGTGCTTATTAGTTTTTTCATCCCTTCACAACACCCTACTGTTCATAGAAAATTTCAATTAAATGTTGCAATGCCTCTGACACATTTAACGCGGCTGTTGTGCCAAATAGCTCTTCCTGTAAATCATAGACATGTCCATTTTTCACCGCATTAAAATGCTTCCATACATCATTTGTTTTAAATTCCTCGTCAAACATTTTGATAACCTCATCTGGCATGCCATGTGCCATACGTAAAATAATATCAGGATTGCTATTGTATAAATGCTCTGTATTCGATGCTAAATATTCCGCTTCTTGACCAGCCATTACATTAATGCCGCCAGCCCTTTTTACTAAATCCCCCGCATAAGAGTGCTCTGTTGCAACTAAATAGCTGCCTGGTACGCCTAATAATATTAAGACGATCGGCTGTTCATGCTCACTTGCCACATTTTCCACTTGTGCAATATCATTTTTTAGCTTGTCCATCAACGCATTCGCTTGCTCTACACGATTATAACGCTTGCCTAGCTCCTCAATTTCTGCAAGCATCGTGTCGATACTTGTTAAATCAACAAAATCAACAGGTACTTTCAATTGCTCAAATGTTGGTGCTAAATCGTATTCCAATGTCGAAACAGATAATACTTCCGTTGGGTTTAATGATTTAATAATTTCCATATCTGGCTGCATCGCATTGCCGATAGACGGTAAACCGTTGAAGCGTTCAGGTAATTGCTTCACCGTATCAGGTACAGCAATTGCGTCAAGCTCTAGCTGGTCCATAATATCAGCTACAACAACTGTTCCAGCTACAATGCGATAATCCTCCTGCGGCTTTTCCTCCGCAACGGTATCTTTTGGTTGCTCTGGTGCTGCTGTGTTACTTCCACAGGCTGCAAGTAACAAAACTGACGCAAGCACTAAAAATTGCATATATTTTTTCATGTTTGGCTTCCTTTCCTTTGTTTTACTTTGAGTCAATGGGCAGATTTTGACATACACCCGCTGAATCAAAATAACAACAGCGGCTCCCCCTCATAAATTGAGAGGAAGCCAGCTCTTTACAGGATTCTCTTAAGATTCTAACACATAAAGTGTATTTAAAATAACTTTTGCCATTTGGCTGCGTGTTAAAGTATTTGTTGGGTTGAATTTACCTTCATTACCAGTCATAATGCCTAATGCATTTAACTCAGCGATTGCTGTTGCCACTTCTTTATTTGATGTTTTCACATCGCTAAATGGCACTTTTGCGCCAGTTGCTTTATAGCCTGCGCCCTCTAATACACGGTAAATAATAACCGCTGCTTGTTGACGTGTAATTTCTTGTGTTGGTGCAAATGTTGTAGCAGATGTGCCGTTCATAATGCCAGAAGCGCTTAGTGCAGTTACTGCTTTTTGTGTTTCTGCATCAAAGCTCGTTACATCTTTAAATGGATTTTTCGCTGTTGTGTCTAGCCCTAAATAACGGTTTAGCATTAAAGCAAATTGAGAACGTTTTACTTTGCCGTTTGGATTAAATTTATCTGCTTCTTTGAAAAGTCCAATAGAGTACAATGTTACGATATTACCATAGTCGCCTAATTTTGTAATATCTTTAAATGGATTCTGTTTACCGCCAAATTGCAATTGCACAGGGTAAGTAGAATCATATTTTACAGGACCAGCATCTACTGATACATCAACTGTTGCTGTGTAAACTGCATCTAAGTTTGTTGTTTCAATTGTGTAGATTTTTGTTGTGTTTTCGCCTGCTTCCACCGTTTTTTCATTGGCGATTGTTGCACCTTTAATATCAAATTTGTTTAAGTATTGACCTTGTACAAATGTTAAATCAACAAGGAAGCTTTCTTCTGTTTCCGTTACAGTAACAGTCGGTTTTACGTAAGTTGCCATCACAGAAATTTCATTTGTTTTATCTTTGTAAATGTATAATGGGTACTCTTCTGCCGCTGGCTGTTCAACCTCTGCTACTTCTGGCAAAGTAAGGTCTGCTGTATTGATAGCAAAGCCAAATGGATACCATTTATCCATATTCGCTGTTGGTACAACAACATGAATTTCTGCTGCTGCTAAATCGCTAATTGAGTTGATTGAGAAATTGTAAACCTTTTTGCCTTCTGCAGATACTAATGTCGCCTCTGCACCCGCTACTTTTAAGCCTGCAATCATTGGTGCACTTTTTTCAGTGATTGTTAATTGTACTGAATACTTACCATCTTTAACAATCAACTTTGCATCTTTTTCAAGATGGCTTGAAATGGATGTATAGCCACCTTTATTTGTTTTTGGATCATATGCATCAAATGTAATTGCATATTCGCCATCTTTTACTTGCTTAAATGTTTTACCTGGTACAAATTCTACTTTTTCTTCTGGTGCTGCTTCAGGTGATTTAATTGTTGTTGGGTCTAATGTGATTTCAAATGATGTTGGAATCTCTTTATCTCCAACTTTCACTGCGCCTTCACCTTTGACAGTGCCACCTGGACGTTCTACAGGAATGTAGATTACCTTTTGTCCATTTACTTCTTGAATAACGCTCACGCCATTCACTTCTACTTTTGTTAGCATATTCATAACAGTAGGCTCAGCTGATAATTGAATCGCATATTTACCGCCTTCAATAATTAATGTAGCTGGCCCTTTTACGTATTTCGCCAATTGCTGTGTCGTATCTGTAATTGTAAAATCAATTGTGTATTTACCATCTGGCATAGAGCGTGATGGAGTTGTTTCAGCTGCTGAAGCTGCTACTGCTGGTACGATAGCAGATGTTGCTAATACTGAAGCTAAAGCGATTTTTGACGTACGAGATTGAAATTTTGACATGTCATATTTCCCCCAATAGATTAGTTTGTTGGTCTTACTTTATAAAATACAAGCACTGAAGCAATAAGCATAAAGATGAAAACGTATGGTAGTGAATCACTCGTTTGTGGGTTCTCTACTTGTTCATTCGCACCTACCACTTCATCAGCCTTATTTCCGCTAACAACAGCATTTGAAGAATTTGGTGTCTTACTCACATTGTTATTTGATGAGTTGGCATTCGTTTGTGTATTTTTTTCTGTTGTTGCTTGTGGAATGCTAGATGCATCAAATATAAAATCAACACTATAACTATGATGATAATTAATATCATCAATATCGATTTTCATTGCTACTGTTACAGGTTTTGATAAATCTGCTATAGAAAATTGCACAACACGCGTATCAGCACCTGCATTTTGATTAATAACAGATGCCCCACCTGGCGGGTTAAACTCCGTTACCCATGCACTATTTTTAATTGTTAACTGCACAGTTGCTTTGCCATTTTTCATCGTTACTTTGGCAGGCTTTAAAAAATAGTCATTCGCCATAGAAGCTGAAATACTACTTGGCTTATTTACCTGATATGGAATATTGTAAGTTCCATCAGCTAATTGTGCATGAGAATAGTTAGGTGTAACGATAAATACTCCTAATATAAGCACAAAAAGACTTAGAAAAAGCTTTTTCACAGCTCTAGTCCTCCTATAGATAATTATTTCCTCCACAATTATGACACAAATGAGGATTATTCTCAATTAGATTTTACAATGTCAACGAATTGTCATAATATATTTTACCTTAATTGTAGCTTTTTAAGACATAAATAGATAAAAAGACTATTTAGAAATGACCTGTGTCACCTCTAAATAGCCTTTACTACTTTACTGCATCCTCATGAAATTGCTTACCGTCAAAATAGCCTTCATATGCCCAAATATTCAGCTTTTCTTCTTTTGCCGCTGCTTCAATTTCTTTCAATTCTGCTTCTAGCGTGTTATTTGGCTTATTTATATAACGCATTACTGCAAGTCCATTTTTCAATAAAGATTCTTGCAGTAAAACATCGTCTACATAAATGTATGCAAGAAGTCGATCATACTTATCAGTTTCTGGTCCAACATCAAATAGAAGCTCAATTTTTGCAGCATTTTTCAATAAATTTTCGGTGAATGCTTTTGCATCTTCTGCATAAGGCATTGGCTGTCCTTTATCATAGTTCATTTCAGGTGTATCCACCATTAATAAGCGAACTTTATGCTTTTCGCCATCCATTTCTATGCTAAATGTATCGCCATCGTTAATCGATAAAAATTTTACTTGCTGTAGCTCATTTTCTGTCACTTCCTGCGCATATTGTGCGGAAATAACAGTAGATTGTAAAGAATTTTCCTCTTGCTGTGTTTGTGGCGTATTGCTGTCTTCTACTTTTTCTTTAGGGTCTGGACTAAAAATTAAATATAGCGCAACCGCTATAATAATTGTTCCACTTGTAATAAGGGTTTTAATATCTGATGGTTTCATGATAGTATCCTCTCTTTAATAAGCATTGCTACTATTTTATCAAAATTTCAATACAATAAAAATAGAGACTCCTATTTGGCTTTTAGGAGTCTCTGTTTAAAATTAATCAATTAAATTTCCGTCTTATCTTTCTGTTGTGGACCTAATACTTTTGGAGGGATCGCTGCAAATGTTTCTCCCTCTTCCTCTAAGTCGCGCATGCGATGTGCAATGCGGGATGCCGCACTTGCTGCAACGCTCGCCACTAAATCATCTAAAAACGTATTGACTGTTTTTCCTGCCTTTGTATCAAGCTTATTAATTATGCCGATTTTCTTTTTATCTAAGTGACCGAATGTTGTCACAGCGATACTTCCATAAGTAAACACTGAGCCAAGCGCGATTGTTTCATCAACGCCAAATAAGCCTTCATCTGAATCAACAATTGATTGTAGTGGCTCTGATAGCATTTTCTTTTCTGCTAATTCATCTAGTTCCACGCCGACTAGTATTGCATGCTGTACTTCACGTTTATGTAGCACTCGCTCAACAGATTTCACGCAATGCTCCATTAATAAGCCTTCATTATAAGGGTTTTGCATTTCATAAACGATTTCCGCAATATCCTCCACCGTTACCCCTCTACGTTCTAAAGCAGCGAGAGTGGCTGCTGTTACTTGATCAGAATGAACACGAACTGCTCGATTATGCATAATTTACACCTCTATTAATGTTTTTTTCTTCCTACATCATATTACACCTTTCGAAACGATTATGATACAATTTCGTTACATCTAACTTGAGAAGGAATGAGTGTTTTGGATAAAGGAACTGTAAATGATTTGAAATTTTATAGCGAAGCACTGCAAGAGGAGCTTCAGCTACTTGTTTATATTCCAGCAAATTATTCACCTCTTTATAAATATAATTTGCTGATTGCAACAGATGGTAAGGACTATTTCCAACTAGGCGGTATTACACGTCTTGCTGATGAATTAATCGACAACTATGAAATGGAAAATACAATTATTGTAGGTGTGCCATACAAAAATGTGGAAGATCGCCGAAAAAAGTATATCCCTTCTGGTGCACAACATGAAGCCTTTTTGCGCTTTTTAGCACATGAGCTTGTACCTTATTTGGACGAAAATTATGCAACATTTCAGCTTGGTCAAACACGTGGCATGATTGGTGATTCAATGGCTGCAACTGCCGCTTTAATGGCTGCTTTAAAATACCCAAATGTTTTTGGCAAAGCTATTTTACAGTCACCTTATGTGGATGGGCTCGTACTTGAAGCTGTCGCAAATGCTGCAAATAATAGCACTATATCAATTTACCATATTATTGGTAGAGAAGAGACGGAAGTCGTTACAACAAATAAAGAAATAAAAGATTTCCTTACACCGAACCGGGCGCTTCATCAATTATTCATTGAAAAAAGCTTCAATACGTTTTACGAGGAATTTGATGGTAACCATACTTGGAAGTATTGGAAACCTGATTTAAGACGAGCACTTATAGAAAATTTCGGATAAAAACGGCGTAATAAATGTAGTAAGGCATGAAATTCTGTTATACTTATATGGATAATAAAATTTAATTGTTTCGGGAGGTTTTGAACTTGAAGTATGGTATTGTTGCTTTTCCTTCTAAAAATTTACAAGATTTAGCGAATAACTATCGTAAACGTTATGACCCACATTATGCACAAATCGCACCACATATTACATTAAAGGATGCGTTTGAAGCAGATGAAAGTGCGGTACAAAACATCATTGCACAATTAACAGAAACAGCTGCTAATTTTGCGCCGCTAAATATTCATGCATCACGTATTAGCTCGTTTTACCCTACGACGAATGCAATTTATTTCCGCATTGAGCCTACGGAGCAACTTGCTAATATTCAAAAAGCGATTCAAGACAGCATTGCTTTTGGTGAGCAAAAACACGTATTTGTACCACATATTACAATTGCTCAAAAGCTAACAGCTTCTGAGCATGACGATATTTTAGGTCAATTGCGTATGGAAGGCATTGATGTGCAGGAAGAAATTCAGCAAATCCATTTAGTCAAAGAACAAGACGGAAAATGGGAAGTTGTCGAATCATTTAGACTTAATGGAGCTGAATAAAAATGTTTCAAGTACACTCTGCTTTAACAAAAGAACAATTACAGCGTGCGTTTGATATCCGCACAAAAGTATTTGTAGAAGAACAAGGCGTGCCAGTCCATCTTGAACTAGACGAATTCGATCAAACAGCAGATCATTTTATCGTGATGGATGGTGAACAAACAATCGCTGCTGCACGTTTAAGAGAATATGAACCACTCGTTGGTAAAGTTGAACGCGTTTGCGTATTAAATGAATATCGCGGACAACGACTCGGTTTTTTACTAATGGAGCATATTGAACAGGTAGCTAAAGAAAAGGGCTGGAAAAAACTAAAGCTCAACGCGCAAAGCTATGCAGTTCCATTTTATGAAAAACTACACTATACAGTAACATCTCCAGAGTTTTTAGATGCAGGTATCCCACATCGTGCAATGGAGAAATCAATCTAAAATCAAAAGCGGCTTGGAAATTCCAAGCCGCTTTTGTGCGTTTATTCTACGCTTTTTGGGATTTATTCTACGTTCCTACTAATTTAAAAAGCTATCTGAAAAATTTCAGATAGCTCTTTGCTGATTAACGCATCATTCGTTCAATTTTGCTTAAATCAAGTGACTTGCCATCTTTTAAAATTGATTGTACAATTTGTTCTTCTAACTGTGGAGAGACTTTACGTTTTGCTACTTTACTCACCTTTTGCACAATTTTTCGTACTTGTTTTTCATTGGAGAAATCTGCATATTGTATAGCGCGAGCTAGTGCGAATACTTCATCCATTTCCACACCGGTTTTCCGTTCAAACTGTTTAAAAAAACCTTTATCCATTGCTCGCCCTCCTTAGCAGAATGCCGTACCAACAATAATTAGTAAAATGAATAGTACAACGATTAATACAAATGTTGAGCCGTAGCCACTACCCCCACCACCACAGTAATCTGGTTGTACATTACCGCATTGATTCCACATGAGTACCCCTCCTTTCTACAGTGTAGTTTATGCTAAGCCAACTGTCATAGGAGGGGTAAATGCCCTAATTCACTTTTCCTTTTGAATGAAAAATCAATGCTGCGATAAAGCCGAAAATAATGGCGGCGCTAATACCCGAACTTGTTACCTCGAACATCCCTGTCACGACTCCAACTAAGCCATGTTTTTCAGCCTCTGCTAACGCACCATGTGTTAACGAATTCCCGAATGAAGTAATGGGAATCGTTGCACCTGCACCTGCAAAATCAATCAACGGCTCGTATAAGCCGAAGCCATCTAAAATTGCGCCTGCTACGACTAATATTGATAGTGTATGCGCTGGTGTCAGCTTAGCAACATCCATTAGCAGCTGACCAATTGCACAAATAATACCTCCAACTACAAAAGCTAAAATAAAAGTATACATCGCTCTCCCTCAGTTCATCGCAATTTCAATCGCATGGGCGGTACATGGAATCGTATCTCCTTGCTGGTAAGACAATGGAGATAATAACGCACCTGTTGCGACAAGCAAAACACGTTTAAAGCGTCCTGTCATGAATTGACTTAACACATAGCTATAATAAACCGTTGCGGAACAGCCTGCTCCACTCGCTCCAGCCTGAAACGACTCATCTTCCCCATAAAACTCAGCACCAGCATCCCGAATTAACTGAAGTTCATCATTTTTAATACCATCTTCAGCCAACATCGCCTTTACAAGTTTCAATCCAATTTTCCCTAAATCACCTGTCATCACCATATCGTAATCGCTTAATTTTTGATGTCGTTGCTGCAAATGCTTTTTAATCGTATCGTATGCAGCAGGAGCCATTGCCCCACCCATATGAAATGGATCTGTCTCTTGATAATCTGTTACTTTACCAACGGTCGCTGCGACTAAGTACGGATACTCTGGCTGATGTGGACCAACTAAAGTATAGCCAGCTCCTGTTACTGTCCACTGTGCAGTGGCAGGCTTCTGTGCGCCATAATCGACCGGATAACGAAATTGACGTTCCGTCGCATTATGCTGGCTCGAAGCACCTGCAATCGCTAGCTTTGACGCACCTAGTTCCGTTAATAAACCTGCAATAATGACTGATGAAACAGATGTTGCACATGCTGAAAACATACCGATAAAGGAAACGGCTAACTCCCGTGCCGCAAAATTTGTTGGGGTCATTTGGTTAATTAAATCACCGCTTAAAAAATAATCGATATCCAAATTTTTTATTTTAGCCTTGTCCATCACAAACTGACAAGTATTTGTGATAAGGCGCTTTTGTCCTTGCTCATTTGTTTTTTCTTGAAAACGTTCATCATCTGCTACTAAATCAAAATAAGAGCGGAAAACACTGCGAGCTTCTAATGGACCAACAACCGCAGCACCCGCTAACAGCGCTGGCTTCGTTTGGAACAAAATTACCATGTAACAACCCCCAGCATAACAAGCACTGTTTTCACTAACGCAACAACGAAGGCAGATACTGTGCCGAAAACAATTACCGAACCAGCTAACTTAAACATATTGCTACCTACACCGAGCACATAGCCCTCTGTACGATGCTCAATCGCAGCAGAAACGACTGCATTGCCAAAGCCGGTCACTGGAACTGCGCTACCAGCACCTGCAAATTGTCCAAGCTTGCGATATAGCCCTAAGCCTGTCAAAAGCATCGAAATAAAAATCATCGTTGCAACAGTTGGATTGCCAACTGTTTTTTCAGTAAAGTCGAAAAAAATCATATAAAAGAAGGAAATCGCCTGTCCAATAACACAGATGAACCCACCAATTAAAAATGCCTTTAATACATTCATCGCATAAGGTGGCGTTGGTGTCATTTGCTCTTCAATCGTTTTATATTGAGATTCCTTCATTATGTTTCCTCCTTCGCTAGCTTTTTTAAGTGCTCTATTTTTTCCGTCACCTTCTGCTCACTTTGCTCCGTCATCAATTTATCCGCTTCCCAAAGCAGCTTGAAATCTGAAGAAACGAGGATATCATAATGCTCCCACTTCTTCTCCAATTCCTTTTGTAAATTTTGCGCAATTTTTTGCTCTTTAAATGATTGCAATGGCTTTACTTCAATTGCCACAATAATGTCGCTATCAGCAACAATTATTTTCGCCTTACGAATCGACGTCATTTTCTCAATTTCTTGCTTAATCTCTATCGTTTTTGCATCTTGCTCATCATATGCGACAATCCGTTCTTTTTCGCCACAGGCAGATAGTAAGAGCACACATATTGCTACAAATAAAAAACGCCCTACCATTTCATGCCTCCCTCTTTTATTTTCTATATATCCATCATTTCAACTAGTATGAGCATTTTTTTTTTGCTTTATTCAAAAAGTAGATGCTTATTTCTATGCGAACGCCCTGTTCATTTTTAAAATGGCTCATATTGTAGAGAGAACTTATATTAGGAGGTGAAAGAGTATGGGTTGTGGTAAACCAGTTAGCCCAAGCTCGAGTAAAGGTTGCGTTTGTGAAGTAGTTCGTGCAATTTTAGACATTCAAAATCAGTCTGTACGTGATGAATGTTCTCGCTGTACAACAAATTGCTTTTTAGAGCCTTTAGGTGGCATCGTTAGCCCTGGTAGATCAAATGTAGATACACGTGTATTTATGCTGTTAACAAAAAACGGCACACCATTCGTTGCTACATTTAGCGCAGAAGATTCTATGGATTGTGCATCTGTCTTTTTCCGTGTAGAGGATGTATTCGATGATTGCTGTGCAACATTACGTGTATTATTACCGTTAGACCGTGGCGGTGATACAGTTGATTTATTAAATAGCGATGGTACTGCTGTGTCATTGCGCGCGATTTGTGATGTATCAAACTTCGCCGTAACAGACAGCTGTATTACAGTTGACTTAAACTGCTTCTGTGCTGTACAGTGTGTTGCTGATGTGAACTTAGGAATTTGTAACTAATCCCCACATAATTTCACAAAAATGGCGCGCAAACTCTATAATATTTAGGGTTTGCGCATATCTTTTATAATGCTGCTCTCCTTCTTGAAGGAATTTTTCTGTTTGTACTTTGTTACCTTGACACATATAGAGGATTGCTTGTCTGAGCTAGAACGACATAGGCTCTATTTTTTCAAATATTGTTGTAAAGCGTCGATTTTTTGTAGATCACCATTTTGCTTAAAAAATTGGTCAAGCTGTTTACAGTGTATGTTGTACAGAAGCAAGCTGTGCTTTAGCTATTTACACATAACGTCGATTCCATGCAAGTGGGGATTTTTTGCTTAAACGTTCATTGTTCAATACAATCCTTCAGTTTGTTGTCTACTTCGTAGCATTTGTCAAACAGCTCGTCTAGCCATTGCTAGGGGAAATACAACTAAAAGTCATTCCTTGCTAAAACATTCACCATAAAGGAAATCAATGCTAAACTAAAGAAAAAACGCATGAAATCAAATTAAAAAATTCGATTCCATACGTTTTCTCCCTTATTTAGATGCATGAATTGTTGCAATATCGTTCACAGGAATAATTGTTTTTTGCTCAAATATTTTCATTATAACATCTGTCCCATTCAAATGTTCAATTGTGCCAACAAGCCGCTCTCCATTTTTCAACACAACAAGCAATATGCGATTTTTTGTCACAGGACGTGTAAAATAGCGCAATTGATGTGCAATTAATGAATTTGTTATTTGTTGCGTTTGTGGCATCTCATAAATTGAGGTACTCTCATCTAGCTCCTGCTGCTCTATCTCCGTCAATTCAACTGCATAAGACGGCGTTCTAATGAAAAGCAGTGGTTGATATTTCATCGACAATCGCCCACCTTTTTTTCATACGATATGCAGAATTGTGATGCTTTGTTACATAATTTGATTAATAAATGTTGTTGCTAAGCCTAAATAAATTAAAATACTTGTAACATCATTTAATGTTGTAATAAACGGCCCTGATGCTACCGCTGGGTCAATGCCTAGCTTATCCATTAATAGTGGAATAAATGAGCCCGCAATTGTCGCCACTAAAATGGAACAACAAATTGCCGCACCAACTAATAAGCCAATCGTTATTTGGTGTTTCCAGAAGAAAATAATTGCGACAACGGTTACACCACAAGCAAGACCTGTAAATAACCCTGTTAAACATTCCTTCATCAGCAGCTTAAACTTACTTTGCTCATTAATCTCCCCTGTCGCAATCCCACGAATCGCAACCGCTAATGCCTGTGTACCACTATTACCAGATGTTCCTGAAATAAGTGGAATAAACACTGCGAGCAATGCAACCTTCTCTAATGTCGCCTCAAATTGCCCCATTAAATTTGCCGTAATCATGCCTAAAAACAGTAAAATAATAAGCCATGGTAAACGCGTCATTGCTGCCTTCAATGGGCCTGCATCAATATCGTCCGCATCGGAAATACCGGCAAGCTTCGAATAGTCATCAGATGCCTCTTCATCAATAACATCAATAATATCATCGACAGTAATAATCCCTTGTAGCTCATTATTGTCATCGATAACTGGAATCGCTAAGAAATTATAATCACGCATAATTTGCGCAACATCCTCCTGATCATCCCCCACTTTTACAGCAACGACACGCTCACTCATAATATCGTGAATTAATGTATCTTCATCCGCAATAATTAGGTCACGCAATGACATAACACCGACTAATTGTCGCTGATCATTGACAACGAAAATATAGTAAATTGTTTCGGCATTTGGCGCTTCATTGCGCAATACAGCCATCGCAGAACGCACTGTAGAGTTTTCCAAAATTGTGACATACTCAGTCGTCATAATTGCGCCAGCTGTATACTCTGCATAGCCTAATAATTCATTAATTTCCTCGACGGTTTCGCTGTCCATCATTTCCATTAAGCTTTCACGTTGATCATTATCTAGCTCATTTAATACGTCAACTGCATCATCCGTATACATATGGGACAGCATTGCCGCACCGTATGCTGGGTCCATCTCATTTAAAAATTGCTCATACTCATCATCTTCTAAATCGATGACTTCAAAGATTAACGCCATTTCTTCAGGAGACAAGTATATATAGATGGTTTGACGTATGTCTGGTCCCACCTTTTCATAAAATTGGGCCTGATCATACGGGTGAAGTGCTAAAAAATGCTCACGAAACGCATCGATTTCTTGTTCCATCAACAGCATTTGCAAAAATTCTTCATTGTAGCGCACTTCATTATTTTCACGTTTTGGTTCCACCATTCTTGTCCCCTCCTCTCAAAGTTCATCATACAAGCAATGTAGTAAGTTCGTAAATCATTATTTTAAAAAGACAAATAAAATTTACAATCACCGCAAAGTAGCTAGATTTTTCAAATCATTACTATCCATTATACCTTGATATAATTGCGTTCTTTCACGCTTATTTGAAAAAACTTCTTTGCAAAACTCGTATGACTCGCTAAATCATCATAAAATAATAAAAATCCACTTCGAACTTTTCATGTCTACGTGGATTTTTAGCAATCAATATAATCGTCAATCCTTACTTTAATCAATTCCGCCTCGACGGATGTCCAAACACCTGCTAAATCATAATAAGCTAGCCAATTCCTCTGGTAATTCGCTACTGAAAGATAATATTTCCTTCGTTAAAGGGTGCCGAAGCGTTAAGGAAACACAATGCAATGCTTGACGATTGATTATCTCCTTATCGCCGCCATAAAGCTCATCGCCTACAAGTGGATGACCTACATATGCCATATGTACTCGTATTTGGTGTGTACGACCTGTGTGCAATGTTAAGCGAATATGTGACATGATGCAATCATTTAACCTACCGTATTTTATCACTTCAACATCTGTATGTGCAAATTGTCCGTCCTGTCGCACTTGTCGTTCAATAATGCTCGTCTCTTTTCGCCCAATCGGCTCAATAATCGACTGATTTGTTGCTTGCCCATAAACGATTGCCTCATATTGCCGATGTACATCACCTTGCTGCTGTGCCGCACTCATTAAATGATGGATATGTCGATTTTTAGCGATACAAAGCAAGCCAGATGTATCACGATCAAGTCGTGTCACAATATGGACAGTTGAAGCAAGCCCTTGCGCTTGAAAATAACCGAGAACAAAATTCGCTACACTATTATCTGGATGCTCGCGTGAAGGAATTGTACTCATATAAGCTGGCTTATCAATGACCAGAAGTGCCTCGTCCTCGTACACAATTGTTAAATGTCCTTGTTGTGGAATGAGTCCCTCACTTGCTTCCTCTTGCGGGAAGACAATTGTTACAATATCTCCCCTGACAACTCGATGACGTACATTACGCTCTATACCATTAACAAAAATTTTGCCACCATCAAATTTAATCGCTGTTAACGCCCGCTTCGAAATTCCACATAATGCAACCGCCTCACGTAACAGCATGTCCTGCTGTACTTCAAACTGTAATGTAAATGGATTATTCATTTGAAATAAACGAGTCATGCACACGCTCCCAAAATGGGAATGGACGGAATCTTGCAAAACGCACACGTTCTTGCGCAACATTAAATGCAATTGATTTAACATCGGCTTCTGTCAATTGAATATGATCAACAGTAATCGTAAAACGCTGATCATTCACTGGCTTTAACACGCATGTATGATGCGCTGGAAACACAAGTGAGGAGCCTACTGTACGAAACACCCTATTGTTAATAGATGCCATTTCTGTCAATTGAAAGGCTGGTAATGTTGGATGGATAATAGCTCCGCCCAATGCTTTATTGTATGCTGTACTACCAGATGGTGTAGATACGCATAAACCGTCACCGCGGAAGCGTTCAAATTGAGTACCATTTAATTCAACATCCATAACGAGCGTAACGTCTGGTGATTTAATTGTTGCTTCATTCAAAGCTAAATAATGGCTCGTCTCTGAATGATGGCGGTGAACATTCACTTTCAACAACGGGTATTCAACAACATTAAATTCCTTTTTCGCTATCGATAGTACAAGCTTCTCTAGTTCAGATGGTTTCCAATCGGCATAAAAGCCTAGGTGACCTGTATGAATACCAACAAATGCTACCTTATCTAATCGATGTGTATAGCGATGGAATGCATGTAGAAGTGTTCCATCTCCACCGATAGACAATACAATATCTGGTTCTTCCTCATCTAGCGTTAACCCAAAGTCTTGTAAATATGATGTTGCGAGCTCCATCAATTCATTAGATTGTGCGTCACGGCGTGATTGAATTGCAAATGATGTCATGAGCTTACCCCCTTATCTTTTTCAGCATGTAATTTGACGCTTGGTGCTTCCTTTACTTCGTTGAAGTATACTTGTGCTTCTTGAATTTCATTGCGTATTTGCGACATTTCCTCATCTAAGCGAAACGCTGCTTCAGCTGCACTTTGCAAACGAGCCTGAATTTCTTCTGGAAAGGCACCTTTATATTTATAGTTTAATGAGTGCTCAATAGAGGCCCAAAAGTTCATTGCTAGCGTTCGAATTTGAATTTCCGCTAGCACCACCTTTTGACCATGAATTGTTTCTACAGGGTATTCGACAATCATATGATGAGAGCGATAGCCACTCGGTTTACTATGCGTAATATAGTCCTTTTCCTCGACAATCGTAAAATCTTCACGTTGCCGAATCAGTTCGGTTACTGTCGCAATATCATCGACAAATTGACACATAATTCGCAGGCCTGCGATATCTTGTAGCTCATTCGCTAATTGTTGAGAAGGTTCAAATGTAATCCCTTTTTCTAACGATTTATCATAAATACTAGCTAAAGGCTTTACTCTTCCTGTAACAAATTCAATTGGTGAATTCGCTCCAACAATATTAAACTGTGAGCGCATGCCTTTTAATTTTATTTTTAGCTCCTCTACTGCTTGCTTATAAGGGCTCAAAAAAACATCCCACTGACCCATTGCAAAACCCCCTCATATGAAATAGCATCCCTATTTCAGCAATATATTACGCATTTTCATTTACTCCACAAATCGTAATATATGCAATCGAATTTATTGATTATGAGTAATTTTAATGATTATCTTAAATGTGCTCCATTACTTAATCAAGGTAAATCGCTGCAAATTGCTCACCTACAGCTTCAACAAATTCTTTACCGTAGTTTTCATTATCTTGAATATTCCACAATAAATACTCAAGTTCCTCTGCAAAGTTAGGGAGGGCTAAATCAGGTGATAAAAATGGATCACGTTTTTTCTCCACAACTTGCAATAACGCTGCCCATACCGTTTGAGGGAAGCTCAAATAACTATACGCACCATCTTCCTCCACGATATAAATGAATGCCATATTATCTGAATCCACGATAACTTGTCCTGTTGGTTGAATTTGAACCACCTGCTCACTATCGTGTAAACTAAAATAAATATCATTATGTATTTGTTCAAAGCTTTGAATTGTATATACTTTACGCACGTTCATGTACTTCCCTTCCAATCGTTCTCCCCCTATTTTACCATACGATGAAAAGGGATGCAGTGAGGTTTTTTTGAAAATAGTTAGCATGCAAAAAATAGCGAAAAAAGGATGAAAATAAAATGAGTCATGAAATTGAAATCGAATTTAAAAATATGCTGTCGAAAACAAAATACGACGAATTGCTTACAGCATTCGACATTCAAGAGGAAGAAGTCGTTCGGCAGGAAAATCATTATTTCGACACAGCTGATTTTCAATTAAAAGCGATTGAAAGTGGATTACGGATTCGTATATTACCGAATAAAATCGAATGTACATTGAAGGAAAAATCAAGCGACCATACACATATTGAAACAACGGACCTTTTAACAGAGGAACAAGCGCGACATATTTTACAAGGAAGGCAATGGACAGCGCCAACAGTTGTTGCTAGATTACAAGAACGAGGCATTGCTCCAGAGCAGCTTGCGCTATTCGGTACACTTGCTACAGAGCGTGCAGAAATTCCTTATGAAGGAGGATTGCTTGTGCTTGATCATTCTTTTTATTTGCAGCAAGATGATTATGAGGTAGAATATGAAGCAACAGATGAAATAGTTGGACGTACTATTTTCCAACAATTTTTGACTAATTACAATATTCCAATTGCACATGCAGATAAAAAAATTGCCCGTTTTGCGGCAGCACTACAGAGGGAGGAGCGTACCGATGGATATTAAGGCAATGAAAATATTAATGGAAATCCAAGCAATGCAATCCGTTGGAAATACAACATTGAATGACTCAAATAGCACGTTGTTTAATGAAATGCTTGGCGATATTTTGCAGACACAGCAACCAACAGGGTTAACAGCGGAGCTAGGTAGCGAGTTTTCATTAAGTCAAACTGGTGGACTAATAGGGCCGCAGACAAAGTATTTAGATGCTTTTCTATATGAAGGAGCCATTGCAAGTTCACCACTGGAGCAATACGTTAAAGATTATACAGGGCAAGAGGCTTACAATGAGCTATTAGCAGGTGCTGGTCGTTATCAAGAGACAATCGCTAAAGCAGCTGCAACGTATAATTTACCTGAAAAATTAATTGCTGCAGTAATGAAACAAGAATCGAATTTCAATCCAGAGGTAGTTAGCACAGCGGGCGCAGTCGGCTTAATGCAATTAATGCCCGGTACATCCAAATACTTAGGTGTAGAAAACCCAACTGATGCTGAGCAAAATATAATGGGCGGTGCAAAATATTTACGCCAAATGTTAAACCAATTCGGTCAAAACCTTGAAACAGCATTAGCAGCCTATAATGCTGGGCCAGGCAACGTCAAAAAGTATGGTGGCATTCCACCATTTAAAGAAACACAAAACTATGTACAAAAAGTTTTAAATTATTACAATGCTTAACGCTTCCTAAATTTGTTAACGAGCGCTTTGTTTGAGAAAAAGGATAGACGTTGTTAGAATAAATATAATGTCATAATAAAAACACACACTTTAATATAGAAAATGTAATTGTAAGTACAAAGGAGTATCACTATGAATCGAAAATACACGATTCCTTACGAGGAACTTGGTGCTGAAAAGCTAGCTGAGCTAATTCATGCTTTTTATGCTCGCGTAGCAAAACATCCAAAGCTTATCCCGATTTTTCCAGAGGATTTAACTGAAACAGCTCGCAAACAAATCCAATTTCAAACACAGTACTTAGGTGGACCTAATTTATATACCGAGGAACATGGTCATCCAATGATGCGTGCTAGACATATGCCTTTTAAAATCACACCAGATCGGGCGCAGGCATGGCTTGAATGTATGGCAGAAGCAATGGATGAAGTAGGCTTGGACGGAAAATTCCGTGAAGTTTATTATCAACGTCTTGTGCTCACTGCTCATCATATGGTCAATTCACCAAACGAAGAGGAGGAAACGGAGTGAATAATATTCAGATGATACCACAGTCTACTGCCTCCTTACCGACAATTAAACCAGTAGAGCTGTACATTTTCATCGACCCATTATGTCCAAACTCCTTTGCTATGCAGTCCATGCTACGTAAGCTGCAATTGGAATACGAGCATTATTTTTCTTGGCGCTATGTTTTAAGCACTGAACTAACATCATTAAATTGCTTAAGCAATCGCATTAAAGGTTGTTTGTCCGGTGACGAGCTAGATATTACCCATCCAGCATTGCCCTCTATCGCTATCAAAGCGGCTGAATTACAGGGCAAGCGCGCTGGCTCACGTTATTTATCAAAGCTGCAGGAGCATGCAGCACTACAAACTAAAAATATACTTTCACATGTCGCATTGACAGAAATTGCAGCTGAAGTGCAATTGGACATGAATGAATTTACAATTGATTTCGGCTCAAAGGAAGCAGCACATGCCTTCCAATGCGATTTATACATTACGCGTGAAATGGAAGTTCACGAAGTACCTAGCATTGTCTTTTTTAATGAACATGTTGAAGACGAAGGGTTAAAAGTAAGTGGTTTATATGACTATGAGGTGTATGAACATATTTTAGGAGAAATGATTCAAGGTCAGTTAGTACGTCAACCTCTTCCAACATTAGATGAATTATTTATTCGTTTCCAAACGCTCACGACAACTGAAGTTGCATCAATATATCAAATTGCTGAGCCAGTGGCCGAACGAGAATTAAAAAAGCGAATGCTCCAACAAAAAGTGGAGCGACTTATGACAGACGACATCGCGTTATGGCGTCTTAAAGGAAATATCGTTTAATCAAAAGCGCACTTTTATTTCATTTTATACAGAAAATGCCCGAAAAGATGATCTCTTCTCGGGCATGCTTTATGTTGAATCGATGTCATTTTATGATACAGTTTTTTCTATCACTCTGCTTCTTTTAATTTCTCATAAATTCTTCTTTTTCTATATAGCATACTTCCCGTTTCTGCAATGTCTTGAATCATCCCTTTATTGGCATATGCCCCAAAGACAATCCCGACAATCGGTATCATTTGGAATAGCTTTTTCCAGCCAAATTGATCGCGATATGTGCTGAATACTTCCTGCCAGCCTTGTAGCTGTGCAATCATCGTATCAGATGTATGCTCGCTATCATGCATTGAGGAAATATCTTGTAAAATAGCTTGTTTCCCAACAATATCAGAGCTTGCAAACTGTAAGCATTTAATAATAAAGATACGCTCCATTTTATCGTTTGGATTATAGCCATGAATGATGGCAATTTCCTGCAACGTTTTCAATGCCGTACCTAAAATAAGTGGGATATCAATCGCTAATGTAAAAATACCTCCAACACCTGTAGAAGCCCCTTGCAGAGTAGCGAATTTTACACGCTCTTGTTGCAATTGCTCACTTAGTTCTATCATATGTTGTATGGAAATCTGTCCAATATCCTGTACATCATGAATCTCCCAATGAGAGGAATAATGTCTGACTTTTGCCACCATAGCTTGTTCATTAATCAAATATTTACCACCAGATTGAATATAGCTCCCTAATTCATCCATTAATAAAGCAATCTTCTTCTGCATAAAGGAAGGTGTTAGCTTATCAAGCAATACAAAAGGCAATCTCCCTAGCTTTTCCCAAAACCACAGCCCTTGCTGATCCTTCTCCCACTTTTCAATATCCTGTAAATATTGCTGTAATTGCGCTTTATTTTCCATCTTCTCTACATCCTTTATATGGTTTAGATTACTATACGGAAAAATTGAAGAAAAGTTTCAAAAAACAAAAGAGGCGCCCTACTCTCGACAATAGGGCGCCTCTTACACAAAAGGGGATGGGAGAAATGTTCACGTTCAAACAAAGGGGTGTATGTTTGTTATGTGATGTATTTCACATGTATTACTTTATCACGGAACAACACCCGTTGCAACGCTTTACAACTTGTTTCACAAAATCGTCATATAGTAAGCGGTTTCAGACAATCATATCTGAAAGGAGCTTTCAGATATGATTATTTGCGACGAGGATGACACAGTCACCGTAGGAGCACTTTCCCCTTAAATAAAGTAAAAGGCTGGCGGAAAAAGGTTTTCCGCCAGCCTTTGTTTTAAATTACTTCTCTAAAAGCAATTTCTCTAACTCATTTAATTTTTCTTCAAACACTTTACATGCTTCTGCAATTGGAGATGGTGATTCCATATCAACGCCCGCTGCTTTTAGTACTTCGATTGGGAAATTTGAGCAGCCTGCTTTTAAGAAGTTATTGATATAGCGCTCAACTGCTGGCTGACCTTCCTCTAAAATTTGCTTGCTTAACGCTGTTGCTGCACTTTGGCCTGTTGCATATTGATATACATAGTAGTTATAGTAGAAATGTGGAATACGTGCCCACTCTAAGCCGATTTCCTCGTCTACTACCATCGCATCACCAAAGTATTGTTTATTTAAGTTATAATAAACCTCTGTTAGCTTTTCTGCTGTTAAAGCTTCACCATTGCGGTCCATTTCGTGAATAATATGCTCAAACTCAGCAAACATTGTTTGACGGAATACTGTACCGCGGAATCCATCTAACCAGTGATTTAATAAATAAATTTTTTGCTGTGGATCTTCTAGCGTGTTTAATAAATAATCGAATAATAGTTCCTCGTTACATGTTGATGCCACCTCAGCTACGAAAATTGAATAGCTTGAATATGGATATGGCTGATTTGCACGTGAATAATAGCTATGTAAGCTATGACCAAATTCATGTGCTAATGTAAATAAATTATCCACATTGTTTTGCCAGTTCATTAAAACGTAAGGGTTTGTGCCATATGTGCCTGATGAATAGGCACCACTACGTTTGCCTTTGTTTTCAAGAACATCTACCCAACGACTATCTAAACCTTTTTGTACGATTTCTTGATATTCTGTGCCAAGCGGCGCAAAGCTTTTCACCATAAGCTCTTTTGCTTTATCGTATGGCATTTCTATTTTGGCTTCTTTAACAAGCGGTGTGAATAAGTCATACATATGCAATTCATCTAAACCTAGCACTTTTTTGCGCAGTTCCACATAACGATGCAGCACTGGTAAATGCTCATGAATTGTTGAAATTAATTGGTCATATACTTTTTCCGGAATGAAATTATTGCTCATTGCAGCATGGCGTGCTGATTCATAATTACGCACTTTGGCATTGGCATTTTGTGACTTCACATTACCAGCTAATGTCGATGCAAATGTGTTGCGGAATTTGCCGTATGTGCCATACATTGCTTTAAATGCACCTTCACGTACTTCTCGATTATCACTCTCTAAAAATGAAATATACGAGCCGTGCGTTAATGGCACTTCTTCCCCATCATCATTTTTCACTTTAGGGAATTCAATATCTGCGTTATTTAATGCGCCGAATGTTTCACCAGACGCGTTTGAAACTTCAGACAATTGTGCAAGTAGCTCTTCCTTTTCAGCAGATAAAATATGTGGGCGACCTAAATTTAATTCTTTTAAGCTTTGCTCATATAATTTTAAGCCATCATGCTCTGCTACATATGCAGCAATTGTCGCTTCATCCAATGCTAAAATTTCCGGTGTAATGAATGATAATGCCGCACTCAATTTTGCACCAAGTGATTTCACTCGGCTATCCATCGCTTGATACGTGCCATTCGCCGTGTCTTGATCATGCTTTAAGTGACTGTATACGTATAGCTTGCTAAAACGCTCACTTACTAAATCGCTATATTGTAGCGTATCAAATAGTCCTTGAGCACCTGTTGCCACTTTTCCTTTATATTCTCCAGCTTGCTCTAATAAGCTTTGAATCGCTGTAAATTCCTGTTCCCATGCTTCGTCTGTTGGGTAAATAGATGTTAAATCCCAAGTTAACTCTACAGGAACCTCTTCACGTGTTAACACTTGTTTTGCCATTATAAATGCCTCCAAAAATTATATTACGAAATACCCTTTTATTTTCTCAATTCTTTTCTGAAAATGCAATCAATTCGCTAACTAAATGATGAAATATCGTCGTATCTTCAATTTTATTAGCAATCGTTTCAACACCTATCATACACAAAAAAGCGATATAACGCTCAACAACTAAAAATGCCTTCCTCGTCTGTGGCAGCCTAGCCCATCTTAAAAAAGCCCATATTTTCGCTTCGTCCAACTGCGAAATTTTGCTACCAAAAATGCGGAGAAAATAAAATAAATGGCTTTGCCATTCTGCGCTAAATAGAGAGATTGCCTCTCCTCCGCGAATCGGTATACCAATATAATTTGGCAGCTGCTCATAAGTAAGACGCTGTTCATAAAGTCCGCGCAAAAATAAATCGTTCAAGCCCTTTCGATTAAAGAAAACTTTTGTTCGAAAAAAGCGGCTGCGTTGCACATTGTATAAATTTAATAACTCTTTGAATTGCACCTCCGTTAATGATCTTGGTACAAAAAATGGAAAGCATTGCTTCTCTAACAGCAAAGGCTGAACATTGGCAAGCCATGTGCGTCCATGCACATATTGCAAATTGCTAAAATAAATAAAGCGGCTAGATGCTATGTCATATGTGATTAAATAAAGCTCATTTTTATATCGTTTAAAAAAATATTGGTAAAATTGGCTTACTGTTATTTTTCTTATGCCAAATGTGGGAATTTTATTCGGAGTTTTCACAATCCAAAGTGGAATAATGCCTTGCTTTTCATAGCCTGCGGTTCGTTCGCTAAATTGCTCAAACGGTATTACGCTACACTGAAATTCAATCGCATAACGCTGCTGTTGATGTATGACAAATAAATCGGGCCTTTGCTGTAGCTCAGATAAATAGCTTTCTAAAACTACATGTTCTACTCGTTTTTGAAAAAAGGAATATAGCTGCTGCTTTCCTAATAAATGCATAGGTGACTCACCCTCAGAGAATAATGCATCACAAGCACTTAATTTGTAGTGGGCAAAATGGGGAATTTTAACTCGTCCAATTTTTAATTGTACGGGCTGTTTACATTGTGGACAATAAAACGTAGTTGTTTGACGTAATTGCTGTAGTCTGTTTAAACATGTTTCTAGAGTAATAGTAATGAGTTTTCCATGTTCAGTGTGAGCAACTAACACTTTTTCTCCTCCTTTCCTCCTTCCATTATAAATAAATTATCTGATTTTTCAAAACAAAAATGCAAAAAGCTGTCAGGAGAGTGATATGTTAACACACTTTCCTGACAGCTTTTCCTTATGCGAAATATTGAATGACTGTTTCGAAACAATCCTCTGGCATAATCGGCTGACCGTACTCCTCAATGCGATGAATTGTTAATTTTGTCGGCTGTAAATACTCCCTCAAAATTGCAATCGCATTGCGACGCTCATAAGTATCTGCCATTTCTGAAAAATCGACTGATAAATAATATTCATTATCTAATTTATATAGTGATGATGCCGCTCCATATGTCACTAGACGCTTAGCGACTGGTATTAATTCATCAATATCTTTAAATTTATAGCGAGCACTTACTAAATTTGTGCTTTCCTCATTATCTTCGTTTTCCATTGTTTCTAAAAGAGTTTCTTCCATTTCGCGTAACTGTGCTGCGATATCTTGATTGTCCTCAAAGCTATTTGTTAAGCTTTCACCATCATTGCTCATGTTTGCACGTGTAACAATGACTTCAAGCCCTTGCTCCGATGCATTCACATGGATCCAAATCGGCCCTTCTAAATCAAAATAATCGTCTGTATTGACTTCAGCCATGACATCCCAAAATAGCTCTTCACCTTTGGAACGGTTATACCAAATTTCTTCTCGGCTATAACCTCTGTCCTCAATATCTCTATACGTAATGAACAGCTTTAATGTATTGTCATTGATGCGTTCGATGTCCATTCGACCTCAACTCCCTTCACAGTCATTTGCTAAAAAGAACATGTATTGCTTATCATTTAACTTTTAAAGCTTTTTCATACATATTCATAACAGTGGAACATGCCACAATCATTTATAGAAAGTGCTAATACTTTTCTATAATTCTATTGTATGATGTTCCCGCAAAAAATGAAAAGGAAAAACACCAAAAACGCTAAAATTACCGAAAATTAGCCCTTAATTATTAGAATATTGAAACTACATTGTACTATGTTATAAATCGTAAAGCAAGTCCCACAAAAAAAGATGAGATTACCTGAAAAAATCATGTGCTAGCATGCTTTTCAGACAACCTCATCATCTTATTAATCAACCATTCGTTGTGCTTCCTGCAATTGGAATGCACGGACACCACGTGGTAAAAAACGTCGAATTTCATCTTCATTATACCCAACTTGTAAACGTTTCTCGTCTAAAATAATTGGGCGACGCAATAAGCCTGGATATTCTTGAATAAGCTCGTACAAACGTTGTAAAGGCAAGTTTTCCACATCTACATTCAACTTTTGGAATATTTTCGATCTAGTTGAAATAATTTCATCTGTTCCATCTTCTGTCATACGTAAAATTTCTTTAATTTCACTTATTGTTAATGGCTCTGAAAAAATATTGCGCTCTGTATAAGGTATATCATGTTCTTCAAGCCATGCCTTTGCTTTACGACAAGATGTACAGCTTGGTGATGTAAATAAAGTAACTTTCATTTCGTAACACATCCTTCCCTGTTGGAATCGATTATATTATTGAATTCTTAATTTAGAATTAATTTAATTTAACTACTATGGCTATTATACACTATAACACATACTTTGAATATAGGATGTCAACAAAAAACCCTTTAATTTAAAAAAATAATGAAATGTGACTAATTCTAAACTATTACTTGTATATGCAACAAAGTTTATAACAGTATAGTTATACCCAAACTGTCATACAACAAAACATGCGTTTGATTTTTTTCTCAATTAGTTATAAATAATCGAGAAAAACTATTCCTTCTATAACAAATACGTTTCTTGTGCTAAAAGGTTCCTTACTATTACAACAAGATTAACCTTTTTGAATTTACTTTATACAAAGGTATTGCATTTTTTTACCTACATATACTATAATGTCAGTCATAATCAATTATATTTAAAAAACAATGAAGAAGAAGAGTATGCTTGAGCGTGGTGTTTAGAGAGTCTGTGGTTGGTGTAAACAGACCATCATACAAGCAGAATGGGCTTCCGAGTTAGCTTTGTGAACATATATTTAAGTAGCAAAGCTCGTCATACTTCACGTTACGAAGGTTAAGTGGCTCAACTTATGAGCAAGCTGGGTGGTACCGCGGATTCCAAACATCATTCGTCCCTACTATTTTTAAGTAGGACGCGTGATGTTTTTTTATTTAATTTGTAAGGAGGAATTCAAATGACAACAATTTTTTCAGGCGTTCAGCCAACAGGTACCATTACGCTCGGTAACTATATCGGGGCAATGAGGCAATTCCCAGCGTTACAAAATCAAGGTCAAGCGATTTATTGCATCGTTGACCAGCACGCAATCACAGTACCACAGGATCGCTTAGAGCTACGTAAAAGCATTCGAAGCCTTGCTGCGATGTATATTGCAGTCGGTATTGATCCACAAAAATCAATTTTATTTATTCAATCAGAGGTTCCTGCACATGCACAAGCTGCATGGATGCTACAATGTGTCGCTTCTATCGGCGAATTAGAGCGCATGACGCAATTTAAAGATAAATCACACGGTAAAGAGTCAGTATCTGCCGCATTGCTAACATATCCACCATTAATGGCAGCAGATATTTTGCTATATAATACAAATATCGTTCCTGTTGGTGAGGATCAAAAGCAGCATATTGAATTAACACGTGATTTAGCAGAGCGCTTCAACAAACGTTACAATGAGATTTTGACAATTCCAGATATTCAATTGCCAAAGGAAGGCGCACGCATTAAATCATTGCAAGAACCAACGAAAAAAATGAGCAAGTCCGATCCAAATACAAAAGCGACAATTCGCGTTTTAGATACACCAAAGGAAATTGAAAAGAAAATTAAATCGGCCGTAACAGATTCAGAAGGTATCGTGAAGTTCGATGTAGAAAATAAACCAGGTGTATCGAACTTATTAACAATTGAATCTGCGTTATCTGGCGTTTCCATTGCAGATTTAGAAAAGAAATATGATGGTAAAGGCTACGGCGATTTTAAAGCAGGTGTAGCAGCTGCTGTTATCGAGCATTTAGCACCAATTCAAGAGCGCTACTATGCATTAATTGATTCACCTGAATTAGATGATATTTTAGATGCAGGTGCTGAAAAAGCGAATACAATCGCAACGAAAACGCTTAAGAAGATGGAGAACGCCATGGGTTTAGGTCGAAAACGACGATAAATAACACACATAGTGCAGCGACGGCTATGTATGGCTCGTACGTATTAAGTAAAAAAAGCCCGACCGCTGACCAAGAATATCCAAGCGTACGATAATTTAAATACAAAATACAATTACTTATGGACACAACGCTCACTCCATAACAAAATAAAAATAAAACAAACCGTACGATAACACCATCCTTTTTATACAGAGATATTCGGTGAAGGTGAAAAAAATACATCATTAAAAAAGTCGATTTACACTAAAAGTTTAGTTGTAAATCGACTTTTTTTATAATCATAAGGATGCCCGTTAAAAGGGCTTATCCAGATTTTCTGGATAAGCCCCACTTCTATTAGCTATATTTCTTAAATAATAAGCAAGCGTTATGCCCACCGAAGCCTAGTGAGTTACTTAATGCATACTCGATTGCTGCTTCGCGTGCTTCATTTGCAACATAATCCAAATCACATTCTGGATCTGGTGTGTGTAAATTGATTGTTGGTGGTAAAATGCCCTCTTGCAATGCAAGCACAGTAAAGATTGCTTCAACGCCTCCAGCAGCGCCTAGTAAATGACCTGTCATCGATTTTGTTGAGCTCATTGCTAGCTTATATGCATGCTCACCGAACACGGTTTTAACTGCTTGCGTTTCAAACAAATCATTGTATGGTGTACTTGTACCATGTGCATTAATATAGCCTACCACACTTGGTTCAACGCCCGCATCATTCAATGCTTGCTGCATTGCGCGTGCAGCGCCCTCACCCTCTGGTGCTGGTGCTGTAATATGATGCGCATCACCTGTTGCACCATAGCCAACGACTTCACCATAAATTTTCGCACCACGTGCTAAAGCGTGCTCTAGCTCCTCTAAAATGACAATGCCTGCTCCTTCACCAATAACGAAGCCATCACGGTCTTTATCAAATGGACGGCTCGCTGTTGCTGGATCAGCGTTATTTGTTAAAGCTGTATTTGCCGTAAAGCCTGCAATTGCTAAATTCACGATTGGTGCCTCTGCGCCACCTGAAATCATTACATCAGCATCACCACGTTCAATCACTTTGAATGCATCTCCAATTGAGTTCGTACCAGATGCACATGCTGTTACAGAGCATGAGTTTGGTCCTTTTGCCCCTAAATAGATGGATACTTGACCCGAAGCCATATCTGGAATAAGCATTGGGATAAAGAACGGACTCACACGACGAGCCCCACGTTCTTGGAATGTTAAAAATTGCTGCTCATATGTTTCCATACCGCCGATTCCTGAACCAATCCAAACACCTACACGTGGTGCCATTTCTTCTGTAATTGTTAAATCGGCATCCTTCGCAGCCATCATTGATGCCGCTACTGCATATTGTGTAAAGCGATCCATTTTACGTGCTTCTTTACGCTCTACAAATTGCTCAATATCAAAATCATTAATTTCAGCTGCTACTTTCGCTGTAAATTTCTCTGCATCTACACGTGTTAACGGGCCAATTCCCGATTTACCTGCTTTAATTGCATCCCATGTTAATTGTGCAGTAGTTCCAAGTGGTGTTACTGCTCCGATTCCTGTTACAACAACTCTACGTTTTGTCATGTCTGTCTCTTCCCCCTCAAGTATTATTTACCCCAACGTAGTGCGACAGCTCCCCATGTTAAGCCGCCACCAAATCCAACGAGTACGATTAAATCATCCTCTTTAATTTTACCATCTTCTAAGTCATCTACTAAAGAAATACCAATAGAGGCTGCCGATGTATTGCCATATTTATGAATCGTTTTCGACATTTTTTCCTCTGGTAAGCCTAAGCGCTCACGAGCTGCCTCCATAATGCGAATATTCGCCTGGTGTGGAATTAAATAATCTACATCTTCTTTATTATAACCAGCTTTTTCAACAACGTTCATCGCAGATTCGCCCATTTGACGCACAGCGAACTTAAATACTTCTCTACCGTTCATCGCAATCGAATTGCGCTCATCTAAGCATAAGTATTTCCCACCTGTGCCATCTGCGCCAAGCTCAAACGATAAAATCCCGCGACCTTCAGACACTTTTGATACGATAGCTGCACTTGCACCATCGCCGAATAACACAGCTGTATTACGATCTTCCCAGTCAACAATTTTTGAAAGCTTCTCAACCCCCACTACAAGTACATAATCATAGCTACCACCTTCAACAAATTGCTTCGCTGTAATTAATCCATACATAAAGCCCGCGCAAGCTGCAGATATATCCATAGCTGCTGCATTTTTTGCGCCTAATGCCTCCTGTATTTGGCATGCTACAGTTGGAAATGCTTGATCAGGTGTAACTGTCGCCACTAAAATTAAGCCGATTTGCTCAGCGCTAATACCTGCATTGTCAATTGCTGCTACAGCTGCTTTATATGCTAAATCCGATGTATCTTCATTGTCAGCTGCAATTCTGCGCGCTTCAATGCCTGTACGTGTACGAATCCATTCATCACTTGTATCTAAAATTTTCTCTAAATCCTCATTTGTCACTATTTTTTCCGGTACGTATTTGCCAATACCGATAATCCCTGCATTCATACAGCGTCCCCTCTCTTGGTTAACACTAATTATTAATACTTGGTACTAATTATAGCCAACATTTTTTTGAATCGCAAGAAATTCTTTTTCAAACAACCTTCACAATTGTTTAAAAAACAGTAATTTTATTTTTGCATGACGTGTGGTATTATATTAAAGATGTGATTGAATGAAAACGATATACAAAGTCTAAATAGAGGTGAAACAAATGCAATACATTATGACATTTTTCTGGTCATTCCTACTTGTATCAATGTTAACTTATGTAGTAAGTTCGATTTTAGGTGTAGACCCTAACTTCGGCTTAGCAGCTATTCTTTCTGTAGCAGTCAGCATTTTAGTATTTATCATTGCTGCAGTTCTTCCAAGCGCTCCAGTGGCGGATACGGATAGTCATTAATAACAAAAGGCTGTAAGGAAGTGGATTCCTTACAGCCTTTTGTATTTTACAACTGCATTTCAACAAATTCATTATGATATGCAATAGCAAATATGTTCTTAAATAAATCCACTCAACAACTATTTACGGCTTTAAATCTAATATTTTATTTGAAACTATGCCTGTTTCCCCCCAATCATCCCTACTATCATTTTTATAGTTATTATAAACCTGCAATATAAATTCTTGGTCATCAGTGACATTTTCAACATCCTTAAGAATTTCATCAATATCATCTTTTGTAGTAAAATAGCATAAATTTTCATTTGAAATCGAATATCTGAGTTCACTGCCTTGAGAAACCCCAATGATATCATACAGTAACCTAAAGATATTATCCTTATTAATAACATCTTTTATATAATTTTTGATAATAGATAAATCTTCTTCATAACACCTAACCAATCCCCATATATTACCTTTATTGTAATATTCGTCATCATACAGATCAATTGAATCTTCTATAATGCTAGCACACATTTCTTTATAGAGTTTTTCCATTTCTTCCATTCTACCAGTTATATTTTTACCTTCCTTATCATGTTTAAACCAGTATAATAAACTGGATATATTTTGCACTTTATCATAATCACTTTTTATCTTTTCTAAAAATTCCTTATATTGCTCCTCATTTATCATTTGCAATAATCCCCAAATTATAATTTCTACTCTACTACGGGCACTCAGAGAAAAGAAACCTCTAGTATTATCAATATCATTTATACTTTTAAATAAAGCAATTGTTAATTCATAAATAGATTCATTTTGTAAATCATCTATGTATAATTGTAATCTTTCGAAGAATTCTTTTTGGTAATAATCAGGCATACTCGCTAATAAATCCTTTAGAATTTGTGCTGGAGCTTCTGAGTCTTGTATATTATTTATTCTTTTCACAAATTGTCCAACTCTATTTCCAACTTCCAAATATTCATTTCCTGTTTTCGTAAAATATAAATCGAAATATTTACCACTGCATATTCTATTATTTTTCGATATTTCTTGATACGAATCATCTCTCAAAATAACATTCCCATCGTATTCTAATTGTTGATTAGTATGATATCTTTTCACATACGGAAAAATCTCTTGTAATAAATCAAGGTATTTGGCATTATTTTGGTCTTCAAATAGAGTTTCAAAAAATTGGTTTCCTGATATATTAAAAGTAGCTCTATCAATAACTGACCTATAAACTTCTTTATCTACCATTTGATCATGAGAAATAAAATATTTTCGGTTTTTATATATTGTATTGTATAATTGTATATTATTTAAACGAATGTATTCAATTGATAAAAAATCTCTAGTATCCAAATAATTCATGTTATTAACATGGGTATTTAATACCGAATTTATATATCTTTTAAAATCCCTAAAATCCTCTGTTAATTTACAAATAGCGCGAATAAAAGAATGATAATTACTTAATTTACTTAAATCCTCACCATAGGCAATTAATATATTATTCAAACATCTACTCATTGTGCCTTCTAGTACACTTCTATCTACTTCCGGTACAAAAATTTGCATTTGAATTATTTTTTTTAAATATTGATAATCAATACTTAAATTATTTTCAAAAGCGTTCTTTACTTGTTTATTATCAAATGAAAGAATATAGATTACCCGCTCAAAATCAAATACGTTTCCAATAAGTTTGAATAACAAAACGATATTCTCACTCTCTGCTCTATCAATATTATCAATAAAGAAGATTACCTTCTTACCAGAGAACTTCAAATAGTCATTTATTCTATTTTTCAATACATCTATTGTATCAATTGGTTTCAGAAAACTTTTAATCATATTTGTCTTCTTACTTCCAAAAAGGCTACTATAAATAGAATCAGCCATTTGCTTAGTTAATAATGAATTAAATTTTATTCCTGATTTCTGAATAATTGTATCAAACATGCTGTAAAATAGGCTTTCTTGGTTAGCATATGACCATGGATCTAATTCATCAATTATAATTATCCCTTCGTTTGTTTTTAACATCCTTTTTACATTACTTATTATAGTTGTTTTACCACTGCCCCAACTCCCCTCCAGGCTAATAACAAAACCTTCATTAGGATTACAGTTTTGAATTGTATCGTATAATAAATTAATAACGCTACTTCTGTTAAGTAAGTCATATGTCACCGTCAACCCAAATTGAACATTTTTTGCTCATTAAGGATGAACACTTTTTATTCGGTAAAGATTCTTTGTT
>NZ_JAMBIZ010000037.1 GCF_025291715.1 Metasolibacillus sp.
GTGGCAAGCTACTGAGGGTTTTACATGCCTTGTGCAACAAGAAAACTTATTTTAATGCAGATCAAATGATGAACGATGCCACTCAGCTTCAAACGGCTGCCTAAGCGTCGCTAGCAGAAGTCAAAACCAAGAGGATGACACGGAGAAGCCGGCATTATTTACACCATCCGACCGTGGGTAACCCCAATGAGTCCCGAAAGGAGCATCGCCAGCCTCTGCCTTATGAAGAGACCGAACGAAGGAATGTACGCGCAACCAGACGCCGAGAGACATGGGAGGGTTCGTCATCATAAGCAACGCAGAGATCCACAAGTGCATCGATAGATAGCACAGGATCAGGAAAGAGTTTACCAATTAATGGTCTTTCCTTCAGCGGAGCGCACAAACAGTTTGTAAGAAAAATCAATAAACACAAAATAATGATAGATGTACGTGTCGAAAAATATTTTTTCAGACACTCAAAAGTGGCACCAGCCATTGATACATCAACATTTATAGAGGGAGGTACGAAAATGCTTAGCACAATGAATTTTATCAATCGACATGGACTAAGCTTAATCATTAGCTTTGCTGTATTTATTATCACAGTGATTAATTTTGATTTAGGCATTTTTATCGTGCCGCTGTTAACCATCACAAGCTATTATGCAAGTAATAAAGGGATGTTAGCATGGCAAAAGGCGAAGCGCAGCAAAATGCTTGGCTTAACACGCTCAGAATATAGACATATTGAACACCATCTTAAACAGGCAAAAAGTGAATCCACACAGCTTATGCAGCAATATGTGCGCGTCCGCTCAGTACGTTCATTTAAATTAATTAATGAAATGAATAAGCTCGCAAAACGCATTATCAATATTGTGCAAACAAATCCGCAAAAATTTTATGCGGTGGAGGATTTCTTCTACTCTCATCTGCCATCTGCAGTACAATTAATAGATAAGTACACATTATTAACGAAAGAGCAAGTTGGCGGAACAGATATCCATTTAGCATTAGAGGAAACACGCAAAACGCTAAAGGAGCTTTATGTCACAATGGAAGATGACTTAAAGCTTGCATTAAGCTCAGATATTGAGCATTTAAAGCTTGAGCTTGATTTTGCAAAGCTTGAAAACAAAAAAAGGAAAGATCGTTTAATCGGTGGTGAATAATTATGCAACAAAATCCATTTGAAGCATTTAAAAATGCGGGAAGTCGCTTTGCTGAAATTGCTGAAGGGGAATTTCAGCTAGCGCAGGAAAGTTATTCTGTCAGCCCTCTTTACGCCGCACTGAGCCAGCATGATAAAGGCCGTGCACTTACTTTAGCTGGAGAATTAAAAATTCATGTATATGAAAACGTGCTTGCTTTTGGCTTACAGGCGCAGCAAGCACTTCGTGATTTTACAGCAAATATGGCAGTCCATATTCATCGCAAAGACCATAGTAAAGTCGGCGAGGTGCTCTCACAGCTCATTTCTTATTTAGAGCAAATTAACCCCGATGCCCTTGTGCAACAGGAAAAAGGCTTTTTAAGTAAGCTTTTTTCTAAGCAAAAGCAATCGACACAGGAGGTCATGACACATTATAAAAGGCTAAGCAAGCAAATTGACCGCCTTGCCATTCAGCTAGAGCATGCTCAAATGGGTTTATTGCGTGATTTTAAGCTATTAAATGATTTATATTCGTTAAATGAGCAATACTTTACAGAAATTAATGTTTATATTGCAGCAGCTGAGCTGAAGCTAGCAGATGCGAAAAAAAATCTGCCTACCGTTGAGCCGACAGACCCGATGGAGCTACAGCAATTAAACGACAAAAAAATGGCGATTGAATGGCTTGATCGCCGCTTATATGATATGCAAATATCGCGTGAAATTGCCATTCAAGCAGCGCCACAAATTCGCTTAATGCAGCAAACGAATCAGCTGTTAATCGATAAAATACAGGCATCTGTAATGACGACGATTCCGATGTGGCAAACGCAAATTTCTACGCTGTTAACGATGAATCAGCAGCGTCGTGTGGCGGAAGCACAGGATAAATTAATGCGTGCCTCTGATGAGCTTGCACGTAAAAATGGCAAAATGCTACAAATGAAATCAAAGCAGGCAGGCATTACACATGCAGATATCGACCAATTTAAGCAAACGCAATTAAGATTAGTACAAGATATTGAAGAAACGTTGCGCGTCCACGCAAAAACAAATGATGTTTTTGAATCTATCTAAAAAACGAGACCAAAGCCTTTAGGGACTTTGGTCTCGCTTTTTCATTCAAAGTAATCTTTATAGTAGCCACCAACATTGCCTGTGTTGTCTACTACAAAAAGAAATTCCTCTGTTTCATTTTTCACTTCGTACTCTTTGCCAACTGTTAGCACATTTGACACTAAATATTTTGCGGCATTCGTATGCACACATTTTACAGTGCGAATCGTCGGTGCTTCTTTCCATTTCAAATGTAACATGAACGCAATAACCTCACTTTATCTACATAACATTGATTTCTTTATTATTTTATATGATTTTTTGCATGAATGATAGCATTTCGCCTAAATAATTATCATCTTTGCCCTTTTTTATAGCACTTGTTTGAAGCGAACTTATGGGCATGTTAAAATCATAAATGAGGTGAATACTATGTCAAGCATACCAAGCTGGTTTTGGGCTTTAGCTATTGCATTTGCAATTATTTTCGTCATCGTTTCCGAATGGAATTCAAGACGCTAACTTTACATAGCGGAATAATCAATTGCGCTGAGGCGTAGTTGATTATTTCAATGTACGCTTTAAAAATTCCTTCGTGCGCTCATGCTTCGGATTGACTAACACTTGCTCTGGGCGACCTTCCTCGACAATAACACCTTTATCCATAAAGACGATACGGTCAGCCACTTCACGTGCAAACTCCATCTCATGTGTTACAATCAGCATCGTATTACCTTGATCTGCTAGTGTACGCATTACTTTTAATACTTCCCCTACCATCTCAGGATCAAGTGCTGATGTTGGCTCATCAAATAGCATAACATCTGGGTCCATCGCTAATGCTCGCGCAATGGCTACACGCTGCTTTTGTCCACCCGAGAGCTGACGCGCCTTCGCATTTTTATACTTTGCCATTCCAACGATTTCTAAATATTTCATCGCATTATCAATCGCCTCTGCCTTGCTGCGCTTTAGCACTTTTTGTTGACCAAGTGTGCAATTGTTCAGCACATTTAAATTATTAAATAAATTAAACTGTTGAAATACCATACCTAAATGTGTGCGGTATTCCTCGACATTATGCTGATTGTCTAAAATATTTTCACCATTATAAATGATGCTGCCACCAGAAGGCGTTTCAAGTAGATTGACACAGCGAAGCAATGTCGATTTCCCTGAGCCAGAGGAGCCAATTAAGCAAACGACCTCCCCTTTTGCTACCGAAAAATTCACATCGCGTAACACCTCATGAGAGCCAAATGATTTGCTTAAATTTTTAATTTCAATTACCGCTGTCATTGCACTTGCCCCTCCCTTTCTTTATCTACTTGGTAGGCATCTGGTCCATCGATTTTGCGCTCGATAAGACGCAGAATCCGCGTTGCCGTAAATGTCAAAATTAAATACATCACGCTGGCAATTAAAAAGGCTTCTGCATATTTAAAGCTCGCGCCTCCAATCGATTTCGTTTGGAAAAATAGCTCCGTCACACTAATAACACTTAGCACGGCAGAATCTTTAATATTCATGACAAGCTGATTGCCTGTTGCAGGTAAAATATTGCGTATCACCTGAGGTAAAATAACGAATACCATCGTTTTAACGTGATTCATGCCAATTGCTTGGGCTGCTTCATATTGCCCTTTATCAACAGATACAATACCACCACGAACGATTTCAGCCATATAAGCACCTGTATTTAATCCAACAACAACAAGTGCTGCAACAAAGCGATTCAGCTCGATGCCATATGCCGCTAATCCATAAAAGACAACCATCGCCTGTACAATCATTGGTGTACCACGGAAAACTTCCACATAACAAGTTAAAATAAAATTAATAATTTTTAATAAGATCGTTTTCAATGACCATGATTTTGATTTCATTGGAATCGTATGCATAATACCGATAAACAATCCGATAAACGCACCAATAATTGTACTAATAATGGCAATTGCGATTGTCATGTAAGCGCCGCGCAAAAACATCGGCCAGTTATTTTGTAGCATCACTAGCACCGTTTCAAACTGCATAAAATCCCTCCTTCTCTTTCAAGAAATTGTCTGAAAAGCGATATGCTTCTCAGACAATTAGCTTGCCATTGTTATTCAGCAGCTGGCTGATTAGCAATTGCCTCTTCCATTAACTTTTGACGGTCATCCTCAGAAATGCTTGCTAATACTTCATTCATTTTCTCTGTCAGCTCATAGCCTTTACGTACACCAATCGCTACATCTGTTGCACCTGGGTCTGTTTCAAAGCCATCTTCTAGCTCTGCATATGCAAAGTTTTCATTTGCCATTGCAGCGGAAATCGCTTCAGGGCGTTCTGCTACGTAGCCGTCAATTACACCTGATTGAACAGCAATACGCATTGCAGGGAAGTTATCCATTGCTACTTCCTTTTTCACACCAGGAATTTGGTCGATTACTAAATAGTTCGATGTATTTAGCTGTGATGTGATTTTTGCTCCTGAAAATTCAGCTAATGTTTTGGCATTTTCATATGGGCTGCCTTTTTTCACAACGATAACGAAATCAGATGTGTAGTAGTTTGATGTGAAGTCGATTGATTGCTTACGCTCTTCCGTTGGGCTCATCCCTGCGATAATCGCATCTACAACGCCTGATTGTAGCGCTGGTACTAAGCCATCCCATTCTGTTTTGACAATTTCAAGCTCCAAGCCAAGCTCATCTGCGATTTTTTTCGCGATTTGCACATCGTAGCCCCCCGCATATTCCGCAGAGCCACTAATTTTTACTGCCCCGTTCGCGTCTGTCTGCTGCGTCCAGTTGAACGGTGCATAGCCTGCCTCCATGCCTACTTTCAATACTTTTTTCCCTTCCTCGCCGCCTTCTGATGAAGCGTTTTTGTCGTCGCTACCCGTGCCACATGCCGCTACAATAAGTGCAGTTAGCATGGCCACAAGCATCATCATTAATTTTTTGTTCATCGTAAATTGCTCCTTTTCTTTAGTTTTTAGGCTTTATTTTATACAAAAAAGCGACCTAAAGAATTTTAGGTCGCTGCCATTTAATAAAATAAAAGCCCAAATCCTCTTAGTTCCATTGATGAGATAGCACAACTTGAGTAAGCTGGAAAGAAATACTCAAGACAGTCCTGCAGTTATTCACTACAGACCCAGCATATCGGATAAGAGCCTCCCGATACACTTCGGCGATATTTCCTTCTTTTCCATTTCACTGTTGCTCAAACTCCATGAAAAACTATTAAATACCGCGCCTCTACCCCACTTGAACGTGAGGCATTACTTATAAAGTTATTAGGTAAATGATATACTACGAAATTACTATTGTCAATATGATTTATGCTGGTTTAACTTGGAAGTAGCTTAATTTGATATAATCATCATTAAGGGCTTGATGGGAGGTTAAATAGTGTGAAGAAGAAAATTAAAATCAAAACCATTATCGGATGGATATTTTGGAGTTTAGTTATGGGGTTTTGTTACTATTTACTATGGATAAGAAGAGATTTAGATATGGATCAATCGCTTTGGTTTCAAATCATTAGCGTGATTTGTTGGTCATTAGTTGCTTCTATGGCTTTTCAGCAAAAAAGATATTTGTGGGCGTTTATTCCTGCTGGATTGGCAGGGCTTCATTTATCGAATATCCTTTTAGTATACGTTATTCGATGAGCGAATTCGGCGATTGGTTGAGCGAGTTTGCATGTTCGTTGAGCGAATTTTGGCATTGGTTGAGCGAATCGGGACTTTTTCCTCACAAAAAAGCAGCCAGACAAAGCGTCTGACTGCTTTCATTGTAAATTATGAGTTTAATAATAAATCTTCTGGGTTCTCGATTAATTCTTTTACTGTTTTTAAGAAGCCTACAGAGTCTTTACCATCGATAATACGGTGATCATATGATAATGCCACGTACATCATTGGACGGATTTCGATTTCGCCGTTTACTGCTACTGGGCGTTGAACGATTGAGTGCATACCTAAAATACCAGCTTGTGTACCATTCATGATTGGTGTTGACATTAATGAGCCGAATACACCACCGTTTGTGATTGTGAATGAGCCGCCTGCCATGTCGTTTAAGCCTAATTTTTTATCGCGTGCTTTTTTCGCTAAGTCTGCAATATCTTTTTCGATGTCGGCAAAGTTTTTAGCGTTTGCATCACGCACAACTGGTACAACTAAGCCTTCTTCAGTTGATACGGCAATACCGATATCGAAGAAGTTGTTTAAGTGAATTTCGTCACCATTGATTTGTGCATTTACGTAAGGGTATTTCTTAAGTGCTGCTACAACTGCTTTTGTGAAGAATGACATGAAGCCTAATTTAATGTCGTTTTCTTTCACGAATTGTTCTTGCTTGCGTTTACGTAATGCCATGATGTTTGTCATGTCGATTTCGTTAAATGTTGTTAACATCGCTGTTGATTGCTTCACTTCTAATAAGCGTTTCGCAATTGTTTGACGACGACGAGACATTTTTTCAATTGTTACGCGATCTGATTCTGCTGCTGGAGCAAAAACAACTGGACCGTTATTTGTTGCGATTGGCGCTGCTGCCGCTGGTGCTGTGCCATGTGCTGCTACGTCTTGTACGCGCACGCGACCTTGTGGGTCTACTGGTGATACAGCTGCTAAGTCGATACCTTTTTCACGTGCTAATTTACGTGCTGCTGGGCTTGCTACTACACGCTCGTTTGATGTTTCAACAATCGGTGCTGGCGCTGCTGCAGCTTTTGGTGCTTCCTGTGCAGGAGCAGCTGGCGCTGGTGCCGCTTCTTGTGCTGCTGGCGCTGGCGCTGCGCCTTCGCCTGCTTCTACAACGGCAATCACTTGTCCAACAAGCACTGTGTCGCCTTCTTCAGCTAAAATTTGTGTTAATACGCCTGCTTCTTCTGAAATGATTTCTGCGTTTACTTTATCTGTTTCTAATTCAACGATGAATTCGCCTTTTTCTACGCGATCTCCAACCTTTTTCACCCACTGGGCAATTGTACCTTCTGTAATCGATTCTGCTAATTCAGGGACTTTAATCTCAGCCACTTTCATTTCCTCCTTTAAATTGAGAAAGGCTAACGGAGAGCCTTTCTCGCCTTCTTCAACATTATACTATTATTTTACTTTTGCTGCTTCTGTTACGGCTTCCGCAATAATTGCTGCTTGTGCTTCTTTATGTGCATCCGCATCACCCTCAGATGTTGCGCTCATTGCAGGACGACCTACATAGCGTAGTTTTTTACCTTCTGAAAGCTCATATAAGCTTTCGATTGCATAATTCCAAGCGCCTTGATTTTTCGGTTCTTCTTGTACCCAAACAACTTCCTTCGCATTTGGATATTTTGCAAGTACCTCTGCAATTTGTGCACTTGGGAATGGATATAATTGCTCCACACGCACGATGTGTATGTGATCATAGCCTTCTCCATCTTTTACGCGGTCTGCTAAATCAATCATCACTTTACCTGTACCTAATACGATGCGCTCTACTGCCTTTGCCTTCGTACCTAAGCCTGGTTGCTCGATAATTTCTTGGAATGAGCCGTTAGCTAATTGCTCTGCATTTGCCGCTGCTAATGGATGACGCAATAAGTATTTCGGTGATGCCACAACAAGTGGACGCACACCTTCCGTACCTAATAAAGCAGCTTGGCGGCGCAATAAGTGGTAGTAGTTGCCTGCGTTTGAGCAGTTTGCTACAAACCAGTTATTTTCAGCAGCCATTTGTAGGTAACGCTCGATACGGCTTGATGAGTGTTCAGGACCTTGCCCCTCATAGCCGTGTGGTAGAAGCATAACTAAGCCAGACTTTTGCCCCCATTTTGCACGCGCACCTGAAATAAAGTTGTCGAACATTGCTTGTGCCATGTTTGCAAAGTCACCAAATTGCGCTTCCCAAATAGCTAATACATTTTCTTTTTCCAGCGTATAGCCATATTCAAAGCCAACTACGCCTGCTTCTGTTAGCGGTGAGTTGTATACAGAGAATGATGCTTTTGCATCTTGAATATGGTGCAATGGCGTAAATTCGCTACCGTTGTTTTTGTCATGTAGCACTAAGTGACGTTGTGAGAACGTACCACGCTGTGCATCTTGCCCTGTGAAACGAATTGGTGTGCCATCTTGCAGCAATGTTGCAAATGCTAACGTTTCTGCATGACCCCAATCAATTTTGCCAGTTTTAAATGCGTCACGACGCTTTTCTAAAATTTTGCCTAGCTTATTTTGTGGCTCAAAGCCTTCTGCAAATACTAATAAATCTTCGTTAATTCCTTGTAAACGCTCCACGCTTGTCGTTGTGTCTACTTGTGGGAAGTCCACTTTTAACGCTTCTGGCATTTCAAGATGCTTATGCTCATCCTTCTCTGCCATTTCTTTCACATGGTCGTATGCCGCTTGCATTTCTGCATATGCAGCGCTATCAAGAGCTTTCAGTTGTTCTTCTGTTACAAGCCCTTCTGCTACTAATTTCGCACCGTAAAGCACACGCACTGTGTCGTGCTTCGATACAAGCTTATACGTTTCAGGATTTGTTACTGTTGGATCATCTGTTTCATTATGACCGTGACGGCGGTAGCCGATTAAGTCAACGATGATGTCCTTACCGAATTTTTGACGGTATTCTGCTGCAAAGCGTCCTACTTGTGCAACCGCCTCAGGATGATCTGCGTTGACGTGAATAACTGGAATATCATAGCCTTTTGCAGGGTCTGATGAATAAACAGATGAACGAGAATCATATAGCTCTGTTGTAAAGCCAATCATATTGTTGGCAATAATATGGATTGTACCGCCTGTTGTGAAGCCCTCTGTTTTAGCAAAGTTCATCACCTCTGTTACGATACCTTGACCAGGGAATGCTGCGTCACCATGCACTAAAATGCCTAAACCAGAAGTAGCATCATGCTTCGCTGAGCCGATTGCAGATACATCATCCTGTGTTGCGCGCGTTGAGCCTAGCACAACTGGATTACCGATTTCTAAGTGAGACGGGTTATAGGCAAGCTTCACAGACATACCTGATTCACGCGTATAAGATGCACCCATATGGTACTTTACGTCACCAGACCAGCCTTTTGTAATTTGTAAGCGACCATGCTCAGGCATAAATAGTTCATTTGATACGTGAGCAAAATCAGAGAACATCATGTCATATGGCTTGTTTAAAATATGTGTTAACACATTTAAACGACCACGGTGCGCCATACCAATGCGTACATTTTTCACATTTTTCGCTTCTACTGCTTTTAAAATTTCATCAAATAACACGATTTGTGTATCTAAGCCTTCTCCAGAGAAACGCTTTTGTCCTACAAATGTTTTATGAATGAATTTTTCAAAGTTTTCCACATGTGTTAAGCGGTCTAATAGCGCTTTCTTTTCTTCAGTAGTTACTGCCTTTGATAGCGCACCTGATTCAATTTGTTCTTGGAACCATTCGCGCTCTTCCACTGTTCCTATATGATTGTATTCGAAGGCAATTTTATCTGTATAAACAGATTTTAAATAAGCAATCGCATCGCGACCATTTTGCACGCCTGCTGGTACATTTTTGAAGAATACAGTAGCTGGAATTTCAGCTAAATCTGCTTGGCTTAAGCCAAATGTGCCTTCATCAATTTTTGCTGTATCAAGTGCGCGGTTGTTTAATGGGTAGATGTCCGCAGCTAAATGACCGTATGTTCGGATGGATTCTGCTAATTTGATAGCAGCTAATAATTTACTAAAATCTGCTTGTGAAGAAACTGTTCCTCCAGTTACAGCAACTTCAACTCCACCTTCTACTACGACAGGTGCCCCGTATTGCTGGAACAATTCAACTAAAGCTGGTTCTACTTCTTCGGGAGATTGTAGAAATAAGTCGTATTGCTCCATGACATAACCTAAGTTAGGGCCTGCAAACGCTGACCAAGGGGAACCATGTAATACATTGTTCGACATGAAAATAACCTCCAAATTTTGCCTGCATGGCAGTTCCATTTTAAAATAAACATTTCTTGGCTCTCTACTACCTAAATGATAGCTGAACCTATTTATTTTTGTATACTTACATTCAATGCTTTTCAGCAGAGAACATTTTTCCACTTCAATCTTACTACTCTCAACAAAAAATACAACTATTTTTCAATAAATAAGCTAAATTTTTAGCGAACTTTAGAAAATCGAAACCATCTAACCGAAATTCCTCACTTTTTCAAAGGAATTTTTAACAAAAATGTTGTTCCTTGCTGAATTTCGCTTTGTACTTTGAGCTCTACATGATATTTTGCTGCAAGCATTTTCGTAATGCTTAAGCCGAGTCCTGTTCCCCCACCATTTTGTTGACGTGATGCATCGACTCGGTAAAAGCGATCAAATATAAATGGCAAATGCTCCTTTGCAATCCCTATACCATTATCCTGAATTTCGATATAAAAGCAACCATCAATTTGTGCTGTAGAAATACGTATTTTTGGTATAGATTCATTATAACGTATGCCATTTTCAATAATATTGCGCAATATTTGTGCAAGGGCTTCAGGTGAAATAGCTAATCGCTGCTGCGATAATTCCTCCACATGGAATTGCGCATTTGGATAGACCATCGCTAATTCATGGATTACTTGCGGCAGCACAGCGCTCACATCCGCCTCAGAAGCGTCGATAGCCTGCTCTCTTCTTGCTAGCTGTAAAAGCTCTTCAATCATTTTTTTCATTCTCTTTACTTCAATAAGCGAGCTATCAATAGATTCATTTAAAATTTGTGGGTCATCCTTGCCCCAGCGTGCAAGCAACGACAAATGACCTTCTACCGCTTGAATTGGTGTGCGCAATTCATGGGAGGCATCTGCCACAAATTGCTGCTGCTGCGTGAAGGAAATGTTCAGCTCCTCCAACATCGAATCATACATTTGCAGCAAATCACCGATTTCATCATCTGCCTGATATGTGAAAGCTTCACGCTCCTTTAAGCCTTTATCGCGCACAGATTGCATCGAATCACGCAATTGCTGAAGCGGACGAATTAAACGATTTGCTAAATAAAAGCTGATAAAGGCAACGAGCAGCAATGCGCCAACACCAACAATGGCCATTGTCGTCAGCACATATTGCATCATTTTATGAAACGTTGTAAGCGGATGTATTAACTGCATATAGCCTTGAAATGGTCCTATTTGTACAACACGCTCAATAATATAAGCGTCGTCCGTTTTGCGCATCACTGTATTCAGCAATTCTTCGTAGGTTGCAGTTGTTGGAACGACTGGTGATACATCATTAAACGACAGGATTTGAATACCATCAAAATTCATAATACGCACCGTTTGCTCCTGCTTGCCAATCGTGTTGCTCAACCTTTCCTCTAGCTGCTGAATCGTTGTCGTTGGGCTAAGCGTTTCAAAAAAGGAGCTCATATCGTCCGCTGATCGGAGTGCACTGCGCTCCTCATTGTTTAGTAGCCACGTATGTAAGGAAATATATAAAATAAGGCAAATAAGTACGTAGCTAATAAAGATTGTCGTAGCGGTTGACAGCATCCATTTCTCTTTTAGCGACATTCGATTAAATAATTGTTTCATTGTTTAGCCTCTCATCACATAGCCTACACCACGCACCGTTTCAATATAAGGCTGCTCTGTCGTTTTCAGCTTCGTGCGTAAATGGCGTATATAAACATCCACAACGTTTGTCTCCACTTCGCTATCAAAGCCCCATACAGCCTCTAAAATGCGCTCACGCGTGCAGACTTTATTTAAATTTTGCGCTAAAAATACTAGCAGGTCATACTCAGTTTTCGTCAAATCTAGCCTTTTTTGTTCAAATGTCACCTCATATGCTTCCATATCGATTTCCAAGTTGCGACAAATCAGAAGCTTGTCCGCCATTGTTTGATTGCCCGTACGGCGCATAATGGAGCGAATGCGTGCAAGCAGCTCCTCAATAGCAAATGGCTTTACGATATAATCATCCGCCCCGGCATCAAGCCCTGCCACACGATCCATCACGGCATCGCGAGCGGTCAATAAAATAATAGGCACTTGCGAATGCTGGCGAACTCTCCTACATACTTCAATGCCATTGAGCTGTGGCAGCATCACATCAAGCAAAATGCAATCATAGGGATTGGCTAGCGCCTCTGTCAAACCTTCCCGCCCATCAAATACGCATGTTACATCAAATTGCTCATGCTTTAGCTCCAGTTCAATAAAGCGTGAAATATTTTTTTCGTCTTCTACTAATAATATTTTTTTCATATTGTCTCACCTCTAAAAAATGCCCTAAAGGCTCCATAAAAAGCCTTTAGGACATTTTGATGGATAGCCGCTTTGACTATCCTTATTGTACGTCATCATATATTTTGAAGCCATTTTTTTCAACTGTTTTTGCTTTATATAATGCTTTATCCGCATTTTCTAGTAGCGATTCTAATGTCGTCGCATGGTCTGGATAATAACTAACACCAATTGAGACAGTTGGCTTGAAATGGTTGCCCTGAATATCTGCTCCTAGCTGTAAATTATGCTGAATACGTGCAATGATATCCTGTGTCATCCTTTTACGCTCAGCTTCTATAATCGATAGCTCCGCTAATATAACGACAAATTCATCGCCTCCTACACGTACCGCAAAATCGCTTGAGCGAATGCTTGCTGCAATGCGCTCACCTGTTAGCTTAATAAATTCATCTCCAACATCATGACCATATTGATCGTTAATGGATTTGAAATTATCGCCATCAATATAAAGAACGGCGATGGAACGCATATTATTTTGGGCGGCATTCAGCACGCGAGGAAACTCCTTTTCCAAATATCTTCTATTTGGCAGCTGTGTTAAATTATCATGATATGCCATGAAGCGCAAAGAATTTTCCATTTTTTTACGCTCTGTTATTTCGCGTGATACCATAATAATTTGAAAAGCATTTTCTTTATCATTCTCTTTAGCGGTCTGATATTTCCCCTCAGTCCAAACAATATCGCCATTTTTCGTCTGTAAGGCCAGCTCTATCGTCATGTCGTTGCACTGCATATTTTTCAACTGTGAACGCCAAATTACCTCGCTTTCCTCTGTTAAAAATGATGCATAATTTTGGCCAATCAATTCGTCCTCTGTATATTGGAATATGCGAATATAGGATGGAGAAACATATTGAATGGTTCCATCCATATCCATAATCACGATAAAATCATTCATGTTTTCAGTAATGATCCGGAATGTGCGTTCATTATTTTGTAATTCAATCATTAAACGCTTCTTTTCAGATACACTGTAATTTACTGAAAAGTAGCTATCGATTTCCCCAGCGGCATTCGTTAATGGAATAATGGTTGTATCTACCCAATACGTTTCCCCTTGCTTTGAGCGATTGCAAATTTCGCCTTGCCAAATTTCACCGCGTCGTAATTTTGCCCACATATTTTCTCCAAATTCAGGCGGATGGTAGCCCGAATCTAATATGTCGTGCGTTTGGCCAATTAGCTCTTCTCTCACATAGCCTGTGCGTGCAGCAAAGCGGTCATTTAAATCAATAATTTTTCGATCGACATCGATAATGGATAATTCAATCGCATTGTTAATTGCATTTTTAATAATCGCTAAGCCATGCGATGTTTCACGTAGCTCTTTTTGCTGCTCAATAAAATCCGTTACTTCCTGCAAAATTAAAAATATTGCAATAACATCACCATTTTCACTTGTGAAAGGCGCAAATGTGGCTGTGAAGCTTCTCGTTTGATTTGCTTTATCAATGAATTTCACAATTTTGGAAGTAAAATTATCACCGTTTTGCGCATCGTTTAAATAGCTTTCCCATTCTTTTACATACGGTTCTTGAATGAGGGGCAAGCTTAAAAAAGATTGGCCTTGCATCTTTGCTAAGCAAATGCCAAACTCATCGATGAAGCGTTCATTTGCCTCTAAAAATTTTAAATCGCTCGATATTAACACTGTTGATAAGAAGGTTTTAAAAAATATGGAGCGCATAAATAAATATTTATCCTGTAAATCTCGGTCAAAGGCTATTTCCTTTGCAATGCCTAAAATAAACACTTGGCCCTCAGAAAATATCGGAAAAACTGTCGTTTCATGTTTACGTACTTCATTGGTATAATAGTCATAATCTTGAAAGTTTTGTTGCTCTTTTGTAGTTACCGCTAAATTATAATATTTTAAAATTGTTTCTGCTAAGTTTTGGGGCATAATTTCGGAGACCATTTTCCCATTTGGCTCCATTTCAAAAAGATGGCGTGCTGCTGTATTAACATACAAATATTCAAAATCCTCGCCCTTTTTTTTCATAAAAAAGACCATATCTTTACTATCTTTAAATATTATATTAAATTGGTTTTCCGAAAGAAATGGCTGTATCATCCTTTATGACACCTACCCTACACTTAGTCTATATCGTTTATCTTTATAAAATCAATTACGCCTCGTCTTACTCCCGTCCAGATTTTTGCGACCATGTTTCTAGTAGAGGTTAACCTAAATCCATCATATCCTATGGAGGTGGGAGTTGTACTTGATGCTATCCTTTCGATACAAAAAGAATCTATACAGAAAAGAGCTGCTGAATCATGATACATTTATACAAGATAGAAGCTTTTCACTACAAAAACTGCAATTGTAAATGTATTATAGCAATATTTATCACTTGGATGTACATATTTTCATAAAATACGTTATGTACAAAAGATGATTTTCTTTGCAGAATAATACTTTTCAGATAATTAAGAATAAAAAGACTTTTTCGAGCTATTTTTTGTTTTTTCGAGTTAAACACTTGCATGAATGACCTGTCATATTATATGATATTTTACGAAAATATCTTTTCATTCAGCACTTGTTGAGCTGCTAGAAAATTTCTAGCAAATCACTTGTATTGCTATAACCGTTTACAGTTGATAACGGTTATTTTTTTCCCCTAATTATTAGTATTAGCAGGAATCGAATTTCATATGCAAAGTAGCGAATAACTAAAGGTTGTAACATAGTAAGATGTCTAGGTTATATAGGAGTTAAGTTCGAAATGCATGCCTTGTGATTTTTTTACCTATACTCTTTTTAAAGGAGGCGTTTCGCATGCTGAAACACCGTGATGTACATGAAGCAACTGAACTTTACCAACTATTGAGCCATCCATCTGTTTTTCCTTACGTTCGCCAAAAAGCAACATCCGCTGAAGAATATTTATTTATGACAAAGCAACTAATCGAAGAAGAAGACGCTGGCATGACCATTTCGCGTACAATTGTAGATGAATGGGGACAGCCAATCGGAACAATTAGCCTCTATGATATTCAAGACGGTGCAGGCTTTCTTGGTACTTGGATTGGTCAGCCGTTTCAAGGAAAGGGCTATAATCAAAAAGCAAAGTTATTGTTTTTACAGGAGCTTTTTTTCAAATATGATTTCCATACTGTGTTTTTACGCATCCGCCAAGAAAATAGCCGTTCCAAAGCCGCTGCGTTGAAGCTACCCTATGTAGCTTGCGCAAAGGATACACATCCCGCTCTTTTAGAGCAAATTAATCGCGGAGAGGCTCAGTTTGATTTATTCAGCATCTCTAAAGACTTATTCTACCTAACAACAGCCCATGTACAAATGGATGCTGAGGAACAAGCAATGTAACGATAAAGCTGACACACCGCGAATGTGTCAGCTTTTTATTTTTATTAACTATCAATTGTTTCCGTATTGTGTAATGAGCACGACCATTTCATCAGGCGTTTTCGGGCGCTCCGCATCAGCCATGGCATCAATCATTTCATTTTCATGTGCTACGAGGTAACGCAATGCCTCGCTGAACGATTGCTTTGTTAAAGCCTCCTCCTCCAGCACATGGGCAAACTTCTGCTTTTTAAATAAATTAGCATTTAAAATTTGGTCACCACGGCTTTTGCTAGCTGATAATGGAATGAGCAGCATCGGCTTGCGTAGCGCAAGAAATTCAAAAATAGAGTTAGAGCCAGCACGTGACACAATATAATCTGCGGCATGCAGTAAATCAGGCAGCTCTGTTGTCACATATTCAAATTGCTTGTAGCCTTGTAGGGCAGTTAATGATGTATCTACATTGCCTTTTCCGCATAAATGAATAATATTGTAGTCCACTAGCAAATCGGTTAAATTCATGCGTAATGCCTCATTTAATACAACTGAGCCTAAGCTCCCCCCCATCACAAGCAATACTTTTTTGGACGTTTGCTCGAAGTGGCATAACGCTAAGCCTTTTTCTCGTGACCCTTCAAATAATTGCTGGCGAATAATGGAGCCTGTGCATGTCGCCTTGTCATTTGGTAAATGCTGCATTGTCTCTTTAAATACAGTGAAAATATGTGAGGCAAATGGCAATGCTAGCTTGTTTGCTAAGCCTGGTGTTACGTCCGATTCGTGCACAACGACAGGTACATTCGCTAATTTCGCTGCCATAACAACAGGAACCGATACAAAGCCTCCTTTTGAAAAAATAACTGCGGGCTTTACTTTGCGAATAATGGCAAAAGCTTGACTAATACCATATAAAACGCGAAATGGATCTGTAAAGTTTTTGACAGAAAAATAGCGACGCAATTTCCCACTTGAAATGCTATGATACGTTATTTCAGGGAAATTATTGCCGATTAATTCCTTTTCTATGCCATCATAAGAACCAATATAATGAACTTCATATCCTTCTTTTATTAACGAAGGAATAATGGCCTCATTCAGCGACACATGCCCTGCGGTTCCTCCACCTGTTAAAATAATTGTTTGTTGTTTCACATCAATTCCCCTATCTTTCAAGCATATATTTAAACATTTTTCATTTATTTTTTATAATAAAACAATTTACAACAACTTATTGTACTATATGCAACTTAAAAGATATAGATGATATAGAGAATTTTGCAATTATCGTCAAGTGCTACATATAGTGAAAAGGTGTTAAGAAAGGTTTGGCCTTTCTTAACACCCTATGCTTTAGATTATTTTGATGAAAATGCAACAATTCACTCATTAAAAATGAAAGAATGTCGAAAAGCTACGCATTTGCTCGCTTTTCTGACATCCTTCCTTGATGCATTATTTTTGAATAAATTGTTGTGTCCAGTAGTTACCGTTTGCTACATAACCAACACCAATATGCGTAAATTGTGCATTTAAAATATTGGCACGGTGACCTGGTGAATCCATCCAAGCCTTCACGACTTCTTGCGGTGTGCGTTGCCCTTGTGCAATGTTTTCTCCTGCACTTTTATACGTAATACCAAGTGCTTTCATGCGGTCAAATGGTGAACCGAATGTTGGGCTCGTATGTGAAAAATATTTTTTGCTTTGCATGTCCTGCGATTTTTCACGCGCTGCTGCCATCAGCTGATCATCCATTTTAAATGGTGCTAAGCCTGCTTTTGTACGTTCAGCGTTCGTTAACTTGACAACCTCTTGTTCAAAGGCGCTAACGCTTGAATTTACTGGAGCAGATGGTTTTTCATTTTCTGTGTTTGATGGCTTTTCTGTAGCCGGTGGTGTTGTTGGAACAGATGGTTTTTCCACTACTGGTGGTGTTGTCGGAACAGATGGCTTTTCTACTACAGGCGGTGTTGGCACCTTGTTTGACCATTTGTTTCCTTGTTGTTTTGGCATAATGATTTGCCATTTATGATTTGACCATTTATATACGACTTGACAATTTGTTGCTTCCTTCGATTGTACTTGTTTCCCTTCAGAAACATTTGCTGATGCAGACGCCATTTGAATTGGTGCTGCTAATAAAAAAGTTGCAAAAACGGCTGTTAATGTTTTTTTCATTTTGCAATTCCTCCTTCACGCAACTAAGCATACAAGCAAGAATCGCCGCATTTTTCGCCAAGCTTTACCAATCTATCCATCTACATTAAAATTTACTGAAAAATCTATGTTCATTATCGCTTTAATGAGGAAGCATTTGCCACTCTATGAAACACTTACCCTTGAAAGGTGGTTGACAGTTTACAAATTAGAGAGTTATTTAGATGACATCAAGAAATAGCAGGCTATTAAAAATAACCAGATTACAAAAATCGTAATGAAGAATTTTTTCAATACTACTCCTCTCCAATCACTTGAATGTTCGCAATATTTTCACCGATAATCACAAGCTTCGACTCCATTTTAATATACTCGGGCAGCCATTGCACCATGCCATATGCATATTGAAACAGCATCGGGTTGCGTACGCCTATAATCGGGACATAGCCCTTCATTCGATAAACAGTTTCAGGCAATGAGCGCACCCATGCCTCGAATTCCTCCTCGCTAAAGCTTTGTGTAAACTGGATTAAACGCGAGCCGAGATTGAAGCTCTCACCGATTTTTGCTGATACAATACTTTCCTTAGTAGGCTGCACCATCGACTGCATTTGCTGTAAAAACTTAATGGGCACGCGACCATTCGTTGTTTGGAGCAGCACCGCACGTGGATTAAAGCTTTGCAATTCATAGACAACCTGCGCCTGCTCTTCCTCTGTTAATAAATCAACTTTATTGGCAAGCAGTACGTGTGCATGGCGAATTTGTTCCATAAAAAGAGAGCGAGCCTGTGGAGATAATGTAGCGCGATTGAGCCAAAGCTTGCTATCTGCCACTGTCACAATACCTTTAATATTTAGCTGCTCTGCAAAAATAGGTGAAAATACTGCATCAAGCGCCTCTACTGGATGTGCTGCGCCTGTCGTTTCAATTAATAGCACATCAAACTGTTGGTCGAATAATAATGATTGAATTTGTGCCTCGGTCTTTTCCGCACCTGTACAGCAAATGCAGCCTTCTAGCATTTCTTTTAATGGAACATCCTCCTCTACTGCTTGCGAATCAAATGCTAGCTTGCCTAGCTCATTCATAATAACCGCAGGCTTCAGCCCTTGCTCCTTAAATTGGCGAATAACATCTGTTAATAGTGATGTTTTGCCACTTCCTAAAAATCCACTTAATAAATAAACATCCTTCATTTTTTCACACCTCTAGAAAAAGGGCTGACCATATATGGCCGCCCTTTATTTTATTCTTTATCTGTTGCTTCTTCCGTTGTTGACTCTTTGCCAGTTAATAAGCTTTTCGCTTTTAATAGCTGCGGATCATCTGCGCGCAATTTTTCACGTAAAGCATCCATTAAGGCATACGTTGTTTTGCCTGTTAAAATACCCGTTTCCTCTAGCTCACTTGCTTTTTGGAACTCCTTGACAGCAGCCTCTGTCTCTTCATCAAACAGATTATCTACTGTGCCTACTTGATAGCCTAGCACTTCAAGCATTTGCTCAGCTGCATTGACAAGCTTTGAGTTTACTTCTAATTTTAGCTCTTCCTTTGGATCAATGTATGGCAATGAAGCATATGGTGCCGTATCTACATCAACATCTGGCTCAATACCTTTCTCATTAATCCAAGTGCCATTCGGCGTTAGCCATTTACTCGTCGTAAATTTCAAGTTCGCACCATCTGGTAAATCAGCCACTGTTTGTACAGTTCCTTTACCGAATGATGTTTTACCGACAACTTTCGCACCAGCTGACTCCTGTAATGCGCCTGCTAAAATTTCAGAGGCAGATGCACTACCTTCATCAATTAGTACAGTAACAGGAACATCGAATTTCTTGCCACCTTCTGCCACCATTGCCTCAGGGTCTCCTGTGCGACCTTGAATTAATAAAATTGGCTTGCCCTCTGGTACAAAGAAGTTTGAAATATCTAGCGCTGCTGTTAAATAGCCGCCTGGGTTTTGGCGCACATCTAGCACGACACCTTTCATCCCTTGTTGCTCAAATCCAGCTAAGCTACGTGCCACTTCTTCAGCTGTTTGCTCACTAAATGATGAAATTTGAATATGAGCAATTTTATCATCGCCCATTTCGCCATGCACTGTTTCGATTGGAATATCATCACGGACTAGCTTCATTTCGATTGGCTCTTCATCTCCACGCTGAATCATTAGCGTCACAGATGTACCTTTTTCACCCCGAATTAGTAAAACTGCCTCTGAGGCGCTCAAGCCTTTTACGCTTTCACCATTAACGGATAAAATTAAATCCTTTGGTAAAATTCCCGCTTTTTCAGCAGGCGAGTTTTTAATTGGTGATACGACCATAATGTAGCCATCTCGCTCTTGAATTTCCGCACCAATTCCTTGGAAGCTTGAAGATAAGCTTTCATTAAAGTGTGCAGCTTCTTCGCTGTTCATATAGTCTGAATACGGATCGCCAAGCGCATCAAACATTCCGTTAATTGCACCATGAATGACTTCCTCATCATCTATTTCAACATAATAATTTTCTTTTAATTCATCAAATGCATCATAAAGCTGTTTAAATTCTGTACGTTCAATAGGTACTTTAACTTCCACTATCTTTTCTTCCCCAAATGTTAAAGCAAAAATCGTTAACCCTGCTGTTACTAAAATTGTCAGGAACATCAGCATAATAAATTTAAACGGCTTAATTCGTATATATTTACCAGCAGGCTTCTCAGGCTGCGGCTGTATGTTTACCTGTTCCTCAGTTCGTTGTTGTTCATCCATTACTTTCACCACTCTCATTTTCCACTATGTACGGCACACTATACCTATCTTAACAGTTTATACAGTCTTCGAAAAGCTTAGACGTTTATTTTTTTATTTAGTTTCACAAAATGTGGAATTTTTTGTACAATGATTCAATAAAGAAGGAAAACACATGCTACGGAGGCTCAATAATGTTTAAAAATTTTCGTGAAGAAATGAAAAAGGAAATAGCAATCGCTAAAGAAGATTTAGCGAAGGATACTTTTAAAGTCTGGCAAGTTGACTATAATGGACATGTCATTCGTGTTGTCAACACGATAGCAGAGGAAACGCTTGCGATTAATAATGAAATTGTTGACCGCAAAGGGCGTGACAGCATATTCAAGCAATGGATGCCTTTCGTTACACTGCGTGGTAAAATTACTGAATCGGATGGTACTGTGTCAAAAGTAGCTGTAAAGCTCGGTGGATTGGTTACATTGAATTGCTGCATAAAAGTAAATGGTACAGTGCTGTTAAAAGAGAAACATAAAATTCCACTAGGCTTAAAATAATATTTACACTCGCTTGTTTTGTAACATACGGTCATGAAAGTGGCTTAGCAATAAAGTAGCTAAAATCGCTCCTAAAAAGGCAAATGTCATGTCCCACTGAGCATCCCATTTATCGCCCTGCATGCCGAGGAAATCCTTGGATGTTTTACTATGTGGCGCAATTTTTGTGCTCAGCCATTCAAGTATTTCATAAAGAGCGGCGATCGCTAACACTATACTAACTGAAATCGTTGATAGCCAAGCTCCTCGCGTTAGTGGTGTAAAATGCAATAATATTTCACGCAGGACAATGGCAATAAGCCCTTTAAAAAAATGACCAAATCGGTCATAGTTATTACGCTTTAAATGAAATTCCTCCTGTAACCAATTGAACAAAGGAACCTCCTCATACGTATAATGACCACCAATAAATGTAAGAATCGATAAAAAGGCAATGATACAGTAGGAGAATGTCGTAAAGCGAAATTTAGAGTAAGTGATTAGTAAAATAATGATTATCACTACAGCAGGGCCTACTTCAACAAGCCAACTTGTATAAGAAGTCACTATTAAAAAAAGTTTTTTCAAATCGGTTTATTCTCCTGGATACTTCTTAGTATAATATTCAATCCCTTGTGAATCTTTAATTGTTCGAGGTCCTACTTTTTCAAATGCTAACGTAAGTTCATCGTTAAGCTTTATATAATATTTTAAACCGTCTATTTTTATTTCAGCATTTTCATATATCTTTTCGAACCTTTTATGAGGTTCAGCTGATTCTTTTTCTAACACCATATCTAAATCCGTTGTATCTATCGGTAGTTCCTTCAGCCATATCCCACTAATCATTACACCTGCATCTGTCCAAGTAATCAATTGATTCAATTTATTTACGTAACCACTATGATAAAAATCCGATGCATCTGCTACCATTTCGCTATCCATATTAGTTTGCTCTTTAGTTGCTTTTTCTTCATCAGAACAAGCAATTAAAAAAGCACTTAATAACACTGTTGGCAAAATGCTAAAAAAATTTTTCATCATCTATTCCTCCCCCTCCTATTCTATACGCTTCAAAATACAGAGGGTTTCAAAAAATTCAATTATTTGCTAAATTTTCTTAGTGCAAAACAAAAAGCAACCGACGTATTTTAGCGTCAGTTGCTCTATTTTCTGTTACATATCTAATTACTCTTGAATCGCTGCTTCAAGCGCCACAACGATCATATCATTGAAAGTCAATTGGCGTTCTTCTGCTGATGTTACTTCACCTGTTAAAATATGGTCAGAAACCGTTAAAATTGCTAATGCTTGGCGACCGTATTTTGCAGCTAATGTGTAAAGTGCAGCTGCTTCCATTTCAACAGCTAATACGCCGTAGCGTGCTAATTTTTCGTTTTGGTTTTCTTCTGAGTAGAACATGTCAGCAGTCATAACATTTCCTACTTTTAAGCTTAAGCCAGCTTCTTTTCCTGCATTGTATGCATTTAATAATAAATCGAAGTTTGCGATTGGTGCATAGTCAATACCGTTGAAAATGATTTCGTTCATTTTCGAATCTGTTGTTGCAGCTTGTGCTAAAATAACATCACGCACTTTTACGTCTTGTTGGATAGCGCCACAAGTACCTACACGAATTAATTTTTGCACACCGTACTCTGCCATTAACTCATTCACATAAATTGAAATCGATGGCACACCCATGCCTGTCCCTTGAACAGATATGCGCTTACCTTTATAAGTACCTGTAAAGCCGAACATGTTACGCACTTCGTTATAGCATGTTACATCCTCTAAAAATGTCTCAGCGATGTACTTTGCACGCAAAGGATCTCCTGGAAGTAATACGATGTCTGCGATTTCACCTTGTTTTGCATTAATATGAATACTCATTACTATATCCCCCATTTCATCATTTCTCACTTCACATCATACTTGTTTTACGCTTTTTTCGCAAGGTTAGACGTCTTGCTTTTAATAATATTTATTCACTATATTTTTCTTCATATAAAGACCATAGTTCATCAAATATTGAGGCTGATAAAAGATCATCGCCTTGCATTTCAATATATTGTGATAATTCCTCAAAAGATGTCGACATTTTAGGAAAGCTGGAGTCATGAAAGCTAGCTTCTGCAAACTGCGCCTTTGCGTCATTCGCAGCTCCCCCACGGTATGTTAAAATGTAAGAATAAAATGATTTTTTCAAAAATTTCTCTCCTTTTTATTAAAATCTACTTCACAAAGCGTTTACATATAGGTAAACTGAAGTAAGAATGAATAATTTATCCTATAAAAAGTTGGTGACAAAATTGCTATTAAAAAGGAATAAATTGAAAAAAGTACCCAAACTAAAATTATTTACAAAACGAAAAACGAAGCGTCAAGAGCAGGACCCAGTTGATCGCAAAAAGAAAGCAAGATTTTATCAGCTTATTCGCGGACGAGTATTGTTAATTTTCTCGCTATTATTAGCTATTATTTTCGCTATGCAATTGCTATCGTATACTAATATTACTAAATTACAAACAAGCTTGCGAGATTTTGCTGACGAAAATTTGCAGCAGCAAATTCAAATTAATAATTTAGCAAGCGATATTGCGAAGCTGTCGAGTCATGAACAAACATATTTGATTACAGGAAAAGAAGAAATTTTGCAGGACTACGAAAAATCGAAAACAAGCATTAGCACGAATCTCGACGAGCTACAAGTGATTTTGGCTAATCATGAGGAGGCTGCCAATACCCTCGCTTCCATCAAGCAGCTTTACACCGTTTATTTAACACATTCTCAAAACATGATTGATACACGTACAAAATACGGCTTTGAAAATGCGCAAAAGCTAATGCAAAACGGTGGTGGACAATCATTAAAGGCTTATATTGATGATTATTCTGTGCAATTAATCGCTTTATTAGAAACAGAAAATGAAAAATTGATTAAAGAATTAGAGAGCTATGCCAATAATTCTAAAATATCCTTTTTATTTTTAGCGATTATTGCGATGGCTTTGACGATTACATCTGGTTACATATTGTTTAAATCCATTCGTCGCAATACGCATTCCATTAATACATCCATTTTGGATATTGCCAGCACAGGCGGTGATTTAACAAGACGTGTACGCGTGAAAACAAATGATGAATTTGCTCAAATTGCCGATTCAACTAACCTATTAATTCAATCTATTTCGACACTTATTAAGCGCGTTTCTGGCTTAGCAGAAAATGTTTCAGGCAGCTCTCAGGAGTTGATGGCATTGGCAGATGAAAATGCACGTATGATTGATTCGATTGCCAATTCTACACACGATATTGCTAGCGATAGCAATACAATCATTCAGAAAATGGGACAGGCGGCACAAAGCATGCAGCTGCTTGAACAAGCCATTCATGACTTAAATGTCGAAGCTGCTGAGGTACGACAGGCTTCTGAGGAGATGCGCACTGTCGCACGTAATGGTAGTGAATCAGTGAACCATTCCGCAAATGTTATGATGGATATTGAAGAAACGATGGCTAACACAACGACGACGGTGGAGGCACTCGGTAAAAAATCTGGTGAAATCACTTCCATTATTAGCACAATTACAGGCATTGCTGAGCAAACAAATTTACTTGCTTTAAATGCGGCGATTGAGGCGGCGAGAGCTGGTGAGCATGGCAAAGGCTTTGCAGTTGTAGCAGATGAGGTACGCAAGCTAGCTGAGCAATCGCAAAGTGCGGCGAAGGAAGTTACAGGTATTATTTCTTCTATTCAAACTGAAGTGAAATCGATTATCGCACAAAACCACGAAGGCGTACAATCCGTTATTCGCGGTGTTGAAGTGGCGAACGAAACGAACGCTTCACTTGATAAAATTTTACAGCAGACAGAGCGTACGTCAGAGATTATTAGTCGTATGGCTGAAAAAATCAATGGTACATTGGACTATAGCGATGCGGTTAGCTCTTCCTTTGTTGAAGTAAATGCTATCGCTGAGCATACTGCCTTCAGAACGGAAACAAGTGCTTCTGCTGCTATGCAGGGCTCCGCATCTATGGAGGAAATCAATGCTGCCGCTTCTGAATTAGCGACACAGGCAGATGATTTACGTAGCGTTGTTGGGGAATTTAAAATATAATCAAAAGCTCTTGTTTGAAAAATGGTCTAAAGCACCACTACTCAAACAAGAGCTTATTTCATTTACTAGTTAAAAAGAGAAATTGTTCGTCATTTTGCTATTTTATTTGCGCTTTCTCTCATTTATTTGCAACTTTGCCTTTTTATTGACGACTTCTCCAACTTATTTGCGACTTTGCCTTTTTATTGGCGACTTCTCCAACTTATTTGCGGCTTTGCCCTTTTTATTGGCGACTTCTCTCACTTATTTGCAACTTTGCCTTTTTATTGGCGACTTCTCAAACTTATTGGCGACTTTGCCTTTTTATTGGCGACTTCTCCAACTTATTTGCGGCTTTGCCCTTTTTATTGGCGACTTCTCCAACTTATTTGCAACTTTGCCTTTTTATTGGCGACTTCTCCAACTTATTTGCGACTTTGCCTTTTTATTTGCTAGTTTTCTCATTTATTTGCGATTTCGCTCTTTATGATACCTTATTCAAACAGTGCCTTATATTTCCCGTAGCCTTGCGCCTCTAGCTCTTCCACAGGGATAAAGCGTAGTGCTGCGGAATTGATACAGTAACGCAAACCGCCTAATTCTTGCGGGCCATCTGGGAAAACATGCCCTAAATGCGAATCCGCTGTTTTGCTGCGCACTTCTACGCGGCGCATGCCGTGCGATGTATCGAAATGCTCGGTTACTTCCTCTACCTCTAACGGTTTGGCAAAGCTTGGCCAGCCACAGCCTGCATCAAATTTATCAAGCGAGGAAAAAAGTGGCTCACCTGATACGATATCCACATAAATACCTGCGTTAAAATGCTGGTCATATTCGTTGCGATATGGTGGCTCTGTGCCTTGCTCCTGCGTTACATAATACTGCATTTCCGTTAATTCCTTTAAACGCTGCTCTTTATTCATGTCTTTCCCCCCAATGCTGTTCTTTAAAGGCTACCCGCCCTGAGCCGATGGCGTAGCGCTCATAATGAGCAGGGTTTTTCTTATAATAATGCTGATGATACGTTTCCGCCGCATAAAATGGCTTTGCTGGCAAAATTTTTACCGCGATCGGCTGTTTGAATTTGCCCGATGCTTGTAATGCTGCTTTCGAGCGCTCTGCGATTTCACGCTGTTCCTCATTATGATAAAAAATTGCTGTAGTATACGATTCGCCACGATCGTAAAACTGTCCGCCTGCGTCTGTTGGGTCAATCAAAGTCCAATAGAGCTCTACAAGCTTTTCGTAAGGATATACGGCTGGGTCAAACGTAATTTGCACTGCCTCTAAATGTCCCGTTGTCTCTGAGCAAACTTGCTCGTATGTTGGATTTTCGACATGTCCCCCTGTATAACCCGAAACAACCGCCTCAATTCCTGGTACTTCATCAAATGGTTTGACCATGCACCAAAAACACCCACCTGCAAACGTTGCATATTGCACCATTTATTTCACCTCTTCTGCTGGAATAATGATATCTAACAATATTTTATCATTCGCTAAATCAATTTCCTTTGCACGCACTCTTGAGCCTGAGGCAATGTTAATGCGCGATAAATCCACATAAATTTCCTCTTCATTCGGTCTGACAATCATCCAGTCAGGGAATTCAATCGCATCCTTCATCAGCTTTAAAACAGTAGATGGTGGAATATTTAATTTCCCTACATTCACCTCTGTTTGCTTTAATCGAATATTGCCATCGCTAACAATCGGCTCAAAATCCATTGAAATAGGTACTGTAATACCGAATACAATTAGCTCACTAAAAAGCTGCACTTGCTCGTTTACTTCCATTTCAACAGGGATTGGTGATTTCCCTAGCGGTCCTTTGCCCATATATTTTTTCGCAATTGCTTCAAATTCCTTCGCTGTTGTCTGCACCGTCAGCACATGCCCGGTTGCTTGCTCCTGCTCTGGAATTGCACGTTCCTCCACCTTTGAAGTCGCCATATATACGATAAAAACGACTGTGAAAAGTACTGCTCCTGCTAGTAAAAAAAAGGCGACTTTCCATTTATTCATTTGCTGTCTCACTCCTCAAATCCAATCAAACCATCTGACATTTCCTCAATATCGCATGCTTTCATAGCAGCTACAATGCGCTCTGTCATGCGCTCATAGCCCTTCGCATTCGGATGGAAGAAATCCGTATGATACACTAAATCTTCATTCGTATGAAATAAATCTAGCACGGGGACAAAGCAGGCATTATCATCCTGTGCCGCTAGCTCCCTTACGTCATTATTCCACTCTACAATAATTTCTTCAAATGGTGTCGTTTCATCTACTACAATTGAAAAGGGATTGTAAAAACCAATTAAAATGAGCGGCACCTCTGGATTACGTGCACGTATTTCTTTAACAATTTGCTCATAATTATGTTGAAAGTTGACTCTTTCCTCATCAAACATTTCCTTTTTTAAAGAAAATATATCGGTTTTGACAATTTTCATTACATCATTGCCACCCATTGTTAGCGTAACCAAATTAGCAGCCTCTAATTCCTTATCATAGTGCCCTTTTTCCAAAAGTCGTAGCAGCTGATCACTACGTCTGCCCTTTTTACCGCGATTATCTAGCGTAATCGTCGCAATTGCAGGCCATTTTTCAAGCTGTTCCACTAAGCGCTCCGTATAGCCTTGACGCATATATTCATCCCCAACACCATCCGTTAAAGAATCGCCTAGTGCAAGATATTGAATATCCTGTGCATCAATTTCTTTTCTAGTCAGCCAATCTAGCTGAAAGATATCACCTAGCTTTTCTATAATGCCCTCTTTTTGCGCTTTCTCGATATAAAGCGCATCATCTATCGGTATAGGTACACTTGTCGTACCAAGTGATTTTTCATATTCCTCTGGTGATGTTTCAGGCTCATCGACCGTCACTGTACAAGCAGACAATAATAAGCAACAACATAACACGCTTAACCAAAACTTCATTCTTTCTTCTTCCCTACCAATCTATTTAACATATGTACTATTATAATGTATATGACGTAAACAAACACGCTAAAAGGCACGGCGCCCATCAATTGAATAAAGTGAACCTTCAATCAGTGGGGGTTTTCCTCATCCCCCCACTGATTGGTAGTTTCACCAATCGGGTTTTTACAGGCTGTTTGATTCCCCTCTTCAACACCTTGATTTTATCTGCTGTTTTGATGTGGGGGTCTTACAGCCTGTTAATACGGGATAAAAAGCAAACAGGTGTCTGAAAGTGGCACATTCGCCTGCTTTCAGACACCTCTAACCTATTCTGCAAAATAAATAAAGCCAATTGCTCCTGGACCTGTATGTGTACTAATAATTGGGGATGTAAAGGCAATTTCTGCGCTGTCGAAGCCTGTTTCTTTGATTAAATCAAGCAGCGGCTGCCCCATCGTTTGTAAGCCACCTGCATGAGATAAGCCGACAGCCTTTACTGTTTTGCCAGCAGTATCCTCCTGGAACTGCTTAAATAAATAATTGACTACTTGCTTATGGCTGCGTGCCTTCGATACAGGCGTATACTCGCCACCTTCTAAGCTAGCGATTGGCTTAATATTTAACAGCGAGCCAATCATGCCTTTTCCTTTACCGATGCGTCCACCTTTAATTAAGTTTTCCAACGTATCAACGACAACAAATAAATTTGTATTTGCACGTACCACATCTAAGCGTGCTACAATTTCCTCGATTGAAGCACCTTCATCGCGCATGCGAATAGCTTCACGAATTTGGAAGGCTAAGCCGAATGCAATAAAGCGTGAGTCGACAACTGTCACATCAGACGTTGTCATGTCAGCTGCTTGGCGAGCTGATTGAACCGTACCACTCATACCGCCTGTCATATGAATCGATAAAATTTGATCGCCATCTTTTCCAAGCTCATCATATAATTCTTTAAATTTCCCTGGTGCAGGCTGAGAGCTTTTTGGCAGTTCAGGAGATTGTTTCATTATATCCATGAATGTAGCAGGCTCTAAATCGATTCCATCTACATATGTATTTTGTCCAATTTGAATTGTTAAAGGTACAATGTGAATACCATGCTGCTTAATTTCCTCTTTTGTTAAATCACACGTTGAATCAGTTACAATATGAATTCGTCCCACTTATGACACATCCTTTATATTCTTCTTCCCTATTATAAGTAACTTGAATCATCACTGTAAAGGTGACAAATGTAATACCTATTACCTGATAGTTGTCTTTTTTCCATATGACATATTGTAGTGACAACTAATGACAATTATGTCTGTTCAGTTATTTCTTATTTTACTATAGTATTTCATAAGGAGTGATGATTATGCAAAACATCGTGTTCGACTATAAAACAAAAAATGAAGAATTATGGAATGCCATCACGCACGGCATTGGTTTATTAATTAGCATCCCCGCTTGTGTCTGGCTTATTTTACAGGCAATCGCAAAGGGAGGTGCTGTAGAAATTGTCTCCTACAGCATTTTTGGGGCATCTTTAATTATTTTATTTTTAAATTCTACTTTGCTGCACAGTATGCCTGAGCGCTTTAAGTATTTCTTTGCCATTCTTGACCATTCTGCTATTTATATTTTAATCGCAGGCACGTACACACCGTTTTTGCTCATTACGTTAGATGGCGCATTAAGCATTACATTGCTGTGCATTATTTGGGGCATTGCCATATTTGGTGTCGTCTTTAAATGCTTATTTATTTATCGCTTTGAAGCATTTTCCTTAGGCCTATATATCGCTATGGGCTGGCTCATTATTTTTGTCATCAAGCCCGTTTACACATTTTTGCAGTTTGAAGGCTTTTTATTGCTGCTAGCAGGCGGTTTATGCTTTACATTCGGTGCGATTTTTTATGCATGGAACCGTCTTCCGTACAACCACGCAATTTGGCATATTTTTGTCATTGCAGGCTGTGCTTGCATGGTGAGTTGTGTCCTATTCTATTTATAAAATAGCAGGACTTTTCTATCGAAAAACAGCTTTCTTGAAACTTTACTACTTATTAAACAGTATTAATAGTAATGAACAATAAAGGAGCTGTAGCAAATGAAAAAGAAAATGTTCGTAGCCTTAGCAGGGGTGGCAGTGATTGCCGCTGGCTGTGGGACAACAGCAACACCGAAGGAAAATACGACCGACAAAAGCGATTTATCACTAGAGGAAGTATTTACGAAAAGCAGTGAGCGACAAAGTGAAATTAAAAGCTTTAATGCGACTGTGACAATGACACAGGCAATGGAGCTAGGCGATGGATCAACAGTGGATACATCTGCTAATATGAAAATGGGTGCAGTTTTAGAGCCAACACAATTTTTTGTTGATGGCACAATTTCTATGACGGAGCCTACAAGTGGTGACAAGCTAGATATGCCGATGAAAATGTATATGACAGCTGAGGACGGCTTTTATATGTATGATGACACATCGAAAACATGGTTTAAGCTGCCACAAGATGCGACACTTGATGAAATGCTAAGTCAGGCAGGTGTCCAAGCGAATGCAGCAGATCAGCTGCAATTATTGGAAAAATACGTAGATGATTTTACATTCGAGCAAACAAATAACGAATATATTTTAACGTTGAATGCAGGTGGCGATAAATTCAAGCAATTAATCGAAGAGCAAGTCGCATTAACAATGCCAGATGCTCCTATTGACCAATTCGAAAACATGTCATTCGAAGATACAACATATCAGCTGACAATTGATAAAAAGACATATGATATGAAAGAATTGAAATTAGATATGATCATTTCAATGGACATCGATGGTGTCCAAGCAAAAATTGACCAAAAAACAACGACAACATACGATGATTTTAACAACGCAACTGTCACAATCCCACAAGATGTATTAGAAAATGCACAGGAAATCAATTATTAAATATCACAATAGCTTAAGCCCTTTTCAGCTAAGAGGGTTTAAGCTTTTTTATTTACAAATTTCACACTAGATGCTTTCGGCTTAGATGTTAATACAACGGAGCAATTAAAAATTCTTGAAAAATATGCAGAGGATTTTACATATGAAGAAAAAGGCGAGGATTATATTTTAACATTAAAGGGTAGCAACGATAAGCTCCATCAAATAAGCCGTGAGCAACTAGCCCTTACGATTGCTGAAACAAATCCAAACGCTGAAAGCCTTCAAAATACAAAATTCGAAGATGCCTTTTATCAAGTAATAGTTGATAAAAATACATTTGATGTGAAGACGATCCAATTAGACTGGATGATGAAGCCAACGATTGATGGCGAAGAAATGGCTATTGATCAAAAAACAACAATCGCTTACAACAATATTAATGCTGTTTCGACAATCATTGTACCACAGGAAGTAATCGATAACGCATATCTCATTGAATAATTATCCACAAAAAGGGATGCTTGAAAAGATCATATCTTTTCAGGCATCCTCTTTTTTCTATTCTTCCGTTATTTCAAGCTCTTCCTTTGGCTGCACGGGCTTTGATACTGCTACTGGTGTTGGTGCCGGTGCTTGCTGTACGTACTGCTTGATGGCATTTTTACCAACATATGTTTCAATTAATTCCTTGACATCAATGCCTGATGAAGCTTTTAATGTTTCTTGCAATGACCCCATTAAATTTGTTGCGTAAGAAGTGACTTTGTTGGCGCCGCCACCTTCGCCACCACCTGTGTCAACAACTGTAATTTTGTCGATGTTGGATAATGGGCTTGCGATTTGCTTCGCGTATTCTGGCAACATGCGAACCACCATGTCTAACACGGCTGCTTGACCGTATTGTTCAAATGCTTCTGCGATTTTTTGCTTCGCTTCTGCCTCCGCTAAACCGCGTAGACGAATGATTTCTGCCTCTGCTGCCCCTTGCGCACGCTCTGCGTCTGCTTTTGCCAAACCGTCAAGACGAATGCGCTCTGCTTCAGCTTGTGCCTGTGCCTCGATACGATATTTTTCCGCATCTGCCTGTGTTAATTGCTTCATTTTTTCTGCCGAAGCTTGTTGCTCAATCGCATAACGCTCCGCATCTGCTTTTTTCTTCACTTCAGAATCATATTGACGCTCACGACGTGAAATTTCGTGCTCTTCTAATTCGATTTGCTTTTGACGCTCAATGATTTGTACTTGCATTTCTTGCTCTGTTACTTCCTGTTTCGCACGGGCTGTTTCTAGCTCATAGGCTTGGTCAGCACGGGCTCTTGCAATATCTTGCTCACGGCGATATTCCGCTACTTTTAATTGATTGTCTTTTTCCGCTTCCGCAATTTCTGTTGCACGTGCAAGTTCGGCTTTTTGTGCCTCTTGATCTGCTTGTGCACGCTTAATACGCGTTTCTTTATCTGCTTCTGCTGTTGCAATATCTGCATCGCGTTTTACTTGTGCGATACGTGGCTTCCCTAGCGATTCTAAGTAGCCATTTTTATCGCGCACATCTTTAATTGTAAATGATACAATCATCAGACCCATTTTCGCTAAATCTTGCGAGGCAACGCGTTGTACTTCCTGTGAGAATTTATCGCGATTTTTGTAGATTTCCTCTACTGTCATCGAGCCTAAAATCGAGCGTAAATGCCCTTCTAATACTTCACGTGCTTCCATTTCACGCTCATGCTTATCTTTCCCTAAAAATTGCTCTGCTGCTGTTGCGATTTCAGAAATCGAACCGCCAATTTTGATGATGGCTGTACCGTCTGCCATAACTGGTACACCTTGCTCTGTGTAAACTTCTGGTGTTGTTACTTCTAGTTTACTAGATAGCAAGCTAAGTGGCTCTGCCTGCTGGAATACTGGAAATACGAATGTACCGCCACCACGAATAATTTTAATACGATTACCTGTCTCATCTGTATGAACATTTTTTGAGCCTAAGTAGCTTCCTGTCACAATTAATGCTTCATCTGGACCTGCTGTACGGTATTTCGATACGTAAATTCCTAAAAGAGCGATAATAATAAAGACAACTACCCCAATAATAATTAATGTACCTATCATACCTGTGTTGAAAAGATCTGCCATGCTGTTTCCTCCTTTAAATTATGCGTTGGCGAAGCCTTTGTCATATGATGTAACAAAAGCCGTCCCCTCTTTTACTTCAATAATTAAAACCTTCGTGTCATATGGAATTTCGTCACCTTGATAGCTCGCTGCTCGTTTCGAAATGATTCCGTTCACCGATTCGATAACAATTTCACCAAAGCCATCTAGCGGAATTGGTACAATGACCCTCCCCGTCTGCCCTTCTAACGATGCGTCCGTATAAACGAGCGACACCTCTGCTGAGCGCAACGGGACTAGTAGGAAGAAATACAGCAATGCGGTGAAAATCGCTGCAATTACTAGCGCAATGACGAAAGCGACAATGCTTGTTAGAGAAGTAAAGCGTTCAAGCAAATAGCCACTTGCTGCTGTGATAGAAATAAATGAAAGTATCACAGCTGGGTCGAAAAATGGGATTCCTTCTGCTATACCATCTGCTAAATCAGCAAATACGAAATAGAGTATTGTACAGCTACCAATCACAATCAATATGGTTAAATAAATCGCTGTGAGTGAAAATCCAAACACCTTTGCCATCCCCCTTTCTTATGTATTACCTTATTTACGAATAACTTCCAAGAAAGTTTCGAAAAAATGAAAAAATATTCGCTCAATCAACAATATTCACCATTTATCGACGCTCACCTTATTTTACCAACTTAAACATTCTCCATCAATAGCATATATATACTTAAAAATAAGGAGAGGGAACGCATGGTGATAATTTATTAATATCAAAATTTATGTTTATATGTAATAAGATATTTGCACTCAAAAAGAACACTTAATTTTATTATAAAACTTCTTCAAATTCCTTTACTTAAAGATAATAGGTGAAAGAATGCAAGTAAGTAAGAGAACTTTGAGTTAACAGACTTTTGCTATACTTGCAACTTCAAAAGGGAGAGGAGACGAAACGGATTACAAGACAACTATATAAAAATATAAAAGCAGTGAAGGATATGAATAAAGCATTAATGTATAAAAATTTAATTTCATATGGTAGCTTGTTAAAAGAATTCATAAGGAATTAAAGCTTGACTCATACTGAAGATATTATTGTTATGGCTTAATGGTATGTTGGTTTAAATGAGGATACAAACTTTTCAATCTATATTAGAAATGATTCAGATTATTAATAATGACTGTGGCTATTTTTTATAGCTGAGTTAATTTCATAATTCCAATCCCTTCGGTATCAAGGGTTTCAACTAAATAAAAATGAGGCACCTCCCCAAATTCGATATAATGGTAGTGACTAAACAACCCACCGAAAGGAATGATGCCTCATGACTAT
>NZ_JAMBIZ010000038.1 GCF_025291715.1 Metasolibacillus sp.
TTTTTTATGCTTGGATTATATTACAGAAAATTCAGTTTAATACGATGCGTTGAATTATTTTAATGCGACGCTAGTGATAAAATTACTAATAAAGAAATTTGGGGTGTAGGTTATTCTTATCCTGAGAGAAGTGGTCCTTCAGGTAGAGGACCAGGAACGTTAAGTATTAATGAATCAACAACACTTAATCGTGAATTTACAAATACAATATCAGGAGAATATCCAATAGGTCAGGGAAACATTGCAGCTTCATTAGGGATAACAATTGGGGTTGCACAAACCCATGGAACTAGCTATACAATTACTCTTGCTGCTAACGAAAGGAAAAAAATTATATTTAAAGCTAAATACTATACTTACAGAGTGACACAGAGAGTGTACGCAAATGGACTACCTACTAACAATTATGTATATGCTTATGTTGATGTATTTGATAGTTGGGATTATGACTGGATTAAGCTTTAAAAAATTACAAAATTATTAATTAAGGCTACATGTATTATATTGTATTGTAGTGAAACATACTTTAAAAAGCTGATAACCAATGATATACGGGCATCAGCAAAAAAGAGTATAGTACAAACTGGTACACAAACGAACCCTTCGCAAATGCACTTGCGGGGGGTTCTGCTCTTTTATGATAGAATAAACCATTTAGATTAATTGTCGTTGCGGTTTCTATTTTCTAACTATTTGCAGAAGCAGTAACAAGAAATTCCTATGATAAAAAACTAAAAATGTATAGTGGCTACTCTTGCTAAAATAAGAAGCCGATACTATTGTATAACCCCATCAACCATCTTCACAATGCGGTCAACATATGTTAGCATCTCCTCATCATGTGTAACAATCAATGTAGCGATATTTAATTCTTTTGTGATGCTTTGTAATAGTTCCATCACCTCTTTAGAGCGTGTAGAATCTAAGCTAGCTGTCGGTTCATCTGCAAATAAAATTTTTGGCTGGTGAATAATTGCCCGGGCAATGGCAACTCGCTGCTTTTCTCCGCCTGATAATGAGGCAGGATACATATTTTTGCGATGCTCCATACCAATTAATGATAAAATACGGTCAATTTGCTGCTTTTGCTCATGCTTTGCTGCTACATTTAACATTAGAGTAAGCTGTTCCTCCACCGTTAAAAATGGCACGAGATGTGCAAATTGAAAAACAAAACCAAATTGGCTAGCACGGATTTGACGAATTTGTTCAGCATTCATTGCTGTTAAATTTTTTTCCTCAAAGATAATGTTTCCTGATGAAGCTGACTGAAGCCCTGCTGCAATCGTTAGCAATGTACTTTTACCAGAGCCAGAAGCACCGACTAAAGCGGTCATTTCACCTGCGTGTAAAGTGAGGCTAACTCCTTTTAATATTTCCTCCTGCACATCCCCATTTTGAAAGGTTTTATATACATCTTCTATTGTAAATAACGCCATTTTACCCATCTCCTCGTTGAATTGCTTGTAAAGGTTCAATTTGTTTAATTTGTAAGCCTGAAAGCGTCGCTCCAATAAAACCAATGACTAGGAAAATACCTGCAAACTGTAGTGTTGTCATAAGGGATAAATGAAATGGCATGCCGCTAGGGGCCAATAGCGCAAACGCTTGGCTTAATCCAGTAGCTAGTATCAGTGCGATTGCTGTAATGACAAGCATTTGTATCCAAATAAGCTGAAATAGCTTCATCGTTTTTAAGCCAATTGCCTTCAAAATACCGTACAAACCAATCTTTTGCACATTCATCATATAGAAGAAAATAGCGAATAACATGCCACTAATAACAATTAAAAAGCCAACGATTAAATTTAATGATAATTGTTCTGCTTTATAGCTTGGGATACTCTCAAGCAATGCCTTTGCTGAAAATGCTTGCAATTCATCAATAGCTTGCACCTCTGGATTTGCTATGAAAATTAATTGCATCGCATTACTCCGATACATTTCTTGATAATCCTGTTGGCTAATAAAGGCAACGGGCGCATGGCTATACTTTTGCTCCTGTACAAAGCCTTTGACAATTAACTCGCTATTTAACTGATTGTTCACTAAGCGATCCCCAATTTTGATTCCTTTTTCTTGAAGCGATTCGTCGAGCATCACCTCGCCCTGTTGGATAGATGGAAATAGATTTGAAACTGTCGATGTAACAAAGGCAACACCATGCTGTTGCTCCTCTGTATCATTGACAAAGCCCATTTGAATAGATAGGGCGACAGCATCCTTTTGCTGCTCAAGCACTTCATCCTGTAAATGTTGAGGAATTTGAGACATAGTAAATGTCCCATCTGCCTTTTCTGTCATATAAAACTGCCCATTTGGCAAATTTTTAATCAATGCTGCATTATCCTGCGACAAACCATTTGCCAACCCAGAAATAATCAATGTTAAAAAACTAATCAAAAAAACAATCGAGCCGATAATGATAAATCGCCCTTTATTCCGCTTCATTTCCTTTAAAGCTAAATTCATCTGAAGCACCTCCATTTGTTGATAGCTTTACTATAAAAGGTGAATCTGAACTGGGGATGAACTGATGAAATAAAAAAGACCATCAATTTTTTAATGGTCTTTAAGGATAGCTAGGGCCAAACTATATATTTGTATATTTTTCGAATTCTAAAGTGATTGCGTTTAGTAAAGAATCATCTTCGTATATTTTAGCTAATTCCAAAGCTTTAGTTAAATAAGGTTTATCAGTAGTTGGGTTTAGTTTTTGTAGGCATATTTCTTTTCTATAAAGGCAAACAGCTACTAATGCATAAGGTAATGATTTCAGTTGTTGACTTAATACTTGATTTAAGGTTTCAAGAGCTTTAGCATATTGCTCATTTTTAATTAGTAATAATGAGATATTAATTTGTATACTAGATTTTAATAATCGTACTTCTTCGAATTGTTTATATTTTTTTAAACGCTGAATCATGTTTTTAGATATTTCAAGCGCTGTGTCTACAGGGAAAACGTATAAAATAGAATTTAGTAATAAAAAATCTATTGCATACCAATTATGCAATGTCGACATGCGTTTCCAGATAGGGGTAACAAGTTTTCTAGCTTCCTCCATACCGTGCTCTTTTCCAAGAGATAATAAAGCTAAACAAACTATACGTAAATCCTCTACTAAGAAATCTTCATCATGCTGTAAAAAATCATTAATACTAGTTAGCATCTTTTGTAATTCTGATTTTGAATTATACGGTAGTGAAAAGAAATCTTTTACTAATTGTGCTTTAGGCGGTCTTTGAAAATTCTCATGAATAAAGAAAAATTCATTATAGGTCATATTTAATCTTTCTAATAATTGATGAAAAGCAACAAAGTTAATATCAGATTGATTATGTTCAAATTTTGAAAAAGAGCTTTGGGATAAAATATCTTTTGCTAAATATTGTTGACTATATCCTTTATTTTTACGAATGATTTTTAAAGTTTCTCCATACGTCATGATGTGTGTCCTTTCTAATATCTAAATTTGAATATTTTGTTTTGTCATTAAACATATCATTTAAAATAAAGGGAAAAGAGTAATATGTAAGTAGTAAGGGCTACCAACAAGTTTTTTATTTATAATTGGAGAATTTGTATTAAGTATGTTTGTTCTTCTTTTAGTTTTTCAATTAATTCTTGATCATCAATAATTGTTGCTAAATCGAATAAACTCTTAATACTATCTTCAACATACATACCCTTATTAATTTTTGTTAGTAATAATTGTTTACGTAGCATTGATAAGGCCGTTTGAAAATAAAGTTTTCTTTTCTTAAAGCTTGCTATTACTTGTTCATTTAATTCAAAGGCATTTTTAAAATAACCTTCACGAATTAATAGATGTACTAAATTATATTGAAAAGTAATCGTCATAAGATGATATTTTGTATCTAAACTATGATAGCGTTCCAACTGAGCTATCGCTAATTTACTGATTGAAATAGCTGTTTCGACAGGAAATAAAAATAGAATATTGTTTATTAAATGAATATCAGATAAATACCATGTGTCAAATTTTTGTAGACGCTCCCAAACTTGATGAGCATGAGTGCTAGCAGTATCAAAATTTCCATCTCGTTTTAGTGAGATAAAGCCTTTACTGATAAAATAAATATCTTGAATATACCTATCTTCCTCTGATTGTAGTAATATCTCTGCTTTATGAATGATATCTTCTAATACATGAATATCTATAAATCGAAGCTTTAAAAATGACTGAATAATATAGTCTCGTTCTGTTAATTGATGATTATTATGGATATATTTGAACTCCTCATGGCTAATATCTAGCCTATGTAAAATCCTATTGAAATGCTCTGCTGTTAAATTAATTTTCCCCAATTCAAATTTAGAAAAGCTAGTTTGATGAAGAATGCCTTTGGTAATTTGTATTTGAGAATAGTTTTTACTATTTCTTATCTTTTTTACCGTTGAACCGAGCAATTTAGTATCCTCCTAAAATATGAAATAAGCTTATACGCTTATTTTACAATATCTTGCTATGGGAATTATATGATAATTTCAAATAATTCGTATAGAAGGATAGGAGGGCTAATATGATTCAAGAAGTAGCACTTTTTATTGACTGGCTAATTGGAATTGGAGAGTAAATTTGTGATTTGATTGTATATTTAATACAATGACTATTTTATTTAAGCTAAAAGGGGAAATAAAATAGTCATTGTAGCTTACTTGTGAATGGGATACATATTTTATTAATAACTAATTTCTAAAAGGTGGTTACAAAATGAGGATACAGGCTTATTTTCACTTGCTGAATAAGCAGGAGAGCTTTCCAGTTGAAGAAGTGACAGAGGTTTTGGATTTATTTCCGACGTTTGTTAATGAACATCAGGAGGAACCTTTGTCTAACTCGACGTTTTGTAATTTTACCACTTGGCAATATGGGAAGGAATACTATGAGACGTATGACACGAATCAATTGTTGTTGCCATTAGTTGAGGTGCTTGAGCCGAAGATTAATCAAATTAGACAATTAATTCGCAAATATTCTTTGACTGCAGAAATGGCTATTGTCATGGGGGTTGATGAAGGGCGTATGTTAAGCCTAATATTAGAGCCAAAGGTGTGCAATTTTGCTGCTGCGATTAACGCTAATATAAATATTTATTCTTATGAATTTGAAAGCTTATTTGATGATAATGTTTATTTATTACATTAAAAATTTACTAGCACTTCTAGTACAAACTATGTTTTACTTTGTACTATGATTGCTAGTATATTTTTTGTGAGGTGGGAACGATGGAATTAGTATTTTATGAGGAAAAATTTTCAGAGTTAGTAGCAGATTATGTATTAACAGAGGAACAATTGGATTATACAGACACGCCGCAAGCATGTGTGGAAAAGCAAAAAATGGATTCAACTCGACATTCTATTTTAGCTATGGAGAACAATCAGTTAGTTACCTTTTTTACTTTACATGAGAAGGATGGGGTCAAACCTTATTCGAAAAATTCAGCTGCTATTTTGTTAAGAGCTTTTTCGACAGATTTCCGACATGTTGGTCAAGGCTATGCACAAAAATCTTTAAACCTATTGCCGACATTTGTAAAAGCACATTTTCCAAATGTTAATGAGATTGTGTTGGCTGTTAATGCTACAAATGGTGCGGCACAGCATTTATATAAAAAATGTGGGTTTGTAGATGAAGGCGTTAGAACAATGGGGAAGAAGGGCGAGCTCTTAATTATGAGCCTCCATTTGTAGTTAATGAAAAAAACGTTGCTGCTTAGTTTAGTATTTTGTTTAGCACTAGTAGGCTGTTCAACGGGAAGTCCTACAAATCCAACAGCTAAATCGGTTTTAAAAGATGATGCACAAGCGGATATTTTACAGTATGAAGGTTTAATTTATCAGCAGGTGTCTGACTTGGATATAACCTTTACTAAAGGCGAGAAACTAGGGGAAATTAAGAAAACGACCACTCGTTGGCTAGGTTTTAAAAATCTTTATGCAACACAATTGGCAGTGGGAACAGAGCTTTTTTCAACAAATACGCAGTATATGATTGCGGAGGTAGATGGCAAACAAATTCCTTATATAGCCTTGATAGAAGGATAAACACTCGAACTCATAAAGAGTCCGAGTGTTTTATTTTGTCACTCAGCACAACAGAAATCAGTATTCCTGTTAATACGAGCGTCCCGCCAATAATTTGGCTAGAGTGAATCAAGGCATGCAAAATTACCGCACTTAGCACCATCGTAATGATAGGCTCTAAGTTTAATAAAATAGCCGCATTGGTTGAGCCAACTTTATGCTGGTTGGCATTCCATACGAGATTGCTGACGCCATGTACGAGTATAGCTGAAATGATTAATAAAAGAATGATCGGTAGGTCAGCGCTTTGTCTTGGTACAATTGGTGCAAGGCTCAAAAAAGGGAGTAAGGCAAGGCAACCGATAAAACTTGTGAAAAAAGTAACGCTGAAGCTATCTAATTCTTTTCTTAATACATCCAGTAATACAAGGAAAATGGCAAAGCTAAGCATTGTACAGAAGCTAAAAATTTCCCCAACACCAAACGAAGCGCTAGCACCTTGCTTTGCAGAAATAATTAAGCCTACACCTGTAAAAGAAATAATAGAGCCAAGCCAAAATAGCCAGCCTTTCTTTTCTCCTCGTACAACGCGATTAATGATTCCGGTCATAATTGGTGTCAAAGCTAAAATATAGGCAGCAGTAATAGGGCTAGTCGTTTCTAAGCTTTTAAAGAAGCTAAAGTGATTGATGCTAACACCGAGTATTGCTGCTATGCAAAGCAGCAGCCATTGCTTTGGTCGAATGCGTGCTTTGCGGATTGTTGGAAAGCCAAGTATGCCTAAAAATAAGCAAATGCACAGTAAGCGATAAACGGTTATGTGCAAGGCTGACCAATAATTGACGAGCAGTGCGCCAATAATAAAATTGGAAGCCCACAGGCTAACACAAAAAATAAGAATGACATAAACTTTTAATTTCATAAATAATTAGTTAAAAAACTTTCCTTTGTTCATCAGTGTACGTTTTTTCGGTGGACGTGCAACAGCCTCTGCACTACAGCTCGATGTGACAAAAACAAAGCTTGCCTCATCGCCTGCTTTCGGCCATTGCATTTGACCTTCATTGTTCAGTGGTGTCACACCATTTGTAATATAGCATAAGCTTTGACGCAGTTCACGCTCTGTAATTTTACGTGTTACATCCGCAAATGTACAGGCTTTTTGTAAAATATCGCCTGAGCCGTATGGGCTCCATGAATCGTAGAAGCCATCACAGCCAAAGTGAACGTTAACACCATGCTCTGTTAATAAATCAATTGGTGGGATATTGCGACCTAAATTGAATGGTACTGTCGACATAATAGCAACATTATGCTCCTTTAAGCGCTTTGCCATAGCAATTTGCTCTGGTACTGTGACATCACCTAAGGAGAACGAATGGCTGAAATCTGTTTTTCTTGTAAAACCGTTTTCCTCCACCAAATCAAGCCATTTATCAATCGTATAATAGCCTAAATGCCCATTGTCATGTAAATGGAAATCGACATCAACGTTAAATTCCTGTGCAATATCCATTGTTGTTTGGAGCGATTTTTCAATATCACGGTCAATGCCGCCAGGGTCTAACCCACCAAGCATCGTTGCACCGTTGCGTAAAGCCTCACGTAGTAGGCTAGGTACATCATCGCGCAGCAGCCCATGCTGAGGGAAGGCGATGACATCTGCTGTTACATAATCCTTATATTTATTTAGTGCGGCTAAAACGCCTTCTAAATTTTTCAGACCGATGTATGGGTCGATATTGACATGTGTGCGAATATGGTTTGAGCCAAAGCCTAAAATTTTCTCAATCATTGCACTTGCTCGCTGCTCACAGTTATCTGCTAAAGCGGAAAGCTCTAAAGATTCATAATGTAGACGCTCTTCTAAGCCACTAACTGTACGGCATGCCTTCCACGGTAATGATAAATATGTTTTATCTAAATGATTATGCATTTCCTTGAATGCGGGTAATGCAAGCTGCCCTTGCATATCCTTAGCATTTTCGGGCTGGAATGCTGCATCAGCTGGTGTCATTTGTGCAATTTGTCCAGCAGCATTAATTTCGATATGAAATAAATCCGTTGTTGTTTGGATGCTTCCATCTTCATGTAGCTGCTCACCCGTTTCGAGGCGAACGTTTAATAACCATTGACTCATCGGTAAGCTCCTTTCAATTCAACATTTTCTTGGTGAATCACAGCGCCCTTTGAAATAACGGTTGTGATTGGGCACATGCGTGCAATTGTATGTGCCGAGCTGACCGCATCGACTAGCAATGCATTTGCAGCATCGCCTGCTTTTGGCCATACTTGCTGACCTTCCGCATTTAATGGTGTAATGCCACCTGTTGCATATTTTAATGATTGGCTTATGCGATATTCGTCAATAAATTTAAAGCGCTCGATTAAGACATTTAATTTTTGAATCGTATCGCCTGTACCGAAGGGTGACCAGTGATCTGTTAAGCTGTCATGTCCAACAGAGACATGTACACCGTTTTCGTATAAATATGGGATGGGAATCGTTGACCGATTTTGCCCAATTGGCACAGTTGTTGTGACATCAATATTGAAGGAGGCAAGACGCTTTGTTAGCTTCTCTAAAGGCTCTCCTTGTAAATCAGATAGCGCAATGGCATGGCTAATTGTGACATTGTTTTTAAAGTCGTGCTTCTCTAATAAATCCATCATCACATGGAATTCATGCTCACCAAGTGTGTCACGATCATGTAAATGGATATCGATATGCTTATCGTAGTCCTTAGCAATTTGAATCATCGTCTCTAACGATTGATGCGTTGCACGGTCAACGATAGCAGGGTCTACACCGCCAACATGTGTTGCTCCTTTTTCCATTGCCTCACGCATTAAAGGCTCGACTGCTGAACGGAGTAAGCCATGCTGAGGGAAGGCAACAATATCGTAAGTAATTTGCTCCTTAAAGGATTCTAGTACCTCTATTGTAATATCGATATGCTTTGTGCCGATTTGTGGGTCAACATTACAATGTGAGCGAATATGTGTATGACCATGTGCAATTAAATGCTGCACCATTTTTGTTGCACGTTCTTTTGCGAAGGGCAATTGCTTTGGCAGCAATGTTTGCTCCTCCTCAATGCGCGTTAAAATGCCCTTTGTAATTGGAATCGGCGCTTTCCATTCACCGCTGAAATACGTTTTATCGATATGGATATGCATTTCACGAAAGGAGGGCAGCAGTAGCTGCCCATTCGCTTCAATCACTTCCATGTCAGGCTCGATTTCAATCATCGGTGCAATTTGCTTGAATTGTCCATCCTCAATTAAAATATCGAATGGTGCAATCGTTGTACCTACAATGAAATCATTATCGTATTGATAGCCAGTTTCTAATTGAGCTTGTTTAATCAATCGTTTCATGAAGCAAATCATCCTTCCTACTTATTTAGTAATTTCTACATCTGCAATCATTGTGTAGTTTGAAGCATCTAACCAGAAGTTTTTCACATTGTTGTTGTAAACAGCAAGGTGCTCGTAGTTACGAACTGGAATATAGACTGCTTCATCTAATTCAATTGTCATTGCTTGTTCATATAATTCAGCACGTTTGTCTAAATCTGCTTCACCACGTGCTGCCTCGATTAGCTTGTCCACCTCTGGATTAGAGTAGAAGAAGTGGTTACCTGGTGCACCTTGAGATACTGTATGGAATAAGTTGTATTGGTTATAGTCGCCATCGCCTGTTGCATTACCCCAGCCACTAATAAACATTTGGTGATTTTTATTTGTAATTTCGTTAATAAATGCACCGTACTCCATTACTTGAATTTCTACATTTAAACCAATACCTTTTAGCTGTGATTGAATAACCTCAGCCATATTAATACGCTCTTTACGGTCGCTCGTTAATAATTTAACTGTTGTGCCCTCTGCAACGCCAGCTTCTTTTAATAAAGCTTTTGCTTGCTCTAGGTTGTAGTCATAGCCTTTAACTTTATCAGAATAGCCAACAACCATTGGGCTCATTGCTGAATTTGCTAATGTACCAACATTATCATAAATACCGCTAATAATTGCTTCACGGTCAATTGCGTAGCTAATTGCTTGACGTACTTTGGCATCCGATAATAGGCTATCCTGTACGTTAAAGCCTACGAATTCAACAGCTAAACCTTCTGTACGGAATAAAGACATTGTTGAAGAGTTATCAATGCGGTCTAATTCTGTTACAGGCACTTGGTCTGAAATATGCGCTTCTCCGCTCTCTACCATTGCTAAGCGAGTTGCATCCTCAGGGACGATTTTAAATGTTAGCTTCTTATATGAAGGCTTTTTGCCCCAATAATTTTCATTTGTTGTTAAGTTAATAGATTGACCAGATGTCCAAGAATCAAAGACGAAAGGACCTGTACCAACTGGGTGTGTTTTTAAGCCTTCAGCATTTTCCTTAATAGCTTTTGGACTTAAAATACTACCTTCTTGGCTTGCTAAAATCGCTAATAGCCCAGCATATGGTTGGTTTAATTTGATTGTTACTTGATAGTCGCTATCTGCTGTTACTTCTTCAATCATACCTAGTTTATCACGTTGTGGAGAGCTTGTTGCAGGATCTAATAGACGGTCAAATGTTGCTTTTACTGCCTCTGCATTGAAATCTGCATCATCATGGAATTTGATGCCCTCATTTAATTGAAATACCCAAGTTGTTTCATCTACTTGCTCCCAAGACTTCGCTAATAATGGTGCAAGATTACGATTTTTATCAAATACGACTAATGTTTCATACACTTTGCCATGCACAACATTAGCAGATGGGATATCTGTAATAAAGTGTGGGTCTAAGCTTGTTGCATCAGATGCACGTAAAATAATTAATTCGTCTGCTAAAGAAGAAGTTTCTCCATTAGACTCCTTCTCAGTAGCATTATTTGCTGTGGAGCAAGCCTGTAAAATCGCTACGATTAATAAAAGTAGAAATGCCGCTTTGAACTTTTTCATATGCTCTAACCTTCTTTCGTGTAATGTGTTTTGGTTAACCTAATTGCATTATAGCGAAAAAAATCTTGAAGTATTTTCACAAATCTGACCTCTTCTTTAAATATTCTGACAACTCCGAATATTCGTATTTACTTTCGTGCAAAAGTTTTTTAAATTGAAGACACCATTATCGAACAGGGAGGTAGCAGCATGAGTGAAAATGTTCAAGCGGTGTCATTAAGTCAAATGCGCTCACAAGTAAGAAAGAAGAAACGAAAAGAATTATGGTACAAAATTTATTCAAATAAAGCTGCATTAGCAGGTCTTATTATTTTAGGTATTTATGCACTAATATTAATTTTCGGTCCGCTCGTTGCACCATATGATCCATATGAAATTGATTTGCAAAATAAGTTACAGGGACCGAGCATGGAGCATTTAATGGGGACAGATGATAAAGGTCGCGATATTCTTAGTCGTATTTTATATGGTTCCTATTTAACAGTTGGTGTTGGCTTTTCAGCTGTATTATTTGGTGGCTCGATTGGAATTTTACTAGGCTTAGTCGCTGGCTATTATGGCGGGCGAGTAGATTCAATTATTAGTCGTATGATTGATGTCATGCTAGCATTCCCAGGGATTTTATTAGCTTTAGCGATTGTTAGTGCCTTAGGGACAAGCTTAATCAATGTCACAATTGCTGTCGGCTTCTTCTCTATTCCAATGTTTGCTCGTATTGTACGTGGCTCTACGATGGAAGTGAAAAAGCTAGAGTATATTGATGCGGTGAGAACGCTTGGAGCAAATAATATCATTATTTTATTTAGACATATTTTACCGAACATTTTATCGCCAATTATTATTCAAGCATCGATGCGTTTAGCGACTGCGATTTTATCAGCAGCAGGCTTATCATTTTTAGGCTTAGGCGCACAGCCACCTTCACCAGAGTGGGGAGCAATGCTATCAGCAGGGCGTGATTTCTTATTTAACGCACCGCATATGGCATTATTCCCAGGAATAATGATTTCGTTTTTAGTATTAGGGTTGAATTTATTAGGTGATGGGCTGCGAGATGCACTTGATCCAAGAATGAAGGCATAGGAGGCGGACATAATGGCATTATTTATTGTAAAACGTTTAGCACAGGTCATTCCTGTCATACTTGGCGTAACATTAGTTGTATTTTTAATTATGCAAATGGTTCCAGGGGATTCAGCCGTGATTTTAGCGGGTGAAGGCGCTTCAGAGCAAGCGATAGAGGATTTACGAGAATCGCTCGGCTTAAATAAACCGATTTACGTGCAATATTTCGAATATATTAAAGGTGTTGTGCAAGGTGATTTTGGTAATTCATTAAAAAATGGCAAGCCCGTATTAGAGGAAATTACAACACGCTTACCAATTACCTTTGAGCTTGCGATGTATAGTATTGCAATTACCATTGTTCTAGGCTTAATCGCAGGGATTGTATCAGCAATTCGCCCATATTCTTGGTTAGATATGAGCTTTATGGTGGTTGCATTATTAGGTATTTCGTTGCCAAGCTTTTGGCTAGGGATTTTATTAATGTATACATTTGCTATTAATCTGGGCTGGCTGCCTGTTGCTGGCTGGGAAAGTCCACAGCATATTATTTTACCAGCGATTACGTTAGGGGCTGGTGGTGCCGCAATCGTTGCTCGTATGACACGTTCAAGTATGCTGGAGGTCATTAATCAGGATTTTATTCGCACAGCGAAGGCGAAGGGCTTGAAGGGCTATGTCATTATTTTCAAGCATGCACTACGCAATGCGATGATTCCTGTTATTACAGTAGTAGGCTTGCAGTTTGGTAGCCTTTTAGGTGGGACGGTATTAGTTGAATCAGTTTTTGCAGTCAACGGCTTAGGACGTATGATTGTCGATGCGATTCGCACACGTGATTTGCCAATCGTACAAGGAGGCGTATTAGTCGCTTCATTAATTTTCGTTTTTGTAAATTTAATTGTCGATATTTTATATCGTGTCTTCAATAAACGTATTGATTTGAACTAGGAGGGGATTTTCATGGAACAGCAAAAGGTGCTTGAGGTGAAAAATTTAAAAACACATTTTTTCACAAAGGAAGGTGTGTCCAAGGCGGTAGACGGTGTCTCCTTTTATTTGAATAAAGGTGAAACAATCGGCGTTGTAGGGGAATCAGGCTGTGGAAAATCAATGACCTCCCTATCTATTTTAAACTTGATTCCATCACCTCCAGGGAAAATTGTTAATGGTGAAATTTTATTGCATGGCAAAAACATCGTTGGCCTATCACAGGAGGAGCTGCGCAAAATTCGCGGTAAAAAAATCTCAATGATTTTTCAGGAGCCAATGACGAGTTTAAATCCTGTACTAACAGTAGGTGAGCAAATTGCGGAAACGATTCGTTTACATGAAAAGTTGCCACGTAAGCAAGCATGGGATAAGGCTGTTGAAATGCTGCGTATCGTTGGGATTCCATCGCCTGAAAAGCGTGCAAAACAAGAGCCTTATCAGCTTAGTGGCGGAATGCGTCAGCGTGTTATGATTGCAATGGCTTTAGCCTGTAGTCCAGATGTATTAATTGCAGATGAGCCAACAACAGCACTGGACGTAACGATTCAAGCACAAATATTAGAGATTTTAAAGGATTTACAGCAAAAGATGGGCATGAGCATCATTTTTATTACACATGATTTAGGTGTCGTCTCAGAAATGTGTGATAAGGTGGCAGTAATGTATGCTGGGCAAGTCATTGAGGAAGGGGTAACAGAGCAGCTTTTTGAGGAGCCATTGCACCCATATACACGCGGCTTAATTGACTCGTTGCCGAAGCTTTATGAGGAGCAGGACGAGCTGCAAACAATCGAAGGCTCTGTGCCAAGTCCATATCATTATCCTGAAGGCTGTCGCTATGCGGATCGCTGCCCATTTGCACGAGAGCTATGTCGTGCGGCACAGCCTGAGCTAATTGAAATGGCAGAAGGGCGCAAGGTACGCTGCTATCAATATTCAGAGAAGTGGAATCTACAGGAAAGTGGTGAGCAATGATGGGTGAGGTGCAACCAATTTTAGAGGTGACGAATTTAAAGCAATATTTTTATTTGAAAAAGGAAAAGCTATTTGGCGAAAAGCAGGTTGTGCGTGCAGTGGACGATATTTCCTTTCAGCTATATGAAGGTGAAACATTGAGCATCGTAGGAGAGTCAGGCTGTGGTAAATCAACGACAGGACGCTCGATTTTGCGTTTAGATGAGCCAACAGATGGCAGCATTTCATTGTTCGGTGAAAATTTATTAGCAATGACGCAAAAGCAGCTACGTGTAGCACGCAAGGATATTCAAATTATTTTCCAAGACCCTTATGCTTCCTTAAATCCACGTAGAACGATTCGTCAGATGCTAAGCGAAGCGATGTCCATTCAAGATGTTGTACCGAAGGACAAGCAGGAGGCACGCATGATTGAGCTCATGCAATTAGTGGGTCTACAGCCTGAATATTTAGAGCGTTACCCCCATGAATTTTCAGGTGGGCAACGTCAACGTATTGGGATTGCACGTGCTTTATCGGTCAATCCAAAAATTATTATTTGTGATGAATCGGTATCTGCATTAGATGTTTCCATTCAAGCACAAATTTTAAATTTATTAAAAAAGCTACAAAAGGAATTAGGGCTTACATTGCTATTTATTTCACATGATTTAAGCGTTGTACGCCATATTTCAGACCGTGTCATTGTAATGTATTTAGGGAAAATCGTTGAAATTGCCAATAAGAAATCATTGTTTGCTACACCTGTCCACCCATACACGCGTGCACTTTTTTCAGCTATTCCGACAGTTGAAAAAGGGCAAAAGCGTGAGCGGATTATTTTAAAGGGAGATGTACCTTCACCATTAAATCCGCCAACAGGCTGTCGCTTCCATACACGTTGTCCGTTTGCGACGGAGCAATGCAAGCAGAAGGAGCCGCAATTACTAGAAGTAAAAGACGGACATAGGGCGGCATGTCACTATTGGGAAAACTTTCTATGAGTTGCATGAGGCAAAAAAATTTCTTGGACGATGATTCTATGCTTTAATGAAAGTCACACAACTCAGCAGGAGTGTTGCTGTATGCTTCAATTAGACACATTTAATATGTTTATTATGCTTTGTATTTTGACCCCCATCATCTCCGCGATGCTGCTGGGGTTTATTTCGATTTTTGAGAAGCAAATTGATAGTTTAAAGGAAGAAAAAAGAAGGCTGGAGCTGGAGAAGGATTTGCAATCAGTCAATTTGATGAAGCTGAATCAGCAAATAAAACCACATTTCTTTTTTAATACATTGAATATTATTTTAGGCTTGGCCAGATTAAATCGTAAAGAGGATTTAGTGAAGGCAACAGAGAGCTTAGCACAATTTTTAAAATTTCATTATAAAGATACAGATATGTTAGTGCCTGTATCAGATGAATTAGCGTTGATTCACCACTATTATATTATTCAGAAATATCGCTTTGGTGAGCGACTTCAACTAACTCTCGACGTTTCAGAGCAGGCGAGGCTTGAAAAAATACCGCCTTTTTTACTGCAAACTTTAGTTGAGAATGCCTTTAAGCATGGCTTTGAGAAATACTCTGGACCTGCGGAGATGTTTATTTCCATGCAATTGATAAATGATAGTCTACAGCTGCTTGTGCGCAACTCACAGCATGGTCAATATGAGGAAAATAGCCATGAAGAAAGCGGCTACGGCTTAGCGAATATCGAATCTCGTTTGACGTTATTATATGGCAAGGAAAGCTATCAATTTTATGCGACAAATGAAAATAGCGAGTTTACTGTTTTTATTGAAATACCAATAATGAATGAGCTGGAAGAGGGGGAGGGAGAAAAATGAATTTACTCATTGTAGATGATGAATTTTTAGAAATTGAGCAGTTGGAATATTTGATTAAGCCGCATTTTCCTAATTGGCATGTTTATAAGGCACAGGACGCCTCACAGGCAATGGCATTAGCAAAGCAGCACCGTATTCATTTAGCCTTTTTAGATATTCAAATGCCGGGTAAAACAGGGCTAGAGCTAGCGAAGGAATTGCAGCAGCTATATGAGTTAGACATTATTATGGTTACTGCCTATCAAAGCTTTGATTATGCGCAGCAAGCTATCCGCGTAGGGGTGTCAGACTATTTGACGAAGCCGATTATTGAAGAGGAGCTTATTCAAACGATAAAAAAATACGACAAGTGGTCATCACAAAATGAAACAATTCAAGCGGCATTATCCATTATTCACGAACGCTATGCTGAGAAATTGACCGTCAATTCGATTGCAGCTGAGGTTTTTGTTCATCCAAGCTATTTGAGTAGAAAATTTTTAGAGGTACAGCAAATTGGCTTAAATGAATATATCAACAATTATCGCCTTGAAAAGGCAAGGGCGAGCATGTTAAATAATCCGAAGCTCAGCATTTCGGAAATTGCGGAGCAAAGTGGTTTTAATAGTCAGCATTATTTCAGCGTCGCATTTAAAAAGAAATATGGGATGGCGCCGAGGGAATTTAAGGTGATGGAAGTGAATCACAACAATGAAGCGTAGCATTAGCAGCTTTTTCACATCAAATTTTTACCTAGTTGGCACAGCCTTTGGTGCAAGCTTATTATTAGTGCGTTGGATTACAGGGAATCCACTTATGTCCTCTGAAAAAACATTAATAAAATATGGGCTGTTTTTTGGGATTATTTATACATTTAGCTATGGCTTTGCTTTAGTTGCCCTTGCTTTTTTTGTGAAAAGAGCGGGAGTATGGCAGCCAGCCACCGTATATATTACAGAACGAATTCAGCAGCAAACAACAGGGCGTAACCGCCTTTTTTTTAAAAGCATCGCGTATTTTGCTCAATACGAGCTATGGATTGTGCAATTTGTTGTATTGTATACATTCGCACATATGGTTTTTAGCGACTGGTATTTTCAATTTTTATTTGCCTTTTTAATCATGCTTGTTATTTTCGCCTTTTACACATCAACGAACGGCTTTTATTTATTAGCGATGCTATTTATGATTGCATTGTTTAGCACATTAACGTTTATCCCGATTTATTATTTTGTATTGAATGGGACAACGAAAATTTATGAAGGAATCCGCTTGTATCACCCTTATTTGCTTTATTATAAAAATCCAGAAATTATTTCAGTGTTCATCGCTTATTTATTTGTAGCGATTGGACAAGTACTTGTCGATTTTCCAACATGGTTTAATCTTTCATTTATTAAGCAAGAGAAACGCAAAAATGCTTTATTATCTGCTGCCTTTATTAAAATATTGCTCGGTTTTTCGTTTACCGCAATTTTAATGATTGCCATTTTTAGAGGGTCCTTTGAAAACTTAGAGGTGCTTATACTAACCTTTTTATATAGAGAGGAATCCTTGTGGCTAAGCTATCTATTTGGCATATTTAGCGTTGTTGCGTGCTTCATGGTATTGCTCAATAGCTTGAAGGCATTTCAAGCTGCTAGAAGGGGAAGCATCGCACATACGGCGACAACATTAATATCGCTGTTCCTTATTGTTGGCTTACTATCAGCGATTGAGCAAATTTCCTTGCTTTCGACTGTGCTATTTTTTGGCATGATGAATGCAGTGTTACTGCCATTTATTTATGTGCTGCTATTTACGAATATTCGAATGCCTAGCTACACATATATTATTGTACTAATTTTAGTTGTAGGTAGCGAAGTTTATTTATTTCAAACAGGGCAAATGCTGTTGCCGGTTATTGTATCAATTTTGCTAGCGGCAGGGTTTTTGTTGTGGGTAAGACAAAGACAGTAGCACCTCTTTACTGAAAATCATGCATAAGGTAGAATTTTTAGTAAGCAATGCAGAAAAGGGGTGTTTATGTTGGCTAGTAATAAAGTATGGTCATCATTTAGCGAGGCTGTTGCAGATATTGGGGATGGCAGCATGTTAATTGTTGGTGGCTTTGGGCTTTGTGGTATACCAGAGAAATTGATTGACGCATTAAAGGATAAAGGAACGAAGGATTTAACAGTTGTTAGCAATAATTGTGGGGTAGACGATTGGGGATTAGGTCTACTTCTTGCGAATAAGCAAATTAAAAAAATGGTTGCCTCCTATGTAGGTGAAAATAAAATTTTTGAGCAGCAATTTTTAAGTGGTGAGCTAGAAGTTGAGCTGACACCACAGGGGACATTAGCTGAACGTATTCGAGCAGGCGGTGCAGGCATTCCAGGCTTTTATACAGCAACAGGGGTAGGGACACCAATTGCAGAGGGCAAGGAAGTAAAAATGTTCAACGGTAAGGAGTATTTGTTGGAGGAAGGCATCGTTGGCGATTTTGCGCTAGTGAAGGCTTGGAAGGCAGATACGATGGGCAATTTAGTTTTCCGTAAAACGTCGCGCAATTTTAATCCACTTGCGGCAACAGCAGGAAAAATTACGATTGCAGAGGTAGAGGAAATTGTCGAGGCTGGCGAGCTGAATCCAGATGAAATTCATACACCAGGTATTTATGTACAGCGTGTTTTATTAGGAGAAAATTATGAAAAACGTATCGAGCGACGTGTTGTGAAGGGGGATGCTTAATATGCATGATAGCAGACAATTGATTGTAGCGCGTGCTGTACAGGAAGTGCAGGATGGCATGTATGTCAACTTAGGTATCGGTATTCCGACGCTTGTTGCAGATGCATTACCAGCAGGTGTCAATGTGCTATTGCAATCGGAAAATGGTTTGCTCGGCATTGGACCATATCCAACAGAGGCAGAAGTTGATGCGGATTTAATTAATGCCGGGAAAGAAACAGTTACAGCTGCGCGCGGTGCGGCATTCTTTGATAGTGCAGCATCCTTTGCCATGATTCGTGGTGGCCATATTGATTTAGCTATTTTAGGTGGCATGGAGGTTTCGCAGGAAGGCGATTTAGCGAACTGGATGATTCCAGGCAAAATGGTCAAAGGCATGGGGGGCGCAATGGACTTAGTCGTTGGCGCAAAGCGTGTCGTTGTCATTATGGAGCATGTCAATAAACATGGCGAATCGAAAATTAAAAAGGCTTGTACATTGCCTTTAACGGGGAAAGCAGTTGTGCATCGTTTAATTACAGATTTAGCTGTCTTTGATTTTACAGATGAGGGCATGGTTTTAGTGGAAGTGCAGGAAAGCAGCTCTATAGAGGAAATCCAAGAGAAGACAGAGGCAAGCTTTGTTGTAGCAGAGCATTTGCAGTGAAATGGCAAGAGTGCTGTATGAAAAGTATCACCTTTTCATATAGCACTCTTTACTTTATCATGAATGAACATTGATGCGACGATTTATCCTTGAAATGTGAAGCAATATAGCGTTTACTATCATTCATATTTCTTTCAATACTATTTTGTGAAATGAAGAGTTTTCATGCTAAAAGAAGGTGGGGATACTAGAGTGGTAAAAGTATTATTAACTGGCATGTCGGGTGTTGGGAAGACAACGATACTTGACCATCTTAATCAAGATGGTCATCTAACAATTGACTTAGATTATAATGGTTGGATTTTCTTTGATGGTACAATGGATGTACAAAGAATTCTGGATTACATTAACCATAATAGAAACAAAAGTATTTTCCTTGCAGGCACTGCAATCAACCAAAAAGAAATCTATCCTTATTTAGATTTTGTCATTACGCTCACAGCTCCTTTAGAGGTAATGAAAGAAAGAATTCAAGCTAGAGAAAATAATTCTTTTGGGAAAAGTGAGGAAGAATGGGCAAAGGTAGTCGATGATAAAATTCACTTTGAAGCTCGTATCATTCAAAGCAGCGATTTGACAATCTCTACAGATAAATCTATTCATGATGTGATGAAAGAAATTCACAGCTCAATAGGATTTTAAACAGAGGTTGATGGGGAGATGTGACAAATGGAGCCGATAATATGAGCATCAATTTCTCAAATAATCGGCTTTTCGTCGGGCTCTTTGATTACAATTGTTATAGCATTTAGTGGGCTGTGTAGTTAAACAACAGTAGCTGATTTTGTTGAATAATTGTGAGTGCGGTATTGTCCATACGAGGAAGGTCATAGCCGAAAAGCTGCAGCAAGCGTCGTAGCAGGTCACCGTGACTAACTACAAGTATTCGTTTATTTGGGTATGTTTGTTTGACATCATCTAAAAAGGATTGGCAACGAGCGATAATTTCTTGTTCTGGCTCAATGCCCAATTCCAAGTTTCGCCAATGTAAGCCCCATTGTGCAATACGATCTTGCTCCGTTGTACCTTCCATTAAGCCTGTCCCAATTTCACATAAGCGCATATCTGTTTGTACAGATATTGTGTTAAACTGCTGTGCGATGATTTCAGCTGTTTGCTGTGCACGTGCTAAAGGGCTAGTGAAAATAGCGTCCCAATGTTCATCTGCTAATTTTTTTGCTAGTAGCTGTGCACTAACTATACCATCCTGATGTAGTGGAATATCGAGCCGACCTTGTTCTCGGCCTTCTTTATTCCATGCAGTAATGCCGTGCCGTATAAAGCCTAGCGTTGTCATTGTAGCTCACGCCGCCCCTGTTTCTCAGCTTTTTTACGTGCTCGTAATGTACGAAAGAAGTCCGTTAAAATTTGCCCACACTCTTCAGCTAAAACGCCTTCAACTACGTCGCACTCATGGTTAAAACGCTCATCGTTAAGCAAACGATATAAAGAATCAACACAGCCTGCCTTCATATCACGTGCCCCATATACAACACGTGGCACTCTCGATTGTAAAATAGCCCCCGCGCACATTGGGCAGGGCTCTAATGTGACATATAAAGTCGTATCCTCTAAACGCCAGCTTCCGATTTTTTCACATGCTTGTTGAATTGCTAACAGCTCTGCATGTGTCACAGCATTTTGCGTCGTTTCACGCAAATTATGAGCACGTGCAATGATTTCTTCATTATGTACAAGAATGGCTCCGATTGGTACTTCTCCTTTTGCCCCTGCTTTTTGTGCTTCAATAAGTGCCTGCTGCATAAAATAGCGGTCTTTTTCAAATACGTCCATTTTCATCGCTCCTTAATGTCATTGTAGCAGAGTGCCAGGCACACACACAATTCTCACACAATTTAGCGTGTCTATGATACAATGAAAAGCATTGATGAATTCGAAATTAAGAGGAGGAACTTTTCGTGACAGTTCCATTTATAACAATAGAAGGTCCGATTGGTGTTGGCAAAACATCTTTATCTAATGCTGTCTCATCGCATTTTACATATCATTTATTGAAGGAAATTGTTGATGAAAATCCGTTTCTAGGGAAGTTTTATGAAAATATTAGCGAGTGGAGCTTTCAGACGGAGATGTTCTTTTTATGTAATCGCTACAAACAGCTAACTGATATTAAACAGTATTTAGCAGGAGAGCAAAAGCCAGTTGTTGCAGATTATCATATTTTTAAAAATTTAATTTTTGCTAAACGCACACTACAGCCTACAGAATATGAAAAGTATGAGGCGATTTATAAAATTTTAACGGCTGATATGCCTGTACCAAATATGGTCGTTTATTTGCATGCAAGTGTTGATACGTTAATGAAGCGTATAGCAAAGCGTGGTCGAGAGTTTGAAAAAAATATTACACGCGAATATATGGAGCAGCTAGCGGCGGATTATCATGAGTTTATCCAGCATTTTGTGAAGATGCATCCAGAAATCCCTGTGATCCAGCTAAACGGTGATGAAATTGATTTTGTAGAAAATGAAGCTGATTTACAAAATGTATTGCAAATAATAGAAGACAAGTTAAAACAAAGGAGTATACAGTAGTGATAAATTTACGAGAAAAGTACGGAATTCCAGCAAATGCAGTGGTTACAATTGCAGGAACAGTAGGTGTAGGGAAATCAACAATGACGAAGGCGTTAGCAGAAGCTTTGCAATTCCGCACATCTTTTGAAAAGGTTGATACAAATCCATATTTAGACAAATTTTATGAGGACTTTGAGAAATGGAGCTTCCATTTACAAGTTTATTTTTTAGCGGAGCGTTTTAAGGAGCAAAAGCGCATTTTTGAATATGGAGGCGGCTTTATTCAAGATCGTTCCATTTACGAGGATACAGGCATTTTTGCGAAAATGCATTATGATAAAGGAACAATGAATCCAACAGACTATGAAACGTATACGAATTTATTTGATGCGATGGTTATGACGCCATATTTCCCACATCCAGATTTACTTGTCTATTTAGAAGGGCCTGTTGATGATATTATTGGACGCATTCAAGAGCGTGGTCGCGCGATGGAGCAGCAAACACCGCATGCATATTGGTATGAAATGCATGAGCGTTACGAAAATTGGATTAATAATTTCAATGCTTGCCCTGTGCTACGCTTAAATATTAATGATTATGATTTGATGGCGAATCCAGAGCAAGTTGAAGGCATCGTAGAGCGCATCGCTTACATGATGGAGCAAACTTTACATTTGAGAAAATAATATTTGATAAAATACCTACTAGTGCTTCACCCCAACATTTTGGGGTGATTTTTTATGGCAAAATATATAACGATTCAACCAAATACCTAAAGGCAAAAAGCATATGCAATTTTCAGCAATGTCCCATTATGAAATTAATAGAGAAGCGTCCACAAGTCGATTGAGACTAAAAATAGCCCGAATATAGCAATTAACTATTCGGGCCATTTTTCTTTGTTTGAGCGTCTATCGTATCTAAAAATTCACGTGTAATGCGTACAACATATTTTACTTCACTTAAATCTCGGTCTCTTAGTAATGACTGGTGAATATCAAGCATTAAATTCTTTTCCTCGATATCTGTCGTACCCGACAATTTATGAAAATTAAATAGTTCATCAGGCGCAATGTCGAGCGCTTTGATTAAACTTTCTAGTGTCGTTAATGTGATATTTGATTGACCATTTTCGATATTGGAAAGTCGCCCTTTACTAAAGCCCATTTTCCCTGTTCTTTCAGCTACTTGATCTTGACTCAATCCTTTTGCTATTCGAATGGTGCGAAGCTGTTCTCCTACTAGCTTTAAAAAATCCGACATGTCATTTCACCTCTAATTTAAAAGCTAGAGAAAAACATTTCAAATGCATATACCTATAAAAAGGTACAATTAATAAGATGTTTATTTATAATGGTACTTTTCTGTGCGTAATATACTTTTCACCAGATGGTGCCCGATTTATTTCAATTGTCGGAATATTAAGTTTAGTGTACTCTTTATATAAGGTATTGAATTTAGCATTCAAATAAGGTGGGAATAAATAAATGATTCAACTATCAAAAAATTACTTAAATACATTATCAGCATGGCGCAGAGATTTTCATCGTTATCCAGAGCCAGGGTGGTTGGAGTTTCGCACGACAGCAAAAATAGCTGATCAATTGGAGGCATGGGGCTATACAGTACATGTCGGTCAAGAGTTAGTCGTTGGTGAGCGCATGGGACTCCCTAATCAAAAGGAAATGGCATCGTTTTTCGAACGAGCAAAAAATCTTGGGGCGAATGAAAAGTGGCTCGAAAAAATGGCAGGTGGCTATACAGGAGCACTTGCGGTTTTAGAAACGGGAAAACCAGGACCAACTGTGCTATTCCGTATCGATATTGATGCATTGCCGATTTTGGAAACGACAAATGATAAACATATTCCACAGCGGCTTGATTTTCGTTCATTAAATGAAGGCTATATGCATGCGTGTGGTCATGATAGTCATGCAACAATTGGTCTTGGACTAGCAGAGCAAATGATGCAGCATCGCAATAAGCTAACGGGAACGATTAAAATTTTATTCCAGCCAGCGGAGGAGGGCGTGCGTGGGGCAGCTGCACTCGTTGAATCAGAGCTGTTAAATGATATTGATTATTTATTTGCATTACATATCGGGACAGGTGTTGAAAAGGGCGTATTTGTCGCAGGAACGGATGGTTTTTTAGCAACCTCTAAATATGATGTAACGTTTGAAGGGGTTGCAGCACATGCAGGGGCTTTCCCAGAGCAGGGGAAAAATGCACTTCTAGCAAGTGCGCAGGCCGCGCTCGCTTTACATGCTCTACCCCCACATAGCGATGGCTCGAGCCGTGTAAATGTTGGTACACTACATGCGGGTGCAGGGCGTAATATCATAGCAGCAAATGCCAAAATGCAGCTTGAGCTACGAGGCGAAACAACAGAAATCAATGCCTTTTATGAGCAGCAAATGCGCAATATTTTAGAAGGCATTGCAACGATGTATGATATTAAAGTGCATTATGAAAAGGTTGGCAGTGCAGTCAGTGTGCCATCAGATCGACAGCTAGCTGAAAAATTAGCACAAGTAACAAAAGCGCTAAACATTCCAACAATTGATTATCAATATTTTAATGCAGGCTCAGAGGACGCGACATTTTTAATGGAAAAAGTACAGAAAAGTGGCGGTTTAGCTACATATTCTATTATAGGAACGAATTTAGCCGCAGGACATCATAATGAATGCTTTGATATCGAGGAAGACGATATGTTACCAGCCATTGAAGCATGGTTAAATATGTTAGTAAGTCTCTGTGAGGAGGATATGAAATGACAGTGATGGCACTGGAAACGATGCAGGAGCTTGAATCTTATATAAATAAGTATCAGGAGGGGATACTTGCGCTCGCTGATCAAATTTGGGAGATTGCTGAAACACGCTTTGAGGAGTACCAATCTGTAGAGACATTAATTGCTTATTTAAAGGGTCAAGGCTTCGAGGTAGAAGTAGGTATTGCTGGAATGGCAACAGCCTTTGTTGCCAAGTATGGCTCAACTGGTCCTGTAATTGGCATTTTAGGTGAATACGATGCATTGCCAGGACTAAGCCAAAAAGAAGGGACACCAATTCAGGAGGCCATTATAGAGGGAGCAAATGGCCATGGCTGTGGGCATAATTTACTTGGAACAGCGGGTATTGCCGCAGCGCTTGCATTAAAGGAATGGATTGATGCTGGAAAAGTGCAAGGGCAAATTTATTACTACGGCTGCCCTGCTGAGGAAGGTGGCTCCGGTAAAACATTTATGGTGCGCGAAGGGGCATTCGCTGATGTTGATATAGCATTAACTTGGCATCCGCATTCATTTGCTAGCGTTTTTAATTATTCTTCGTTAGCAAACTATCAAGTATATTTTGAGTTTGAAGGAATTGCCTCACATGCTGCCAATTCGCCAGAGCTTGGTCGCAGCGCATTAGATGCGGTGGAATTAATGAATGTCGGTGTCAATTATTTACGTGAGCATGTACCATCGAATGTGCGCCTGCATTATGCAATTACCAATACAGGTGGTATGTCACCAAATGTTGTGCAGGCACATGCAGAAGTATTGTATTTAATTCGTGGTAAAAATATAAAAGAAGTTGAAGAAATTTATCAGCGTGTTGTTAAAATCGCTGAAGGCGCAGCACTTATGACAGAAACGAAGGTCAAAGTGAAGTTTGATAAAGCCTGCTCCAACTATTTACCAAACGATACTGTAAACCAGCTATTGTATAAAAATTTGCAAGCTGTAGGGTTACCGACATATACAGAGCAAGAGCTTGTTTATGCACAGCAAATGAAGCAAACATTAACGGGAAATGAAGTACAAGCAGCCAAGAATGAAGTGCTATCCATTGCGGGTACACAGTCGATTAACACTATAGAGGAGCAGCCTTTTTTAAATATGGTCATCCCATATGGAAAATCGGACAAAACAATGGCTGGTTCAACAGATGTTGCTGATGTAAGCTGGGTTGTACCAACAGCTCAATTTTTCACTCCTTGCTTTGTTTTCGGCACGCCTCTGCATACATGGCAGCTTGTGTCACAAGGAAAAACGTCTATTGCTCATAAAGGCTTACTCTATGCAGCGAAAGTTATGGCATTAACAGCCTTTGACTTATTGCAACAGCCTGAATTAATTAAACAGGCAAAACAAGAGCATGCAATCGAAACAAAGGGCTCCTATATCAATCCAATTCCAGCACATGTAAAGCCAAATATGAATAAATAAGAGAAGCTTGCCTGATTTTCAGGCAGGCTTTTATTAATAAGTAAAATAAGAATAAAAATAAAACAAATCAAAAATAATGCTATTGAGGTGGTCTAAATGCAAATTATTTTGTGTATATGTAAAATAATTTCGAAATAATATTGTTGAGTACAGTTTTTTGTAATATGTTGGAGATAGCTGATACTTTAGTATTATTGGAATGTGATATAATTCAATAAGTACCTTACTATTTGGTTGAAGCTACCACTTTAAGCGTACTGAAATGAGGTGGACCTTTTGCACATAGGTAATAGAATAAGAAAAATAAGGATGCTAAAAGGCTTTTCTCGTGAGTATGTTTATACAGGTATTGTATCCAATTCTCATTTTAGCAATATTGAAAAGGGGAGATATCAACCTCCAACTGAGACATTGCGATTAATGGCTAAAAGGTTAGATGTACCTTCACATTATTTAACAGACTTTTATGAGGATGATTCAGAAATTGTGGAGGTTATTGAATGTATAGAGAGCTATATCAAAAAGCATCAATTCCAGCAAGCGCAAAGTATATTCAATAAGTACCAAGAAAAGCTTACATACGTGTCCTCAGTTTGGCAGGAGCTCAATTTAAACCTTCTACGTTTTGATGTTTACGCTAACCTCCATCAAAATGATGAGGCAAAGAAGCTGTTTGAACGAGAGCTGCAGGGCATCATAGATTTACAGGATGTTCCTCCAGAGCTGCAATATAAGTATTTAAAAATATGTGGCACATACTTTTTCATGCAAAAAGATTATGAACAAAGCTTGTTGCATTATCAGCAAGCATTAAATAGTTCATATGCTGTTGCTGACCAAATACCAGTTCGTTACAATTTAGCATTGTGTTATTACCAATTGGGGAATATAGAAAAGGCGTGCAATAGCTTAAATAAAGTACTCCACTACGAATTGCGCATCCAAAACTGGATTGCAGCAATCCATTCCTATAATTTATTTGGTGCTCTATTTCAAAAGGAAAAAGACTATCAACAGGCACAAAGCTATTATCAATATGGCATTGCACTAAGTGAATTAATCCAGTTAAAAGAAGTTTTGATTATTGGGAAGCTTTATCATAATTTAGGTCTAGTGTATTTCGAACAGGAAAATTATGAAGAGGCTGAAAAAATGCTGTTGCATTGTTTAGAGCTTAGAAAAGATGCTCCACAAGTAGATAAGGTCAAAACAATTTATTTGTTAATTAATATTTATATTAAACAAGGTAGCTTAAACAGAGCAGATGATAAGCTAGAGCAATATAAGGCGGTTATACCTAATTCGCTAGTAATCTTTTCACAAGCAAAGATTGCTTATGCACAGCAAAACTATGATGATTTCGAGCAATATATTTTACAAGCAATGCGCCTTTTTGAAGAGGAAAAGGAAGACGTTTATTTAGTAGAGGCGCTTGAATACTATATTCCTTATTTAGAGGAAAAACGCAAATATAAGCAAGCATATGAATTATTAAAAAGGTATCACTATATTAAAAATAAAGGAGTTATGTAAAATGAAAAAATGGATTTTAGTATTAGCTTTATTATTAGTGAGTGTTCCGATGTCTAACGAGGTTGCCCCATTAAATGATGTCGACCTTGGCAACCCAAAGTAAAATGTAATTATTTCGTTAAATATTTCTACAGCAACTAGTCATGCACCTACCTTGTCTATTAATATAATAGAAGAAAAGGTAGGTGCATTTTTAATGAATATAGCAGTTTATTGTGGTTCACAAATCGGGAAATCGGACATATATAAAGAGGCGGCAGCACAGCTTGGCACAGCCTTAGCAAACGCGGGGCATGGTGTTATTTATGGGGGTTCTAATATTGGTTTAATGGGACAAGTGGCAGATGCGGCATTGCACGCGGGTGGCAAAGTAATTGGTGTGATGCCTACACATTTACAGCAGCGTGAGATTGCTCATACAAGCTTAACGGAAATTCACTTTGTTGAATCGATGCATGTACGAAAGGCAAAGATGGTGGAATTAGCGGATGCATTTATTGCATTGCCAGGTGGTTGCGGCACACTTGATGAGTATTTTGAAGTTTTCACTTGGGCGCAAATTGGCTTACATGAAAAGCCTGTCATTTTATACAATGTGAACGGCTTTTACGACGCCATCGCACAACATTTTGAAAAGATGCTAGATGAAGGCTTTATACGAGCAGAGCAACGCAGCTTATTACATATTACAACATCTGCACAGCAAATCATCGACATTTTAGAGGCTAGTATAAAAATTGATATAACTTAACTTGGCGGTAAATTCCAAAAATGTTAAACCGATCGTATTTTGGTTTAACATTTTTCTTTTTGCCCTAGCTTCTTTTTTAGTGCAAACCATGTTAAATTGTATGTGTGCCTGGCACCAAAACAATTTAAACTTTTTTATAAACTTATCCGTCTAGTAGTTGTATACATTAAAAAAAGGAGTATTTCGGAAATGAGTAATTCGCGCGCGGAACAAAATTTAATAACATTTATCCGAAACAACAAGGAGCGCTTTTATTATCTTGCTTATAGCTATACAAAAAATGAGCAGGATGCGTTAGATGTTGTGCAGGACAGTATTCAAAAAGCATTACAATCTCTTCATACATTGCAAAATGAAGATCAAATGAGGAGCTGGTTTTATAAAATTGTCGTGCGCACAGCTATCGATTTCCTCCGTAAGCATAAGCGTCAACAGGTAATGGAAGATGACAAACTTGTGCACTTAACGCCACAGCAAATCGACACGTATGAAAATACGGATCTAGAAATAGCGCTAGATAACTTACCGACCGTTTATCGAGAAGTCGTTATTTTACGTTATTTCGAAGATTTAAAAATAGAGGATGTTGCAAGGGTGTTAGATACAAATATTAGCACAATTAAATCCAGATTGTATAAGGCGTTAAAGCTATTAAGGATACAACTACAAGAGGAAGAAGGTTTGTAATGATGGATGAGCGTTTAAAAAAGCTAGAGCAGCAATATAAAGATGTACCGATACCTAAAAATCTTGATTTGATAGTAGAAACAAGCTTGAAGCAACGACCAAAAAGACGTGCCCCAAAATGGATTTTAGGCGCAGTTGCTGCAACAGCTATATTTACTGCTGGCTTAAATATTAATCCAGCAATGGCGAAAAACTTAATAGGTGTACCATTGCTAGGTGATGTAGTAAGCGTCCTCACATTTGTTAGCTATGAGGTGGAAGAGGACACATATTCAGCAAATATTGCTGTTCCAAAAATTGCTGGAAAATCAGAAGAAATAGCCGCATTAAATGAAAAATATGCAGCAGAAGGCAAGGCATTATTTGAGCAATTTGAAAAAGACGTTGACTGGATGAATTCAAATGAAGGTGGTCATTTAGGTGTAGATAGTGGCTATATCGTTGCAACAGATACAGAGCAAATTTTATCAATCGGTCGCTATGTAGTAGAAATGGTCGGGTCTTCATCGACTGTTATGAAATATGATACGATTGATAAGCAAAAGGAAATTGTTATTACATTACCAAGCTTATTTAAAGACGATGCTTATGTAGAGAAGATTAGCACTTATATCGCAGACCAAATGCGACAAGAAATGAAAGCGACAAATCAAGATAAAATGTACTGGGTAAGCGGTGCAGGTCTTGAGGATGAAAGCTTAGTGGACCTCTTTACAAAAATTAAAGCAGATCAAAACTTCTATATTACAGAGCAAGGTAAGCTTGTTATTGTTTTTGATAAATATGAAGTGGCACCTGGTTATATGGGTGTTGTAGAATTTGAAATACCGACAGATGTACTGCAAGACACACTTGTAAGCAACGAATATATTCATTAACAAATAAGAGAAGCTATCCAAATTTAGATAGCTTCTCTTATTTACATTAAAAAACCGCTACATAATAGTAGCGGTTGGAATTTTAAAAATATGGCGGAGGAAGAGGGATTCGAACCCCCGCGCGGTGTAACCCGCCTGTCGGTTTTCAAGACCGATCCCTTCAGCCGGACTTGGGTATTCCTCCGTATAGATGTCTTATCGACAAGAATTAGAATATCATGTATTGAAATCATGGTCAAGTATTTTTTGAAGAAATTATTTGATTTAGTAGTATACATTAAATTCCTATGTGTAATCCGTTGCTTTTTCTACTTTATATGAGTATACTTATAAATGCCGTGCTAGATGGGGAGGTAGCGGTGCCCTGTAACTTGCAATCCGCTCTAGCAAGATTGAATTCCTTTTCTGAGGCTGTCCGTATTGTTTGGTCTGCCTTTTGCACGTAGTGTTGACGGTTGGGTCCTGCGCAATGGGTACCCATGAACTATGTCAGGTCCGGAAGGAAGCAGCATTAAGTGGTTTCACTCATGTGCCGCGGGGTAGCCTAACCTGAGCTGTCGACAAGAGTAACGCTTATGTGCGGCTGTCGAAGGAAGGTGCACGGCATTAAATTGCCAATTATAGCGCATCCATCTCATTATGATGGATGCGCTTTTTTTAAAGAAAAAATTATATAATTAGTGCTATACTATAGCTAATGAATTCAAACAAAGGAGAGGAAACCGTTGACGTATCAAGCATTTTATCGTGTCTATCGCCCTCAGTCTTTTCGGGAAATGTCAGGGCAGGTACATATAAAAAGAACGCTACAAAATGCCCTCCTCGCAAATAAAACAACGCATGCGTATCTTTTTTCGGGTCCGCGTGGTACAGGGAAAACGAGTACGGCTAGAATTTTTGCGAAAACTTTAAACTGTGAGCATGCCCCAACGAGTGAGCCATGTAATGAATGTGCTACGTGTAAAAGCATTACAGAAGGCTCCCACCCAGATATTATTGAATTCGATGCAGCCTCTAACTCACGCGTAGAAGAAATGCGCGATGTAATCGAAAAAGTTCATTTTACACCAGCAAATGCACGCTTTAAAGTTTATATTATTGACGAGGTACATATGCTATCGACAAGTGCCTTTAATGCGTTGCTCAAAACATTGGAGGAGCCACCAGCCCATGTCGTATTCGTTTTAGCAACGACAGAACCCCATAAGCTACCAGCCACAATTATTTCACGTTGTCAACGCTTTGATTTTAAACGTTTTTCTTCTATTGATATTTTAGAGCGTTTGAAAGTGGTCTTGGAGGATATTGACCTTCCATTTGAGGAACAAGCATTAAAAGTTATTACACAAGCAGCTGCTGGAGGGATGCGTGATGCATTAAGCTTGTTAGATCAAGTTGTCTCCTTTAGTAAGGATGTTGTGAAAGTTGAGGATGCGCTTTTTGTAACAGGCTCTGTAAGCCAAGACGTGTTTTACGAGCTGACACTTGCGATACAGCAAAAGGATGTAGCAAAAGTATTAGTTTTGTTAGAGCAGCTAGTTGCGGATGGAAAAGAGCCGCTACGCTTAACAGAGGATCTTATTACCTTTTTCCGAGACCTATTACTACTACAGACAGGCGGAGATTTAAGCGAGCTGCTAGAGCTTGTTACAATGGAGGATAAGTTCATTCAATTAGCGCAGCAGTTTTCAGCAGATACGCTGTATGGTTTTATTGATACATTGTCACAAACACAGCAAGAAATGCGCTTTTCGCATCATACGAAAATCTACTTAGAAACAGCTTTATTAAAAATAACGCAATTTACATCAAGCCCCGTAGCAACTGTAGGTGTTAATCCAGCTTTAGAGGAAAAGGTTGTCACATTAGAGAGACTTGTTCAACAGCTGACGGAGCAATTAGCAAATGGCAACCCCGTGCAGCAGGAAAAGCAGGCACCTCGTCAAAGGGCGAAAACGCCGAATGGCTTCAAGCCGCAAACAGGCCGCATTTACGAAGTGCTGAAAGGCGCAACAAAGGAAGACATACAAAAAATCAAATCAGCTTGGGCGCAAGGCTTAAACCAAATGCAAAAATCACAGGCCGCACTTTTAGCAGAAGCAGAGCCCGTTGCAGCATCTTCTAGTGCTTTTGTGTTAAAATTCAAGTATGATATACATTGTCAAATGGTAGCTGAAAATCAATCTTTATTAACGATGTTTACGCAAACATTAGCAGCTCAAATTGGTACAATGTATGAGGTGCTGTGTATTCCAGAAAGCTCGTGGCTTGAGCTACGAGAAAACTTTATTCGTGATAACGGTTTAAATACTAAAAGTAGCGAGCAGGTTCAGGAAGAGGCGCAACCATTTATTGATGATGCACAGCCAATAGCATCTCAGGACCCGTTAATTGTGGAGGCTGAGGCATTATTCGGTAAAGATTTTGTTGAAGTTATCGAGGAATAAATTATTTTGATTAAAATAGGAGGAATTTAATTATGCGTGGTATGGGCAATATGCAAGGTATGATGAAAAAAATGCAAAAAATGCAAAAGGAAATGATGGAGGCGCAGGAGGCTTTAAATGCGCAGCAATTTGAAGGCTCAGCAGGTGGCGGTGTTGTGAAAGTAATCATGAACGGCCAACGCGAAATGCTTGAAGTAAACCTTGATGAATCTGTAGTAGATCCTGAAGATATCGAAATGTTACAAGACTTAATCGTTGTGGCAACGAATGATGCATTGAAAAAAGTAGAAGAAACTACAAATTCAACAATGGGTAAATTCACACAAGGCTTAAACCTTCCATTCTAGGAGGTAGAATATGCACTATCCTGAACCAATTTCAAAGCTTATTGATAGCTTTATGAAACTGCCGGGCATTGGGCCGAAAACTGCGGCTCGTCTGGCATTTTTCGTGTTAACAATGAAGGAAGATACGGTTTTGTCGTTTGCAAAAGCGTTAGTTGATGCAAAGCGTAATTTAATGTACTGTTCCCAATGTGGTCATATAACGGATGTTGATCCATGCCACATCTGCGCAGATAAGCAACGTGACGTATCGATGATTTGTGTAGTACAAGATCCAAAAGATGTTATCGCAATGGAAAAAATGCGTGATTATAATGGAATGTATCACGTATTACATGGCGCAATCTCACCTATTGAAGGTATTGGACCTGAGGATATTAATATTGCTTCTTTATTAACTAGGCTACATGATGAGCGTGTGCAAGAGCTCATTTTAGCAACAAACCCTACAATTGAAGGGGAAGCAACGGCGATGTACATTTCTCGCCTTGTCAAGCCCTCTGGTATTCGAACAACGAGAATCGCTCATGGTTTACCTGTAGGTGGCGACTTGGAGTATGCCGATGAAGTTACTTTATCTAAAGCGCTGGAAGGTAGACGCGAGCTGTAAGGTGTGTGAAGTATGTTTTTTTCTCGAAAAGGAAAATTGAAAAAAGAATTCGATGAAAAATTAGTAAGCCTTATGAAAGAAACAAAGGAAGATTGGCATAATTCGAAAGTGATCGAAGAGTTATCAGATGACTTCAACTTAGACATTGAGGCACAACGAAAAGCTGCTGAGAGTGTGCACTTCTTCTTATTTAAGGAAGCTAGAATTCGCCGAGTAAACCTCAAATAACATATAGCTGTCTGAAAATGGTGCTCCACATGTCATTATTCAGACGGCTATTTTTAATGTATGGTTAATATGTTGCAAATTTAGATGCATGCAATAGAAATAATCACTACAACTTTTGCATATGTTCTGTAGAATACATTTGCAAGGAGTGATTAGTATTTATAAAATACTTGGCATTAGCATGATTTCGCTTTTCGTTCTATTCATCGTAAGTAAGCTGAATTGGACTATGATATTTGAAAAATTAGCGGTTATTTGGTTTAAGCTAGCTTTTGCAGTGATGATTTTGTTTGTTGCTCATTTATTGTTAGCGATGCAAGGTTATGTGCTACCAATTAATATTTTCTCAATAGCAACAGTGACGTTTTTGGGCATACCAGGCATACTATGTATAGCCTTCACAACTTTTTTATTAAATTTTTAAAAAAACTGTTGCGCAAAATTATTTATGATGATAATATAGATAAAGTCGTTAAGGCGATGAGTTAACAAAGAAAAATATTGACTACAGTCTTAAAAGTATGATATATTTTAAAAGTTGCTAATTTGGTGTTGACAGTGATGAAGAGTAATGTTAAACTATTAAAAGTCACTTACCAAATAGGTAAACGAATATGAACCTTGAAAACTGAACAAGCAAGACGTGAATGAATAAAGTTTCATTTATATAGATGAAACATAATTTTGGACATCATAAAGATGCCAGCAAATGTTTTACTGTATCGAAAGCGAAAGCGGTAGATACAAATTTGAGCTTAACTCAAATTCTTTTTATGGAGAGTTTGATCCTGGCTCAGGACGAACGCTGGCGGCGTGCCTAATA
>NZ_JAMBIZ010000039.1 GCF_025291715.1 Metasolibacillus sp.
CGTAATTTTAAAAAATTAAAAATCAGGCACAGGAGCAGTCTAAGCTCTTAAAAAAATCGAATTATGAAATTGATTCATTTAAATAACATTAATAATAATTTATTTTCAGAAAATGGGGAAAATAAATTATATAATCAAATTTCTAACAAATAATATTATACTTGAAAAATAAATTCATATACTTTAATGTAATGAAATATAGTTATTTGGCGATCACTTTATTGTCAGAAACTTTAGAAACATTAAAACGGAAGAAGGCATTTGTATGTATAGTAAGGAAGAAATAGTCAAATCCGTTCCACAAAAAGGTTTCTTTGGACATCCTAAAGGTCTGTTTACATTGTTCTTTACAGAATTTTGGGAGCGCTTTTCTTATTATGGAATGCGCGCCATTTTAATCTTTTACATGTACTATGAGTTACATGAAGGTGGACTTGGCTTAGATCGTGTAACAGCGAACTCGATTATGGCGATTTATGGATCGTTAGTTTATATGTCTGGTGTAATTGGTGGTTGGCTAGCTGACCGCGTTTGGGGAACACGTAAAGCTGTATTTTATGGTGGTATTTTAATTATGCTTGGGCATATTGTTTTATCGTTCCCAGGTGCTTTAACTTCATTATTCATTTCGATGTTCTTTATCGTTATGGGGACAGGATTATTAAAGCCAAACGTATCAGCGGTTGTTGGTGATATGTATGCACCAAACGATAGCCGTCGCGATGCAGGCTTCAGCATTTTCGTTATGGGTATCAACATGGGTGCCTTTATTGCACCATTAATTGTTGGTGCTGTCTCTAAAAAATTGAATTTCCATTATGGCTTTGCGATTGCAGCTATTGGGATGCTGCTCGGCTTAATCATCTTCTGGTTTACTGCTAAGAAAAATTTAGGCTTAGCTGGTAGTGCACCAACAAACCCAATGGACAAAAATGATAAGAAAAAAGCAGCACGCAACTTTGTTATTGGAATTATCGCAATTATTGCACTTGGATATGTTGCCTATGCAACAGATAATTTAACTGTAAAAGCATTTAGTTTATTAATTACAACATTAGGTATTTTATTACCAACTATATTCTTTATTGTCATGTATCGCAGTCCAAAAACAACAGCGGATGAAAAGTCACGTCTGTTAGCATATATTCCATTATTTATTGCAGCAGTTATGTTCTGGGCAATTCAAGAGCAAGGTGCAACAATATTAGCAACATATGCGGATACACGTACAAACCTAATGGTTGGTAGCTTTGAAATTCCAGCAGCATGGTTCCAATCATTAAACCCATTATTTATCATTGCACTAGCACCACTGTTTGCATTGTTATGGGTGAAATGGGGAGATAAAGGACCATCCACACCAGTGAAATTTGTGTTTGCATTATTTTTCGCAGGTCTTTCGTTCATCGTTATGGTCATTCCATCACTTTTATCTGGTGGCGAAGCATTAATTAGCCCTTGGTGGTTAGTATTATCATTCTTCCTAGTAGTAATAGGGGAGTTGTTATTATCACCTGTTGGACTATCTGCAACAACGAAGCTAGCACCAGCGGCATTTGCAGCGCAAACAATGTCACTATGGTTTTTAGCAAGTGCTGCGGCACAAGCGGTAAATGCACAGCTTGTTCAAGTCTATGAGGTTGTGAGCGACATTACTTACTTCGGTATGATTGGCGGCGCATCCATCGTTTTAGGTTTAATTTTATTAGTATGTACACCACTTATTTCGAAAGCGATGCGTGGTGTAAAATAATTTGATAAAGCTACCATATAAATGTTTCGATTTATATGGTAGCTTTTTGTCATCTAACCCTAAAGTAAAATCTTTTTATTTTTATTGTTCTGTATATTCTGTTAAAAGATGATTTTCTACTATATAATAGAAGCAGAGCTATATCAAAGGAGGCTGTAAAGGTATGTTAGAATCTGTACAAATTAAGCAAGTAGAGGCCTTAGAGGAATTGGAGCAAATTCGTCAATTAGAGCAGGCTATTTGTGGAGAAGCGACACCGATTTATCAGCTTACTGCATATATGCAAAATGGAGGGTTTATCCTAGGTGCATATATAGAAGCACAGCTAATAGGCTTTAATTATAGCTATGCAGGCTTTGCGGATGAGGAGTATTATTTATATTCGCATTTAACAGCTGTAGCACGAGATTACAGAGAGCAAGGCGTCGCAGAGCTATTAAAGCTTTATCAAAAGGATATAGCTAGAGCGTATGGCTATAAAAAATGCAAATGGATTATTGATCCGCTCGAAGCAATTCATGGGCAAGGTAGCTTTACAAAATTGCGTGGCTACACATCGACTTATAAAAAAGATGTTCAGGGTCCATTGCAGGAAAGCTATAATAGCAAAATTCCATCGGACCGCTTAGTTGTTGAGCGCCTATTAAATGATGATGATATTGCACGCTGGGATGCACAAATTGAGGAGTTATTGGAGGGAGCGCAGGAGCTTGTCGAGTGGTCTTATACAGTGGATGGCTTACCAATGTTAAATAAGCAAGCACCATTTGATGCAACGCTAAATTATTATAGCGATGCTTATTTAGTGCCAATTCCTCAATATTTTTCAAAAATAAAAATAGAAAACCTAGCATTGGCAGAGGATTGGCGCTATAAAACGCGCACGATTTTCGAGACGCTGTTCAAGCAAGGCTATGCGATTGTACATTTAGTAAAAGGGCAGGAGCCGATGCATTTTTATTTATTTGTGAAAAAGAGCTTGTTTGCTTTATAAAATAAAAAAGAGGGCTGGAGTAGCACGATAGATGGTTATCTTCTTAAAATAAAGAAATGTTAGGGCGATAAAATCGACCTAACATTTTTTCTTTATGGACATAAGGTACGTGCAATATTTTCGAAGTAGCGGGCTCCGTAAATCAGCGCTTCTTCATCTAGCTTAAAGCGAGGGTGATGGAGTGGGAATACTTCACCAAAGCTTGGGTTATGCACCCCGATAAATTGCATAGAAGATGGAACAGCTTCAGAGAAGTCCGCAAAGTCTTCTGTGCCAAACATCGGGGCAGGTAGCTCGATGACACCTTTTTCGCCAACAATATCACCTGCAATTTGACGAGATAATTCAGTTAGCTTTGCATCATTTGTAACAGATGGGCAGCCTAACTCCCATGAAATTTCTGCACGTGCACCGTGCATTGTTGCAATACTTGTAACAATTGTTTCTAAATGTTGACGAGCGTCCACACGCACTTTAGCATCTAATGAGCGAATCGTGCCACCTAGCTCTGCTGTATCTGCGATAATATTTAATGCTGTTCCGCAATGGAATTTAGCAACTGTTAAAACAGGGGCTGAAAGGATTGGCATTTTGCGCGATACGATGGTTTGTAAAGCCATCACGATTTCTGATCCAATCACTAAAGGGTCGACAGCCACTTCTGGCATGGATGCATGGCTACCTCTGCCGAAAATTTTAATTTCAAAATCATCTGCTGCCGATGTTAATTTTCCATCCTTCATTGCAAATTGACCTGCTTCATAGTCTGGATTTACATGTAAAGCGAAGGCATAATCAACACCTTCTGTAATCCCTAATGCAACTAGCTCGGCTGCACCGCCAGGCGTTACCTCCTCTGCATGCTGGAAAACAAAACGAATCTCTCCATTAAAGTCTGTACCACGTTCAGCTAAAGCTTTTGCTGCCCCTAATAGCATGGCTGGATGTGCGTCATGCCCACAAGCGTGCATAACACCTGGATTTTGCGATTTAAACGGTACATCCGCTTCCTCTTGAATTGGTAATGCATCAATGTCTGCACGTAGCAAAATTGTATGCCCAGTGCCTTCTGTTTTTGTTCCTTTTAAAAAAGCACACACGCTCGTTTTTGTCATACGCTTCACTTCTAAATGAGGGAATGTTATCAATTGATCGTATATATACTGCGATGTTTGGTACTCTTGATGTGATAGCTCTGGATGGCTATGTAAATGCCTTCTCCATGCAATGACTTGCTGTTTTAAATCCGCTGACAAAATAATTCCTCCTTTTATTATCAATTATGCCGAGGTTTTAACTTCTTGCCACAAGCGTTTGTACACCTACTGAAAAGCAACCTAAATTGAGGTGGGCTACTTCTACTGAAAGAAGTTAAAATGGGCCATAGTTCATCGCATGAGCGATAATTAATAAAATAATCGCTAAAGCTGTTTGGATAAGGAAATAAGGGAATACCCATTTTACCCATTTAGCAAACGGAATACCTGCAATTGCAAGCCCGGCTAATAATACACCGCTTGTTGGGATGACCATGTTTGAAATCCCATCACCAAATTGGAAGGCTAACACTGCTGTTTGTCGTGATACCCCAATTAAATCGGCTAAAGGTGTCATAATTGGCATTGTTAAAGCAGCTTGTCCACTACCAGATGGTACTAAGAAGTTCAAACATAGCTGCAATAGGAACATCCCAATTGCATTAATTGAAGCTGGTAGCGAGCTAACGATACTTGCCACATAATAAAGAATTGTATCAATTAAACCACCTGTTGTTGTGATTACTAATATTGCTTGAGCGAAACCAATAATTAATGCGCCTTCAACCATCTCACGAGCACCGCCAATGAAGCCATCTGCCATATCATTAAGGCGCATACCACAAATAAGGCTCATAATAATACTGCTTAAAAGGAAGATTCCTCCTATTTCACTAATATACCATTGGAATTTAATAACCCCTACAACTAAAGCAATGAAATTCAGTAATAAGACAATCAATGCTAATAAATGGCGCGTGCTCATTTTGAAGCTAAGGTCGATTTTTACTGTCTCTTCTCGCTTGAATTTTCCGTAGATACCTAACTCAGGATTCTTTTTCACCTTTTTCGCATGACGATAAATATAAGCGACCGTTAAAATGTAAAATACAATAAATACAATGATGCGGTAGCCCATACCTGAATACATAGGTAATTCAGCAATTGTTTGCGCCACCCCAATATTGAAGGGGTTAGTAATTCCGGACGTAAAGCCTGTTGCTAATGTGCCAAGCATCACAATCGCAAAACCTGTCAGTGCATCCATGCCGAGCGCCATTGTTAAGGGAATGATAATCGCAATGTAAACAAGCGTATCCTCCGCAGAACCAATTAGCGAGCCTAAACAAGCAAAGATAAAAACAAAGATAGGAATGAGTATGTATTCCTGTTTACCGAATTTAGCGGCAGTGACTTTAATAAACGAATCAATCGCCCCTGTTTTTTGCATAATGCCTAACGCACCGCCAAATAAAAATACGAATAAAATAATGGAAGCCCCTTCAAGCATACCTAAATGTACGCTATTGAACATTTCCAAAAAGCCAACAGGGCTTGATTCAACAAACTGGAATGACTCAGGGTCTACGACTGTACGTCCGTTATTGTCGACCCTTTCATATTTACCAGCAGGAACAATATACGTTAAAATCGTCATAATGATAATAATAATGAACATTAATACAAACGCATTGAGCCCCTTAGGCTTTTGGTCTTTTGTAGATTGTGGATGATTCATATTATCGCCTCCCTATATTTTCCGATAAGCGGAAATAATTTTCGTACAGCAGAAATTATAGTTTTAAGTATAGAAAGTTCTTTTGCTTTAGTCAATTAAATTTTCAGATTATTCTATGAACTGTTGTTGGAGAGAAAGAAAAAGTAGATGTACGCTAAAAAATTAACGATACATCTACTTAATTGAATTAATGATGATGCTCAGGAGCTGCTTCTAGCGTGCAAAGAATTGCCTCATCGTGATGATGATTTGCTGGCTCCATTTGCAATGCAATATGATGAATCCCTTGATGCTGTAGCAAATGCTCAATCGAATGTGTGATTTTATTGCTTTCAGCAACTGTTAGCTGTTCATCAACTACGATATGACAGGAGAAGGCATGAAAGCCACTTGTGATTGTCCAAGCATGGACATCGTGAATGCCTTTAACACCTTCTACTTTTGCTATTGCTTGAACGACTTGATTAATATCAACATCTGCTGGTGTGCCCTCCATTAAAATATGAATCGCCTTTTTGGCTACGAAATAGCCGCTACGTAACACAAGAATAGCTACAATAACACTTGCTAACGGGTCAGCCCAGCCCCAACCAAAAAACATGATGAACAATGCAGCAATAATTGCACCAACTGAGCCGAGCATATCGCTTATTACATGTAAAAAAGCGCCTCGCATATTTAAATTTTCCTCTGTATCAGCACCTCTCATCATAATCCATGCGACTAAAATATTTACAGCAAGTCCAATGGAGCTAATAATAAGCATACCTACTGTGGCTACCTCTGGTGGATTAACAAAACGCTCAATTGCTTCATAAAAAATAATTAAGGCAATCGCAACTAATGTAACACCGTTAAATAATGCTGCTAAAACTTCAAAGCGTTTATAGCCGAATGTTTTATTATACGTAACGGCTTTTTCACCCAATTTAAAAGCAATCAAGGCAATAGCTAATGAAATTGAGTCACTGAACATATGTCCAGCATCAGACAGTAGGGCGAGACTTTTTGTCAGGACGCCCCCAACTGCTTCAACGAGCATATATGTCGTAATAATTAAAAAGGAAATGAGCAATATTTTTTTGTTATTTGTGTGTGCATGGTTGTGTTCATGTCCCATCTGTCCTTCCTCCTAATGTGCAGCATGCTCAATTGCTTGCTGTAGTAAGTTCATAATATGGTCATCGTCCTTTGTGTAGTAAAGTGTTGTGCCTTCACGTCGGAACTTTACTAATCGCAGGTTTTTTAAAAAGCGTAGCTGATGAGATACTGTCGATTGGCTTAAATCCAACGTTTCAGCGATATGGTTGACAGAATGTTCACCGCAGCAAAGTAAATTTAAAATGCGTATCCTTGTTGGATCACTTAATGCTTTAAATGTTTGAGATACAACGAATAAAGTTTCCTCGTCTAAATGATTTATTTGTTGATGATCGTTATTTTGCATGTATGTGCACCACCTATATTCATATATGTTCACTTGTTCATATATGAATATAATTCTTTTATATGAATATGTCAATATTTCTTCTTCTTTTTGCCGTATTTTCATTAAAATCAAGAATAATTCTCAATTAGCTGTTGACTGCTGAGAAAAAGGTGCTTATAATTGGGACTGTTGATAGTGATAATTGTTCTCAACATACTGTTGTCACTAGTTTAAATGTAATGGTGTTAGATTTCTTCTTGTAAAATGAGAGATTTGCATTTGTTACGACGAGCTTTGTCTTGATTCAGAGGAATTGAGATAAACAATAATAAATCTACCGGGGATTGTTATGAAAATAAGATATCTTTTAACTGCAACAATTGTTTTATCAATTCTGTCACTTTTTATTGGGGTTATCAATATTAAGCCGACTGATTTGCTTGATTTCCAATCTGAGGAAACAAGGTTATTCCTTATAAGCCGTGTACCTAGACTTGTCGCTATTTTGCTAGCAGGCGCAGGGATGAGTATTGCTGGTTTAATTATGCAAAGCTTAAGTCGCAATAAATTCGTGTCACCAACAACAGCAGGTACACTTGATGCGACAAAATTAGGCGTGCTAGTTTCGATGATGATATTTACAAGCGCAAGCTATTTACAAAAAATATCGCTTGCTTTCATATTTGCATTAGCTGGAACGCTGCTATTTATGCAAATACTAAACCGCATTAAATTCAAAGATGCGATTTTCATTCCATTGATCGGCTTAATGTTTGGTAATATTTTATCTTCTATTACGACATTCTTTGCGTACAAAGCAAATATTATACAAAATATGTCAGCTTGGCTACAGGGGAATTTTGCATTAATTATGAAAGGTCGTTATGAGCTTTTATACATAAGTGTACCAGTGCTAATATTAGCATACATTTATGCTAACCGCTTTACTGTTGCGGGTATGGGAGAGGACTTTGCAAAAAATTTAGGTCTATCCTATAAATTTGTTGTGAATTTAGGCTTAGTGCTAGTAGCTCTTATTTCAACAACAGTGGTGCTAACTGTCGGTATGATTCCATTCCTTGGATTAATTATTCCGAACATGGTCTCTTTATTTAAAGGAGATAATTTAGCGAAAACATTACCGCATACGGCATTGCTTGGGATGTCATTCTTATTAATATGCGATATTTTAGGACGCGTTATTATTTATCCTTATGAAATACCGATTAGCATGACAGTCGGTGTGATTGGCAGTGCCATCTTCCTAATCATGTTGTTTAGGGGGAGAGCATATGCGTAATCGTACGAAAATGTTGGTTTTATTGGGCTTAGCGATTATAAGTGTGGCACTTTACGTTTTTTATCAACTAAATGGAAATTATCATTATGCATTTCCACGCCGCCTTGTGAAAGTATGTGCTATGGCATTAACAGGTGTTGCCATTGCCTATTCGACTGTTGTCTTCCAAACAATTACACATAATCGTATTTTAACACCGAGTGTAATGGGGCTTGATGCACTTTATATGATGGTGCAAACAATCATTTTTTTCCTTTTTGGCTCTGTTTCAATTTTTGTGTTAAATGCGTATGTTAACTTTTTGACAGCAACGGCAGCAATGATTTTATTTGCAATGATTTTCTATCGCTTGCTATTTAAAGAAGGTAAGCGCCCAATTTATTTTTTATTATTAGTAGGGATGATTGTTGGTACATTTTTAGGTAGTGTCACAACATTCATGCAAGTATTGATTGACCCTAATGAGTTTTTAAACTTACAAAGCAAAATGTTTGCTAGCTTTAATAATGTCAATACGAATTTAGTTTGGCTAGCAGGTATTGTTATTTTGTTAACATTTATTTATGGCTGGCGTCATATGAGACAGCTTGATGTTATGTCTCTTGGACGCGATACAGCGATTAACTTAGGTGTGCCGTATGATAAGCTTGTCCAACGTATGTTGATTATTTCTTCTATATTAATTGCTGTTTCAACTGCGCTTGTTGGACCTATCACTTTCTTCGGTTTAATCGTAGCGAATTTGTCTTATCAATACTTTAAAACGTATAAACATTCTATATTAATTGTAGGCTCTTGTTTAATGAGCGTTGTTGCTTTAGTTGGTGGACAGTTTGTCGTAGAGCGAATTTTTAGCTTTACAACAACATTGAGTGTGATTATAAACTTTATAGGTGGCGTATACTTTATCTACCTATTATTAAAGGAAAGTAGGTCTGCAGCATGATTCAAGTAAAGGAAATTACGAAATACTTTGGGAAGAAGCCAGTTGTGCAAGATGTCAGCATCGATATCGCACCACGTAAGATTACATCATTTATCGGTCCTAATGGTGCAGGTAAATCAACCCTTTTATCAATGGTAAGCCGTTTAATGAATGCTGATACTGGCGAAGTACTACTTGATAAATCAGATGTACGTCGTTGGAAATCAGAGGAATTTGCAAAGCGTGTATCCATTTTAAAGCAGTCTAATTTTATGAATGTTCGCTTAACGATTCGTGAACTAGTAGGCTTTGGCCGTTTTCCATATTCAAAAGGGCATTTAAAGCCTGAGGATGAAGTGAAAATTGATGAAGCGATTGAATACATGAATTTAGCTGATATTCAGCATAATTATTTAGATGAATTATCTGGCGGTCAACGCCAACGTGCCTTCATCGCAATGGTTATTGCACAGGACACAGAGTACATTTTATTAGACGAACCTTTAAACAATTTGGATATGAAACACTCTGTACAAATAATGAAAATTTTGCGTAAGCTTGTAGATGAATTAGGGAAAACGGTTATTATTGTTCTACATGATATTAACTTTGCTTCAGTTTACTCAGACTATATCGTCGCATTAAAAGATGGGCGAGTAGTCAAAAATGGTCCAACACAGGACATTATTAATTCAATTGCATTAAAAGAAATTTATGATATGGACATCCCCGTTCAAGAACAGAATGGTTGTCGCATTTGCGTATATTTTAATTCATAAAAATGGAGGAATATTTCAAAATGAAAAACTGGAAATTACTTACTTTGTTAATGGCTATGATGCTGTTAGTATTAGCAGCTTGTGGTTCAAAGGATAAAGAAGAAGGAACAGCTTCAACAGAAGGTGAAGGTCAACAAGAGGAAAATAAAACTGAAGAAGCAGCATATTCAGTAACAATCCCAGGTAGCACAATCGAAGGTCGCGATGGTAACACAGTATTTGAAGAAGTAACACTTGATAAAAAACCAGAAAAAGTAGTTGTATTTGACAATGGTTTCCTTGATACTTTAGATGCTTTAGGTGTAGAAGTAACAGCAGTAGTTCAAGGTTCTATGCCAGCATATTTAAGCAAATTTGAAGACTCTAAATATGAAAATGCAGGTACTTTATTCGAGCCAGATTATGAAAAATTATCTTCAATTCAACCAGATATCATTTTCATCTCTGGTCGTGCAGCAGCAGCATACGCAGAGCTTTCTAAAATTGCACCAACTGTTTATGTAGGTGTTGATAACAAAAACTTCTTAGAGTCATTTAAAGCGAATGTTGAATTAGCAGGTAAAATTTTTGACAAAGAACAAGAAGCAGCAGATGCATTTGCTGCATATCAAGCAAAAGTAGATGAAGTAAAAGCTGCAACAGGTGCTTCTGAAGAAAAAGCATTAGTTGTTTTAGGTAGCGAAGGTGCGTTATCTGCATATGGTAGCGGTTCACGTTTTGGCGTAGTACATGATGTATTTGGTGCAAAACAAGCTGATGACAAGATCGAAGCTTCAACACATGGTATGGAAGCATCATTTGAATATGTACTTGATGTAAACCCAGATATTTTATTTGTAGTTGACCGTGATGCAGTTGTAAATGAAAACGGCGAATCAGGTACAAAAGGTGCAATCGAAAATGAAATCGTTAGTGGTACGAATGCTGTGAAAAACGGCAAAGTATTCTACTTAAATCCAGAAACTTGGTACTTATCAGGTGGCGGTTTACAATCAGAAACTTCAAAAGCTGAAGATGTGTTAAAGGCATATAAATAATATGTTTGTACAAATCAAACGTATCGTAGTCACTGAAGGAAATTCAGAAAAGATTGTAGAACGCTTTGGTTCAAAGTCAGGAGAGCCTTCTCTATTAGAAAGACAGCCAGGCTTTTTAGATAAACAAGTATTAGTAAAAAAGGTTCGCCGTGGTGATGAAGAAGTGCTAGTCATGGTTCGTTGGGAATCAGAGGAAGCATGGAAAAACTGGGAGAAGAGCCCTGAGCACATCGCTGGTCATAAAGCGAGTGCTGGTCAGCCTAAACCAGAGTTCGTTATCGAAAGTGGACAAGAAGTATATTATGTAAAAGGTTAAAAATGTGCGTTCGAAAGAAATTTCGAACGCCTTTTTTGTAGGCGAAAATCATGCTTCGTTCATCATAATAAGGAAAAGGGGAGTTCAGATGAATTTTGATATAACATCAGCACATACAAATTATACGTATCATATTAATGTTTACGTACCAGAGGTGGATATGCCAGAGGAAGGATTTTCGGTTGTTTACGTATTGGATGGCTCTTCGTATTTTCATTTTGTAAAAGAAATTGTTCGTTTACAAAGTATCAATGCAGCAAAAACGGAAGTGTTTCCTTCGATTATCGTTGGAGTTGGTCATGGTGAGGATATGCGAATGCGCCGGTTTTATGATTTTACTGCACCAGCAGAGAGCTATGTTTATCCAGAGAAATTTAGGGGAGCATTTGATGGGCAGCATGGTGGTGCAGCGGACTTCAGTCGTTTTTTAGAGGAAGAATTGAAGCCAATTATTCAAGCGGATTATCCAGTAAATAAAAGCAAAGAAATATTATTTGGACATTCTTTAGGAGGCTATTTCGCACTTTGGCAATTGTTTAATGCACCAGCTAGCTATTATAAATACATTGCGATTAGCCCGTCTATTTGGTGGAATGAGCATGAATTATTCCAATATGCAGATGCATTTTTAGCAAAATATAGCGAGCTACCAGCTAAATTATTTACAGGTGCTGGTAGTCTGGAAGAATTTATGGTCGATGATGCACAGAAGATGGCACAGCAATTAAGCGCAGTAATGGATACGGCATTTTATGTTGCTCCGGATGAAAATCACGGATCGGTTGTGCCAACGATTATGAGTCGTGCCTTACGCTTTGTGAATAATTAAAAAAACGCTTGAAATCAAAGTAGCAAACTTGATTTCAAGCGTTTTTGTTTTTGCGTGCGAAATGGAGCTTTTAATGTGCGAAAAGCGCATTTGAACGTGCAGATTTAGACTCTTTGCATGCGAAATACTACTTCTTACGTGCAATTCATTACCTTTAGCCTATTTCACATTCGGATAGATCATCGTTTTCGGGTCGACATATTGCTCAAATTGTTCCTCTGTTAATAAGTCGGTTGCAATCGCAGCCGCCTTTAATGTCGTGCCTTCCTTATGAGCTTTTTTCGCAATTTTCGCAGCGTTTTCATAGCCGATATAAGGATTTAATGCTGTTACGAGCATCAGTGAGTTTTCTAAATTATGTTGCAGTACCTCTAAGTTTGGCTCAATGCCTTCTGCGCAATGATTGTTAAAGGATTTCATTGCATCTGCTAGTAGCTGCGTAGATTGTAGGAAGTTATATAAAATAACTGGTTTAAAGACGTTTAACTCAAAATTCCCTTGTGAGGCAGCAAAGGCGATTGTTGCGTCATTGCCAACAACTTGTGTGACAACCATTGTTAATGCCTCACTTTGTGTTGGATTGACTTTACCAGGCATAATCGATGAGCCAGGCTCGTTTTCTGGAATCGTAATTTCTCCAATACCTGAGCGAGGTCCACTTGCTAGCCAGCGTACATCGTTGGCGATTTTCATTAAATCGACAGCTAGTGCCTTTAATGCGCCATGTGCAACAACAGCCTCGTCATGGCTCGTTAATGCATGAAATTTATTCGGTGCTGATATGAACGCTTTATTCGTTAATTGGCTAATTTCTGCTGCTACACGTTCGCCGAATTCAGGGTGTGCATTAATTCCTGTACCAACAGCTGTACCGCCAATTGCTAGCTCTTTCATATATTCAATATTGTGCTGAATCATGCGTTCAGATTTCTCAAGCATGGCAACCCAGCCGCTGATTTCTTGACCTAGTGTTAAAGGTGTAGCATCTTGTAAATGTGTACGTCCAATTTTAATGATGTCTTTAAATTGCTCTGCTTTATTTGCAAGTGTCTCCTTTAAAAGACGTAAGCGAGGTAATAAATAATCCTCTACCTTCAAGACAGCTGCGATATGCAATGCTGTTGGAAACGTGTCATTCGAGCTTTGTGATTTATTGACATCGTCATTTGGATGGATAATAGCTCCTTCGCCAACTTCTTGCAAAATCTGGTTTGCTCGGTTAGCAATCACTTCATTGACATTCATATTTGTTTGTGTACCACTACCTGTTTGCCATACAACAAGAGGGAATTGGTCATCCCATTGCCCATATAAAATTTCGTCAGCTACTTGCCGAATCATTTGAGCTTTTACAGGAGAGAGCTTACCTAGCTGCTCGTTGACAATCGCCGCGCTTTTTTTCAAAATCGTCATAGCCTGAATAAGCTCAATCGGCATTTGCTCTGAGCCGATTTGGAAATTCTCCTTGCTGCGCTGTGTTTGTGCACCCCATAATTTATTAGCAGGTACTTTAATTTCACCCATTGTATCCTTTTCAATACGATATTCCATTTGAAAACCACTCCTTTATCATTAGTTTTCCCTATTATTTTAGGAGGAAACATTATTTAAATAATTCAGGGTACATTTCTTTCGCTAATATTTCCATCCCGTCGATTGTGTTGTAGCCATAGCCGAATAAATAATTATAATCAACGATATAAATTTCCTTGTTTTTAATTGCTTTCATACTTGACAGCTTAGGGTTTTCATAAATTGCATCGTGTACATGGGATAAGTCTGAGCCATCAAAGTTCGGTAAAATTAATACATCTGGGTCTGTAGAAATGAGCGTTTCAAGACTTACGTCACCAGTTACATCTTTAAATACATTATCTAGCTTTACCATATTAAAAGCGTCATGGAAAAATGATTCCCCATGTGCTGACCAAACATATAAGTCCTTAGGGTCATTTGTATGCAAGTAGGCAAATGTTTTATTTTCTGTAATGCTCTCTAAACCTCTTGCAATGGCCTCTTCTTTTGCTTTTAATTCATCAATAAAGCTTTGTGCTTTATCTTGTACGCTGAAAATATGGCCAAGATTTTCAATGTCCTTGTAAACAGAGTCGTATGTACCACCTGTGACAGACGATTCTAATACATATGTTTTCACGCCCATTTCATTTAATGAGTCAACTGTACCAACGCCCCAATCGGCATTGTCAAACAGTCCACCTCGACCATATACTAAATCAGGGTTTGTACCAAGGGTTACCTCTTTACCAACATATTCAGAGCTTAAAATTGGCAGTTTCGCATAGTCTTCAGCAACTGTAGGATCTGGTGCTCCGAAATCTGCGCCAACCCCAACGATTTTATCGCCAAGTCCTAAATGTAGCAATAGCTCCGCAGCAGGGCGTGTATTCGCCATAATGCGTTTTGGTGCTTTATCAAATACTTGCTCCTTCTTCGTCCATTCGCTTCCACCTTCAGCCTTTGCGAAGTTTTCGATTGTTAGAGGATAATGTGCTTCACTTACTTTTTCCTCTGTTTTCTTATCTGATGAATTGCCGCAAGCTGCTAGCAATAGCATTGTCGCTAAACCGATACCAAGTAATGTTTTCTTTTTCATAATGATCCTCCTAAGCCATAAGCAAATCCTAATCCGTTTGTCACAGGATTGATGTACGTTTGGCATTTTATTTGATATAAAGCTTCAATTGTAGCTGGTGTTAATACTTCAGTTGGTGTACCATGTGCATAGATTTCACCATCTTTGACTGCGTATATGTAATTACAGTAATGTGCAGCCATTTCTAAATCATGAAGGGCAGCAAGCACGCCGATATTTAATTCCTTTACACAGGATAGTATTTCGATTTGATAACGAATATCTAAGTGATTCGTCGGTTCGTCTAAAATCATAAATTTAGGCTGCTGAGCAATTGTTCGTGCTAAAATAACACGCTGCTTTTCACCACCTGATAAGGATAGAAAGCTGCGTTCTTTATAGGATTGCAAATTTGTACGTGCCAATGCCTCTTCTACAATTTCATAATCTTTCCTCGTATCCGATTCGAGCATTTTTTTATGTGGTGTTCTGCCTAACATAACCATTTGGTGGACAGATAAATCGAAGTGCATTTCATTAAATTGTCCAACGACACCTAGCTGCTGTGAAACCTTTTTTTCAGGTGATTTCAACACATTTAAATCATCTAAAAAAACAGTTCCTTGCTTTGGCGTTAAGCTTTTATAAATGCTTTTTAGCAAGGTGGATTTCCCACAGCCGTTTGGACCAATTAAGCCGACGAATTGCTTCTTTTTCACAAGGACAGAAACGTTTTTGACAATGTCCTTTTTTCCAAATGTAACGGCAATGTTTTGTGCTGTTAGTTCCATCGTTTACCCTCCAAAGTTGTAGCCTTTTTTAATAATCATATAAATGAACAGTGGCGAACCAATAACAGATGTAATAATACCGATTGGCAATTCTACATTGGCAATAAGCGTTCTTGATAGGATGTCTGCCCAAATCATAAATAGACCACCTAATAGCAATGTGCCAAGCATGAGTCGCTTATGGTCAGCACCGAAAATACCACGTGCGATATGTGGAATAATTAAACCGACAAAGCCAATCATTCCTGCATAAGCAACCATTGTTCCTGTAACAAGCGCTGTTAGCACCATATACAGCTTGCGGAAAATACTTAAATTAATGCCTAGCGTAATTGCTGATTCATCGCCTAGCAGCATCGTATTTAAAATGCGATGCTGGAACAGGAAGAAAATTGCGCCAAGCACAACGACGATAATTAAAATCGGCGTTTTCTCCCAGCTAGCAGAAGCTAAGCTGCCCATAGACCAAAAGGTAACAGTTTTAATTCCTTCTGCATTATTGGCAAAAAAGATAATCAAGCTAGAGAAGGAGCCACAAAGAGCGCCGATCACTACCCCTGATAAGACCAGCTTGACAGATGTTGCTTTGCCACCAATGCTTGATAATAGCAAAACAGCCATCGAGGTCAGCATAGCCCCTGTAAATGCACCAAATGCTACACCAAATTGAGCGAGTAGTGCATTGCTACCAAATCCAACAAGTATCGCAAAGGTAGCTCCTAAAGAAGCGCCTGAAGAAATTCCAAGTATGTATGGGTCAGCAAGTGGATTTTGCACAACTGCTTGCATGACAACGCCACATAAGGCAAGACCAATACCGATAAGTAAAGCAAAAATAATACGTGGCATTCTCACTTGCAAAATGATATTTAAATAGGATTCATTTTCTATATGCTCAAGTGAGCCGAGCTTGCCGTTAGTGATGGTATGCAAAAGTATGTCCATCGATTGCCTAAATGGGATACTCACTTGCCCGATAGATACAGAATACACAGCGGATAGCATAATGGCGCAAATTAATAGCAAAATAATTAAATAGTAGAGTTTGTTCGTTCTTGACGATTTTATAGCTTGTGTATCCAAAGGAAAATTCACCTCATTTTTTATTGATAATGATTATCATTATCGACTAATCCATTCTAATCTATATTTTTTGAAAAAACAATGCTGATTTTTCATATCCGATAAAAAATATTTCTCACGACATTGAAAAACGTTGAAACATCTTATATTTCTTATCATAATAAGTGAGGGGGAGTGACAGAAGACAGCTTAACAGTATATGTTAATGTATATAGTGCGATTTCTATGCAATATACAATGGCTTTGAAAGGGAGATATGCACATGTTTGTTCAAATGAAATACTTTATTGTCAAGGTAGGTCATTCATCTAAAGTAATCGATTGCTTTGTGCGCAAGTATGGCGAAGGACCATCGATTATGGAACAACAGCAAGGTTTTTTAAATAAAGAATTGTATGTGAAAAAAGTGGATACAAATAGTGAAGAGGTTGTTGTACTAATTTATTGGGAATCTGAGGCACATTGGAAAAATTATGATAATTGTATCTCATCAAATGAACAACTACAATTTGCACAATTGGACTATATTCTTGAATGTTGTTATACAAACTTTCAAGTTAAAGGAGAAGTATAGATGAAAAAATGGATTTATAGCTTGGCTGTTATTACATTAGGTTTATTTATAATGCTACGTTTCAGCTATGAAACGCCGACATTCATGTCTTTTGATGAAAATTTAGTAAAATTACTTGGTGGTAATGAACTCATTATTTTTTTCCATTATATCGGTGAGCCTATTTTCGTTGTAATCGTAGCGCTAATCCTTGTTTTTTGGCAATGGAGAAAGGGGAATTATCGTGCGATTGTCTTTGTATTATTGACGATTGCAGCAGGCAATGTACTTAATCAATTATTAAAAAAATGGATTGAGCGTCCCCGCCCAGATATTGCAGATCAATTATTATCTTTTAGTTTTCCATCAGGGCATTCAATGACAGGGGCATTGTATTTATTAACAATCGCTTATTTGTTATCAGAGGGGCTAGGACGTAGCAAAAAAGCATTGCTTGTTTGGCTTGTTGCTATCATTTTAATATGCTTTATCGGCTTATCGCGCATTGCGGAAAGTCGCCATTTTGCTACAGATGTCTTGGCAGGATGGAGCGTTGGCTATACTTGGTTTGTTGTATGTATGATGTGGTATGAGCGTGGTAAGAAGAGAGCTGTTGAGAAAATAGGTTAAGCCTATTTTCTTAACGGCTTTTTGAATGTTGGGCTATTACATAAAATATTTCCTAATAAAATAAAGTTGTCTAAAGGAAACTTGTTGCGTATAATACGATTAAGCTAGTTAAAGAGAGGAAATAATTATGGATGATAATGTATTATTAGCACTCGGTTTAACACTTTTTGCAGGTTTGGCAACTGGTGTAGGTAGTTTAATAGCATTCTTTACCTCAAGAACCAATACAAAATTTTTATCTGGTGCACTTGGTTTTTCAGCAGGTGTTATGATTTATGTATCGCTTGTTGAAATTTTTGTAAAGGCAAAAGATTCATTAACGCATGCGCTCGGTGAAACGAACGGTTATTGGATGACGCTTGCAGGCTTTTTCGGAGGAATGATTTTTATCGCATTAATTGATAAATTTATTCCGAATAAAAATAATCCACATGAAGTGCGTACTGTTGAAGATGTAAATGCAGTGGAAGGAAAGCCATTAGCGGATGCAGATAAACTCATGAAAATGGGGACATTTACAGCATTAGCAATAGCGATTCATAACTTTCCAGAAGGTATCGCCACATTTATGTCTGCATTGCAAGATCCGAATTTAGGGATTGCGATTGCCATAGCAGTTGCAATTCATAATATTCCAGAAGGAATTGCTGTTGCTGTACCAATTTTCTTCGCAACAGGTATTCGTATGAAAGCTTTTCGCTTATCGCTGCTATCTGGTTTAGCAGAGCCTGTTGGGGCATTTGTTGCTTATTTAATTTTAATGCCATTTTTAAATGATGTAATGTTCGGTGTCGTATTTGCGGGTGTAGCGGGTATTATGGTATTTATTTCACTAGATGAGCTATTGCCAGCAGCGAAGAAATATGATGAAACACATATATCTATTTATGGTTTAGTGGCCGGTATGGCTGTGATGGCGATTAGCTTAGTAATGTTAGCATGATAAAAAGTCGATTTGCACCAAACATTTTGGTAGCAATCGACTTTTTGTATTCAAATATAAATATCTCGATCCCAAAAGCGTTGCTTTGCGATATTTTGGATAAATTGCTGTGAGAAATTTGGATTTGCTGTAGCAAAAAGAATACCGTCACTTGCTTTTGCCCGCGTTGCATTGAAAAATGGCACTCCTGTTGTGGCAATCCCGATCGGCTTATAGTTTTGATAAACTTGGCGAATGAAGGCAGTCATATCGCTATTAAATTTTGCCTGATTTGCTGACGTGCCACCAACGACATATAATGCATCATATAAAACAGGAGAAGTCGTTAAAAACGTAGCATCTACTTCAAACGTTTGCCCATTTACAGCTTTTACAGGCTCAAATGTTTCTGCAATCATTTGATAGCGCACACCATAACGTTTAAATTCCTTAGTAACCTGCTCTAGCTCTTGGGCATTAAATTGATTACCAATAATAATCGCTACACTTAAAGTTTGCGGAACGAATACGGTATTTTGCTGGCTTAGTGCAGGAGAGGATGCTGTGACATCAACTTGTTGATTTGTTGGTTTATTTACTGCAAGACGTTCAGCGAGCGTTGTGGCTAGTGAATAATCGATATGTGCAAGCATATCAACGACTTGCTGCCGAACACTGCGACTCTCGACTTTCCCTACCTCAAAGGAAAAGGCATCTAAAATATGCTGTTTTTCTACAGGTGACATACTATTCCAAAAAAGTCGTGCTTGTGAGAAGAAATCATCAAACGACTTGCTGCGTCCTTGAATAACACGCCCTTCTACCTTTTCAGGATAATGCACATAGCCACCTTCTGCTGCAGTGCTTGTAGCAGGTGTATTATTCGCTAAAGAATTTTTATGATAGCTTACTCTGCCAGTATTAATCATTTGGCGGCTGAAGCCATTACGTTGGTTATTGTGGAAAGGGCAAAGTGGACGGTTAATCGGTATTTCCGTAAAGTTAGGACCACCTAAACGCAATAGCTGGGTATCTAAATAAGAAAATAGCCGTCCTTGCAGCAATGGGTCATTTGAAAAATCAATGCCCGTTACGACATTACCTGGATGAAAGGCTACTTGTTCAGTTTCTGCAAAAACATTATCGACATTGCGATTTAAAGTGAGCTTGCCGATTTTTTTGACAGGAATGAGCTCCTCAGGCCAAACCTTTGTAGCATCTAATAGATCGAAATCATATTTAAATTCATCTGCTGGATCAATCATTTGCACACCAAATTCATATTCAGGATAAAAGCCTGCTTCAATGGCCTCCCATAAATCACGACGCTGAAAATCAGGGTCTGCACCACCGATTTTTTGCGCCTCATCCCATATAAGTGAGTGTACACCAAGCACAGGCTTCCAATGGAATTTAACGAATTTACTTTGCCCCGACGCATTTACGAAGCGAAAGGTATTCACACCGAAGCCTTCCATCATGCGGTAATTTTTGGGAATAGCTCTATCAGACATCAGCCACATAATCATATGGGCTGTTTCTTGATTATTCGCAACGAAATCCCAAAACGTATCATGGGCAGAGGAAGCTTGTGGTATTTCGTTGTGTGGCTCCGGCTTGACTGCATGGATAATATCAGGGAATTTAATAGCATCTTGAATAAAGAAAACGGGAATATTATTGCCAACTAAATCGAAAATTCCTTCTTCCGTATAAAATTTCACCGCAAAGCCACGGACATCACGTGCTGTATCGTTAGAGCCTGAGCTCCCAACAACATTCGAAAAACGCACAAAAACAGGCGTTTTTGTGCCCGCCTTTTGTAAGAAATGAGCTCTTGTAAACTCGGACATTGATTCGTATAGCTCAAATTCACCATGGGCAGCATAGCCGCGTGCATGTACGACCCTTTCAGGGATACGCTCATGGTCAAAATGTGTAATTTTCTCACGAAAATGAAAATCCTCCATCAAAGTGGGCCCACGCAAGCCCGCCTTTAAAGATTCCTCATCATTGGATATTCGCACTCGCTGATTCGTTGTCATCTTCGTGCCATCATTATTTACTTTGTATTCATTCAGTTGCTGTAGTTTTTTATTTTCGTTATCATGATTATCCTTCATAAAACCCTCCTTCATAATGCTTTGTACAGCGTATGAGTTTCATAGGGGAGTTATGAGGGTGCCTGGCACACAAACAATTCTGAAAATTAGATACAATTTACATAGAAAAACCTAAGTCATGTTGGAGCATAACTTAGGTTAGTATATTAGCTAGCAGAGGTGGTATTTTCAGAAGCTACAGTAAAAGCTTCGTTAATATGCTTGGCATTTTCAATTTCATCAATTACGGCTACCGCAAAGTCAGCTTGGCTAATGTAGCTATTAAGCTGTGAATTTGTTAGTAAATAATCATGTCCAGTAATGTAGTGACCTGTGCGTGGACCTTCTGCATCAAACATCAGCGCAGGACAAATAAAAGTCCATGCGATAGAGGATTGCTGTAGGTGTTGTAGATTTTGTAGCTGATATTTAGCCGCAGCTGTTAATTGCGCAGGGTAATCCTCACTATCGAGTAAACGTACAATTTTATCTTTATTTGTAAATAAGCAGCCTGAGCTACCGATATCGATTAAGCGTGTTTGTATTGGTTGCAAAATAGATATTAAATGCTTGCCTGCGTCTACATATAAGTGCTCCTCACCACTTTTTGGAGCAAAGGCATTGACGATACAATCGAATTTTTCTATATCTGATGTTGTTAAATGAAATAAATCCTTTTCAAGAGTTTGGACATCATCTTTTAATGTCGCTTGATTACGCACAATCGCGGTTGTATCATACTCTCTCATTGTAGATTCTCTTAATATATTACTACCTGCTTGTCCAGCAGCTCCAATAACTGCGATTTTCATGAACATTTCCCCTTTCGTCAATCGAGTGTTAGTACTATACCCGCTTTGCTGAAAAAGTATGCACAACATAAAATAAATCTCAAAAAGCGTGAAATAAAAAAGGAGCGTATCCGAAGATCACTCCTATTGCTTATAGTGGTGTTACAACAATTCCATGACAATCAGCATTCGTTAATACAATGCGATGTGAAGGAAATTGTTTTTGCATACTAACAACGAATTCATCAGCACTTGACTTGGGGATAATCGAAATCAATGTTGGACCAGCACCGCTTAATGCGGTCCCATATGCGCCAGCCTGCTTGGCAGCTTGGCGAATTTCGGCATAGCTAGGAATTAACTGTGCGCGGAAAGGCTCATGAAATAAATCAGATTCCATATAGCGACCGATACGCTCATAATCTTTCGCAATTAAAGCAGCGGCAAGCATATTAGCTGTAGCGCTCGCTTTAACTGCATATGGACGCTCTAGCTGTGCAGGGAGAACGCCGCGCGCCTCGGCAGTTTTCAGCTCTACATCAGGAATGAAAAGCACAAAGGCCGCATCTACATCTTGTACATGAATTGTATCGACAATGCCATTCTCTGTCATAGAAGAAATCGTCAGGCCACCTAAAACAGATGCTGTTGCATTGTCAGGATGTCCCTCTATTTGTGATGAAATATTAAGCTTGTCTTGTTCAGATAGCTGTAAATCACATAATAAATTTGCTAGCTCGATGCCTGCAACAATAGCGGCAGCACTGCTCCCAACACCACGTGCTAAAGGAAGCTCGCTTGTCATAACGACATGACAGCCTGGCAGTGCTTGTTGATAACGCTCTGCAACTTGTTTCGCAATTTGATAAATTAAGTGATTTTCGACTGTTGTGTCTGCTGGGACATGCTCACCTTGATGAACAAATTCCCATTCAGTTTGAGGTGTTGCTTCTAATGTTAAATAAAGTGACAAACCGAGCCCAATTGAATCAAAGCCGGGCCCGAGGTTTGCTGTACTGCCAGGAACTTTTATTTGCCAGCTCATAGAACGCCCTCAATATATTTACGAATTTCTTCTTCATCGTTTTTCAACGACACTAAATCCACCGTTGACACGTCCATTGCCGTATCTGGATCTTTTAAGCCATTACCAGTGAACACCGTTACGACTTGGCTACCTTGTGGAATAAGACCGGCTTTCACGGATTTAATGACACCTGCAAGTGAAGCGGCTGAACCTGGCTCAACGAAGACGCCTTCCTTGCCTGCGATTAACTTATAAGCAGCTAAAATTTCTTCATCTGTTACAGAATCAATGATGCCACCTGATTCATCACGTGCAGCCTCTGCTAATTTCCAGCTAGCTGGGTTGCCGATACGGATTGCTGTTGCCACTGTTTCAGGGTTTGCAATTGGCTCGCCCTTAACGATTGCAGCAGCACCTTCTGCTTCAAAGCCAAACATTTTTGGTAAGCCTGATTTTTTTGCTTCATTATAATCTTTAAAGCCTTTCCAATAAGCAGAAATATTGCCTGCGTTACCGACTGGAATACATAGAAAGTCGGGTGCTTTTCCTAGTGCATCCACAATTTCAAAGGAAGCAGTTTTTTGCCCTTCGATACGGTATGGATTGACGGAATTTACAAGTGCAACAGGCGTTGTTTCGCTAATGCGGCGAACGATATTTAAGGCATCGTCAAAGTTGCCATCAATTTCAATAATTTTTGCACCATACATCGTTGCTTGCGCTAATTTCCCTAATGCTACTTTTCCTTTTGGGATGACAACGATGGATTGAATGCCTGCACGCGTTGCGTAAGCAGCAGCTGCAGCAGATGTGTTGCCTGTAGAAGCACAAATAACGCATTGTGCACCATCCTCAATCGCCTTTGCTACTGCAAATACCATACCGCGATCTTTAAAGGAGCCTGTTGGATTTGCGCCTTCAATTTTTCCGTATAGCTCAATACCTAGCTCCTTAGATAAATTTACTAAATGTACTAATGGTGTATTTCCTTCATTTAAAGTTAAAGCTGGTGTATTTTCAGTAACGGGCAAATATTGTTTATATTCTTCAATTAAACCTTTCCACATAACGAGATAGCTCCTTTTGTTCTTTCTGAATGAACAGTTGTTTTTTTATACAAGACATTGTAAACCTCTAGCCTACTTATTTCAATAGTAAAACAACAATTTAATTTAAACAATATTGTCACAATTAAAAAATAGGTGTATAGTATACATGCTTATACAAGTGTAAAGACAGGTGGTTGTATTCATATGATAAAACAGCAAAATGGGCAAATTTCACGCAATAAATTGCTAGGTGTAGCAGGTATTGGATGGATGTTTGATGCGATGGATGTTGGCATTCTATCCTTTGTTATTGCTGCACTTGCAATAGATTGGGGTTTAAACCCATCGCAAATGGGGTGGATTGGTAGTGTCAACTCTATTGGGATGGCTGTAGGGGCATTAGTTTTCGGTGTACTTGCAGATAAAATAGGTCGTAAAAAAGTGTTTATGTGGACGCTCATTTTATTTTCTATTGCGAGCGGTTTATCTGCATTCACAACAACGCTAGCACTATTTTTAATTTTCCGCTTTTTCGTTGGAATGGGGCTTGGTGGAGAGCTGCCAGTTGCTTCAACGCTCGTTTCGGAAAGTGTGGAAACGAAGGAACGCGGTCGCGTTGTCGTTTTATTAGAAAGCTTTTGGGCTGCGGGCTGGCTTATTGCTGCAATTATTTCGTACTTTGTCATTCCAGCAACGTTTTGGCCGATTGAAGGATGGCGTGTCGCTTTAATTTTAACAGCATTACCAGCATTTTATGCAATTTATATTCGCATGAAGCTGCCAGATTCTCCGCAATTCGTGGCGAAAGCAGAGGCGAAAAAGCGCTCCGTTATGCAAAATATTGCGGAGGTATGGTCAAAACCATATGCACGTTCAACATTGATGCTATGGGTGCTTTGGTTTGCAGTAGTATTTTCATACTATGGGATGTTTTTATGGCTACCGAGCGTAATGGTTGGGAAAGGCTTCGATTTAATTTCTAGCTTTAAATATGTGTTAATTATGACATTGGCACAATTGCCAGGTTACTTTACAGCAGCTTGGTTTATTGAAAAGCTCGGTCGCAAATTTGTACTCGTTACATATTTAATTGGTACAGCGGCAAGTGCTTATGTTTTTGGCAACGCAGAGTCTGTCACAATTTTGCTTATTTCTGGTATGCTGCTATCATTCTTTAATTTAGGGGCATGGGGTGCGCTTTATGCATACACCCCAGAGCAATATCCTGCGATTATTCGTGGAACAGGTGCAGGTATGGCTGCAGCAGTAGGGCGTATAGGTGGCATTTTCGGACCGTTGCTTGTCGGTACATTAGTTGCAAAAGGCTATGCGATTGGCTCGGTATTTGCGATTTTCTGTGTAGCAATTTTAATCGGTGTAGCAGCCGTATTATTTTTAGGGAAAGAAACGAAGCAAGTAGAATTAGACTAAAATAGTAGATGCATTAACTATCTGAAAAGGTAAAATCTTTTCAGATAGTTTTTTTTTTGAAACGAAACCGACGCTTTGTTCATCTAACAAGTAGATATAAAAAGGATGTGAATACAATTGCTAAAAAAAGCACAGAAAGGAAATAGCGCTGCATTTTTACAGCTAGTACAAGATGAAAAGGTCAAGCTATATAAAATGGCGTACATTTATATGAAAAATGAAAATGATGCGTTAGATGTTGTACAGGAAACAGTGACAAAAGCTTATGCTAGCATCAATAGCGTGAAAGAACAGCAATATTTTTCTACATGGTTAATGAAAATTTTAATTAATACAGCGTTAGAGCATTTACGAAAAAATAGCAAGATTGTCTTAATGCATGAGGAGCAGAAGGAGCAAGGAAAAACCTATAATCATGATGAACGCATCGACTTATTACATGCAATTGGACAGCTAGATGAGAAATATAAAACGGTCATTTTACTGAAATATTATCAGGATTTATCAACAAAGGAAATCGCAGAGCTGCTTGATTATCCAGAAGGAACTGTTAAAACAAATGTGCATCGTGGCTTGCAACAGCTGAAAAAGAGTTTAAATAAAGGAGGTAACCTATATGGAGAACAATATTAAAAAGGTCATTGATGAAATGGATGTGCCGATGCAAAAGCTTGATGAGGCAATCAATAAAGGAATCATTGCCCCTAAGAAAAAAACGAAAAACAAGCTGATTATAGGATTACTATCATCTGTTGCAGCTGTTTCTCTCGTATTAGGGTCAGGCTTTGTGTCACCAACAGTTGGCAATGCGCTTGCGAAAATACCATTTATGGGCTTTGTTTATAAAATTGAGGAGCAGGATAAAGGTTTGCATAAAGCATTGTCAGATAGCAATGCCATTAAATTAAATAAGACGGTGACGAGCAAAGGTATTTCCGTTACTTTTGAAGAAATTGTCTATGATGGCGCACGTCTCCATGTGATTTATTCAATGCCTGAATATCGAGAAATAGGTAAAATGGAGATGTTCGTAAATGGTGAATGGCTGAATACAGGAGGAAGTATAACTTCTTTGCAGGAGGAAGAGGGCTCATATCGCGCTTTATACGGTTTTCGCTTTGAGGAGGAATTGCCAGAGGCATTTGATTTAACATTAAAAATAGACTCGATTGATGGCATAGTAGGGGATTGGACGTTTGAAACACCAATCAAGAAAGTACAAAATAAGCATCGTATATTGCAAGCTGGGCAAACGGGCATGATGAACGGAATTGCCTTTGAAGTAAAAAGTGCTCAAACTTCAACTACTTCTACAAAGCTGCAAGTAGAATTTACAGGGCCAATTAGAGAGAAAATTGGTTTTCCAATCGGCTGGTCTATATCTGAAACGATTACAGATCAAAATGGCGTTCCATTAAAAATACTAGAAAAGGTAGGCGGAGGAAAAACGGATAATGATTTGACATGGACATATATGTTAGAGCCACTTGCACCAGATATAACAGAACTGCGTTTATATTATTATGCTGGACCGAAAATAGATGCGGTGTTTGAGGATGTCATTGTGCCATTATCCAACGAGTTACCTCAAAAAATTGAGTTGGGGGATATGGGGGATATTGTAATTACGCATGTTGAGCAGGTTGGGGATGAAGCAGTTTTAACATTTTTAATTGATAGTGATTTTCCATTTAACAGAAACCTAGGATTGCTTCCTTTTACAATAGCTTTGGAAGATGGCGAAAGAATTATGACAGAGGAAGTACAGGCAATCGGGCGCAATGAATATCAATTAAAATATAAAACAAATGTAGGTCAGCCCTTTATTAAAACAATTCTGTTACCGAAGCTAACAATTGAACCTACAGCACAGGTGGTTATTTCAATTAAATAGAATTTATTTGCGGGAGCTATGGGAAATTGATATTGCTCATAGCATCTTTCTTTATAAATTTGACAAAAAAAGCACAAATAACAGAATTTTCAGAAAAGTGTTGAATGTCATGATATTTCATGTTAATGTATGTTCAAGTTCAGGCAGTTGAGAATAGATGAGAAAGGATAGAGAGTAGAGTATGAGTATTTGTGAGAGCATTAAAAGAAGATTTATTCGATTATCAAAAGGGCAGCGACGCGTTGCGCAATTTGTGTTGAATGACCCAAGCATTGTGACAACAAAGATTGCCTCTGAGGTTGGTCGAATAGCGGGAGTAAGTGAGTCGACGGTCCATCGTTTTTGCTATGCAATGGACTTTGCTAGTTATAGTGAGCTACAGAAAAGAATGAAAGAGGACTTAGCTTATCATAAATAAGCTGCTTGTAAAAAAGGTGGCATTTGAAAAGTCGATTTATACTGAATTTCTCAGTGCAAATCGACTTTTTTCTGTGAAGGAGGCATCTCCCAATAATTTTTTAGAAAACTCCTATTTTTAATGCCATTCTGCGAATAAAACGATTACATTTGTAAATTAACGAACTAGCTTACTATAAATAAATTCATCATAATACTCATTGTCAATTTTTACTGAATGTACTTTTTTTCCTTCGACTGTAAAGCCATGTTTTTCAAAGAGGGAAATAGCTTTTGTGTTATGAGCCATAATGATTGCTTCCAGTCTTTCAATGTCGTTTTGTTGTGACCATTTGATGCTACTTTCTACTAGTGCAGTACCGATGCCGTTGTTAGCATATTTTTTTAATACGCCGATACGTATTGTAGCACCATGCTGTAAGCGTTGCTCCTTATAGCCAGTAATACGAGAATAACCTGCAAATTCCCCATTAACGATACATAAAAGTATTGTTTGCTGTTTAAACTTGCGCCACTCGGCCATCTGTTTACGAATAATTTGTACTGTTAAATGTTGTACATTAGGTTCATAATATTCAAATTCTGATTGGGCATAAATTTGTTCCTGTAGACGAATAAATGAGCGAGCATCCTCTGTTTCAATTGGTCTAATAATTGAAGTTTGTGTATTTTCATCTGCATCATTTTCATCGATTCCTGTTTGCTTTAAACGAGAGAATGTTACGGATTGACCTAGCTGAACATCCATTACATGATAATTGGCATTGAACCAAGATTGGTAATGTGTCAAGGGAGGCTTAGTTTTTTTCCACCAGCTCAAGTTCAAGTAAGCTGCATTTGGCAACGCTTGCCCCATAATATTTTCAATTGCTTCATATGTTAATGTAATTTCACTTTGCGTTGCATTCTGAAAGAACTCAGCTAATGGAATATACTTCTTTTCCATTTTTTTAGACATTGCTATCCTCATTTCTATGACTGAATTTATTGTGCATACGGTTATTTTAACATATTAGTCAAAAAAATAATATTTAATGTTTAGTTTTTTGTATTTATACTAATAAAGGATATGAAAAAGGAATTTTGTCTATTCTTTTTGAAAATGAAGTAGGAAGTTTGGAGCGTTTTTGAAGGACAAATAGCCTAATTTTTAATTATATCAAAGGATAATTACGCTTAGATTTTTTGAAATTTACGAGAGAAACTTCATTCAACTTCACTCATTATTTGTGATAAAATAAGTTTGTTAATAAGCATTGATATATTAGGAGGCTATTTCATGAGCAACACTTTAGTTTTTGGGCATAAAAATCCAGATACAGATACGATTACATCAGCAATCGTTTATGCGTACTTAAAACAGCAACTAGGTGTGGAAGCAGAAGCTGTACGTTTAGGTGATATTAATAACGAAACAAAATTCGCTTTAGAAAAATTCGGCTTTGAAGCACCGCGCTTTATTAGCACGGTTGTTGGAGAGACAGAACAAGTAATTTTAGTAGACCATAATGAATTCCAACAATCTGCTGATGGCATTGAAGAGGTACAAATTACAGAGGTGATTGACCATCACCGTGTAGCAAACTTCCAGACAGCAGACCCATTGTATTTCCGTGCAGAGCCTGTAGGCTGTACAGCGACAATTTTAAATAAATTATTTAAAGAAAATAATGTAGAAGTTCCTGCAAATATTGCAGGTCTAATGCTATCAGCAATCGTTTCAGATACATTATTATTCAAATCGCCAACATGCACAGACCAAGATGTAAAAGCTGGTGAGGAGTTAGCTGCTATCGCAGGCGTTGATGTGGCTGAATATGGCTTAGCAATGTTAAAAGCAGGGGCAGATTTATCTGATAAATCATTAGAGGATTTATTATCATTAGATGCAAAGGGCTTTGATTTTGGGGCATACAAAGCAGTAGTAGCACAAGTAAATGCTGTGGATATTGAAGATGTATTAGGTCGTCAAGCAGAGCTAGAAGCATTGCTTGCAAAAAATGCAGCAGATAATAGCTTAGATTTATTTTTCTTCGTTGTGACAGATATTTTAAACAACGACTCTACAGCAGTAGCAGTTGGACAAGCTGCAGAAAAAGCAGCAGCAAGCTTCGGTGCAACAATTGTTGATGGACGCATCAGCTTACCAGGTGTCGTTTCACGTAAAAAGCAAATTGTACCTGTCTTAACAGAAGGCTTAAAATAATCAATGAAGCAGTTGGGAAAGTAGCGAATACTTGCTTTTCTCGGCTGCTTTTGCATTTTTAAATTGGCGATAGTAGAAGGTTAGCAAAAAGGCTGTCCAGCAAGGAAATACTGGATAGCCTTTTTACAAATAGCCTCTACTCATTTTCTAATTTTAAAGGATAAACGGCAGGCCCTTCTATAACATTTCCTTTTTTATCAAAGCGAGAGCCATGGCATGGGCAGTCCCATGTTTCGTCAGCGTCATTCCACCGTGTTTTACAGCCTAGATGGGTACATTTGGGTGCTGATATGCGTGTCACGTAGCCCGTAATAAATTGCTCGCTAATAAAGCCAGCTTTTGTGAGCATATCGTAAACGGTACGACCTTGTATGCGGCTAGGCATATATAATTGTGTAGCGCGGTGCTCTTTTTTCGTAAAATAGCCACGTAATATTTCTGCTGCTACAAGTGAGCTTGAAAGTCCCCATTTTTTAAATCCTGTTGCAATATAAATAGAGGAATCCTTTGTCATTGGACCAACAAACGGTATGCTATCAGGTGTTGTCATATCTTGCGCACTCCATAAAAAGCCTGGTTCAGATAAATCAAATGCACTGTTTAGCTCCTGTGTAAGGGTATCATAATACTTCGTCGTATCTCCTTCTGTGCCAGCAAGATGAGATGTACCACCATAAACAAAATAGGATTGTCCATCAATTTGAGCTGTGCGAATTGTTCGAGCTGGTGAATCGATACTAATATATTGTCCTTGTAGAAGGTCTGAGCATTCTGTTGCAGTTAAATAAGCGCGATCTACTGTTAACTTTAACGTGTTTAAGCCAGCGATTGAATCAATTGGATAATGCGTGCATAGAACGAGCTTTTTGCAAGCAATCGTATAGCCTTCAGCCGTTGTTACAGTTGGTTTATCTGTAACTTGTGTAACACGAGTATGCGTGAAAAATTGTGCACCAGCCTGTTGTGCGAGCTTGGCGAAATGCAGTAAAAAATGCACAGGGTGAATTTGTGTTTCATGTTGCATCCCTAAAGCAAGCTGAGCTTTATCTGCCAATTCCGTATCATTTGTGATGAGCGATGGAATACCTATTTTCTTATATGTTTCGTATTCTTGTTCTAATAAAACACGATTCTCAGTTTCCGTTGTATAAATAAATGATGTAGCAGCTGTATAAGTGGTTTTATCAGCCTGCTTCAATGCCTGCTCAATTGCATCTTTATTTACTTGATAGTAAAGCTTAGCATCCTCCAGTTTTAACGTATGATAAAATAGTCCATGCTGTGCTGTAAGTTTACCTGTAGAATGTGCTGTTGCACCTTCACCAATGCTTTTAGCCTCAATAACAATAACACGCAGTCCTGCCTGAGCAAGTAAATAAGCGGTATAAACGCCACTTAAACCAGCTCCGACAATGCAAATATCACAAACGGTATCAGATGATAAAGTTGAAGTTGTCATTGGTGTAGTGTTATGAAGCCATAATGATTGCTGCATAAAAAGCCCCCCTTACCTATATTTAACAAACAGTATAGGGCAATTTATCAGCCGTTATTCACAAGTCGAAAAAATTGAATAATGTATTCGCTTATTTGTACAATGGGAGAACAAGGAGGCGAAACTGATGATTATACAAGTATGGTCTGATTATGTATGTCCATTTTGTTATATTGGCAAAAAGCAATTAGAGCAAGCGCTTGAGACAAGTGGTTATGCTGAGCAAATTGAAGTGCAATATAAAAGCTTTTTACTGGACCCATCAACACCTGTTGACACAGAGGAATCTATTTATGGTCCATTAGCTGCAAAATATAATATGTCCATTGAGCAAACGAAGGCGATGACGCAAAATGTAGCGGAACGTGCAAAGGAAGTTGGCTTACATTACGATTTTGATCGCATGAAAACGGCGAATACAATTAAAGCACATCGCTTAGCGAAATGGGCGGAGGAGCAAGGCAAAGGTGCAGAGATGAATGAGCGCCTGTTGCAAGCGCATTTTTTAGAGGGTCTAGCGATAGGTCGCATGGATGTATTAATTACATTAGCTGAGGAAGTTGGCTTAAATGGTGAAGCAGCAAAGGAAATGCTAACAAGTGATGAGTATAAAGAAGAAATGTATTCGGATATTGAAATTGCCCGTCAATTAGGTGTGCGCGGTGTACCGTTTTTTGTTATCGATAATAAATACGGTATTTCAGGTGCGCAGCCACAACACTTATTTGAAGAAACGGTGGCAAAGGCAGCTGAAGAGGCTGGCTTACAGCGTAAATTAAATATAGTAGGCGAACAAGGTGCGCTATGTGAAGATGGCGTATGTGATATTGAATAAAGTTCAGCCTAAAGTCTTAGAGCAGTATGATTGATTTTTTCGTGCTGCTCTATTATGATATGTAATGTCTTGATTTCGAGATAATAATAAACTTTCTGAATTTTAAAGGAGATTTTTATAAATGACAAACGTATTAGTAGTAAAAGCAAATAACCGCCCAGATGGCGTTTCAACAAAAATGTACGAAGCTTTCGTAGCAGAAGCAAAGGCACAAAATATCGAATTTTCAACATTTGATGTGTTTGAAGAAAATTTAGCCTACTTTGGTCAAGAGCTATTCAACGCTTTTGGTAAAGCACAAGCAGGCGAAGAGCTAAATGAAAAAGAAGCTGCTTCATTAGCATCTTTCAATAAATCACGTGAAGCATTAACTGCGGCAGATGTAGTCGTGTTTGCATTCCCATTATGGAATTTAACAATTCCAGCAGCATTGCAATCATTCATCGATTACACATACGGTGCAGGCTATTCATTCAAATATGATGAGAATGGTAACTTAGTAAGCCTAATGACAGACAAAAAATATATCGTTTTATCTGCTCGTGGTGGCATCTATTCATCACCTGAGGCAGCTTCATCAGAAATGGCTGTAAACTACATTAACAATGTAATTGGCGGCGTTTATGGAATGCAAAAAGTAGACGAAGTAGTAATCGAAGGTCATAATGCAAACCCAGCAAAAGCGGAAGAAATTATTGCAGAAGGCTTAGAAAAAGTAAAAGCAACTGTACAAAACTTAACAGCAGCTTTAGTGTAAAATGAATAAAGCGCATGAAATTGAATCTTGATTTCATGCGCTTTTTCTATTGTAAAATAGGTGTTTTTTATCATGTTACTAATGGTAAAATTAATTTAATATAAAGATAGTCACTAGCGTCGCATTAAAATAATTCAACGCATCGTATTAAACTGAATTTTCTGTAATATAATCCAAGCATAAAAA
>NZ_JAMBIZ010000003.1 GCF_025291715.1 Metasolibacillus sp.
GAGAAAAGTAGAACTGCCGGCATGGAAATTGACACGGTGATTGGTGATGCCGCCTATTCCTGGAAAGAGAATTTAGTGTATGCAAAATCGGAGCAGTTTCAGTTAATTTCAAAGTTAAATCCAGTAATCACAAATGGCAGCGGACAACGGAAAATTGAATTTGATTATAACAAGGATGCGGGTATGTTTGTTTGTCCAGCGGGGCACATGGCAACTCACAAAAGACGTACGGGCAGGAAAACCCTGAATCAAAGTTTAACGTTTCATTTTGATATTGAAAAATGTAAAGTTTGCCCGATGCGAGAGGGCTGTTATAAGGAAGGGGCGAAAAGTAAAACGTATAGTGTAACGATTCAATCCGATACACATCAAGAACAAGCAGCATTCCAGGAAACAGCCGAATTCAAAGCACTTGCCAGCAAACGCTATAAAATCGAAGCGAAAAATAGTGAATTAAAGAACCCACACGGCTTTAAAACAGCAAAATCGGCGGGTTTATTTGGCATGGAAATTCAAGGAGCCACGACGATCTTTGCGGTCAATCTGAAACGGATACTCAAACTACTGAGTGAAAAAGAGTAGGAAAAAAGAAAGAAATAAGGCACCTTCCATTCAAAAACGAATGGAAAGTGCCTTATTTTTGTTTGAATAACTAATTCATCGTAAAAAATGTAAGTTTTTCAGTGCCCTCGAATTTGTGGGAGGCTTATTTCTTCGCTTCAAGCTAAATTTTATATTGTAGGGCTTGCTCAATATGTGCCACATGGTGTGCTCCATGCCAAGCATATAAGCCGATACATTGCTGGAGTGGTATTTTACCTGTGTCAGGATGGATGAAGCATCTTGAGAGTTGGTCAGCTGTTAAACTTTCCAGCAATGCTGCCCAACGTGTATGCAAAGCATCTAAACAAGCTAGTGAAACGGCGATAGGGAGAGCTGAGTCAGCTAGCTTCGCCCATTGATCCTCGGCATATGGTTTGATGGTTGGCTCATCTTCAGTAAGAGCTAGCTTAAAACGAATATAGCTGTTCATATGACTGTCTGCGATATGATGTACTAATTGACGAATTGTCCAGCCATTTTTACGATAACGATAGGAGAGCTCCTTATCCGATAAGCTGGCTGTTAATGTCTCTAATTGTTGTGGTAAAGCTTTCATTTGCTCAATCCAAGCAGTGATTTGCTGTGGTGTAATGGTTGAAGGACATTGAAATTGTCCTATAGGGTATTGTTCTTGACTCATTGTGCGCCACCTTTTGTATATTTTTTGATGGCAGGAATAATATCGTTGCCAATCAATTCAATATTTTTCATCACTTGCTTGAAAGGTACACCACCAAAATCAATTTGTGCCATAAAGCGCTGTTGACCGAATAGCTCATATTGGTACAACATTTTTTCGATAATTTGCTGTGGGCTACCGACCATTAATGCATCTGTTGTACTACTTGCAAGTTCAATTTGCTGTCTTGGATAGCCACTACCACGAATCGTTAAGAAGCCGCTATTTAAATGTGGATACATTTCATCAATTGCTTGCTGTGTTGTTTCTGCAACATAAAATAAGCTTGTTGTCGCAATTGGTAATGTAACTGGGTCAAAGCCACCTTCAGCTGCCGCCTCGCGATAAGCATCAACTGACACTTTAAAGTTTATAGCTGGACCCCCTAATGTTGTTAGCATCATCGGAATGCCCATCTGTCCTGCTTTAATAGCGCTTGCAGGAGGACCACCAACCGCGCGCCAAATTGGTAAAGAGCCTTCTAATGGCTGTGGATAAATCATCGCATTAATTAATGGCGGGCGAAATTGACCCTCCCACGTAATTTTTTCTTTTTCATTTAATTGCATTAACAGCTCTAGCTTTTCTTCAAATAAATCTTCGTAATAAGCTAGGTCATAGCCAAACAACTCATAGGCACCGACACGAGAGCCGCGCCCTGCGACGATTTCAGCACGGCCGTTCGAAATTAAATCAAGTGTTGCAAAATCTTCATAGACGCGCACAGGGTCAGCTACGCTTAACACCGTTGCAGAGCTGGCAATTTTAATATGCTTTGTTGCTTGCGCAATCGCACCTAAAATAACGGTATGTGCCTGTGATGTAAAATGTGTTTGGTGGCTTTCGCCAACAGCAAAGATATCAATGCCCGCTTGTTCCGCTAATTGACTTGCTTCAATTAGCTCCTGAATGCGCTGCTGTGCGGAAATGCGTTCACCTGTTAATGGGTTCGCCATATGGTCACCTAATGAATAGAGACCAAATTCCATTCCTTGTGCTGAATCAATACGATAGTTTTGCATGTTTAATCCTCCTCGATTGGTTGCAAATGTGCTTCAATTTCAGCGCGACGCTGTTCTAAAAATGGCGGTAAATCTAAATGTTCACCTAATGTTGCGATATCGCCATCAATTGTAAAGCCGGGTCCATCTGTTGCAATTTCGAATAAAATACCATTCGATTCACGGAAATAGAGGCTTTTAAAATAGTAGCGGTCAACGATACCAGATGTTTGGAAGCCACGCGCCTTCACTTGCTCATCCCAATAAGCAAGCTCCTCGTCATTGCGCACGCGGATTGCTAAATGATGAATGCTACCGAGTCCTGGCTTTTCGCTAGGCCCATCCAGCTCTTTTACAACGATTTCCCCAAAAACTTGCCCTTCAACAGATTGGAAAATAGCTTCATTTGCTGTACGGCTTATTTCTTTATAGTTGAACATTTGCAATGTATTAGCTAATTTGTTAAGGTGTTTGACAGTTATTTCGACAGTACCCATTCCTAAAATTTGATGCTTAGCAGGAACGGGTGATTTTCCCCATGTTTGCCAATGGTCAATACGTTCGCCATTTGCTACAAGCAACACCATACGCAAGCCTTCCTCGTCTTCAAAGTGTAAGGCAGGGCGATTTGCATATGTTGTAATTTCACCATGCTTCACATGAAAGCTTTGCAAACGATTTTGCCAATAAACTAAGCTTTCCTCAGTTGGAACGAGCAAGCCAATTTGGGTAATTGCATTTGTGCCACGATGTGTACGCCTAATAAATGGCATTTCAAAAAAGGATAATTCTGTGCCAGGACTACCTGTCGTATCACCATAAAATAGATGATACATCGATGGGTCATCTTGATTGACTGTTAGCTTTACACGACGTAAACCTAAAATATGTCGATAAAAGTGATTATTTTGTTTTGCGTTTTTGGATAACATAGAAATATGATGATGTCCTGAGATTGTATACATAAAAGTCGCTCCTTATATGTTATTGTCTCTCACTTTACTACTGAAAAATACAATAAGCAAGAAAAATATCTCGAATTCAAGATAGTGTCAAGATAGTGTCAGGCACTCACACAATTTTGACACAATTTACTACAAACAATTGACAGCACAAAATATGTGTGGTAAATTTATCTCGAATTCAAGATAAAATATTTTTCAACTTAACATATAATTGGAGGCATAACAAATGAATCATTTAAAAGGAATCCACCACGTAACAGCAATTACAAGCAGTGCAGAAAAAAATTATGAATTTTTCACAAATGTATTAGGGATGCGCTTAGTAAAGAAAACTGTTAACCAAGATGATATTCAAACATATCATTTATTTTTCGCAGATGATAAAGGCTCTGCGGGGACAGATATGACATTTTTCGATTTTCCAGGCATTTCAAAAGGTGTACATGGTACAAATGAAATTTCAAAAACCTCATTCCGTGTACCGACAGATGCAGCGTTGGACTACTGGGTAAAGCGCTTTGACCGTCTACAAGTGAAGCATACGGGTATAAAAGAGCACTTTGGTAAAAATACATTATCCTTTGTTGACTTTGATGAACAACATTATCAATTAATTTCTGATGAACATAATAGTGGGGTTGCTTCAGGCACACCGTGGGAAAAGGGACCGATTCCAGTAGAATATGCAATTACGGGCTTAGGTCCAGTATTTATTCGTATTAGCGACCTTAACTTCTTTAAGCAAATGCTAGAAAAAGTAATGCTATTTACCGAAATTGCAAAGGAAGATTCATTCTATTTATTCGAAGTAGGTGAAGGTGGCAACGGTGCTCAAATTATTGTGGAGCATAATACGGTGTTACCAAATGCGCGCCAAGGCTTCGGTACAGTGCATCATGCTGCCTTCCGTGTGGAAGATCGTGCCATGTTAAATGAATGGCAAAATCATTTTGAAAGCTTCGGCTTACACACATCAGGCTATGTCAATCGCCATTTCTTTGAATCACTTTATGCACGTGTTGCACCGCAAATTTTATTTGAGCTGGCGACAGATGGTCCAGGCTTCATGGGTGATGAGCCATATGAAACATTAGGAGAAAAGCTATCATTGCCACCATTTTTAGAACCAAAGCGTGAGCAAATTGAAAGCTTAGTAAGACCGATCAATACAGTACGTAGCACGAAAACATTTGAAAAAGAATACGAATAAGGGAGTTACAATAATGGATTTTCGACAACTGATAGAGCAACGTCGCTCAGCTAGTAACTTTATACAAGGTGTAACGATAACAGAAGCGGAGTTAAAATCAATTTTTGATGATGTGAAATATGCGCCATCTGCTTTTAATTTACAGCATACGCATTATATTACAGTGCTTAATGAAGCGAAAAAAGAGAAAGTGCGTGAAGCAGCATATGGACAATATAAAGTGCATAGTGCCTCAGCCGTTATCATCGTTACAGGTGATCGCTATGCTTACCAAAAAACAGAAGCTTTAAATGAGGGAATGCGCGCTTTAGGTGTTATTAATGATTGTGAGCTCGAAAATATCGTGAAAGAAAATGAAGAGTTTTACGAAAGCCGTGGCGAGCAATTTATGAAGGAGGAGGCTATTCGCAATGCCTCATTATCTGCAATGCTCTTTATGCTAGCAGCTAAAAATCACGGCTGGGATACATGTCCGATGATTGGCTTTGATCAAGAGAAGGTACGCGAGCTGCTAAAAATTCCTACAAATCAAGAAATTGTCTTAATGATTACGATTGGCAAAGAGAAGGTAGAGAGTCGAGGGCTGCGTGGTTACCGCAAGCCAGTCAATGAATTTGTTCAGTTTATATAATAAAAAAATTGTGTGGGTGCCAGGCACTCACACAATTCTCACACAATTTAACCCATGATATTGTAGCCGGAATCGATGTAAATCGTTTCACCTGTTACGCCGCGAGATAAGTGGCTCAGCATTACGATTGTCATGTCAGCTACTTCCTCTTGGTTTGTATTGCGCTTTAATGGCGCTTTTTCTTCGATTTGGCGCAAAATTTGATTGAAGCTTGGTACGCCTTTTGCTGCCAACGTGCGGATTGCACCAGCAGAAATCGCGTTGACACGGATGTTTTCAGCGCCTAAGTCAGCAGCTAAATAGCGCATTGCGGCTTCTAAAGCGGCTTTTGCAACACCCATGACATTGTAACCATCTAAGACACGTTCAGCACCTAAATAGCTCATTGTGACGATGGAAGCGCCGTCTGCTAAATAAGGTTTTGCTGCTTTGCTGACTGCTACTAATGAATAAGCGCTTGTATCTTGGGCAAAGGCATAGCCTTCACGCGATGTTTCATGGAAGCGGTTTTTTAAATCTTCAGCATGTGCGAAAGCAACTGAATGCACGATGCCATGAATTTCGCCGAACTGTGCACCGATTTGCTCGAAAGCCTGTGCAATGCTGTCATCGCTGTTGACATCACACTCAACAACCGCCGATTTGTAATCTGTGTAATCGGCAAGCATTTTTTCAATTTTCCCTTTAGAGCGCTCTTTGCGGTAAGTGAAAATAACGTTTGCACCTACTTCAAATAATTTCTTTGCGATGCCCCAAGCGATGCTACGTTCATTGGCAACACCCATTACGACTACATTTTTATCTTTTAATTGTAAAATATCCATCATTCGCACTCCTTCTTAGTACAATAATATCTGTTATTAGTACCAACTACTAAAAATAACTATAACATGATAAAAAAAAGCACGCAATAGATTTTTCTACTGCGCACTTACACTTATTCATATTTTAATGCGTCGCCATCGAATGATTCATCAGCTACTTTAATTGAATCTGTTGGGCAGCCTTCAAATGCATCTTGCATATCTTCTAATAAATCATCTGGAACCGCACATGTTCCCATATTTTCATCTAAAATAACAAAGGCAATTCCTTCATCATCATAATCATAAATATCTGGTGCAGCAGCGCCACAAGCGCCACAAGCGATACATGTATCTTTATCGACAATTGTATATTTTGGCATTGTATTCTCTCCTTTTTTCCGTTCGCTTTCTCTTAAGCTTCTTTCTTATTCTATAGTGGTTCACTATACTTTTCAACAGGCAATGCTTGTTTTTCATACAAATGTCTTATCTACTGCCTATTTTAGAATTTGTTATGTGTAGAAAGCTATGATAAGAGAAACAAGTGTACGGCAACGACTAGAGTTTCTTACGTTCATTTGAAAAGCTCTTTTTTAAAATACTACGAACTTTTAATATTGAGTAAAAAGAGATTTTAGTTGATAATATAAAAATAAGACTAAATGTCGAAAAAAGGAGAATGCGGATGGAACATATGGAGCATATGCATGGTTCACACGACACTTTATTAGTTATTTTCTCCTATATTGTGGCAGTGGCAGCATCTTATACTGTACTCGATTTAGTAGGTAGAATTAGCAATGTCAAAGGCAAATCAAGATTCCTTTGGCTGTTATTTGGTGCAGGTACAATGGGGATGGGAATTTGGTCGATGCATTTTGTCGCAATGCTAGCCTTTTCATTACCTATACCAGTTGCATATAATCTTGTCATTGTTATTGTGTCGGTTGGCGCTGCAATGGTTGGCTCATTTTTTGCTCTACACTTAGTCAGCCGTATAGACCGTCTAACGATGCCACGCTTAGTCAGCGCAAGTATTTCTTTGGCGATTGGTGTAGTAGCAATGCATTATATCGGTATGGAAGCAATGCAAATTGGCATTATGTACAATATTGGTTATGTACTGCTCTCAGTGGTTATTGCACTTTTAGCCTCTTTTGTGGCGCTATGGCTGGCCTTTTCCTTAAAGAGTGAGAGAGGGAATAGAAATTTTTATGCGAAGCTAGGTAGCGGTTTAGTGATGGGAGCAGCAATTGCAGGGATGCATTATGTGGGCATGTATGCGGCGAATTTTTACATAGATGCAAATACGCAATATAGTGCAGGTATTGTGTTCAATCAGCAATTTTTAGGCTACTTTATTTCAGGAGGAACGCTATTTACCTTGATTATTTCCTTGTTCGGTATTTATTTGTCAAATAAAATTTCATTTAAAGATTCAGAGATTGAAAGAAAAACGCAAGAAATTTATGAGATGAATAAGGAGTTAAAAGAGCTGAATAGCAACTTAGAGCTAATTGTCAAAGAGCGTACAGCACAGCTTGAGCAAGCGCATGATGAAGCGATTAAAGCAAATATGGTGAAAAGTAAATTCTTAGCTAATATGAGTCATGAGTTAAGAACACCATTAAACGCTATTATTGGCTATAGTGAAATGTTGGCTGAGGAAGCAGAGGAGATTGGTGAACCCATCTTTGTGGAGGACTTGAATAAAATCCGCAATGCAGGAAGACATTTGCTATCGTTAATTAATGATATATTAGACATCTCCAAAATCGAAGCTGGCAAAATGGAAGTGCATTTTGAGCAAATAGCAATTCAGCAGCTTGTGCAGGATGTCCTAGCAACAGTCAAACCGCTTGTCGATCAAAATAATAATAAATTAATAACGCATATTACCGATGGAGAAATGTCCACGGATATTACAAAGCTACGGCAAATTTTAATTAACTTAATTAGCAATGCGAGCAAGTTTACGCAAGATGGCACCGTAACGTTAACCGTTGCGCAAGAAGCTCGTATGGAACAACTTGGCTTCAGCTTCCGCATTCAAGATACGGGCATTGGCATGACGAAGGAGCAGATGGATAAGCTATTCCAGCCGTTTACACAGGCAGATGCTTCCACTACGAGAAAATATGGTGGAACAGGGCTTGGTCTTGCGATTAGCCAAAGCTTTAGCGAAATACTAGGCGGATACATTAGCGTTGAAAGTGAAATAGGTGTTGGTAGCACATTTACATGCTGGCTTCCAATCGCAGCAGAAGAGGAGCTTTCTACAGAGGAACATAGGGAAATATCAAAGCATGAGAAAAAGAGTAAAGTGAATATTTTACATATTGATGATGAGCCATTAAATCATCAATTAATGAAGCATTATTTAGCGAAGGAAGGCTGGTCGTTAGCCTATGCTTCAAGTGGACAAGAAGGATTAGAAATGGCGAGAAAATTACAGCCTGAAGTGATTTGTTTAGATATTTTAATGCCGAGCATGGATGGTTGGAGTGTCTTGACAGTGTTGAAAAATGATGAAGAGCTACAGCATATACCTGTCATTATTTGGTCTATGGTGAAAGATGAGCATTTAGGTTATACGCTAGGGGCATCAGAATATTTAACGAAGCCAAGTAATAAAGAGTCATTAGTAAGTACGCTGGAGCGTTATGTAACGGAAAAGCAGCAAGTGCAAGTGCTTATTGTAGAAGATGATGCGACGACAAGCGAATTGATGACGAAATTATTAAATAAAGAAGGCTATGTTGTGACACAGGCACGCAATGGCCAACATGCAATTGACTGTGTGAAAAACGAAAAGCCTGAATTAATATTGCTCGATTTAATGATGCCTGAAATGGATGGCTTTCAATTTATTAACGAATTAAGAGAAACAGCGGAATGGCGCGATATTCCAGTTGTCGTCGTGACAGCTAAAACGCTAACAGGGGAAGAGCAAGCCAAGCTAAGTAGCTATGTTGAAAGTATCGTACAAAAAGGGATGTTTAAGCATAAAATGTTATTGGAAAAAATCGGGGAAATTTTAATCAAAGACTAAAGAGGTTTTGAGAAAATGCAAACAATTTTGCTCGTGGAAGATAATGAAATGAATCGCGATATGCTAGCAAGAAGATTGACGAGAAAAGGCTTTTCAGTTATAACAGCAGAGGATGGGCAGCAAGGAATTGACTATGCCATCGAGCAGCAGCCTGCCCTTATTTTGATGGATTTAAGCTTACCTGTTGTAGATGGCTGGGAGGCAACGAGGCAATTGAAAGCAAATATTGCAACGAAGCATATTCCGATTATTGTATTAACAGCGCATGCGATGAAAGCAGATGAAGAGAAGGCCTTTCAAGCTGGCTGCGATGACTTTGATACGAAGCCTGTTATGCTAGAGCGTTTACTTGAAAAAATGGCAAAAGCGTTAACAAGTGAATGAATGGAGCGTAAAAAATGGAAGGAATAAAGCAAGCGAAAATTTTAATTGTTGATGATCAAGAATATAATGTGAGCTTGTTGGAGCGCATTTTGCGACGAGCAGGATTTGAATATTTATATAGCACGATGGACCCTTTCCAAGCACAGCCTCTTTTTGAGGAGGTCAAGCCAGATATCGTTTTAACTGATTTGCATATGCCTGGGAGGGATGGCATTCAAATATTGCAGTATATTCGCAGCAAAGATGCCATTTTACCTGTTTTAATGTTAACGGCTGATTTAACCCCAGAGGCGAAGAAGCAGGCATTTCAAGAGGGCATTAGCGACTTTTTAACGAAGCCGATTGATCGCATTGAGCTCGTGTTACGTATCACAAACTTATTGCAAACACGTGTATTATATGGACAATTACGCGAGCAAAATCAATGGTTAGAAGAAAAGGTGCAGCAACGAACGGAAGAGTTACAGCAAGCAAAACTAGAAATTTTAAACTTATTGGCGAAAGCTTCAGAGTATCGCGATGATGAAACAGGTGAGCATACGCAGCGAGTAGGGCATTTATCAGGCTTAATTGCTGAGCGATTGAATTTGCCAAAAGCAGAAGTAGAGCTAATTCGTTTAGCAGCTCCTTTACATGACATTGGAAAAATTGGCATCCCAGATCAAATTTTATTAAAGCCTGGTCGCTTTGAAGCAGATGAATTTGAACGGATGAAAACCCATACGACAATCGGTGCGGATATTTTAGCAAATAGCGTTTTCACTACGCTGAAAATGGCACGAAAAATTGCTATTGCGCATCATGAAAAATGGGATGGGACAGGCTATCCGAACGGGATTTCAGGTGAGGATATTCCGATTGAGGCACGCATCGTTGCATTAGCTGATTTTTATGATGCATTAACACATGAACGTCCATACAAGAGAGCGTGGACACCTGAGGAAACGCTTGCTGAAATTAAAGCGCAAAGAGGAAAGCATTTCGACCCAGCAGTTGTCGATGTATTTATTGAGCTATTTAATGAGCAGCTTCTTGTGAAAAATGGATAATTATTTTTTTCGTTGACGTGTTTCCAATTGTTTGATAGGCTTTTGTATATAAAACTTTCATATCAGAGGTTCATAGCTAATACCCTCTATAAAAAACTATGGATAAAATGTTTATTCATCTTACATGTGATATAGAAACTAGCTGAGCCTCTTTTAAAAGTTTTGTCGTACATAACTTTAAAGGAGGCTTTTTTATGTCTAGTCGTACGGAGCAAGAAGGTTTAGGAGATTTAACACTGTTAGGCAATCAGCAGGTGAAATATCCGACGCAATATGCGCCAGAAGTGTTGGAGGCTGTGGATAGCTTACATACAGAGCGAGATTATTTTGTGAAATTTAATTGTCCAGAATTTACGAGCTTATGTCCAATTACACAGCAGCCTGATTTTGCCACAATCTATATTTCCTATATTCCAGATAAAAAATTGGTGGAGAGCAAGTCGTTGAAGCTTTATTTGTTCAGCTTCCGCAACCATGGTGATTTTCATGAGGATTGCGTCAACATCATTATGAACGATTTAATTCAATTATTAGATCCGCGCTATATCGAAGTATGGGGCAAATTTACGCCGCGTGGGGGCATTTCAATTGACCCATGGTGCAACTATGGTCGCCCTGGAACAAAGTATGAAAAAATAGCGGATTATCGCTTAATGAATCACGATTTGTATCCTGAGAAAATTGATAATCGTTAAGACAAAGAGGTTTTTAGCAACCCTCTGAAAAAAACTAAGAAGAGAGGCTTCTCAATGAAAAAAGAAAAAGCCATCGTCGTATTTAGCGGCGGGCAGGATAGTACAACTTGTTTATTTTGGGCATTGCAGCAATTTAGTGAGGTGGAGGCTGTAACATTTGATTACGGACAAAAACATCGTTTAGAAATTGACTGCGCCACAAAAATTGCACAGCAGCTTGGTGTTAAGCACCATATTTTAAATATGGCATTGTTAAATCAGCTTGCAGCTAGCGCATTAACGCGTGAGGATATCGCAATTGAAGAAGGGCGAGATAAGGGGCTACCATCCACTTTTGTGCCTGGGCGCAATTTGCTGTTTTTATCATTCGCTGGTATTTTAGCAAGCCAAGTTGGTGCGAAGCATATCGTCACAGGTGTTTGTGAAACTGATTTTAGCGGCTATCCTGACTGTCGAGATAGCTTTGTAAAATCGTTGAATGTAACGTTAAATTTAGCAATGGATGATACATTTGTTTTACATACGCCGTTAATGTGGTTAGATAAAGCACAGGCATGGGCATTAGCAGATGAGCTTAATGCATTCGATTTTGTGCGAGAGCAGACGCTTACTTGCTATAACGGTATTATGGCAGATGGCTGCGGTGAGTGCTCTGCATGTAAGCTACGCCAAAATGGATTGCAAACGTATTTAGCAACGAAAGTGGGGCAACTAGCATGAGAATTTTATGTTACTTAGCCTCAATTGTTATTGCCAACGTTATAACAGCACGCTTTGCACCATTTGAAATTGGCATGTTTATCGTACCGATGGGGACATTTTTTGTTGGAGCAACATTTATTTTCCGTGACCTTGTGCAAAATAAATATGGGCGTAAAAAAACGTATTTATTTATTTTTATTGCCTTATTGTTATCTGCGGCAGTATCTTTTTCATTAGGCGATACATTAATGATTGTAGCAGCTTCTGCGTTGTCATTTATCATTTCCGAAACGGCAGATACAGAAATTTATACACGTTTAAAGCTATCGATGGCTTGGCGTGTGCTTTACAGTGGCATTGTGGGTGGATTGCTTGATTCAACCGTTTTCGTTATTGTTGGTTTAAGCCCACTTGGAGCAGGCTTTATTCCATGGGCAGCCGTGCCAGCAGCAATTGTGGGGCAAATACTTGTGAAAACGATCATGCAAATACTTGGGGTATTTATTATTATTCAAGGACAAACTTTGCGTGAGAAGCGTTTCGCTTAACGGAGTGAGGAGTTTAATTGATTCGCTCAATTAAATTAGGCCTGCTTAAAAAGATATTACATCTTTCCGAGCAGGCCTTTTATCACAGTACAATTAAGCTTGTGAATTGACAAGAATTTTAATATGGTTTTTCTCTTTCATTAACGCTTCAAAGCCTTCTGTTACAACGTCATCTAAGCCGATGCGTTTTGTTACAAGCTGCTCTGCTGAGAAGTAGCCCTGTGTCATTAATTCCATAACTGCAGGGAAAATATCGCGATATGCGATAATACCTTTTACTGTACGCTCTGCCAATACGATATTGTTTGGTTGAACAGACGCCGGTGTTTCCCAAATTGACACGATAATTGTTTCCCCTTCGAAGGCTGTTGAATCAATGGCTTGCTGTAACACAACAGGAACGCCTGTTACTTCAAATGCAACATCCACACCGCCATTTGTTAGCTCATGTAAGCGGCTTATAACATCTTCTTCGGCAGGGTTAATCACTGCTTTTGCACCCAGCTCTAATGCTTTTGCCGCACGCTCGGGTGATAATTCCACTGCATAAATTTCAGATGCTCCAGCTGCACGCAATGCTTCGATAACAAGTAAACCAATTGGACCTGTACCGAATACAGCAGCTTTATCTCCAGCCTTTAGCTTGCTTAGGCGAACTGCATGTAATGCTACCGCCGCAGGCTCTACTAATGCGCCTTGCTCATAGGATAAGCCTTCTGGCATTTTGTGAACCATATGCTCGTCCACCATAGTATATTCAGAGAAGCCGCCACCGCCGCCAGCAAGCCCATGGAAGCCCAAATGTTTACATAAATTATACTTTCCTTTTTTACATGCTGCGCATTCGCCACATGAAAGAATTGGTTCTACTACAACAGGGTCGCCTATTTGAACGCGTGTTACGCCTTCTCCAATTTCAACGACTTCCCCAGAAAACTCATGACCCATAACAATTGGGGCGATATCTTTACTAACATAGTGAGGTTGCTCAACAGGGATGAAAATTGGACCTGCTGCATACTCATGTAAATCACTGCCACAAATTCCTGTCCAATGCACTTTAATTTTTACTTTACCTGGCGCAATAACAGGCTCGTCAATATTTTCTACTCGAATATCTCGTGCGTTATGCCAACGTGCTGCTTTCATTTACAAAACCTCCTAGTAATGTAGTACACTTAAATTATAGCATGGGTGCTTGTCTATAAATGTTGAAATTTTATGAATTTTTCAAAATGATGAGAATGTATCTTTTTAAATGAAAACGAGGAGGTATATCATGATTTTTCAGCAAATTTTGTTGGATATTTTCCTAAAATTAAATAATGAAAGAACGGTATCCTCTGCCTATCATTTATTGCGTGGCAAAAGGTCAGGGCAAACGATACAGGATGTTGGCATTTTTTCATTGCATGTTTATTTTAGCGTGCTGCCAAAGCTTTCAAGGCAACGCTTCGATGAATTTGTAGGGCAGTTAGTAGAGGCGGGCTACTTGCAGGTGCAGGAGACAGGCTATTATACTTTGACGGCAAAGGGTATAGCACAGGCACGACAGGGTGTGCCATGTACATTTGATGGCTGGCATTATCGTGGCAATGAGCATATTTTTTATGGGCGTCTGTCGTTGATTGTTCAAGTGTTGTCATATCAATCTGCGCAAATAAAAGCATTTATTCCGATTCAACGAGATGAAAGTATTCAATCATTCGTTCGTCAATTTTTAATGCGTCATCAATATCAGTCAGGTGCGTTGCAAGTAATACTATTGCAGGAAATAACAAATAGCCTTGAGGCTTTAGCTGTAACGGAGGAGCAACGTTACCTATTGATTCATCGTTTAACAGGTGTTGATTTGCCAGGCTTTACATGGCAACAGCTTGCTTATCAGGCAGGGCGTACAGAAATGGACATGCAGCTGCTCTATATTTCTGCATTACATCAATGGCTTCAGCATATTTCACATTACCCTTATTTAGCTGATATTGCGCAAGGTGTCCGCATTCAGATGCCATTGACAGACTCTGCATCTCAAACGGCCAAGCTTTTTGCGCAAGGCTTTTCACTTGAACAAATCGCATATAAACGAAATTTAAAGCAAAGCACAATTGAAGATCATTTTGTTGAGATGGCAATGAATGATGCTGCATTTCCAATTGAGCATTTTATACAGCAAGAGGAGCTCATGCAAGTACAGCAAGCGATTTTGACACAGCGTACGAAAAAACTAAAAGTATTGCGTGAGGTGTTACCGCACCTTTCTTATTTCCAATTACGTCTAGCATTAACGAAAGGGGGCAATTAAATGTTGGAACAAGCATTGCACAAGCATTTTGGTTATAGTGCCTTTCGGACGGGACAAAAGGAAGTGATTGAGCAGCTTTTAGCAGGGCGTGATGTGATTGCATTGCTCCCGACAGGTATGGGTAAATCATTATGCTACCAGCTACCAGCGTATTTGTTGGACGCTCCTGTGCTTATCGTTTCACCACTTTTATCATTGATGCAGGATCAAGTTGACCAATTACGACAGTTTGGTGAAAAGCGTGTTGTTGCCTTGAATTCATTTTTAACTGTCCAGCAAAAGCGTTATGCCCTCCATTATTTGCATGAATACCGCTTTATTTTTGCTTCGCCAGAAATGCTTATGCAGCCACAAGTGAAGGAGCGCTTACAGCAAATGAAATTAGGGCTTATCGTCGCAGATGAGGCGCACTGTATTTCACAATGGGGCTTCGACTTTCGCCCTGACTATTTGCGTTTAGGTGAAATTATTCCAATGCAGCATAAGCCACCAATTCTAGCTTTATCAGCAACAGCGACGAAAAGTGTATTGCACGATATTGAAACATATTTACATATGCGGTCACCATTTTATTTTTTACATTCAGTAAATCGCCCAAATATTCATTTAGCGAAGCATTTCTTTCAACATAAGGACGATAAAATTAATTGGATATTGGAGCATGTACAGACGACAGCGGGACCAGGCATTATTTATACACAGTCACGCAGTAAAGCAGAGTCTATTAGTCTGGCCCTGCTTGAGCGAGGCATTGCAGCAGCGGCATATCATGCGGGGAAGGAAGCGGAGGACCGTCAATTTATTCAGCAGCAATTTTTAGTAGGAAAGCTTGATTGGATTGTTGCAACAAATGCTTTTGGCATGGGCGTACATAAAGGAAACATACGACAAGTCATTCATGAATTTATGCCTGCTAATATTGCGAATTATATGCAGGAAATCGGGCGGGCAGGTAGAGATGGACAGCCAGCAGTTGCGAGCCTTTTATATGCGGAGGGAGACGAGCAATTTGCACAGTTTATTGTAACGGAGGATTTGCCGAAAGCGCTTCATATAGAACAATATTTACGGAATCGCGACAAGCCGATGCGCATGCTAGAGGATGGAAGCATTTCTGAAACAGCTTTTCGCGTGTTGCATTATTGGATGCAACAGGAAAGCAACGAGGAAGTCCAACAGCGCTTGCAGCAAATGGAAGTAAACAAATATAAAGCCGTGCATGAGATGCTCCAAATTATTCAATCAACTACTTGCATGCGAGAGCAAATTGTCCATTATTTCGCTCAGCAGTTAACAGAGAAAATATCAAATTGTTGTCAAAATTGTGGGCTTGTTTTTGAAGAAATATTAGCGGCGAAGCAACATGAGGAAGCAACCGAGCAGTCATTAACATGGCAGGCGAGGCTACGGCGAATATTGTTAGCTGAATGACCTGAGCTAAGATTGATTTTTTTGTAGAATTTCGTCATAATATGTTTATAGATTAGCAGTATAAGGAGGGGTGTGTAGTGGCCCAAGAAAATTATCGTGAGAAAATTGAAGAGCACCGTCAAGAAATTGAATTTGATGGACCGTTAGAGCGAAAGTCACGCACAAGTAAAAAACCTAAACAGCGAAAAAGCCGACTAATTCGAAATATGACGATATTATTTATATTTATACCTTTACTGTTACTGGGCTATGTCCATTTCTTTTATGAGCCAAAAAGCTTAGCGGAGAAAGCAGACGATTCCGTAACAGTGGAGCCGAACAAGCCATCCATTGAAAATAATGAGGAGCAAATAGCAGCGGCAGAAAAAGAGAAGGAAGAGCAGGCAGCGGCAAAGGAAAAGGCGGAGACAGAAGCTGCGGAGAAAGCTCAGGCAGAAAAGGAAGCTGCGGCAAAAGCACAAGCCGAGAAGGAAGCGGTAGCGAAGGCGCAGGCTGAGAAAGAGGCAGCAGCAAAGGCACAAGCAGAAAAGGAAGCGGCAGCAAAAGCGCAAGCTGAGAAGAAGGCGAAGGAAGATGCTGAGAGATTAGCAGCAGCGAAAACACATGTTGTGCAGCCAAACGAAAATTTGTATCGCATCTCGTTAAAGTATTATAGCGATGGAAATGGGATACAAAAAATTATGCAGGCGAATAATTTAAGCTCTGAAAATATTGTTGTAGGACAAACATTAATCATTCCTCAATAAAAGTAATAAAAAGCGAAGCAAATTTTGATGAAAAAAATGCATTTTGTCATATACTAAAGGGGCTGTATGAAAAGAGGAGATCTTTTCATACAGCCTCTGTTTTCCTTAAGAAATGAGGTTTAAGTGTGAAGAAGTTACTGTTAACAGGGGTAGGGATAGCGAGCGCAGGCATTTTGCATATGTGGCGTCAAGCCTTTGAAAATAATGTGCGCTATCATACATTGCAATTGCAAGGGCAAATATCGCAAAGCTTGCGTATTTTTTTTATATCAGATATCCATTTACGCACAGTGGATGAACGCATGTTACGGTCGATTGGCAAGGTAGAGGCAGTCATTATCGGTGGTGATTTATGTGATAAGCGAACGCCATTTGAGCGTATACGCCGCAATATTGAGCGACTGCAAGAGCTTGGACCTATCTATTTTGTTTGGGGAAATAATGACCATGAAGTGGGGGAAGAGCGTTTGCGTCAGTTATTTGCAGAAATGCATGTAACGTTACTTGAAAATAATGCGGAATTGCTCGCAGGTCCTAATCGCATATGGCTAAGTGCCATTTTGGATACCTCTACAAAAAAATATAGCTTTGAACAGGCCTTTGCGAAATGCCAAAAGGATGATATTACATTTTTTATTTCACATAACCCACAAGTTTTTTATCGTGTCCCTCGCTATTTTAAGCCAAATTTAATGATGGGGGGACATTTACATGGAGGGCAGCTTCGCTTTTGGAAGTTTGGTTTACACCCACAAGGCTCGTATTCTGTACGTGATGGTATCCCGACCTTGATTAGTAATGGCTATGGCACAACGTTGCTACCGCTACGTTTAGGCGCAAAGCCAGAATGCCATGTAATTGATGTTATGATTGAGTAAGTTGAAAGAGGAGATTATGATAATGCAAAAAGTTGATGCTTTAATTGTTGGAGGAGGACCTTGTGGCTTAGCGGCCGCAATTGAATTGCAGGCGATTGGATTGCAGCCTGTTGTCATTGAAAAAGGAAATATCGTCAATTCAATTTACAATTACCCGACACATCAAACATTTTTTAGTACGAGTGAAAAGCTAGCAATTAGCGATGTGCCATTTATTGTAGAGGAGCGCAAGCCTCGTCGCAATCAAGCCTTAGTCTATTATCGCGAAGTTGTGCGCACAAAAAAAATCGACATTCATCGTTTTGAAAAGGTTGAAAAAGTCGAAAAAAACGGCGCTATATTCACTGTAACAACGAGCAAAGAACAGTATGAAACACCATATGTTATCATTGCCACAGGCTATTATGATCATCCGAATTATATGGGCATTGAAGGCGAGCAGCTACCAAAGGTGTATCATTATTTTAAAGAAGGTCACCCATTTTTCGATACGAACGTCTTAGTGATTGGTGGCAAAAACTCAGCTATTGATGCAGCATTGGAATTAAATAAAGCCGGTGCATATGTCACAGTCGTCTATCGTGGTAGCGACTATTCACCAAGCATTAAGCCATGGGTACTGCCTGAGTTTGAAGGGTTAGTCCGCTCCGGTGAAATTACGATGCATTTTGAAAGTGCAGTAGAAGCTATTTTTGAAGACGAAGTGGTCATTCGCAAAGCAGGACAACAGCTACATATTGCGAACGATTTCGTTTTTGCGATGACAGGCTATCACCCTGATCACGACTTTATTCGTGCAATGGGCGTAAATATTGATGAAACAACGGGTCGTCCATTTTTTAACGAAGAAACGATGGAAACCAATGTTCCGAATTTATTTATTGCAGGTGTCATTGCAGCAGGCAACAATGCCAATGAAATTTTTATTGAAAATGGACGATTTCATGGTGGTATGATTGCGCAGGCGATTCAGGAAAAATTTAAAGTACCACGCCGCCCTTAATCTTAATATGCTCCCAATTTGATTTGATGAATTTTCATCTATCTTATTGGGAGCATATTTAATTGTGATGGTTTCTTTCGATATATGTTGAAGTTTCTGATAGAAACGCTAAAGTTACCGATAAATTGATAAAACATGCTGATAGAAAATGAAAAGTTACCAATAGAATTACAAAACATGCTGATAGAACTGTAAACCAGCTAGCTGGTTTACAGTTATGAGAAAAAAGCTCTCAGCTCAACAGGATGATGCACTTGATTTAAGCCAATTAATAGCTTTAAGCGTGCCTTTTGTCCGTTAATGCCTGTGGCGAAAATGACCCCAGCATCTTCTAGCTGCTTGCCACCGCCCTCATAGCCGTAAACGCCTTCTGCAATGCCGTTAAAGCAGCGCGAAACAAGGATGACCGGCATACCATTTGCGACAAGTGCTTTTAAACGCTGTGCGACAGCAGGTGTGACGTTGCCTTGTCCAAAGCCTTCTAAGACAAGCCCATCATATTGCAATGTTGCCACCGCATCGATTAAATCGGCTTCCATTCCTGCATAGGCCTTTAATAAAGCGACACGCTTTTCGATTTTTTCCACTTCGACAAATTGGCGTTGGACAGGCATATGGTGGATATGGACAGTTTTCTTTGTAATCAAGCCGATAGGCCCATATTGTGGGCTTTGGAATGTATTAACACTAGATGTCGATGTTTTCGTAATGTTGAAAGCATGATGTATTTCATCATTCATAACAACAAGTACCCCTTTTCCACGTGCTTCTTGTGAGCAAGCGACACGTACAGCCTCAACTAAATTATAAACACCATCTGCTCCAAGCTCATTAGATGAACGCATTGCCCCTGTTAACACAATCGGGAAGTTATAGCGTGTTGTTAAATCTAAAAAGTATGCTGTTTCTTCCAATGTATCTGTACCATGTGTAATAACAACGCCATCAATTGCGTATTTATCAACATGCTCTGCAATACAATTGCGTAAGCGCAGCATTTCATTTGGTGTAATATGTGGCGATGGTAAATTGAACGCTTCTACCTCAATGATATTGGCATATGTTGCTAGCGTATGCTTTTCTGCTGTTAGTGGGTTTTGCTCATTTTGCACAACCGCCCCTGTTTCAGCGCTCATTTTCATCGAAATTGTACCACCTGTATGAATTAATAAAATTGTTTTTTTTGACATAAAAATCCCCTTTTAAAATCAGAATGGAAGCATTTAATGATATAATAACAATAACTAAATCAATTGTTAAGAAACGTTTTTATATATAGAGAAAAGGAGCTTATACTATGTTCATATTATTATCAGCAGCAATAGCTCCAGCATTAGCTCTTTTAGGCTATTTTTATATGCGCAATCAAATGGCAACAGAGCCACGTAGAACATTAATTCAAGCATTTTTATATGGGGCGGTTATTACATTCCCTATTTTGTTTATTCAATATGTAATGGAGCAAGAGGGTACAATGACGAATCCGTTTATGACAAATGTTGTATTTACAAGCGGCATTGAGGAATTTTTTAAATGGTTAATTATTTTTGTGCTGATTTTTCGCCATATTGAATTTGATGACCCATATGATGGCATTTTATATGGAGCAGCCGTCTCTTTAGGCTTTGCGACAGTTGAAAATGTTTTATATTTATTGTCCTTTGGCTTGAATACCGCTTTTGTAAGAGCGTTGTTGCCCGTTTCGAGCCATGCATTATTCGGCGTTGTCATGGGCTATTATTTTGGGAAAAGTAAATTCTCTAACAATGATAAATGGAAGGAATATTTATTTTTATCCATTTTCATTCCAATTGCGTTACATTTCAGCTATAACTTAATTTGGACGCTAGGTGGTAATTTCATTTACTTAATGGTGCCGTTTATGCTGTTTTTATGGTGGTTTGGCTTGCGTAAAGTGAAGCTTGCTCACCAACATTTAATTGAACATTTGATTGAAAATAACAAACATTCTTAGCCGTTGGAAAAATATATTTTTTCCAACGGCTATTTATATTTTATAAATGATGTATAAATCAAGGCACACTTCGCATGCTATGAAAAAAGGAGAGGTGTACATGAAGAAAAAATTATTCATTGTGTTGCTACTTAGCGTATTTCTTATACAGCCACAGCAATCCGATGCCTTTTCCGCGCAAGTGATTCAGCGAGGTGCGTTTGGCGATGATGTAATTGAGTTACAGGCTCGCCTGCAATATTTAGGCTACTATCATGGAAAAATTGATGGCAAATTTGGTTATGGCACTTACTGGGCTTTGCGTGAATTTCAACAAAGCTATGGCTTAGAGGTAGATGGGATCGCGGGCGATACGACGAAAAAAAAGCTAGTAGCGCAATCTAATTATAATGAAAGCTTCGTTAAGGAGCAAATTGCGAAAGGCAGCCAGTTTACGCACTATGGTGGGATGGCGCTTGAGCATCAAGTAAAGGGTGGAGGAAGTAGTAAAAATAGTGGCTCAATGCAGCTGCCAGCAAATTATACGGAGCGAGATTTACAAATAATGGCTAACGCTGTTTATGGTGAGGCGCGCGGTGAACCGTATGAGGGACAAGTAGCAGTAGCGGCGGTTATTTTAAATCGATTGGAGTCACCTGATTTTCCAAATTCGATTTCCGATATTATTTTCCAGCCACTTGCGTTTACAGCAGTAGCCGATGGTCAAATTTGGTTGACGCCAAATGAACGAGCAAAGCAAGCTGTTTTGGATGCGATGAATGGCTGGGATCCAACAGAGAACGCGCTATATTATTTCAACCCTAAAACAGCAACAAGCAAATGGATTTGGACACGTCCACAAATAAAGCAGATTGGGCAGCATATTTTCTGCTATTAGAGGTGAACTATGAAAAATGCAGTATATTTATTAAGCATTGTTGTGTTGATTTTAGCTGTTTATGCGTATGATGTGACGACAAAACAGCGTTCAATGGAAAGGGCAGTACATGCCCATTATACAAACGAGCTAACAAATGCCTCGGAAAAGCTATCCTTATTACATTCATCCATTGCTAAATCGATGCTATTTCAAGATGAGAAAGCATTGCATAAAGAGCTGGATACGATTTGGCGCGTGAGTAGCGATATGCGTAATGCAGTGTCACGTCTGCCTTTACATCAAGAGGTAGCAAATGATTGGATGCGTTATTTAGGTCGTATAGGTGATGAGGCAAAGCGTGCTGCGGCTTCTCAAGATGCGACAGAATGGCAAGATAAAATGGAGACAGTCAATGGCAATTTACATGCGCTAACAGAGGAATGGACTGTTGCGACAACAAATTATTTTCAACAAGATGGCGATTATCAAAAATGGTCAAAAATAACAGCTGACGAGGTAGGGGATTCATCCTTTGCGAAAGTATCGGCAGATTTAAAAAGCTTTAATGAAACGGATTTTCCTTTAACAGCGAGTGAGAGCGACTACCAAAAAAAGCGAGAATTGCAACATTTAATGGACGAGCCATTAACGAAGGCACAAGCATTGCAGCGCCTGCAAACCGTATTCCCTTTAATTAGTGATGCAACAATGACGGTAACGAAAAGTAGAGACGATGCGCCGTATCCGTTTTATCACATTCAATTTGTTCGTGGCTCGCGTATTGGCTATGCAGATATTACGGAGAAAGGTGGGCATATTTTGTCATTCCTGCTAGAGCGACCGATGAAAAAAACAGCGCTGCCACATGAGGAAGTGTTACAAGCAGCTGAAAAGATTATGGCAGATGCTGGCTATGACGATACGGTTATGACAGAAATGCGTGAAAATCATATTGCATGGCATTTTGTTTTTACACGTAAAGTAAACGATGCACTCGTTTATCCTGATAGTATTCAAGTGAAAGTTGCCAAGGATAGCGGCGAGGTGTTAGGTATTAATGCGATGGAATACATTCAAAAGGAAACGATTAAAGAGCAGGAGCTAAAGCCGATTGATTGGTCAACATTTTTTGGCGAAGGTGTTGTCATAGAGGATGAAAAGAAAATTTATACAGAAAATGATGCCTATGAACTGCGCTTATGCTATGAGGTAATGGCAAGGCTACCGGATAAACAATATGATACATTCCGTGTAGTTGTCGATGCAACGACCCATGATGTGATTCAAATTGATACATTAGCCTGATAATAGTTATAGATAAATTATAACCTCCGTGCGATAATAGACATAGAAAATTTCAATGCACGAGGAGAAAATCATGGAATTGAAAATTGGAACGATGTTAATGTTAGAGCCAGAAGGCACAGATGGCATGGAAAAGTTTAGATGTAAAGTCGTAGAAAAAGAAGATGGCGTCATTTATGTGGATTATCCAATTAATGATTTCACGAAAAAAACAGCATTTTTGCTTGATGGAACAGAGCTGCATGCAGTGTTCTACACAGATGGAAATAGTTACAGCTTTATAACGCAAGTACTCGGGCGTAAAAATGACCGTATACCGATGGTGGTGCTATCATGTCCGCCAGAAGACCAATTTATAAAAATTCAGCGCAGGGAGTTTGTTCGTGTCGAAACATCGATTGATGTAGCTATTGAATTTAATGGCTCTATCTACCAATTTATTGCACAGGATATCAGTGCAGGAGGGCTGTCTGTACGTTTAATAGGGGCGGTTAACTTTAAAGAGGGCGATACGGTTCAGCTAACAATTGTTCTTCCTTTTGTGAATAGTGAGATTAAATATGTTCAAACAGACGCACGCATCGTTCGCATATTCGATGAAAATGAACGAACAATCGCTTCCATGCAATTGACAGATACTGATGATGTGGATAAACAGCATATTGTACGTCTATGCTTTGAGCGTCAATTATTACAACGTAAAAAAGAGCTGAATGAATTGTAAAAGATGCGGTCATTTAACAAATGTAGATTCATGTAGGATAAAGTGAAGGCTGTAAGGAAAGCGTGATAATCATTGCCTTTCTTTACAGCCTATTTTTGAGTGATTTAGTTAACTACCTCGCTCATTTTTCATATATAATGTAGTGGTAAGGAAAGTAGGGATAAATAATGGCAAAGCAAATTCAAATTGCAATTGATGGTCCTGCCGGAGCGGGGAAAAGTACAATTGCAAAAATCGTTGCAGAAAAGTTAAATTTTACATACATCGATACTGGTGCGATGTATCGTGCTGTTACGCATAAAGCGATGCAACTAGGCATACAATTAGATGATAGAGAAGCGCTTGAAAAAATGTTGCATGCAACAAAAATCGAGTTAGAACCGTCTATTAATGGACAACTTGTTTATGTAGATGGTGTGAATGTTTCGGAGGTCATCCGTTCAAATGAAGTAACGGCAAATGTTTCACAAGTAGCAGCACATGCGAATATACGTGAAGTGTTAGTGGCAATGCAGCAGCAATTAGCGGCAGGTGGTGCTGTCGTAATGGATGGACGAGATATTGCGACACATGTTTTAACAAATGCAGAATTAAAAGTATTTATGTCCGCTTCTGTAGAGGAGCGTGCTCGTCGTCGTTATCTTGATAATGAACGTCGTGGTATTCAATCATCCATCGAGCGTTTACAAGAGGAAATTGCGCTTCGTGACAAGTTGGATAGCGAGCGAGAGGCTTCACCGTTAATTCAGGCTGCAGATGCGGTATATTTAGATACGACGAATTTAACGATTGATGAAGCAGCAGAGGCAATTTTGAAGTTAGCATATGACGTTATGTAAGCAGTATGCAAAAGATTTTTTTATGACAAAAGGGGAAATTTTTGTTTTTATTCATTATTTCGAATAAAATAAAAGTGGAACATGCGAAGGAGGGTTACATATGTCTGAAGAAATGAACTTAGGATTAGAAAAGGAATTTCATGAAGGAGATATTGTGAAAGGTACCGCGGAGCAGGTTGATGATAAATCTGTAACTGTTTCAATTGAGGGAGCTCCATTTGAAGGGATTATCCCAATTAGTGAGCTTTCTAGTCTACACATTGAGAAGGCGTCTGATGCCGTTTCAGTGGGCGATGTGCTTGAGCTAATGATTACGAAAGTAGAAGATGAAGCATATGTGTTATCGAAACGTAAAGTTGATGCATTGAAAGCATGGGATGGTTTAATCGCAAAATTTGAATCAGGCGAAGTGTTTGAAGCCGAAGTGAAGGATGTTGTTAAAGGCGGTCTAGTTGTAGATTTAGGCGTGCGCGGCTTTGTGCCAGCATCGCTAGTAGAGGATCATTTCGTTGAAGATTTCGAAGACTATCGTGGCAAAACGATGCTCTTTAAAATTACGGAGCTAGATCAAGAAAAGGGCCGTTTAATTTTATCGCACAGAGCCGTTGTAGAGCAAGAAAAGGCAGAGCAAAAAAAGCAAGTGATTGGCAATATAAAGCAAGGTGATGTGTTAGAAGGCAAAGTACAGCGCTTAGCAACATTCGGTGCATTTATTGACCTTGGTGGTGTTGATGGACTTGTGCATATTTCGCAAGTGTCACATGACCATGTAGAGGATGTATCATCTGTACTAACAGAAGGGCAAGCAGTGAAAGTAAAAGTGCTTTCTGTTGATCCGGATAATGAGCGTATTTCATTATCAATTAAAGACACGTTACCTGGACCGTGGGAAAATATTGAGGAACGTGCAGCAAAAGGCGCTGTGTTAACAGGAACTGTTCGCCGTCTTGTAACGTTCGGTGCTTTCGTGGAGGTATTCCCGAATGTAGAAGGACTTGTGCATATTTCACAAATTTCGCATAAGCATATTAACACACCTCATGAAGCGTTAAAAGAAGGGCAAGAGGTGCAGGTGAAGGTGCTGGATGTGAACGCTGCCGAGAAGCGTTTATCATTAAGCATTAAAGACCTTGTGGAAAACCCAGATAAAGAGGAAGAATTCGATTACGAATTACCAGAAGAAAACACAGGCTTTTCGTTTAGCGATGTGATTGGCGATCAATTAAAAGGCTTTACAAAAGAATAAGCTTGCAAAACGATAGGAAAAGTAGGTAACTGCTCTTCCTATCGTTTTTGATTTTATTCAGATAAGTGAATGCTTCCTCCATTTCAATCAACTAGCAAGGCTATTCATCTCCTTCAAAAAATAATTTTCCATTTTGCTACCTCAAAATTAGGATGATAAATCAAATAATTGGTTAAATTAGCTTAAAAGTAAGTAGCGATTATTTAAAGTATTTTTTACCTGTAAACTATTGACTTTTAAGTAAAATGAATATATTATTGGGTCTTGTGTAATTACATAATTTAATAGACGAAAGAGGTATTACAATGAAAAAGTTATTACTATCAGCTTGCTTTGGTGCCCTGTTATTAGCAGGATGTAGCGGCAAAGTGGAAAAGCCAAAAGAAGAACCAGTAGAAAAAGAAGCTGTTCAAGAACAGGAGACTGAGGAAGTTGTCACATTTGAAAATATCGATGCTGGCTCGAAAGCAACTGTAGAAAAACTTGTGAAAAAGTACAATACAATGGTTGAATTCATGAAGCAAGATGAAGAAGAGCCTATCGAAATTGCAAGCATGTCAGAGCCACTTACAAATGAATTAACAGTGGAAGACAACGGATTTTCTCAAACGCTGCTAGATGCAGATGTTTTAGGATATGACGGGCACTATGTGATTAATAGTAAATATGATGCAGAGAAAAGGATTACGGGGTACAGCTTAAAAGCAGAAGGACTAAACATGCTAAGTGAAGAAGGGGATGATTTAGTAGAGGTCTTTACTGCTATAGCAGCACTTATAGAAGTATTGGGCCTAAATATCGATTTATATGAAGCGGAATCTGACAAAGCTTTAGATGAAGATTTCGGCACACACACATATACAGATGGCGATTATACAATCTCCATGAATTTTGAAGATTTCTTAGCAGGGGAAATTTCAGTTGACTATAATTTAACAAAATAATGATGAAAATTGAACGAGTAATTCCTACATTTTGTTGGAATTATTCGTTTTATTTTTTATGTCATTAAAATCAATGCAGTGAAGAAAAATCATCACTTTACCGCATTACATGCTATAATGAAAAAATTCGTGTATAATTACGTAGAGATTCGAAAGTTGGAAGGATGAAGTACAAAATGACAAAACCAGTAATCGCCATTGTAGGACGTCCGAACGTAGGGAAATCAACAATTTTTAACCGTATTGTTGGAGAACGTGTTTCCATTGTGGAAGATATTCCAGGTGTTACACGTGATCGTATTTATAGTTCGGCTGAATGGCTAACGCATGATTTTAATATTATTGATACAGGTGGTATTGATATTGGCGATGAGCCTTTTTTAGAGCAAATTCGTCAGCAAGCAGAAATCGCCATTGATGAGGCAGACGTTATTATTTTCATGACAAATGGACGTGAAGGTGTTACAGCGGCTGATGAGCAAGTAGCAAAAATTTTATACAAAACGAAAAAGCCTGTTGTATTAGCAGTTAATAAAATTGATAACCCAGATATGCGTGAAATGATTTATGATTTTTATTCATTAGGCTTTGGTGAGCCTTGGCCAATTTCTGGCTCACACGGCTTAGGCTTAGGGGACTTACTGGATGAATGTGCAAAGCATTTCCCACAAGAGGACGAAGCACAATACGGCGATGATGTGATTAAATTCTCATTAATTGGACGTCCAAATGTCGGGAAATCTTCTTTAGTAAATGCCTTTTTAGGTAATGATCGAGTGATTGTCAGCGATATTGCAGGCACAACACGTGATGCTATTGATACACCATATACGTATGATGGGCAGGAATATGTCATCATTGATACAGCAGGTATGCGTAAAAAAGGAAAGGTGTATGAAACGACGGAAAAATATTCTGTACTTCGTGCACTGCGAGCAATCGAACGCTCTGACGTTGTCTTAGTCGTGTTAAATGCGGACGAGGGTATCCAAGAACAAGATAAAAAAATTGCAGGCTATGCACATGAGGCTGGTAAGGCAGTAATTATCGTTGTTAATAAATGGGATGCTGTTGAAAAAGACGATAAAACAATGAATTTCTATACGCAGCAAATTCGTGAGCATTTCTTATTTTTAGATTATGCACCGATTATTTTCGTGTCAGCAAAAACGAAGCAGCGTGTACATCAAATTTTAGCAATTGTCCAACGTGTAAGTGAAAACCATGCAATGCGTATTCAATCATCTATTTTAAATGAAGTGATTGAAGATTCCGTAGCGCGCAATCCAGCACCTGCTGATAAAGGGCGTCGCTTACGTATTTACTATGCAACACAAGTGGCAATTCAGCCGCCAACATTTGTTGTATTTGTCAATGATCCAGAATTAATGCACTTTTCATATGAGCGTTTCCTTGAAAACCGCATTCGTGAAACATTTGATTTCGAAGGAACGCCGATTCGCTTAATTACTCGCGCACGCGATTAGTTATGGAGGGGAAAAGATGGAGAGAATAACTGTTTTAGGTGCTGGCTCTTGGGGAACTGCGCTTGCGATTGTGCTTGCAGAAAACGGGCATGATACGCTGCTATGGACACATCGACAAAACCAAGCAGACGAAATTAATAACCAGCATACGAATAAAAAATATTTGCCAGATACAACGCTTCCAGCAAATCTTGTTGCCACAGCAAATCTTGCCAAAGCTGCACAGCACGCAACAACAATTGTTGTTGCAGTGCCGACAAAGGCAATCAGAGAAGTATGTGGCAATTTAGCACAATTACGACAAGAAAAAGCGTTGTTTGTCCATGTGTCAAAAGGGATAGAACCAGACACTTTATTACGTATTTCTGAGTTAATGCGAGAAAGTCTAGGCACTGATTTAATTGAGGACATTGTTGTATTATCAGGTCCAAGCCATGCGGAGGAAGTTGTTTTGCAGCATCCGACAACTGTTACAGCAGCCTGTGAAAATATTGCTGCAGCAGAAAAAGTACAAGACATGTTTATGAATGGGTATTTGCGTGTTTATACAAGCGAGGATGTGACGGGTGTTGAAATTGGTGGGGCATTGAAAAATGTCATTGCATTAGCAGCCGGTATTACAGATGGCCTAACTTATGGTGATAATGCGAAGGCAGCCTTAATTACGCGCGGCTTAGCAGAAATCACTCGCCTCGGTGTCAAAATGGGGGGCAATCCATTTACATTCGCTGGATTAACAGGAATGGGTGACTTAATCGTAACATGTACAAGTGTACACTCACGTAACTGGCGTGCAGGTAATATGCTTGGAAAAGGCTTACCGCTTGAAGAAGTGTTAGAGCAAATGGGCATGGTTGTGGAAGGTATACGTACAACGAAGGCGGCACATCAGCTTGCACAAAAATATGATGTGGCAATGCCGATTACAGCGGCACTTTATGATGTGCTATTTAGTGATAAAACACCGAAAGAAGCGGTGGATGAATTAATGATTCGCATGAAAAAGCCCGAAATTGATGAGTTCCAGTAAAGTGTCATAAATTCTCCACAAATAGCGCAAGCTTCTAAAAAGAATGGGTTGTTGAGATTATCTGAAAAGCAGTCGCATGCATTGCTTGTAAGGTAATCTAACAGCCCTATTATTTTGTTTGTAGAAATTATATAATTTACAATGGTATAAACAAGACTACATAGCTATATAGAAAGGCGGTTTTAATTCGTGAACAATCAAATATTGGACAGCTTATTATTAAATACAGCGCGTGGTCCATTAGCACATATACCTGCACTTGATGTGATGTGGATATCGTTTTATGCGATTGGCTTATTATTCTTTTCGGTAGTTATTATTTCAGCGACACGCAAATGGGTAAATAATGTCTTTTTGTCTTTTATATTCAAGCTAATCGCTTATATTATGTTAGCTACTGGCGCATTTTTAATGGTGCTCATTGTCGCTACATGGCCGAATTAAAATAAGGTAGAAGGAGAAAATGAAGATGAAAACAAGATGGACAATGCTTGCTACAGTTTTTTTCTGTACGTTCTTTCTAGCAGCATGTATGTACCCGGAGGAGCGCAAGGCTGAAAACCAAGTGCCCGATGTAGACCAATTGGCAGCTGTACAGCGTGCCATTTCGGAGTATCAAGCAGATACAGGTGTTTTACCAATCAAAACACGCGATATGGATACAGATATATTTATTAAATATTTAGTTGATTTTGAGAAGCTGATTCCAAAATATTTAGCTTCACCACCAGCGAATTCATTTGAAAAAGGTGGGATTTTCCAATATGTTATTTGGAATCCAGAAGAAAATCCCACGATAAAGCTGGTTGATTTACGTGTGCCTGAAAAGCTGAGAGAAGTAAAAATACGCTTTATGAGCAAGAAATATCCGCAATATCAAGAAAGTATTACGCCGTATATTTATACAATTAATTTTAAAAATATCGGTTATAAGGAAGAAGTTACAGTAGCAAGTCCATATTCTAACAATCAATTACCTGTTATCGTTTCGACGGCTGGAGAATTATATGTAGATTATTCAATGGACTTGTATCAATTTATTCAAGAACAGCAAGTAAAGCCAGAGCCAGGTGAAGATATTCGCATGTTGCTAGCAGAGCATTATCCTGTCGTTCCTGCATACTCATTACCATATACAGTAGATGAAAATAATGAGCCGATTTTTATGTATGAGCCAACAAAATAACATACGAATTTTAAGGGGCCGTCCAGAAAGTTCACTTTCTGGACGGCTCCGCTATTTTACATAGTCAATTTTTGATTAAAACTGTGCTCCTGCGGTGGTCACAATCAATTGTCACCATCCTCGTCGCAAAGGGGGCGTCCCAAAATGACTTTTCGGACGCCCCCTTCGCATATTTGCAAACATGTAGGCATAGATTTAAATTAAGTAAAGGAGGAGCGCCTATTAGCGAACAAATTTTTCAACAGCTTGCAGAACGAACAAATGGTGATGTGTATATTGGGGTTGTTGGCCCTGTCCGAGTAGGAAAATCGACATTCGTCAAAAAAGTAATGGAGTCGCTTGTCTTGCCGAATATTATGAATGAAGACGATCGTAAGCGTGCCTTGGACGAGCTGCCACAAAGCTCACCAGGTCCCGTTATTATGACGGCAGAGCCGAAGTTTGTTCCTGCCAATGCTGCACCCATTTCTATAGGTGATGACGGCTTAAGCTTCCGCATTCGCCTTGCTGATTGCGTTGGCTATATTATTGATGGAGCGAAGGGCTATGAGGATGAAAACGGCCCTAAATATGTGCATACACCTTGGCATACAGAAGCGATTCCGTTTCAGGATGCTGCGAAAATTGGCACAGATAAAGTAATACGTGACCATGCCAATATCGGTGTAGTTGTGACGACAGATGGCACCGTCAATGGAATTGAGCGACAAGCCGCAGCTGTGGCAGAAAGGGCGATTATTGAGCAATTAAAGGAAATTGGTAAACCTTTCGTCATCGTTATTAATAGCACAATGCCGGCGCGCGAGGAAACGCGCAATTTGCGCAATGAATTATTTGAAACGTATGAAGTTCCTGTTATTGCAACATCTATTGATCAGCTGACAACATCTGATATTGCCTATATTTTGCAGGAGGCATTGTATGAGTTTCCGATTGAATATATCGAAGTAGAAAAGCCTGATTGGGTAGATGTGCTTGATAGTACACACTATGTTAATGAATCACTTGCTGTTGCATCACATGAAATGATTGGGCATGTTGAAAAAATTCGCGATGTTGAAAAGGCAACGAATTTTTTGAAGGCCTTAGATTTCGTAGAAAATTGTGAGGTTGAACGTGTTGATGCAGGTCTCGGCGTTGTAACAGTGCGTTTAACGATACAAAATGACATTTATAAAGCGATATGTAACGAATGGTTAGAGCAGCCAATCGAAACGAAAAAAGACTGGTTATTGTTTGTTAAAGAGGCGTCTGAGGCAAAAAGAGCGCAGGCTCGCTTCCGAGAGGCCATTGAGCAAGCACGCATTGAAGGCTATGGCTTAACGCTGCCAACAATTGATGAATTTGAGCCGAATGAACCAGAGCTAATTAAGCAAAATAATTTCTATGGTGTTCGGATGAAGGCAACAGCGCCATCTTACCATATTATCCGTGTTGATATGGAATCGGAGTTTGCACCATTAATTGGCTCAGAATTCCATAGTCAGCAATTATTAAAGGATTTACAGTATGCCTTTGAAAATGATCGAGAAGCTTTATGGCAAACACAATTATTTGGCACACCACTTCATGAAGTATTGAAGGAAAGTATTCGTTATAAAATGAATACTGTACCAAAAACTGCTAAAAAGAGAATGCGTCAAACAATTGAACGTATGGTGAATGAAGGCGATAGAGGGTTAATTACATTTATTATTTAGTGGTAAAAAACTCCTTTTTTATAACAGGACAACGCTATTTTTAGGCGTTTTGTCCTGTTATTTGCATTTTATTAAAAAAAAACGCTATTATTCGGACAAACATAGCTAAATTAAGTTGCGTAGCGGTTTTCGATGTGTTACTCTTTTTACATGATTTAGGTTCATGACCCTTTGAGAGGAGGTGAATGGTGTGAATAAAACAGAATTAGTAAACTCTGTTGCTGAAGCTGCAGGTCTTTCTAAAAAAGACGCTTCTAAAGCGGTTGAAGCTGTATTTGATACAATTCAAGGTGCTCTTGCAAAGGGTGACAAAGTACAATTAATCGGTTTTGGTAACTTTGAAGTACGTGAGCGTGCGGCTCGTAAAGGTCGTAACCCACAAACTGGTAAAGAAATCGAAATCGCTGCAAGCAAAGTGCCTGCGTTTAAACCAGGTAAAGCGCTTAAAGACGCTGTGAAATAATTTCCACGTCTTGCAGTTACATAGAGCAGCCTTCAGTTTAAACTGAAGGCTGCTCTTTTTTCATCGTATTCATCTATTTCGATAAGTGCCCTTTGAACTTATTGTGCGGATATGCTACGATTCATTTGTTAGAAATCTCAATGGACTTGATGATGGAGGCTATATATGTCGAAGGTTGATTTAAATAAAATTGAAGAAGCAGTAAAAATGATTTTAGAGGCAGTTGGAGAAGATGTAGAACGTGAAGGGCTTCTTGATACGCCAAAACGTGTAGCAAAAATGTATGCAGAAATGTTTAGCGGCTTACAACAAGATCCGCGTGAATATTTTAGCACTGTATTTCATGAGGAGCATGAGGAGCTAGTGCTTGTAAAGGATATTCCATTTTACTCAATGTGTGAGCATCATCTTGTACCATTTTACGGCAAGGCGCATATTGCATACATACCAAAGGACGGAAAAGTAGCGGGGCTTAGTAAATTAGGACGTTGTGTAGAAACGGTTGCTCGCAGACCGCAGCTACAAGAGCGTATTACGTCAACAGTAGCAGAGACGATGATGGAAATGCTGGAGCCTAAAGGTGTGTATGTTGTCATTGAGGCAGAGCATATGTGTATGACGATGCGTGGCTTAAAAAAACCAGGCTCAAAAACAGTGACATCTGTTGCACGTGGAATTTATGAGGAAGATGAAGTGAAACGTAGAGAGGTTATTTCGTTTATTCAAATGTCTTAATTTCTGTCATTTTATGATATGATAGAAAAAGAAAATCTCGGGTGGGGGAAAAACAAATGACACAACCAGAATATATTGTGATTGAGGCACAAGAGGACGGTGTTCATGTAATTGGTTTAACACGTGGCTCTGATACAAAGTTTCATCATTCAGAAAAGCTTGATGCAGGAGAAGTAATGATTGCTCAATTTACAGAGCATACGTCTGCAATGAAAATTCGAGGGAAAGCAAAAATCCACTCCGCACATGGAACGATTGAGAGTGGCTCAAAAAAATAATAGGTTCCGTTTATCGAGAGCGGGGCTTAGTTACTTTAATGAAATGGAGTAAGAGATCTATGCATGCAACAACTATTCAACAAGCAATACAACAATTAAAAGAGTCTATTTTCGTGCGTGTTCGTCATAGAGCCTTACTGCAATATATAGAGGCCCCAAGCATCGATGAAAATCAGCTATTTTTCTTGCTTTTACCATTTTTAAACGGAGAATCATGGAATGAAGGCATACAGGAAGGTGCAACAACTGTAGGTATCATTCAAGCCTCTCTGTTTGAGCATGATAAAATTAAAGAAAAAGAAGCAACTTCCAAGGAGCAGCAATTAACGGTATTATCGGGCGATTATTACAGCGGACGCTATTATGAAATACTAGCTCGCACAGGAAATATCGTGCTCATTCAAAAGTTAGCACAAGGAATTGTTGAGCGCTGTGAGCAGGAGATTGCTGCATATGAGCATACATATCGAACAATGGAGCAATGGGTTGAGAATTTATGCGTGATTGAAACGGCGATTATACGCAAATTTTATGAAGCGCATTGCTTTGACAAATACAGTGCAACAATGATGCATATTTTAACGATTCAGCGCTTGCAAAATGAGCTGGATGGATGCTCTCAGCATGTGTCAACAGTGGTAGGACGAGCGATGGAAAAATGCTTTGGAGCAGACGAACTAAAGCATTTATTGGCAGAGGCAATTGAAGCACAACGTAAAACATTAATAGCAGAGCTTGCTACGTTACAATTATCGGATGAATTACAGCAATTCATTTGGCGTATTGTAAAAGTTGAAACGAGATAGGAAGGTTTTGAAAAAATGACAAAATCGAAAGAGGAACGTGTACACGAAGTTTTTGAAAGCATTTCTGATGGCTATGATAAAATGAACTCTGTTATTAGCTTTCAAATGCATAGAAGCTGGCGCAAGGACACAATGAGACGAATGAACGTCAAGCCCAGTGCAAAATGCTTAGACGTTTGTTGTGGGACAGCGGATTGGACAATTGCTTTGGCAGAGGCTGTTGGAGAAAATGGCATCGTCAAAGGCTTAGATTTTAGTGAAAATATGCTAAAAGTTGGTGCTGAAAAGGTTAAGCCATATCCACAAATAGAGCTACTACAAGGCAATGCGATGGAGCTACCATTTGAAGATAATACATTCGATTACGTAACAATTGGCTTTGGCCTGCGCAATGTACCTGACTATATGCAAGTGTTGCGAGAAATGAATCGCGTTTTAAAGCCTGGCGGTATGGCGGTTTGCTTAGAAACCTCACAGCCTGAAATTCCAGGTTATCGTCAACTTTTCCGTTTCTATTTCAAATACATTATGCCAATGTTCGGCAAGCTATTTGCAAAAAGCTATAAAGAGTATTCATGGCTACAGGAATCCGCAAATGACTTTCCTGGAATGAGGCAGCTTGCATTCATGTTCAGAAGCGCGGGATTTGATCGCATTGAGTACAAAGGCTATAGCGGTGGCGCAGCGGCGATGCATAAAGGCTTGAAAAAAGAAATTTAGTGGGAGAAGGTTTGTTCAAGTGGAAAAGATGAAGTTAAAATTACTCTATGCTGATTTGAAGTCGGATATAGAAATCATCGAAACAGAATTAGAAAAAGCGTTGAACTCGTCTTCTCACTTGTTAAACGAGGCTTCACTACATTTGCTGCAGGCGGGAGGGAAACGCATCCGTCCAGTATTTGTATTGCTTAGCGCGAAATTTGGCGATTATCAAATTGAGCGGATGAAGCATATCGCTGTACCATTGGAGTTAATTCATATGGCCTCACTTGTTCATGATGATGTCATCGATGATTCAAATATGAGAAGAGGTAGACATACTGTGAAGGCGCAGTGGAACAATCGTGTGGCGATGTTTACTGGCGATTTTATTTTTGCCCGTGCGCTAGAGTATGTAACGGTAATTGACAATCCACGTGCACATCAAATATTGGCACGCACAATGGTAGAAATTTGTAACGGTGAAATTATTCAAATCGAAGACAAATTCCGCATGGATCAACATATAAAAGATTATTTCAAACGCATTAAACGAAAAACAGCGCTATTAATCGAATCGAGCTGTGAGCTTGGTGCTGTTGTTGGTGGTGTCGATGAGCAAAATATTCGCCGTTTAAAGCGCTACGGCTATTTTGTTGGCATGAGCTTTCAAATTATTGATGATATTTTGGATTTTACTGCGACAGATAAAGAGCTTGGTAAGCCTGCTGGTAGCGATTTATTGCAAGGGAATATAACGCTGCCGATGCTGTTGTTAAAAGATGATATAGCTATGCAGCCATATCTTGATAAAGTTATTGCAGGCACACTAACTGAGGAAGAGCGTCTGAAAATGCTACAGTATGTTCGTCGCTCAACTGCCATCAAAGAAGCAACAGCCATTAGCGATAAATATTTACAAAAGGCATTGAAGGAAGTAGAGGCATTGCCGAACCATCCGATGAAAAAGAAGCTGCGTGATGTAGCCTTATTTATTGGTAAGCGTAAATTCTAGAAATAGTTGCGTTTACAAGCTGATTTTGGTACTATTTTTACGGTAGGTGCAAACCTGTTTTACTCAAATTTAAGGAGTGTTTTATTAATGGCAATCGAAAAAACTTTTTTAATGGTTAAACCTGATGGCGTTGAACGTCAAGTAATCGGCGATATTATGGACCGCTTTGAGCGTCGCGGCTTTGAATTAAAAGGCGCTAAATTAATGAATGTATCTCGTGAGTTAGCTGAAAAGCATTACGCAGAGCATGCAGAGCGCCCATTCTTTGGCGAATTAGTAGACTTCATCACTTCTGGTCCAGTATTCGCAATGGTGTGGGAAGGCGAGTCAGTAATTTCTTTAGCACGTATTATGATTGGTGCAACAAAACCATCTGAATCTCAACCAGGTACAATCCGTGGTGACTACGCAGTAACAGTATCACACAACGTAATTCACGGTTCAGACTCACTTGCTTCAGCAGAGCGCGAAATCGAGCTTTGGTTTGACGGTGAGTTAGTATAATCTAACCAAGCAACAGCTGGCATTAAAAGTAGGGGGATTTCCTCATGCTTTTGATGTCAGCTATTTTTTTCGATATATTTGTTCATAATGTTTGCGCAAATCTAACAAATTTCTGTAAAAATGAAACGTTATTGCGAAAATAACGTATAATCAAATAAAGAGATTTTCTTAGGAATAGAATTAGGAAGAAGGAGAGGGCAACTATGTGGCTTGGAATTGTGATCATCGTTGGAATAGGAATATTAACAGATACATTTTTAAAAAATAAAAAAATGGATTTAAAAAGAATCGACAAGGAAATAGAGCTTGAAAAATTACGTCTTGAAACATTTGAAAGAGAAACGGAAAAATTAAAGCTAGAATTGCAGCAAGAAAAACAAGCGCTTTTAGAAATGCAATACGAAAAAAATAAGGAGGTATAAGTTTGGTTGAAGAAATGCGATTGCTCATTGGTTTTTTGGCTGTTGGGGGAGGTCTTGCAATTCCAATAACTGCTATTTTAACAGCACATAAACGAGCTGCCATGAAACTGCAAATCCAAATGATTGAAAAGGAAACAGAGCTCGAAAAATTAAAAATGGAAAGCTATGAAATTGAAACGCAAAAGCTTCGTTTAGAGCTACAACAAGAAAAGCAAGTATTATTAGAAATGGAAAATAAGGAAAGGTAAGTGAATGCTTTATGATAGCGATTATTATTACATTAGGAACGATGGGGTTACTAACGTCAATCCCATTAGCTGCCATTCTTACAGCGCATAAGCGTTCTTCGATGAAACTACAAATTAAAATGATGGAAACAGAAGCGGAGCTTGAAAAACTGAAAGTGGAAAGCTATGCAATCGAAACGGAAAAGCTCCGTTTAGAATTGGCACAGGAAAAGCAGGCTTTACTTGAAATGGAACAAAATCATCGCCTTTCACAGCATAGTTCTAAATAGTTTTACAATTTCTATTTCAGTTGTATAAAAATTCAGCTATAATATAGTGCACAAAGGTTTTTGGAGGGCGATGCAGCGATGACGGATTATGAGCAATTTATAGATGGAGTGAAGCGAAAGACAGGTATTGATTTAGCGCTTTATAAAGAAGCGCAAATGAAGCGTCGTCTCACATCTTTATATGAGAAAAAAGGATATCGCAATTTTGTGGAATTTTTCCAAGCATTAGAAAAAGACCGAGATTTAATGAATGAGTTTTTGGATCGTATGACGATTAATGTTTCTGAATTTTACCGCAACGGGAAACGCTGGGAAGTATTGCAAAATAAAATTTTCCCAATGCTCCTACAAACGAGCAAGCGTCCAAAAGTATGGAGTGCTGCCTGTTCAACAGGTGAAGAACCTTATAGCTTAGCAATGGTATTATCACATCATATCCCATTATCACAAATTGGTATATTAGCGACAGACTTAGATGAAAATGTTATACAAAAGGCGAAGCTAGGCCTATATCCAGAGCGTTCATTAGCAGAGGTACCCAAAGATGTACAAGCAAAATATTTTGAAAAAGAAGGTCAATTCTATAAAGTAAAAGATGAAATTAAGCGAACAGTCACATTTAAGAAGCATAATTTGCTGAAGGACAAGTACGATGCAAATTTTGATTTGATTGTTTGCCGCAATGTCATGATTTATTTCACTGAAGAAGCAAAAGATGAGATTTATATGAACTTTAGTAAAGCATTGCGTCCAGGTGGTATTTTATTTGTCGGCTCAACAGAGCAAATATTTAATCCAGCACGTTATGATTTTGAGGTTGAGGACACATTCTTTTATCGTAAAAAATAGCAATCAGGTGAAGGTACATATGGGGACTGTAGCTTGATAATGTACTAGCGTAACCAATTAGAGTGAAAGACAACGCTTTTCGTGCATTAAGCGAAAAGCGTATTTTTGTATGATGATTCAGTAGAAAACGCCCACCACTATAGGTGATGCAATGAATGGTCAAAAAAGACATATTCGTGCCAAAAAAACATTCCGAATTTTCAATGAAAAGGCTTACTTCGGAAAACGGCCTTTTTTTTTATGAAAAATATGTTATAGTGAAAAATACATATACTTTAGCGAGTTGAAGGGAGAAAGTGTGTTATGCGTTATTTAACAGCAGGAGAGTCACATGGACCACAATTAACAACAATTATTGAAGGGTTGCCATCATTGTTGCCATTGACAGCAGAGCAAATTAACCATGATTTAAAACGACGTCAAGGTGGGCATGGTCGCGGTCGTCGCATGCAAATTGAAACAGATACAGTGGAAATTGTTGCAGGTGTACGTCACGGTAAAACGCTTGGTTCACCAGTAGCATTAATTGTAACAAATGATGATTGGAAGCATTGGACGAAAATTATGGGGGCAGAGCCATTAGCAGAAGATGTTGATCCAGATGAAATTAAGCGTCAAATTTCACGTCCACGTCCAGGACATGCTGATTTAGTTGGAGGTATGAAATATGGTCATCGCGACTTACGCAATGTTTTAGAGCGTTCAAGCGCACGTGAAACAACTGTACGTGTAGCAGCAGGCTCTGTGGCAAAAGCGCTATTAAAGGAATTAGGCATCTCCATTGTTGCCCATGTAACAGAAATTGCAGGTATTAAAGCAGATACTTCCTTACTTGAAGGCAAAACAGCTGATGAAATTCGCACAATCGTTGAAGTGGATGCTTGCTATTGTATAGACCCAGTAGCATCAGCAAAAATGGTGGAAATCATTGATGAGACAAAAAAAGCGGGCGATTCAATTGGTGGCGTTGTTGAAGTTATCGTTGAGGGCTTACCAGCAGGCATTGGCTCTTATGTACATTATGACCGTAAGCTCGATGGGAAACTAGCTGCTGCAATGCTATCAATTAATGCCTTTAAAGGTGTAGAGTTCGGCATAGGCTTTGAGGCTGCTCGATTACCTGGCTCACAAGTGCATGATGAAATTTTATGGGATGAGGACAATGGTTATACGCGTGCAACAAACCGCTTAGGTGGCTTAGAGGGTGGTATGTCAACAGGAATGCCAATCGTAGTGCGCGGTGTGATGAAGCCAATTCCAACTTTATATAAACCACTGCAAAGTGTAGATATAGAAACAAAAGAGCCATTTAAAGCGAGCGTTGAGCGTTCGGACAGCTGTGCTGTACCCGCTGCTTCCATTGTAGCAGAGCATGTTATTGCTTGGGAAATAGCGAAGGTAATTGTAGAGCAATTCCATAGTGATCAGCTACCACAATTACAAGCACAGCTTGATGAAATGCGCCGTTATACAAAGGAGTTTTAAGATGAATATTTCTGTCAAAACAGCATCACATACGTATGAAGTCATGATTGGGCAAGGTATTTTAGCACAGGCCTTTACGAACTATGCGCCATTGTTCGAAAAAGCGGATCAAATTATTGTTTTAACGGATGAGCATGTTTGGCAGGCACAGGCAACATATTTTACAGATAGTAGCTTCTTTGCATTTAAAACGTTTATTATGCCAGCGGGTGAAAGCTGTAAAAGCTTTGAAAACTATGAGGCAGTACAAACATTTTTGCTTGAACAGCAATGTACAAGAAAATCGCTTATTATCGCATTTGGTGGCGGAGCTGTTGGCGATTTAGCAGGCTTTGTAGCCGCAACATATATGCGTGGTATTCCATTTATCCAAGTGCCAACAACAATATTAGCACATGATTCAGCTGTTGGTGGTAAAACAGCTATCAATCATAAACTAGGTAAAAATATGATTGGTTCATTTTACCAGCCGCAAGCAGTGCTCTATGATACAGTACTGCTTGCAAGCTTGCCGGAGCGTGAAGTGCTATCAGGAATGGCAGAAGTAGTGAAGCATGCGATGATTTCGGATGCGCAGTGGCTTGAGGAAATACTACAAGGAAATTTAGTTCATCTTCCTGAGCAATTGTTAGCACAGTATTTAGCTTTAGGTATACGTGTTAAAGCGAATATTGTAGAGCAGGATGAAACGGAGCAATCTGTTCGCAAATATTTAAACTTAGGTCACACATATGGTCATGCAATTGAAGCAGCAGCAGGCTATGGGCGATTAGCGCATGGCGAAGCGGTAATGATTGGCTTAGTTTATTCTTTATTGCTTAGTGAGCGCTATGGTCAAATAACGCGTGGATTTACGAAGCGCTTTTTCCATTTCGTTGTAGCAAATGGTTATCCATTCTCCGCCGTAAACGATTATTCATTTGATGAGTTAACAACATATTTAGTAAAAGATAAAAAGGCCGAATATGGCGAGCTACAATTTGTTTTATTAAAAGCAATTGGTGAGCCATTCGTACAAAAAGTAGAGTTAGCTGTTTGCCAAGAGGTAGATGCAGAGTTGAGAAATTTAATAGCGGAGGTAGTCTCATGATTCGTGGAGTAAGAGGAGCAACAACAATTGCAGTAGATGAGCAGGAGCTTGTATGGGGAGCTACAGCACAGCTCGTACAGGAAATGGTAAAGGCTAACAATATTGAGATTGAGCATATTGCCTCTGTTACTGTATCAACAACACCAGATATAACGTCAGCTTTTCCAGCAAAAGCCGTACGTACATTAGAGGGCTGGCAATATGTGCCTATTATGTGTACACACGAAATGAATGTAGCGGGGGCATTACCGTTATGCATTCGTGTGCTCATGCTTGTGAATACAGATGTGAAGCAAGCCGATGTACAGCATATTTATTTGAATGATGCAGTGAGTTTACGTCCAGATTTAGTACGATAGAAAGGGGCACTATTAGGATGAAGTGGAAACAGCAAATTTATAGTATGAAGGCATACCAACCAGGTAAGCCAATAGATGAAGTGCAAAGAGAGTTTGGGTTAGAGGAAGTAGTGAAGCTAGCCTCCAATGAAAATCCATTTGGAAGCTCACCGAAAGTAGCAGAATTTTTGAAGGCAACAAATACAAACTATGCTATTTATCCAGACGGTTATGCGCAAAATTTGCGTACGGCTGTTGCAAAACATTTAGGCGTTGAGGAAACAGAACTAATTTTTGGTAATGGCTCAGATGATTTAATTGCCATTATTACACGTGCCTTATTATATCCAGGTGTGAATACAGTAATGGCAGACCCATCGTTCTCGCAATATTGGCATAATGCGGATATTGAAGGTGCTGAAGTGCGCAAAGTACCTACTGTAAATGGTCGCCACGATTTGCCTGCAATGCTTGCCCAAATTGATGAACAAACATCGGTTGTTTGGATTTGTAGCCCAAATAATCCAACAGGAACGCTTGTGACAGACGAGGAATTGCAGCAGTTTTTAGCACAAGTACCAGCACATGTGCTTGTTGTGCTAGATGAGGCATATATTGAATATATAACAGATCCAGCGCATAAAGATACTTTACCTTATTTCCGTCAATATGATAATGTCATTTTGCTGCGCACATTTTCAAAGGCTTATGGTTTGGCTGCATTCCGTGTTGGCTATGGTATTGCGCAGGCGGATATTATTGCAAAGCTAGATGCAGTGCGTGGACCGTTTAATAATACTGTGCTCAGCCAAGAGGTAGCAGCAATCGCTTTACAAGATCAAGCATTCATTGAACAATGTCGAGTGGCAAATGAAAAAGGCAAGGCACAATATGTAGCGTTTTGCGAGCGCCATAATTTAAATTATTACCCAACACAAACGAACTTTATTTTATTTGAGGTGAAGGTCGATAGTAACGTTATATTCCAAGAAATGATGAAGCGAGGCTTTATTATTCGTAGTGGGGCAGCGCTTGGCGCACCAGGCTATATTCGTGTAACAATTGGCACGGAGGAGCAAAACGCCAAATTTTTAGCATTGCTTGAGGAAGTTTTACAAGAGCAAGGTGTATTAGTGTGACAAAAAATGTATTAGTGATTGGACTTGGGTTGATTGGTGGCTCTGTAGCATTAGCGCTGCAAAAAGCGCCGCAAGTAAAAGTCATTGGCTATGATGCCTTTATTCAAACACGCGCAATGGCAAAAACACTGCAAGTTGTTCATGAGGTCGTGGATCATCCAGAAGCTGCAGCAGAAAAGGCTGATTTCATTATTTTTGGCACACCAGTCAACGCAACGCTTGACTGGATGGACAAGATGCAAGCATGGGCGCTGAAAAAAGACGTTATTGTGACAGATACGGGTAGTACGAAAAGCATGATTATGGCAAAAGCTGAAGAGCTACGAGCAAAGGGCATTACATTTATCGGTGGACATCCGATGGCAGGCTCGCATAAAAGTGGTATTACAGCAGCAAAGCCACATTTATTTGAAAATGCGTATTATATGCTCACACCACATGCTGAAGAGCTAGAGGTGAATATTGAAAAGCTTGAAGCTTTATTAAAATATACACACGGCAAATTAACGCGAGTAGATGCGCAGGAGCATGATCATATGACAGCTGTTGTCAGCCATTTTCCGCATATTGTTGCAGCTTCACTTGTACATCAGCTTTATCAGGAAAATGCGCAGTTTCCAATGACAAGCTCTATTGCGGCGGGAGGTTTCCGTGATATTACCCGCATTGCTTCAAGCAATCCGTTGCTATGGCGTGATATTACTGTGCAAAATCGCGAGGAGCTAATTGGACAGCTTGAGCAATGGTTAAAGGAAATGGATGCGGTGAAAAGCTTGTTGCAAGATGGAGATATTTCTTTAATTGAGCAATATTTTGCAATGGCGAAGGAAGTGCGTGATGAGCTGCCAATTTCAGCAGGCGCCTTTTACACATCCTTTGACTTATATGTTGATGTGCCAGACTATCCAGGGGTTATTTCTGAAATCACTGGCTATTTAGCAGAGGACAATATTAGCATTACAAATATTCGTATCGTTGAGGCACGTGAAGATTTATTCGGTATTTTAGTGATTAGCTTTCAAAATGCTGAAGACCGTGAGCGTGCAGTAAAATGCATTGCCCGCAAGGCAAGCTTTGAAACGTATATTTCATAAGCAAAAAGTGCAATATGCACTTTTTGCCTTTTTCAAATAAATGAAAAATAAAGGAGTGCTTTATATGGAGGCAACAAAATTACATTATAAAAAGCCAAGCCTACAAGGAACAATTACTGTACCGGGCGATAAGTCGGTATCACATCGCTCTGTGATGTTTGGAGCAATTGCAGAGGGAACGACAACGGTTGAAGGCTTTTTATTAGGAGAAGATTGCTTAAGCACGATTGATTGCTTCCGTAAGCTTGGTGTACAAATCGATGTAGATGGCACAAATGTAACGATTACAAGCAATGGCATCGATGCATGGCAGGAGCCGACAGAAGTGTTGTACACAGGCAATTCAGGTACAACAACTCGTCTGATGATTGGTTTATTAGCAGGGACAAAGCTACATACAGTGATGACAGGCGATGCTTCTATTGCAAAGCGTCCAATGCGCCGTGTGGCAGATCCGTTGCGCTTAATGGGTGCACACATTACAGGGCGTGAAAATGGACAATACACACCAGTTGCTATTCAAGGCAAGGAGCTGACAGCTATTGATTACACGATGCCTGTTGCAAGTGCCCAAGTAAAATCTGCTATCTTATTAGCTGGCTTGCGTGCACAAGGCACAACAGTTGTACGAGAAAGTGAGGTTTCTCGCGACCATACAGAGCGCATGTTGCGTCAATTTGGTGCACAAGTGGATGTAGAGGATGGCGTTGTATCATTTGCTGGTGGACAAAAGCTGACAGCAACACATGTCAAAGTGCCTGGCGATATTTCCTCAGCAGCCTTTTTCCTTGTAGCAGGAGCTATTACAAAAGATAGCCATATTGTGCTGAAAAATGTTGGCATTAACCCAACACGTGATGGCATTATTAGCGTTTTAGCAGAAATGGGTGCAAATATGACGCTCAAGGTAGAAGATGAATTAGCAGCAGAGCCAACTGCAGAAGTAACGATTCAAAGTTCTGCGCTAAAAGGAATTACAATTGAAGGTGCACTTATTCCGCGTTTAATTGACGAAATTCCCATTATAGCTTTGCTTGCAACACAGGCCCAAGGAACAACAATCATTAAAAATGCCGAGGAACTAAAAGTAAAAGAAACAGATCGCATTACAGCGGTTGTAACAGAGTTGAAAAAGCTTGGTGCAAATATTGAGGCAACGGATGATGGCATGATTATTCACGGGCCAACAGTGCTACATGGGGCGGCTTTACAATCCTATGGTGACCATCGCATCGGCATGATGGCAGCTATTGCTGCACTGATTACAGAAGGTGAAGTAGTGCTAGATGATGCCGAGTGTATTGCGGTATCCTATCCAACGTTTTTTGAGCATGTAGAAACATTAAGCCAAAAATAAACGAAGCAGCTGTCTGGAAAGTAGGCGAACATACTACTTTTCAGGCAGCTGTTGCTGTTTTGTTGTTATTTCTTGAAAGTTTTTTAGAAACCACAAGGAATGGGAATGCTATAGGAAAAGGTTTTGAAAGCTTGCTGCATTTCTTTCTTTATCGTAAGCATTTTTTCTTGTTAGATAGCTAGTTGTCATGTAGCATAGGGAATGACTTAAGAAAGAAAAGGTGAAATATTGTGGCAAATATCAAACAATTACAACAAGCAATGCAGGATGGAGATTTGCAAAAAATAGACCAGCTGTTGGAGCCGTTTTTAATGAATGCAGAGCCGAATGCACAATATGAAATAGCGGAGTCGTTTATGCATTATGGCTATTTACAGCAAGCTAACAGAACGTTAGAGCATTTGCAGTTCCTATTTCCGGAAGAAGCGCAGCTCATCATCGATCGAGCAAATGTGATGATGGAAATTGGTGAGGAGGATGAGGCATTAGAGCTACTTTTATCCGTTGATACAGAGTCGCCAGAATACCCGCAAGCATTGCTCGCATTAGCAGATTATTATCAAATGCAAGGCTTATTTGAAGTAGCAGAAAAGCGTATCAATGAGGCGGTAGAGCTTTTGCCGAATGAACCGTTATTGCAATTTGCCAAGGCAGAGCTTTTGTTTGAAACGGGACGCTTTACAGAGGCAGCGCGCATTTATGATGAATTATATACGCTCGATAAAAATTTTGCAGGTGTTTCATTAGCTGCGCGCTTAGCTGAAGTGTATCGTGCAGGGGCAGGCTATGAAAAAGCGCTTGACTATTATATGGAAGCGTTAGAGGATGAAGTGTCGCCAGATATGTTATTTGGTTCAGCATATGCAGCATTTCAAACCGAAAAATATGAGCTTGCCACAAAGCAGCTTGAAGATTTAAAAGAGCTGGATCCCGATTATTTTTCTGCCTATTTATTGCTCGCAGAAAGCTATGCGATGCTGGAAGATAATAAGCGCGCGTATCAAGCGATTCAGGAAGGGCTAGCACGCGACGAATATGACAAGGCGCTGTATTTATTTGCAGGAAAAATGGCGTTGAAAAATAACTTGCCAAATGAGGCAGTTGAACATTTGCAGCAAGCGGTTGCGCTGGACCCTGAGTATATGGAAGCAATTTTAGTGCTGATGTCGATTTACAGTAAAGAAGAACAATATGAGGCAATTATTGAATTGTATGAGCAGCTGGAGAAGGAGCAATTTGGTTGGACGGCTTTAGCGCCATTTGTTGCAGAAGCGTATAATCAGGATGAACAGTTCGAAAAAGCATACGTTATTTACAAGAAAGCATATAATGATTTTAAGGATGATGAAGTATTTTTAGAAGCGTATAGTTATTTTCTAATTGAAGATGGCAAACGTGATGAAGCGAAGGAAGTTGTGAAGAGGTTAATGACACTACAGCCGACAGAGCAACAATGGATTGATTTATACGAGAGCTTTGAGTAAAGGGGGCATTGTAGCATGGCATCATCCGTCCCAATTGCAGAGAAAAAGATATTTGTGCGATGGTTTTTGAAAAATTACCAATTGAAGCGTAGGGAATGTGTATGGATTTTAAATTACCTATTAAGCGATGAAAAGTTGCTAGAAAATGTATGCTTTGTAGAAGAAGCACATTACTGCCCGCGCGCAATTGTCATGTCCTCTGTTGAAAGTAATGGTGTACCATTTCGCTTTTATAAAGGCAATATTATGACGGCAGATGCGGAAAAATCATTTCACGATTTAAGGTTAAACCCAGATGAAATGATGTATATTCAAATAAACTTTCCAAATATACCACCGAACCAAGTATATTTAGCGGTGTTGGAGGAAAACCCTTATATGCCGAAATATTTGCATATTAGCGAAAAAGATCGAATTTTAGCCGAGCAATTGTTAAAAGATAGCATGCGCGCCTTTCAAGAGGAGAAGCTGTTGAAGGAAATTGATGAGGCGTTAGATCAAGGCGATAAAACTCGCTTTTTTGAGCTATCGAGCTTATTACAGGCATTACAGCATGTGCAAAAATAGGAAACAGTACATGTTTCACTTGTAGGGCCTTAGCTGTCGGAAAAGAGATGACTTTTCCGACAGCTCTTTATCATGATTCAATTTAGGAGGAAGCATCATGTTTTTTAATGCAAAAGATGTAGAACAATTTCAAGCGCAGCAGCAATTTATTGATACAGCAGTTGTCCCATTATTAAATATAGGTTTAGAGCAGCCAAAAATAAGGCATAGTAGTTCACAAGTAGAGTTTTTAATGTCGTTAACTTCCTTTATTGAACAGCAATTTCGAGGCAGACTAATGCTCGTTCCGCCAATTGCCTATTTGGAGCAAACGCCACAGCAAGTTGACCTTGCTGCTTGGACAGAGGCGCTAACAAACGCAGGCTTCAAACATATTTTCTTTGTCACTTGCGATCATCATTGGACAAGCTTTGAGGCAGACTACAATATCATTTGGCTTCCAGCAATTCCATTAGAATCCATGGATGCAAGCATGAAGCAAAAAATTTTAGAAGACCAATTAAAGATGATTATTCCAAAGTTAACAGCGCAATGGGCAAAGTAGTCAAATAGCTTCATGAAATGTTCACAAAGTGTCGAAAACGACCGAATGTCGTATTGACCAACTTATTTTATTGATATATCATAGATATGTCCTAGTATTACTATTTGTAAAAGTATTGACCTTTTAGTTAGAGGGGGGAAAAGAGTGAGTAATAATCGAGTAACGCGACGTCAATTTTTAAACTACACTTTAACTGGTGTTGGTGGATTTATGGCGGCGGGAATGTTAATGCCAATGGTGCGTTTTGCTATTGATCCAGTATTACAAACAAAAGCAGAAGGCGACTTTATTTTAACAAGTCAAAAGGTTGCAGATATTACAGAAGAACCTATTAGCGTAAACTTTACATTCGAGCAGGTGGATGCTTGGTATAAATCGGATGTAACAGAAGCAGCATGGGTATATAAGAGCGGTGATCAAATTGTCGCACTTTCACCTGTATGTAAGCATTTAGGCTGTACTGTAAACTGGGCTGGAGATTCAGAGCATCCGGAGCAGTTCTTCTGTCCATGTCACCTTGGCCGTTATGAGAAGAACGGTCAAAACGTAGCAGGTACACCACCTCTTGGCCCATTAGACCAATATGAAGTGGCAGAAAAAGATGGTTTCTTAATGATCGGGAAAAAAGTCCCGAATACTTTTAGTTAATTTAGTTAGGGGGTACTAATCAAGTGCTAAATAAAATTTATGATTGGGTCGATGAGCGCTTAGATATTACACCTATTTGGCGTGATATTGCCGACCACGAAGTGCCAGAGCACGTAAACCCTGCCCATCACTTTTCAGCATTTGTTTACTGTTTCGGTGGATTAACTTTCTTCATTACAGTAATTCAAGTTTTATCTGGTATGTTCTTAACAATGTATTATGTACCGGACGTAGAAAATGCATGGAAATCAGTTTATTATTTACAAAACGAAGTAGCATTTGGTGAAATCGTTCGTGGTATGCACCACTGGGGAGCTTCATTAGTTATCGTAATGATGTTCTTACATACGCTTCGTGTATTCTTCACAGGCTCTTATAAAAAGCCTCGTGAACTAAACTGGATTGTTGGTGTAGGTATTTTTGGTGTAATGCTTGGGTTAGGTTTCACAGGTTATTTACTTCCTTGGGACATGAAAGCATTGTTTGCAACAAAAGTAGGTATTGAAATCGCAGCATCTGTACCATTTATTGGTGAAATGATTAAAGTTTTATTAGCAGGTGATGCTGAAATTCTAGGTGCAGCAACGTTAACACGTTTCTTCGCGATTCATGTATTCTTCTTACCAGCTGCATTATTTGCTTTACTTGCAGCACACTTTATCATGATTCGTCGTCAAGGTATTTCAGGACCACTTTGATTTAACAATGTTTGAATGATTTTTTAAGGAGGGGACACTATGCAACGCGGAAAAGGTATGAAGTTCGTAGGCGATTCGCGTATTAAAGCGACTAACCGTATGCCGAACAAGCCTAAAGATTATTCCGAGTATCCAGGAAAAACAGAAGCCTTTTGGCCTGATTTCTTATTAAAAGAATGGATGGTAGGTGCTTTATTCTTAATCGGGTACCTATTATTAACTGTCGCTCACCCTTCACCACTTGAAGGTCCGGCAGATCCAACAAATGCTTCTTATATTCCGTTACCGGACTGGTACTTCTTATTCATGTACCAATTATTAAAATATACTTTTGCTTCAGGTCCATATAATGTGATTGGAGCTATCGTTATTCCAGGTTTAGCGTTTGGTGCTTTAGCGCTTGTACCATTCTTAGATACAACGCCAGAGCGTCGTCCGATTAAACGTCCATTGCCAACAGCATTCATGTTATTAGCTATCGCTTCAATGATTTATTTAACTTGGGAATCTGTTGCAAATCATGACTGGGAAGCTGCTAAAGCTCAAGGTGTGATTACGGATAAAGATTTAGGATTACTACCTGATGTAGAGATTGATGAAAGCTCTCCAGGTTATGAAATTTTCCAATCGCAAGCATCTTGTATTGGTTGTCACGGTGGTGACTTAACTGGTGGAACAGGTGCACCTATGCTTTTAGGTAATGAATTAACAGCTGAGGAAGTAAAAGAGATCGTAATAAATGGTCGTGGCGGTATGCCAGGTGGCGCATTTGACGGTACAGAAGAAGAACTTGATCAGTTAGCAGAGTTTATTGCTAGCCTAAAAGAAGCGGAATAATTTTAAAAGAGAGTCAGTGTACTGACTCTCTTTTTTTCAATGTGATAGAAGAAAGGAATTTGCTATGCAGCAACTAATTTTTCAATGTTGGCATATACTGACAAATAAAGCATTTTTAATTTTATTGCTGATTATTAATATTCTTGGAACAATTTACGGATACTATTGGTATGGCGCTCAGCTAGCAACAACGGAGCCTATTTTTTATATTTTTGTTCCTGATAGTCCAACCGCTAGCTTATTTTTCTGCTTTGCTATTATTGGCTGGTTATTAGGCAAGCATTTTAAATTGATGGAAGTATTAGCCTTGGTGACATTAGTGAAATATGGTCTGTGGGCGGTTGTAATGAATTTATTAACGCTTGTTGAAACAGGCTATATTGGCTGGATGGGCTGGATGCTTGTGTTTTCACATTTCATGATGGCGGTACAAGCTGTGCTGTACATACCAAAGTATCGCTTCCAATTTTGGCATGTTGCTGTAGCAGCAATTTGGACATTGCATAATGATGTCATTGATTATGTATTTGGTCAAATGCCTTACTACCGTATTTTAGATCAATTTGCTAGCCAAATCGGTTATTTCACATTTTGGTTATCTATAGTATGTATTGTAATTGCTTACTTTACATATAAAGGGAAGCTTCAACCAATAAGGGAATCGGATTTTTAAGGCTTATTTTCAATGTAGCTGCTTTTATTGAATCTAAGTTGATTATAGCGGAGCCCGCGCCTGTGAAAAGCTCCCCATAGCGGAAATCAGCGATATTTTCAGTCTTTTATAAAGATTAGACACCACCATACGCCATTTAGCTTGTCAACCGCAACTGATGGTGATGAGCCAATGTGTAATAAAAAGAGGTAATTGTTTGCATGAGTTGTCAAAACTATTTAAAATAGTAGTTGGAACTAAAGATAGAGGGGAAGAGAGCAGAAAATATGGCAATGTACATTATTTATTTTGCGATTGTGTTAATTTTACCAATCTATGCACAAATGAAAGTAAAAAGCACCTATAAAAAGTTTGCGCAAGTACCAGCTGCTAAAGGAATGTCTGGTGCTCAAGTAGCACGTATGATTTTAGATCAGCATGGATTGACTGATGTTCGTGTTGTACCAACGCAAGGGTTTTTATCTGACCATTATAACCCAGCAACAAAAACAGTAGCATTATCTGAGGATAACTACTACAATACGTCAATTGCTGGTACAGCAGTTGCGGCACACGAAGTAGGTCACGCAATTCAACATAAAGAAGCTTATTCATTTTTAACATTGCGTTCAAAGCTAGTACCAGTAGCAAATATTTCTTCAAATGCTTCATGGATATTTGTATTAATTGGTGTTATCGCATCACAACCAAATTTATTATTATTGGGGATCGTATTATTAGCTGCTGGTGTTGTGTTCCAAATCATAACATTACCAGTAGAGTTTGATGCATCGAAGCGCGCAATGAATGAAGTCGTTTCACTTGGTATTATCGGAAATAACGAAGAACGCTCTGCGAAAAAAGTATTAAATGCAGCCGCTATGACATACGTAGCAGCAGCAGCTGTAGCAGTGTTAGAGCTATTACGTTTAGTATTAATTTACACAGGTATGCGCTCAGATGATTAGTAAAAAATGTAGGTGCGTTTTTGCACCTACATTTTTTATGTTTTAATAGCAAGTATCTGATAACATTGCCAAACTTACCATTAGCCTTTATCGTTAATGAATCGGCTGCTTTTTATCATCTAAAGTAAAGCCTTCACCAGCCACATCACGTACATCTAAAATGGAAACGAATGCGTGTGGGTCGACTTCATGAATAATCGATTTTAAACGCACAATTTCATTGCGCCCAACGACACAATAAATTACATCCTTTTGCTCTTTTGTGAAATAGCCATGCCCTTCAAGAAGCGTAATGCCACGCTCCATTTTTTCCGCAATAATTGCTGCAATCGCATTTGTATGAGGAGAAATAATGATTGCCCCTTTTGCCGAATAGGCGCCGTCCTGCACAAAATCAATAACTCGTCCACCGACATAAACTGCTACAAGCGTATACATCATAGAGCGAGCATCTAAAAACGTCAGCCATGATAATAAAATAACGACTGCATCAAAGGCGAACATCGTTTTTCCCATAGACCAGCCAACATATTTATGAAGTAGCCTTGCGACAATATCGACGCCTCCTGTTGTCCCACCGAAACGAAAAACAATTCCTAATCCAAGCCCAACAAATACTCCCGCAAAAAGTGAGACGAGCAGTAAATCATCCTGCAAATTCATTTGAAATTCATATAGCTGGAAAATCTTTAGAAACAGCGAAACAGATGTAGTTCCGATTAACGTATAAATTAAAGATTTTTTTCCGAGTAAGCGCCAGCCAATAATAAACATCGGAATGTTTAATAGCAAGTTTAATAAGGCTGGGTCCCAATGTAGTGTAAAATATAAAATAAGTGTAATACCGCTAAAGCCACCCTCACCTAATTGGTTTTGCATATTAAAGTGGACAAAGCCGAAGCTAAAAATAGCTGTTCCAATTAGTATACCGATGATGTTGCGAATTTTGATGCCTTTCATCCTGTTCCTCCATTACATGCGTGAATTTTCTACTTCACGCACAAAAATTTGCATTTTCTCCACGCCTTTTATTATGTTTCATTTTTGATGTTTTGACAATACGCAGTGAAATCTATAAATTAAAGATAAGGAGTGATAGGATGACAACAGAAATAACAATGCAGCAATTGCAGCAACGTGTGGACGATTATATTGGACAATTCAAGGAAGGCTATTTCCCTCCTTTTGAGCTATTAGCGCGATTAACAGAGGAATTAGGTGAGCTATCACGCGAAGTCCAAGATGTTTACGGACAGAAAAAGAAGAAAGCAACAGAGGATATAGGTAGCATTGAAGAAGAGCTTGGAGACTTTTTCTTCGTGCTTGTATGCTTTGCCAATGCACAAGGGATTAAGCTAGACGAAGCACTTTTACGCGTGCTTCAGAAATTCGAAACACGCGATAAAGATCGCTGGACGAGAAAGGACGGGGAAGGATGATTAAAGTAGCAATTGCAGGTGCACGTGGAAAAATGGGAATTGAGGCTGTACATACCGTAATGAAGCGTGAAGGCTTAGCGCTTGTAGCAGTGCTTGATTATAAGGAAATAGCTGCAACACTGGGCGAGCTAGAACAATTTCCTAACGATTATCAAGTGCCTATTTTTACAAGCTTTGATGAGCTTGTTGCACAAACACAGCCAGATGTTTTAATTGATTTAACGAACCCACAATCCGTATATGAGCATACTAAGCAAGCATTATTACATAAAGTACGACCGGTTATTGGAACGACAGGCTTTACAGAGGAGCAACTAGAGGAGTTAACACAGCTTGCACAGGAACAACAAATTGGCTGCATTATCGCACCAAACTTTGCGTTAGGTGCTGTGTTGATGATGAAATTTGCGAAGGAGGCAGCGAAATACTTTAGCGATGTTGAAATTATCGAAATGCATCATGATAAAAAATTGGATGCACCGAGTGGTACAGGTGTGAAAACAGCGCAGATGATAGCGGAAGTACGCCAAGCAAAAGGGCAAGGCCATCCAGAGGAGCATGAAACAATTACAGGCTCACGTGGAGGCGACTTCGACGGGATGCGTATTCACTCTGTCCGCTTGCCAGGCCTTGTAGCACATCAGCAAGTGCTATTTGGTGGGGAAGGACAGCTTTTGACAATTCGTCATGACTCATTAAATCGAGAATCATTTATGAGCGGTATTGTATTTTGTATAGAAACGGTAGTCGGTATTGAGCATCTTGTGTATGGACTTGAAAATATACTTTAGAAATGGACTGACATGTGATGAAAATAGCATTAATTGCGCATGACCGTAAAAAGGACGATTTAGTTCAGTTTGCTATTGCTTACCAAGATATATTCGCACAGCACGATTTATACGCGACTGGAACAACAGGCTCACGCGTAGAGGAGGCAACAGGTTTAGCGATTACACGCTTTCGCTCAGGTCCTTTAGGTGGCGACCAACAAATAGGGGCGATGATTGCAAATAATGATATGGATATGGTGTTTTTCTTCCGTGATCCATTAACAGCACAGCCACATGAACCTGATGTAACAGCACTCGTTCGCTTATGTGATGTCTATCATATTCCACTCGCAACGAATATGGGCACTGCTGAAATTTTATTAAAGGGCTTGCAAGAAGGTCTAGTTGATTGGCGCTTGATTGCGGAGCGCAGGCAGTAAAGAAGTTATGGAGGGGTACAATGAAAAAGCTAAAAATTGGTATTACATGTTATCCGACAGTCGGTGGTTCTGGTGTTATCGCAACAGAGCTTGGGAAAATGTTAGCGGAGCGTGGCCATGAAATTCATTTTATTACATCGAGCGTACCTTTTCGTTTAAATAAAATTTATTCAAATATTTTCTTTCATGAAGTGGAAGTAAGCAATTACTCTGTTTTTCAATATCCACCATATGATATTGCATTAGCAAGTAAAATGGCTGATGTCATACAAAATGAAGAATTGGATATTTTACATGTCCATTATGCTGTTCCACATGCGGTTTGTGCAGTGCTAGCAAAAGCGATGTCAAAAAGAGATGTACGCATTATTACAACATTGCATGGAACGGACATAACAGTTTTAGGGCAAGATTCTGGCTTAACACAGGCAATTAAATATGGCATTGAGCAATCGGATATTGTCACGGCTGTTTCTGATGCATTAAAAGAGCAAACGTATGAGCTAATTGAGACGACAAAGCCGATTGAAACGGTGTATAACTTTGTTGACGAGGCAGTTTTTAAGCCATTAAATGCTGAATACTTAAAGGCACAGTTTGGCATCCAGCCACATGAAAAAGTATTGATTCATGTGTCAAACTTTAGAAAGATTAAAAATTTGCCAGATGTCATCGATTCATTTATGAAGGTGCGTGCACAAATGGAAGCAAAGCTGATTCTTGTAGGGGATGGTCCTGAAAAGCATCGCGTAATGGAGCGAGTAAAATGCTCACCATATAGTGCAGACATTTTGTTTTTAGGGAAGCAGGAAAATATCGCTGAGTTATATGCCATTAGTGATTTAAAGCTTTTATTATCAGAAAAAGAATCATTTGGCTTAGTGTTACTTGAAGCGATGGCATGTGGTGTTCCAGGTATTGGTACAGCAATCGGTGGTATACCTGAGGTTATTGAGCATGGTATAAACGGCTATATCGTTGATTTGCATGATACGGATGCAGTCGCTGCGTATGCCTTAACATTATTACAGGATGACGATAAGCTACAGCAATTCCGCACTGCTGCAATAGCCACAGCACAGGTCAAATTCCAATCTGAAAAGATTATTGCGCAATATGAGGACTTATATGCGCGTTTATTAGGAATGACAATATGATGTGGCAAGCGGCAAAGAGAGTAATTGAAAAAATAGAGCAGGCAGGCTTTGAAGCAGTTTTTGTAGGTGGTGTCGTACGCGATTTTATAATCGGCAAACAAAGCAATGATGTTGATGTAGCGACAAGTGCCTTGCCAGCAGAAGTAAAGGCTATTTTTCAGCAGACAATCGATGTAGGTATTGAGCATGGTACAGTGTTGGTACTTGATGAAGGTGAGCCAATTGAGGTGACGACCTATCGAACAGACGGGCTTTATACAGACCATCGTAGACCAGATGAGGTCCAATTTGTCCGCACTTTAGCAGAGGATTTGGCACGTCGTGATTTTACGATGAATGCCATGGCGATGACACATACTGGTAAGATTATTGATTTATATAATGGGCAGCAGGATATTCAACATAAAGTAATTCGCGCTGTTGGGCATGCAGAGCAGCGCTTCCAAGAGGATGCACTGCGGATGATTCGTGCAATTCGCTTTAGCGCACAGCTCGGCTTTACGATTGAGCCTGACACGATGGCAGCGATTAAATCGTTAGCACAGCAAATTCAATATGTAGCAAAGGAGCGCATTCACGCAGAATTCAATAAAATGTGGGTAAGCCCTTTTCCAGCACAGGGCATTGCGATGCTTGAGCAAACAACATTGAGCAATTATTTGCAAGGCTCATTTACAGCAAGTGATTGGAACCAATTCCAAACAGACAATCAGCTCGTTGGCTGGGCTTATTTTTATATTTTAAACGAGGAAGAGTCCTTTTTTGCCTATTATAAATGCTCAAATAAGGAAAAGGTATTTGCCAAGCAAGTAGCACAGGCTTATCGTAAGCTACACGAGGGCTGGCAAGTGCTAGATTATTTTTACTGTGCGCTTGAAGTATTAGAAGCGGCCTATGATATTGCATTATGGCGAGGCGATGATATCGCGTTTTCTAAGCAAGAAATTGCAGCTAACAAGACAGCATTGCCAATTGCTACAATACAGCAGCTTGCAATCAGTGGACATGACTTGATGCAATGGTCACAGGCAAAGGGCGGTGCATGGCTGAAAGAAGCATTACATGCAGCGCTGCTCGCTGTATTAACGAAGCAAGTGGAAAATAATAAAGACCAATTAAAGGAATGGTTTCATGACATCTATCAAGGATAAAATATTGCAGCGCTTTTTAACTGCAAACGGTGAGCCGATTAGTGGGCAGCAATTAGCGGATGAGCTGCATGTTTCCAGAACGGCTATTTGGAAGCATATGCAAGCACTTCAGCAAGATGGCTACACATTTGATACAGTGAAGAAAAAGGGCTATCGCCTCATTGCCAAATCAAACAAGCTCGATGAAATGCAAATTGCCACACATTTGGCAACAGCTCGCTATGGGCATAAAATTTATCATTACGATGAAGTAGACTCGACACAGCTTGTTGCACATGAATTAATTCGCAATGGTGCAGCAGATGGTACGGTTGTTATTGCTGAGACACAAACAGCAGGGCGTGGACGTATGCAACGTCCTTGGGATTCAGCACAAGGACAGGGTGTTTGGATGACAACGATCGTTCGTCCAAATATATTGCCACATCAAGCACCACAATTCACACTTGTAACGGCTGTGGCTCTTGTTCATGCAATGAGTGATGTCTGTTATAATTTTAAGCCATCCATTAAATGGCCAAATGATATTTTAATTAACGGCAAAAAATGTGCTGGTATTTTAACGGAAATGGTGGCAGAGGCAGATCGCATACAAGCATTGTTAATTGGTACAGGAATTAATGTTAACCAGCAGCAAGCTGATTTCCCAGAGGAGCTACATAGCATTGCGACATCCATGGCAATTGAAGAAGGAGAAAAAATTGACCGTGCCATATTCGTTGCAAAATACCTTGGCTATTTAGAGCAATTTGGCGACATATATGTTAAGGAAGGCTTCGGGCCAATTAAAAAATTGTGGGAGGAAGCTTCTAGCACAATTGGCAAGCATGTACGTGCAACTACATTGCGCGAAGTGATTGAAGGCGAAGCGGTTGGTATTACAGAAACAGGCGTCCTTGAAATTCGCACAGCAAATGGCGAAATTAAAAGTGTTTACTCTGCGGATATAGAGGTACAATAATTCGCAGATAACTCGTGAGAAAGCGCAGATATCCTGAGAAAAGCGCAAATAAATCGTGAAAAAGCGCAGATATCCTGGAGAACTCGCAAATAAAGCGTGAAAAAGCGTAGATATCTTGGAGAACTCGCAGATAAAGTGTGAGAAGCGCAGATATCCTGAGAAATTCGCAGATAACTCATGAGAAAGCGCAGATATATTGGAGAATTCGCAAATAACTCATGAGAAGCGCAGATATCCTGAGAAATTCGCAGATAACTCGTGAAAAAGCGCAGATATCTCGGAGAACTCGCAAATAACTCATGAGAAGCGCAGATATCCTGAGAAATTCGCAGATAACCCGTGAGAAAGCGCAGATATCTTGGAGAATTCGCAAATAACTCATGAGAAGCGCAGATATCCTGAGAAATTCGCAGATAACTCGTGAGAAAGCGCAGATATCTTAGGGAAATTCGCAGATAAAGCATGAAAATTCGCAAATATTGTGAGCAAATCGCACATAGCTTAATGAAAAATCACAGTACATTGTACTGTACGTTTTCCGTAAAACTTGTTATAGTATGCTTGAGGACAGTATCTATATAGAACTGTACCAGCAATAAATACTAATAAACAATAGTCTGCCTTGATCTTATTAGACAGGGACGGGAGAAAACGAAAGCGTTTAGAATGTGTACAACGCAATCCTTCTGTCCAATTTTGGATAGAAGGATTTTTTATGTTTTCTTCTCATACAACAAGGAGGATGCATATGAAAACAACAAGTGATTTTTTGAAAATGAAGCAGCAAGGTGAAAAAATCGTCATGATTACTGCATACGATCACCCGAATGCTAAATTTTCTGAGGATGCGGCAGTCGATATGATTTTAGTCGGTGATTCTTTAGGGATGGTTGTACTTGGCTATGAATCAACAATGCGTGTGACAGTTGATGACATGATTCATCACAGCAAGGCAGTGCGTCGCGGTGCGCCAAACACATTTATTGTCGTAGATATGCCATTTGGTTCCTATCATGGCGATGTAAATGACACATTAAAAACAGCTGTACGTATGATGCAGGAAACGAATGCTAATGCATTAAAGCTTGAAGGAGCAGGCGATGTAATTCCTGTCATTAAGAAGCTAACAGATGCAGGCATACCTGTTGTCGCACATTTAGGCTTATTGCCACAATCAGCGGGGGTGCTCGGTGGCTATAAAGTGCAAGGGAAAACAGCTGAGCAAGCACAGCAGCTTATTGAAGATGCAAGGGCATGTGAGGAGGCAGGGGCAGCAGCCGTTGTATTAGAGTGCATTCCACATCAGCTAACAGAGGCAGTTTCACAGGCTTTAACGATTCCGACAATCGGTATCGGAGCAGGTGTTGAAGCGGATGGGCAAGTGCTTGTATTCCACGATTTAGTGCAATACGGCAAGCACCATATTCCGAAGTTTGTTAAAGCATTTGCACATGTTGGTGATGAAGTTGAGCATGGTATTACAAGCTATGTACGTGAAGTAAAGACAGGCACATTCCCTGCGAAAGAGCATCAATTTACAATGAAAGATGAAGAACTGAACCAGCTATATGGAGGCGTCAAATAAATGAAAGTTGTCACAACGATTGCGGAGCTAAAGCAATTCGTCCAACAAACGAAGAAAGAACAAAAAACAATCGGTCTTGTTCCGACGATGGGCTATTTGCACGATGGACATTTAACACTTGCTCGCACAGCAAAGGCAGACAACGATGTTGTCATTATGAGCATCTTCGTCAATCCAACACAATTTGGACCAAACGAGGATTTTGAATCATATCCGCGCGATTTACCACGCGATACGGAGCTAGCACAGTCTGCAGGCGTTGATGTAATTTTTGCACCAAGCGTGGAGGAAATGTATCCAGCAGACGGTGGCATTAAGCTATTAGCAGGACGTCAGGCAACGATTTTATGCGGTGCAAGCCGACCAGGACATTTTGATGGAGTTGTGCAAGTTGTCGCAAAGCTATTCCATTTAGCAGAGCCGACGCGCGCTTATTTCGGGCAAAAGGATGCTCAGCAAGTTGCGATTATTGAAACGCTGGTGCGCGATTTTAATTTCCCTCTAGAAATTAAAACGATTGCGATTGTTCGTGAAGAGGATGGGCTTGCAAAATCGAGTCGCAATGTCTATTTATCAGAGCAAGAGCGGGCGGAAGCACCAGCAATTTTTGCGGCATTAAATATAGCGAAGGCACATTTTTTACAAACGCAAAATGCACAGGAAGCCATTGCGCTTGCTGACAAGCACATTACAACAAATACAGCAGGTCGCATTGATTATTTACAGCTTTTAAGCTATCCTGATTTAGCAGCAATTACAGCGCAAACAAATAAATTTTTACTAGCAGTAGCTGTTTATATTGGTAAAACGAGACTAATTGACAATTTAATTTTTCAAATAGAAGGAGAATAAACAATGTTTCGCATGATGATGAATAGCAAAATCCACCGTGCACAAGTAACACAGGCGGATTTAAACTATGTTGGCTCAATTACAATTGATGAGGATATTTTAGATGCAGTAGGTATGCTGCCGAACGAAAAAGTGCATATCGTCAACAACAATAACGGGGCACGCTTTGAAACATATATTATCGCAGGAGAGCGTGGCAGTGGCGTTATTTGTGTTAATGGTGCAGCTGCACGCCTTGTACAAAAGGGCGATATCGTTATTATTATTTCATACGTTTATGTGGATGCAAATGAAGCACGTGACCATAAGCCAACTGTAGCGATTATGGGTGACAATAACACGATTAAGCAAATGATTAGCTACGAGCCAGAAGCAACAGTGATGTAGGGCAATAAAAGAGGTGTGAGCTTAAGCTCACACCTCTTATTTTATGGATTTGCAGCCCAAATTTCAATTTCGATTTTGATTTCTGGCAAGCCAAGTGCAGCAATATAGCCTATTGTCATTGCTGGGTATTCTTTTTCGAAGAAATCGTCCCATTCCTTATAAAAATAATGCCAATCAATCGGCTCTGTTGCCCAAACATTTACTTTAATAATGTTTGTTGCATCTAAATTTTCTGACTGTAAAGCTAGCTTAATATTTTGGAATGTGTTGTGCATTTGCTCATTGAATGTCTCAGGTAAATGTCCTGTCATATCTATACCAATTTGTCCTGATAACACAAATAACTCTGCATTTCTTGGGATTTTCGTTATGTGTGTGTAGTTGCCAACAGGCTTTGGCATTGTTGTTGGATTTGTTCTCATAATTTGATTCATTTTTGTCACCTCATCATTATATTGCTACTGCATTTGCTAAAAATGGGCACACTTCTCCCTTTAAATATTTTTTAGAAAAAAACAGCAATGGAATATCCATATCCAGATGATAAAAACAACAATATTTTTTTCTTCATACGATGGATACCCTCCTTAACAAATGATTGAAGTATTATGCTTTATTGTACTATAAATTGACAATATTTTAAAACCCCTTCTTCCAAAAGCGATAAAGATATGCTACACTATAACTAATTTAAATGAACGGAGGTGAAAGAGAATGATTCAAAACGCTATGACTACAGGTGTAAAAGTGGATACTGCAATGTACTTTGCACGTGTAATTACTTTTGATTTTGCAAACAACGGGACAAGTATGTCCTTTTTTAAGCAAACCAAAATACGAAACGTAGCGGATTAACCATTCTTTTTCACGAGCAATTAAGGAAAAGACTGCATGTTAATGTGCAGTCTTTTTTTGACGTTCAAAATGCCTTTTCCGCACGTTATTTGGGGGCATAACAATGCAAATAAAAGCAGAGCAGATTACTAAAACACTTGGTAGCCATGAAATTTTTACAGGACTACAGCTAGAGGTTAATACAGGGGAGCATATGGCCGTTGTCGGTCCAAACGGCTGCGGCAAAACGACATTGCTGCGCCTATTAGCAGGCGAGGACACACCAGATACAGGTCGTATTATTAAAAGCAAGGAAGCAACGCTTGGTTATTTACATCAAATATCGAGCTATCCAGCATATACGGTGAGAGCCGTGTTAGAGGAAGCCTTTGCTTCGATTTTTGCCTTGAAGGAAAAAATGGAGTTATTTGAGCAGCAAATGCAGGCGGGGGAAATAGCCGAAAAGCTTTTACAGCAATACGGGCAAATACAGGAGCAATTTATGCAAGAAGGTGGTTATGAGCTAGATTCTCAGCTGATGGCAGTTGCCAATGGCTTAGGCATTCATCCTTTTTTAGCACAACCATTTGAAGCATTAAGTGGTGGTGAGAAAACAAAGGTGATGCTAGGGCAAATTTTATTGCAAAACCCATCAATTTTATTATTAGATGAGCCAACAAATCATTTAGATATGCGGGCAATTGAATGGCTTGAGGGGCATGTGCAAAAATTTGATGGCATCGTCATTGTCGTTTCACATGACCGTCAATTTATGAATCAGGTCGCACAAAAAATAGTGGAAATAGAAGATGGCGAGGCCCACACTTATCATGGTAATTATGATGCATTTGTCCAGCAAAAGCAGGAAAAAATTGAACAGCAATTTGCGCAATATGAGGAACAACAGAAGAAAATCAAAAAGATGCAGGAAGCAATTAAACGGCTAAAGCAATGGGCAAATGAAGCGAATCCGCCTAGCGATAGCTTGCACCGTCGCGCGAAGAGTATGGAGAAGGCATTAACGAGAATGGAGAGAGTGAAAAAGCCATCGAACATAAAAAAGATGAATTTATCATTAACAATGTCAGAGCGCAGTGGCAAGGAAGTCGTAGCCTTTGAAAATGTTACACATCGCTATGAGCGTATACTATTTGCTGATAGTGACTTAGCTGTCTATTTCCAAGACAGACTAGCCATTGTTGGTGACAACGGCTGCGGCAAGTCGACGCTGCTAAAAATGATAACGGGTGAAGTCACACCACAGCAGGGAAGCTGTAAGCTTGGCAGCAATGTTAAAATTGGCTACTTATCACAGCAATTTGATTATCGCGATACGGAGGCACGGGTAGTAGATGTTTTCCGTGAAGCAGTAGCTGTTTCCGAGGCAGAGGCACGCCACATACTAGCGCAGTTTCTATTTTATGGATATGATGTCTTCAAAAAAATCAAAAATTTAAGTGGTGGCGAAAAAATGCGCTTACGTCTTGCGCAGCTGATGCATCAACAAATCAATTTATTGGTGCTAGATGAGCCGACCAACCATCTTGATATTGAATCACGTGAAGTGCTAGAGGATACCTTGGAAACATTTGAAGGGACAGTTATCGCTGTCTCACATGATCGTTATTTTTTACAAAAGCTATTCACGAAAATAGCATGGGTTGAGCATCAGCGAATTGCAGTGTATGACGGTGATTATGAGTGGGCAAAAGCAAAGCGTACAGTTGTTGAAAAAGCACCAGTCGAGAAAGTTCAACGTCAAAAAGCACGCTCTACTTTAGAACAAATCGAAAAATTAGAAATCAAATTAAAGGAACCAACACTTGCTGCTATACAGCGTACAAAACTAGAGCAGCAACTAGAAGCATTGTATGAGCAGTGGTTACGAGAGGAATAGGAGGTGAAGACCACATGTGGTTATTATTTTTATAAGCCGATACGAGTGATGAAACGCTCGTATCGATAGTCACTATCGATACGGAAAAAATATCTTTTTTCGGAGGTAGTGCAAAATGGAACAATTGCAATTTGAACTCAAACAAGCAACAGTGAACTATTTAGATAAGGAAATTTTAAATATCCCGTATTTAGCTGTACATCAATTGGAGCGTATCGGTATTGTGGGGGATAACGGCGCAGGCAAAAGCACATTGCTCAAGCTGTTGGCAGGAAAAATTTCTCCAACGACAGGTCATGTCAAAAGCTTTGTTGATGCGCTCTATATGGATCAAATCGACTTACAAGTAACGCAGGATATTGACTATGCATTGCAAGGTAAACTTAATATTCAAGGTATGGCTGAGCATTTAAGCGGTGGCGAGCGAACGAGACGCAAGCTAGCCGAGCTTTTATCGACGTATGCACCTTGTTATTTATTAGATGAGCCTACATCGCATTTAGATCGAGATGGTATTCAATTTTTAATTGATGAGCTAACGCATTATTATGGAACATTGATTATCGTTAGCCATGACCGAGCTTTGTTAGATGCCTTAGTCGATACGATTTGGGAAGTAAAGGATGGCGCAATACATGTGTACACAGGTAATTACAGCTCCTATAAAGAACAAAAGGAATTAGAGCACCAGCAACAGCAAGTCGCACATGAGGCATACGTAAAGGAAAAAGGTCGGCTAGAAGCTGCTGCTACAGATAAAATGAAGCGAGCCGAGCAAATGGCACAAGCAAAAAATATGTCCCGTAAAGAAGCAAAGGCAAAGCCAAACCGCATGTTTGAAACAAAATCCAAAGCCTCTGGGCAAAAGGCATTGCACCGAGCAGCAAAGGCGATGGAAGAGCGTGTCCAGCAGCTACAGGCAGTAGAAAAGCCTGAGGCGGAGCGAGTATTTCATTTTGCGCACAAAGCAATTACTGAGCTGCATAATAAAGTGCCGATTTTAGCGAATGATTTTACATTAATGGCTGGAGACAAGCTATTATTAGAGCGCGTTTCCTTCCAAATTCGTCAAGGGCAAAAAATCGCCATTACAGGTGCAAACGGTAGTGGTAAAAGCACATTGCTAAAGGCGATTGCTGACGGTATAGAGGGCATTGATATATCACCAAAAGTGAAAATCGGCTATTTTCAGCAAATGAGCTATCGGTTTGTGCAAGCTCAAACATTGCTACAATTTATGAAATCACAATCAGCCTATGATGAAGGCTTTTTGCGAAAAATCTTAGCTGCCATGCATTTTACACAAACGGACTTGCGAAAAAGCGTTTGTGAGCTAAGCGGTGGTGAAGCAATGCGCCTGCAGTTAGCTTTATTATTTGTTGGAGATTATAATGTGCTACTGCTTGATGAACCGACAAATTTTTTAGATATTACATTATTGGAAGCATTGGAGCGCTTTATTTTAGGCTATCAAGGAACGGTGTTAATCGTTTCGCATGATGAGGCATTTTTACAACAAACAGCAACAGTACGTTATCATTTAGTGGAACAGAAATTGCTGTTACAATAAGGAAAAGTGAGAATGGAATTTGTTTTCCATTCTCGCTTTTTCATGTATACTATAGAAAAGTAATGGAATTGAGGTGTATATATGGGAAAATCTATCAAGGGAATTGCAATCATATGCCTATACTGTTTTCCATTTGTCTATTTTTCTATGTATCAAGATTTTACGCATCATTCAATGTTAGGCTATGTATTGATGATTGTTGTGACAGTTGGCTTGGCATACATAGCAAAACGATATGGTTATATCAAATTTGTCATTATAGGAAATCTTGTCTCAGCAATTGTCTCTTATTTTTTTATTGGAACAATGGCAGAGAATGAAAATTGGGGTGGCTTTTTTAAGCCTTTTTCGCCAGAGGGAATGCTGTTGCTTGCTAGCTGTTTAAATATTATTCCACAGTTGCTAGCAATGATCTTTACTCAGAAAAAAAATTCAGGAGGATAACCAATGAAAAAGCTGATGTTTTTAATGCTTGTAACGATTGTATGCTTAGTAGGCTGCCAAGAACAAAGCGCAGTGGAATTAACAAAAATGCCGAAAAAAGTTGCAGAAGTGATCCAGCCTGATTTAACCTTGCAAGGAATATCTACAACAAAAGGGGTGTCCTATGTTATTTATCGCACTACAGGGGAGGTAAAAATGTCCTTTGTAGAAGAGAACGATGAGCAAAGAGTATATTTAACAGAAACCGAATCAGACTCAAAGGAATTAAAAACGTATCTTTACAAAATCCCTAAAATGAAATCAAAAGCAGAGGATAAATATTTTTCGGTGTATATTAATGATGAGTTTGCACCTTTTGATATGATGATTGCGGCTGAGGTGGATTAAGATGGGCTATATTAAAAAATTGCGAAAAGTAGTGGGTAGCCGACCACTCATTATGGTTGGCGCTTGGGGAATCATTAGAGCAAGTTGCATATCGTGAAATGCTAGAAGAAACAGGGCTACAAGCACAACAGCTAATCTTATTACAAACGTATTCAGGGGAAGGCTTTTATTATCAATATCCACATGGTGATGAGGTCTATTTAGTTGTTACAACATATGAATGCAAGCAATTTGCTGGAGAATTAAAGCATGACGAGGAAGAAGCGTTTGAAGTAAGGTTTTTTCCTATAGAGCAATTGCCTGTTAATTTAAATCAAGTCGACCAACCTATTATAAAAGATTATATAAAAAACGCATGAAATCATGTTAGATTCCATGCGTTTTTAGTTATCTCGCTTTCACACAAAACGTAGACATCGGCTTTATTTCCTTCACTTCTTTCAAAGCCTCAATTTGTGCAAGTAATAGCTGTTTCAATTTGGCTGGGATTTGTGGTAGCCCCTCTAGCTCCTCGGAATAGAATGAAAGCGCCCCATCTACCTCCCAGTCACCGTCCTGTAAATCAGGGGAGTAAATATTATCTTTTTTGTCGATTGTCCAGCCACTTTTATTGAGTGCTTGTTCAATATCCTTCGGGTAAAACATCGTACGTACATTGGATTCACTGCTTGTTTTAAAGCTTTCAATAATCGCTTGAATGGATACTGCTGTAAAATGCGGTAGCTGCTCTGCAAGCTCAATGCAAGGGTTCCATTCAGCTAAGCAAAGGTGTTGTCCCCATGGCCTAATGCGCATTAACATTTTTTCTAGCATTTCATAGCTAGCAAAATACCAAATACAGTGTGATAAAACGATATAGTCAAATTGCTTGTCTTGAAATGTCACCTGTTCATTGAAAATATCGATGTTAAAATCAATGCGCAATTGTTGTCCTAGTTCACTTTGCAATAAACGCTCCCTCGCTTGACCTAGCGTTTCAGGTGCACCGTACCTTGCATCTGCCACATCTATGCCATGTACAAAGCCTGTAGCGCCAACTGTATAGGCAAGTGCAGCAAGCGTATCGCCTTGCCCACAGCCAATTTCTAACACGTTTGCCCCTTTAGGAATTCCCCAAAAGTCAATTAATTGTAGGCGATGTGCTGTTTGAATTTGTTGAATCTGGTGAGCCGATGCTGGCATAGCCATTGCTTGAAGTAAAGCATCTACCTTCACCATTAGCTCTGCGCCTGCATATATACTTCTTCGTATGGCTGGACAATGACGAAGCCATCACCCTCAAAGCGCATTTGGAAGGATTCGCCACTGCCGCGCCCTAGGAATGTTTTAAAGGAAATATCTGTTTGGAACTCGGGCTGTAAATTGCCTGACCATGCAACCGTTGCATTCGGGTCTGTAATGATTGGATTACCTGGTGTGACGCGTAAAGTGAGTGGTTCATAATGTGTTGTAATTGCTACAAGACCTGTTCCCTCACAGCGAATATTAAATAAGCCCCCCGCCATCATGCCTGCTACTTTTCTCATTAATTTAATTTCATGCTTAATCGTTGGCTCAAAAGCGAGTAAGTCATTGCCGTTCACATAAATTGCTTCATTTTGTAAATGTAAAATAATAATTTTCTTACCGCTGTCTGCTAGGTAAAGCTTACCTTTACCTGTTGCTTTCATTAAAGAGGCACCTTCACCTGTCAGCGCCTTTTTAAATAATGAACCAAGCCCGTGTTCTAAAATGCCTTCACGCTCAAATTTAATTTGCCCATTATAGGCAACCATGGAGCCCGCCTTCGCCCAAACGAGGTTATCTAAATTGACCTCTAGCATACGCGGTGTTTCTAGCTCAAAAAAGCCTTCTCCACGATCAACCTGCTCCGTTTGCTTAATAAATTCCGAAATTGAATATTTACTCATGTTGTCACGACCTCTCGTTTTTTACTAATACGTGAAAATGATATTATAGGTTTCAAAAAATTATGATTTTTTTAATGAGTAGCTTGCACAATATAGTACATCAACAACGACAACAATTGTCCAAACCATGGAAAATTGATATAGAAATTTACTTGGATAAGGAGATTGTTCAAATTGCCCTGCGCCTACCCAATCACTTATTGTGGAAAGATAATGCCACCACTCGCTTAGAGATTCTGTACCAAGCATCCAAAAAATAACTTGTGCTATAAAAAAAGCGATAGCATGCAATGTTGTTACGATTAAATCTTTGCGTTTTTTATGATGAGGGTCTCCTTCCTTCGCAATTGCTTGATGTTCTTTAGCTGTTAGTAAATCAATACCTCGATAATTTCCTATTTTTACACGCATCCATCTATCTAATTTCTTAAAATCATTCAATCCGAATGTGACAGCATAAAGAATGAATATCGTAATAATTACTGTAAAGCTAGAAATTTCCCCCGTATAGTTGTATATAATCCAAGCAATTGCTGCTTCGAAAGCTGTTACCACAATAAACAATAAAATAAAGAGATTACTTGTATTTCTTTTATTAAAGAAATATCTTGTAGTACCAAATAATAATAGTGAAACAATGGAGATTATTTCTGCAGCTATAAATAATTCCCATTGGTAGGATAGTAAAAATACTTGCATAATAGTCATCCTTTCTAAGATTCTTTTTGTTTTACTTATACGTAAAATACTATAACAAGTTTCAAAAAATTACTTGACGTTGGAGTGTAGTCCAATGATAGTGTGAGAATAAAGGAGGCGACATATATGTTTATTAAGCAATTTGCCGCAAAATATCATCTGTCACAAGATACGCTTCGCTTTTATGAAAAAGAAGGGATGCTCCATCCACAGCGCTTAGAAAATGGCTATCGCTTTTATGATGTGTCTTGTGAGAGAGCAGTTAAATTCATTCAAGTGATGAAAAATATTGGCTTTTCATTACAAGAAATTCGTAGCTTGCTTACTTTAAGTGGGCAGCCGATGAGTGAAGAATGCAATCAGGCTTCACATGCATTATTTGCTCATAAAATCAATGAGATTGAAAGACAGCTTGCATTTTTAACAATGGCATTAGATGTATTAAAAATGGCAGAAGGGTTAGTGCAAGAGGGTAAATATGAATCGAATAAAGAGCAAATTGATGAGGTTGTTGAAGAAATGTATCGAAAGCTAGGTGATAGCTTTGCATAGCTTAATTAAACTAGAGTATGCACTCAGTTTTTTCGTACTATTTGCTATTTATTGTTATCTTGATTTTTCGATACTATGGTTCTTTCTTTTGCTGCTTGCGCCAGATATATGTATGATTGGCTATGTGATAAATGCAAAAGTAGGTGCCATTATATACAATATTGGGCACAGCCTTATTCTACCTTCTATTCTCTTAACAATTGCTTTATTCGCAAATATCGCATTATTGTTATCAATTGCGATGATTTGGTTAGCACATATTTTGATGGATCGGACTTTAGGCTATGGCTTGAAATATATGACAGGATTTAAGGATACACATTTAGGAGCTATTTGAAAAATAGCTCCATAAAATTACTTCACAATCAAGGCAGGGCAGTTAACCCGCTTCATGACTTTATGACTGACACTGCCTAGTACCATTTCCTGTAGGCCATTTAAACCACGGCTGCCAATAATGACTAGGTCTACATTGTTGGCATTTACATATTGAATAATTTCAGGAGCAGGCTCACCCTTTAAAATAGTTACTTTATATGAAATGCCCTGCTCCTTTATGAGCTGCTCGACTGCGGCTACTTTGCGGCGGCGCTCTAACAACAGGCTGTCGGGTGAGGCGCTATGTAGTCGGTCTGCTCGTGCGTTGTCAAAGCTTGCGACATACACGATGTCCACAACACTATTGACGGAAAACTGTGCGATTTTCACCGCTTCTTGTGCAGCACGTAGCGCATTTTCCGAGCCGTCTGCTGCTAAAACGATATGTTGATACATAAAAAATCCCCCTTATGAGTAACTCGTTAGCTTTTGATAAAGTGCCTGACTAGCAGGGTTCATACCAATAACGGTAACTGTTTTGCCATTTTCCTCTAGCTTGCTTATTACTTTGACAAGTGCACCGACACTGGATTCATCCCAAAGATGACTGCTTGTCAAATCAATTGTAATATGTAGCTCCTCCGCTTGCTCTAGCTTATCAACAAAAGCTTTCGTTGATGCAAAAAATAAAGGACCTTCTACAATATATACATCTGCTTTTTGTGTAATATGAACCTTTGAAATTTTCGCAACAAAAAATAGCGCACTAATAATAATACCTGTCACAACACCAATTGCTAAATTGCCCGTATACAGCACAATAATAATTGTAATAAGCATCACGAAAACTTCTCCCTTTGGTGCAGCAATTGTGTATCTCAATGAGCGCCAATCGAATGCAGAGATTGCAACCATTACCATAATACCTGCCAAGACAGGCATCGGAATATCAACAACAATATCACCTAGTACGACAATTAAAAATATTAAAAAGATACCTGAGACAAGTGTGGATAAACGCCCACGCCCACCAGATTTGACATTAATCATCGACTGACCAATCATCGCACAGCCTGCCATACCGCCAAAAAAGCCGTTAACGATATTAGCAATACCCTGTCCACGTGCCTCCATATTTTTATTCGACTTCGTATCCGTCATATCATCTAAAATTTGTGCAGTTAATAAAGATTCCAATAAACCAACGACCGCCAGTGCTAATGAATATGGCAAAATAATTTGTAGCGTTTCGAATGTTAGTGGAATATCAGGTAATAAAAAAGTAGGTAAACTTGTTGGCACTGCACCTAAATCACCAACTGTTTTTAAATCAAGATGAAAAACAAGCGCTGCGGCTGTCAATAGGACAACGGCGATTAAAGGGGCTGGAATCATTTTGAAAAATTTCGGAATTACATAAACAAGCCCAATTGTAATAAATAAAAATAAATAAGTCATACTGCTACCGCCAATAAAATGGGGAAGCTGTGCCATAAAAACTAAAATGGCTAAAGAATTTACGAAGCCAATCATCACCGCATTTGGAATGAAGCGCATCAGCTTTGCAATCCCAAAAATGCCAAATAAAATTTGAATAATTCCTGTTAAAATGGTTGCAGCAAGTAAATATTGCAGTCCATGATCTGCCACTAAATCAACAACGACAATTGCCATAGCCCCTGTCGCAGCAGAAATCATCGCAGGGCGTCCACCAACAAAGGCAATGACTGTTGCAATGGTAAACGAAGCATACAACCCAACCATTGGGTCAACTCCTGCCATAATTGAAAAGGCAATGGCTTCAGGTATAAGCGCCAACGCAACAACGATACCTGATAAAATATCTGCCCGTATATTGCTAAACCATTGCTGCTGTATAGTTTGCATGTTAAAGCTCCTTCCAAATAATAAATACGCCTATCATCATAACATGAAATAGGAAGAGCGAGAATAGCCTTCTTACTTGTAGGGCGTTTACATTGACTTTCCATTCATTCCTTTCTACAATAGCAGGAAGTTCCTAGCTTATGGTAGAAAGAGAGGCGTAGCTTGTATGAATAATATTATATTAATTATTATTTTACAATTAGTGTATGTACCATTTTTAACATTACGGACAATCTTTTTAGTGAAAAATGTCACCTTCCTAGCCGCTATTTTCGGCATGATTGAAATGTTAATCTATGTTTTTGGACTTTCCCTCGTTTTCAGTGGTGAGCAAAGTATTTTAGCGATGGTTGTCTATGCAGTAGGCTTTGGTCTAGGTATTTTTCTAGGGGCAAAAATTGAACGAAAGCTCGCAATAGGCTATATATATGCAACAATTAATACGCAGCAAAAAAATGAAAAGCTTATTGAATTTTTAAGAAGTGAGGGCTTTGCTGTGACAACCTTTATTGGTGAGGGGCGTGATAGCAATCGCTATAAATACGAGATTTTAACAAAGCGTAATCGAGAGACGGAGCTGTTTAAAATAGTCGAGCAATTTGAGCCAAATGCCTTTATCATTTCCTATGAACCGAAATCCTTTAAAGGCGGCTTTTTAGTAGCGCGGATGAAGCAGAAATAAATAGAAGCAAAACGGATTTGGAAGCTATATTTCCAAATCCGTTTTTTGTTGAGTCATAATAAAATGCTTGCAATATGAATTATTTTATGATTAACTTTGTAAGTATTAAATCGTAATAATTACTATTTAGGGGGTTTGTTATGAAAAAAATACCAGTAACAGTGCTTAGTGGCTATTTAGGTGCAGGAAAAACGACTGTTCTAAATAACCTTTTACAAAATCAAAAAAATTTTAAAGTTGCTGTCATTGTCAATGATATGAGTGAAATTAATATCGACGCCGAGCTAGTTGAAAAGGGAAGCGGTATCTCACGCACAGAGGAGAAATTTGTGGAGCTATCAAATGGTTGTATTTGCTGTACGTTACGTGAAGATTTACTAATTGAAGTACAGAAATTGGCTGAAAAAGGAAATGTTGATTATATCGTTATTGAATCAACTGGGATTAGTGAACCAATTCCTGTTGCACAGACATTTTCTTATATTGATGAAGAATTGGGCATCGATTTAACGGCTACATGCAAGCTAGATACAATGGTAACAGTGGTAGATGCCAATCGCTTTTGGCATGATTTTCAATCTGGAGAAAGCCTATTAGATAGAAAGGAGGCGGTTGGGGAGCTAGATGAGCGAGATGTTGCCGATTTATTAATTGATCAGATCGAATTTTGCGATGTGCTTCTTTTAAATAAATGTGATTTAGTAGATGCGGAAGCATTGGATAAGTTGGAAAATGTTATTCGCATTTTACAGCCTGAAGCTAAAATTATTCGTACAGTAAATGGTAAAATTGATCCTTCTGAAGTATTGAATACAAACCGATTTGATTTTGAGAAAGTGTCAAATTCAGCGGGCTGGTTAAAGGAATTACAGCTAGGTCATGAAAATCATACGCCTGAAACAGAGGAATATGGTATTAGCTCATTCACCTATGTAAGAAGATTGCCGTTTCATCCAGAGCGCTTTAAACAATGGGCTGAAAGCATGCCGCAATCAATCGTTAGAGCAAAAGGCATTGTATGGAGTGCCGCACATAATGATATTGCAATTGTGATGTCTCAGGCAGGTCCCTCTGTAAGTATTGACCCAGTATCCTATTGGGTAGCTGCTTTGCCATCGCATCAAAGAGAGCAAATCCTACAGCAAAATCCAGCGATTCAAGCAGAGTGGGACATCGAGTATGGTGACCGCATGACTAAAATCGTGATTATTGGTATAGATTTACCGAAGGATACGATTACAAGTAGCTTGGATAAGTGCTTATTAACAACAGAGGAAATGATGGACCCATGGGATGAAATTGCAGACCCATTTGATTGGAAAATTAGTGGTAGATAATACGGGTGAGAGGATAGAGGTTATTATTTTAAACAATTGTAAAGCAACATTACTCAATTTAATATACCGTTTTTCTACAGAGAAGAAATCAAATTCCTGCCATTGAAATAGAAGCAATTTAGAGCAATCATAGTTGAGGGGAGTTAGGATGTAGTATGAATAAAATACCTGTTACTGTGTTAAGTGGCTACTTAGGCGCAGGCAAAACGACGATATTGAATCAATTATTAGCAAATAGAGCAGGTCGAAAAATAGCTGTTATCGTTAATGATATGAGTGAAATCAATATCGATTCACAATTGATTCAGGAGCAAGGCTTTTCTAGAACAACAGAAAAGCTAGTGGAGCTATCGAATGGCTGCATTTGCTGTACATTGCGTGAAGATTTAATGATTGAGGTGGAGAAATTAGTTGCAGCAGGTGATATCGATGCCATTGTCATTGAATCAACAGGAATTAGTGAACCAATTCCTATCGCTCAAACATTTTCTTATATTGATGAGGAAACAGGCATTGATTTAACGCCACACTGTCGTTTAGATGCAATGATTACGGTCATAGATGCCAACCGTTTTTGGCATGACTATGAAAGTGGGGAAACATTGCTAGAGAGAAAGCAAACAGATGATATTTATGATCAGCGTGATGTCTCCGATTTATTAATCGACCAAATTGAATTTGCCAATATCCTGTGTATTACAAAATCCGATTTAGTCACACCTGAATACCTTGAGGTTTTGCAAGCTTTTCTATTAAAGCTCAATCCAGATGCGGAACAGTATGTCGTTAAAAATGGCAGCATTAAACCTGAATTATTAATCAACCGTCATTTATTTGATTTTGATAAAGCGAGCCAAGGGGCAGGCTGGATAAAAGAGTTAAATGAAGAGCATGTGCCAGAAACGGAGGAATACGGCATTTCATCCTTTGTTTATCGAAGAAGAAGACCTTTCCATCCACAGCGTTGGTATGAGTGGTTAGAAAATTTACCTGTTGAAATTGTCAGAGCAAAGGGCTTCTTTTGGCTAGCTAGTCGCAATATGCCGGGTATATTATCTCAGGCAGGGGCTTCTATACAATTCCAAGGAGCTGGCGAGTGGATTGCTGATTTACCGAAAGAGCTGCAAGAGGCAGAATTGAAGGATGATTTGGCACTAAGAGCGCGCTGGGATGAGACCTATGGCGATAAGCAAACAGAATTAGTTTTCATTGGTATTGAGCTTGAAAGGGAAGAAATTGAATGCGAGCTTGATCGCTGCTTATTAACAGACGCTGAAATGCAGGCGGACTGGACAGCATTTCCTGACCCACTGCCTAAATTTATCGTTCATAATTAATATTGGGGCATATTTGAAAAGTATCACTTTTTCAGATATGCCCTTGTTTTCAATTGAGCGAAATGGCTTGTCTTGTATGTACATTTTAATATTTTGGCAACCTCCTATAGGATATTCCACTTCATGCAATATCCGTTTATAATTAGAAAATAAAGTATTTAGAAAGGAACTAGAGCGATGCCTTATTTTATATGGCGCATCAGCATCTTATTGCTATTCATTGCGCTATTTCTTATACATACAAAACAAGCTGGTGGCATATTGACAAATGCCTTTTTATTAAGTGCTAGTGTGCTTGCTTGCTATTTTTTTATACCCCTTTTGAAAAAATGGCATGTTGTAAGTTATAGCTTTATTATTTTATTGTTATTTAGCAGTGCATTTTTATCATTAGATGTGACATATGCTTTGCCAATGCTTGCCTATTTTTTAATTGACGGTGCGCTATTATTGAAGAGAAAAGCCTATTTTTCATTACTGCTACTAACCGTTTTGATTAGCACCATCCTTGTCCTACTACAATGGTTGCCTTTACATAGTGTCTTATTAGTACTGGCAGTTATGTGCAGTGCTGTTTTACTACGTCATTATGTGCAGACTGCTAGTGAAAAGCAGCTGCTATATGATGAGCTATTAGGGCAATATCGTTTATTGAGGCGTACACAGGCTACGCAGGAACAGGCTGTGAGAGCCGAGGAGCGCACAAATATTGCGCGGGATATGCATGATTCTGTAGGGCATCAGCTAACGGTATTGTTAATGCATGCGGAAATGCTATCAATGAAACATAATCATGAAGCATTAGAGGAAATTAAACATCTTGCAAGAGCAAGTCTTGAAGAAACCCGCTATGCGGTACGACAGCTAAAATCGAGCGAGGTCTATGGCATCGAATCTGTTTTGCAATTGATTCGCAGGCTTGAAATGGAAAGCCGGTTACATATTCGTTTTACAATTGATAAAGGGGTGTTATCCTTACCCATTTCTAATCAGCAAAGCGTTGTATTGTACCGTATTTTACAGGAGGCATTAACAAACGCGATGAAGCATAGCGATTCAAAGGAAGTTGAGATATTGTTAGGCATGAATGCATTAACACAAATTCAATTTACAGTGCAAAATAAATCTTTTGCACGAATCCCCATTATTGAGGGCTTTGGGCTCGAGAGTATGAGGGGGCGAGTACAACAGGCAGGTGGTACAATACAGATTTACAAAACTGCTCAGCATTTTATTATTGAAGGAGCATTACCAGTGAAGGAGGACATGCAATGACAGTACGCATTTTACTTGTAGAGGATCAAGCGATTGTACGCAATGGCTTGAAAATGATACTTGAACAAGATGAGGCATTGTCTGTCGTGGCAGAGGCGAGCAATGGCATCGAGGCACTCACCTTGTTGGAACAGCAGTCGATTGATTTAGTCTTGCTAGATATTCACATGCCTGAAATGAATGGTATCGAAGCAACAAAACATATTCGTAGCCGCTTTCCAACAATGAAAATATTAATTTTAACGACATTCGATGATGAAGAATATGCTTATCAAACATTAAAGGACGGAGCAAATGGCTTTTTAGTCAAATCCTCTGAGCCGAAAAAATTAATTGCTAGCATTCATAGCGTATTTGCAGGTGGCATGGTTTTACAAGAGGAGGTAGCCGCTAAATTAGTGCCGAAATTATTGCAGCAAACAATTAAGCAAGAGGAGCCATCAACGAATCTAACGGCACGTGAGCTAGAAATTGCCCGATTCATTGGTGAAGGCAAAACAAATAAAGAAATTGCCAATGAACTCTTTTTATCTGTTGGAACAGTAAAAAATCATATTACACACATTTTAAATGAATTGCAGCTACGAGATCGCACTCAGCTTGCTATTTATGCGGTGAGAAATGGGCTAGTTTAAGGTATAATAGAAGAAAGGGAGGGATAGACATGTTATTACTTTGGAGTGCCTCAGGTGTAATATTCATTTTTGCCTTTGTCTTCGCAGTAGTTAGGTTCTCATGGATGTATATGCTAATCAGTGCCATTGCATCTATACCCGTTACAGCTTATTTCTTCGGTGCAGAAAATGCTTGGCAATATGTTGGATATACGCCCCTTGTTTTCTTCACACTGACAGTCGTATTATGGTTTTTACAAAAAAGAAAAATGAAGTTAATAGCAACTTAATATGCATCGTGCCAATTATGTGTTGGCACGATTTTTTTAATTGATGAAATAGCTGTACAGATTTTAAATTCACCATATTTTAATACTAAAATTCGGTAATAAGGATATTGCTATCTAATAAATATTTACCTCATCATGAATAAAGTGATGACCTCCGTCACGTAAGTTGATGACTTACGCTAGTCGTTTTGCATTGAATGTCTTGCTATACTACTAAACAAGGGGGGACATCCATGATTGAAGCAGTGAATTTAACAAAAACATTTAAGCAAGTAAAAGCGGTTGACAATGTCAATTTATATATTGAACCAGGGGAAATTGTGGGACTGCTTGGCCCGAATGGCGCGGGGAAATCGACAACAATTGCGTTGCTTTCAACATTAATTGAGCCAACAGCTGGGGATGTGCTTTTCCAGCAGCAAAGCGTTATTCAAAACCCGAAGCTACTGCGTGAGGTGTTAGGGGTTGTACCACAGGAAATCGCCTTATATTGGGAGCTGACAGCACGTGAGAATTTACAGTTTTTCGGCTCGCTTCAAAAAATACCACAAAGCGAGTTGAAGGCACGTATTGATACAGTATTGCAACAAATTGGTTTAGAAGATGAACTGAAAAAGCCGGTGAAATATTATTCGGGTGGTATGAGAAGGCGCCTCAATATTGGCGCTTCACTATTACATAAGCCAGCATATTTAATTATGGATGAGCCAACTGTTGGCATTGATTCACAGTCGAGAAGCTATATTTTGCAAGCGATTAAAAAGCTGAATCAAGAGGAAAATACTGCGATTATTTACACAAGTCACTATATGGAGGAAGTCGAGTTTTTATGTGACCGCCTTTATATTATGGACAAAGGGAAAATAATTGCGGCTGGTACGAAGGAAGAAATTAAAGCCATTTTATCGGCAGAAAAAACAATTGAAATGAAGCTGGAAAAGCATTCAAAGCCTTTTGCTGATGCATTGATAGCACAGGGGTTACTTGCTAATATTCAAGTTGCTGAGGCGCATATTTCTTTTACGGTGGGGAAAAACGTAGATTTCCTGCCTTTGATTTTGCCATTATGTGAGGCGCATCAAGTTGTATTGAAAAGCTTTCAAATGAAAGAGCCAACGCTGGAAGATGTATTTTTACATTTGACGGGTCGTGCGCTACGCAATTAAGGAGTGCTGACTATGTTTTTTGCATTTATTCGTCAAAAGCTCACTTTAATTTGGCGTAGACCAGAGGAGCTACAAATTTTATTAGGTACCCCTATTGTCATTATACTTATTATTCATTTTGCAATTGGTGGGCTAATGGACGGCAATTCATCTGTGCAAGTAAAAATGGCTATGATGGAGCAAGATGGGGACAGTGAATTGCTTGCCTATTTACAAAGCCAGTCATTTGTTAAGTTAACAACAATTGATGCGGAGTCACTAGAGGAAGTGAAAGAGTCCAATGAGTATAGTGCTGTCATTCATATGCCCAATATTTATTTGAATCATAAAAAAGAATTCACGTCACGTATTGTTCAAAATATGATGGATAACTATCAGCAGCAATTAACATGGCAAAGTGCAGGGGTTGCAGCTCCAGTGATTGAATCATCGATTGAAACAATCCACCAGCGTCCGCCTGTTGCGACAAGTGCCTATTATGCTTTTGGTTTGAGTGTGATGTTTGTTTTATATTGGGTCGGCATTATGGCAGCGCAAGCGTTGCGAGAGAAGGAAAATCATATTTTTGACCGCCTGGTGCTTGCGAACATTCCACCAAAGCTCTATTTATTAACAATTTTGCTATCAACGATGGTATTGGCCATGCTACAAATGGTTATTTTATTCGCAATCATTTACATGGTGTTTGGTGTTGTTTTTGAAAGCATGCTCGGTTATGTGGTGACAACTGTTTGTATAGCAATAGCAGTTGGCGCAATGGCAGCATTTTATTCGGCACTCAATTACCGTAATAATTCCTATGAAGCATCGTCATTATTTAATACAGCTTTCGTCGCAATCCTTGCTTTGCTTGGTGGCACATTTTTTAACTTAAGTGTAGCAGTGCCACAGCTTGCAAAGTTAGGGCATTTTACACCAAATGGCGCAGCGCTACAAAGCTATTTATTGTTACAGCAAGGTGCAGACTTTGTTCAACTAGTGCCATATTTATCAATATTGCTTATTTTAGCAGTCGCCTTTTTTGTAGCAGCTGTGCGTATTTTTCCTAGAAAGGGAGGGGTTGCATGATAGCGATTTTTAAAACGAAGTGCTTATTGCTGATTCGCAATCCGTTACATTACATTATTTCAACACTCATTATTTGCCTATTTGTCTATTTAATGGGGTACCAATCGAATGAATCGATGGCGATAGCTTCCTCGCTCAATGAGGAGAAAACGACACAAATATTGCAGGGAATGCCATTCTATAATTATGAATTGCATACAGAGGAAGAGGCAAGGAAGCTTGTCGAAAAAGGCAAAATGAAGGTGGCCATTTTTTTATACGAAAAGGAATTTAAGCTTGTGGTAGCGAGCGATTTTATGGATAGCGCACTTTTGCAAAATGAGTTAAAAATGCAGTATCAAAAGGCTTTGATAACAAAAGAGTTGTCACCTGCTTTTCAACTAAACTATGAAAATGATGAGTACATTTATTCACATAGCTTGTTGATGCTGTTTTCCTTTTCTTTATTCATGGTCATTTATACAGTCGCTTCAGGGGTTAGCTATATTTTAGCGGAGCGCAATTCGGGTGTCTGGGACCGGCTGCTTGTATCGAGCATTAGTAAATGGCAAGCGTACACAGCAAATTTAGCCTATGCATTTTGCATTAGCTATGCCCAGATGATACTTGTATTTTCTATTTTTCATTATGTAGCAGGTGTTGATTTTTATGGGAAATTTATCTATGCGCTACTATCGTTGATTCCTTATTTACTATGTGTTATAGCATTGGCAATTTTTATCGCATCAATCACGAGTACAGTGAGCCAATTTAATACAATGATGATGGTCATCGCAATATCCTTCTCCATGCTTGGTGGTTTATATTGGTCGCTTGAATTTGTCAGCTCACCGATTATTTATGCACTGTCCTATATTTCACCGATCAAATATGGCTTAGAAATATTAAACGGTGTCACATTATACAATAGTACATGGAATGAGCTGCTACAGCCTATTAGCATTTTGCTGTTTATGGCAGTTGTCTTAATGGGTATCGGCATTAACATGATGGAAAAGAAGGCAAATGTATAAAAGAAGGCTGCCCGAGAAAGCATGGGCAGCCAAGTTGCTGATATAATTAGTATTTCGCTGATATATTCATAAAAGTCGCCGATATAATTGGAATTTCGCTGATATATTCTCAAAAGCCGCTGATATCATTTGAAGTTGCCGCTAGAACGTCAAAATTTCCATACTTCAATTTACAACAGATAAATAAATTTTGACAGAGCCATCCTGTGCATAATGCTCAAAATCTGTGCTATAGGCTCTCGGTATAGCGCTTTGCCAAATCGTTGTCCATGCAAGAAATACCGCATTTGGCTGAGACATATCGACATCCATGACCTCATATTGTCCAGCAGGTATGATGACTGCATTTGCTCCAACTTGCTCTGTGCCAATCGTTAAATCATAATCTCCTGTAAAGTCGCTTTCGTAATTGTGATAAATAGCGAAGATATCTCCTTGTAAGCCGCTTGCCATCATCTTTTCCCATAGCTGCCCAATCGTTTCTGGCGAATTATTGTTTGTGCGAATGCTTGTCCCTACAATTTTCTTTTCTGTAATTGTTGTTTTCAATGTGAACTCCTCCTTCTTTTATGCCAGTATAAAGAACGAAGGATGACAACTGTCTGTCAGCTTTCTAAAATATGTTGAATTTCTTGCAAATGCTTTTGCTGAAGCCAATCAGGTGCCAATATTTTCACTTTACTGCCGAACATACGAATAAAAGGGAGAAGGTCATTCGTTATATCATAGGAAAATGTTACGATAATATGCTCTTGCTGTATGATAAGCTCCTCCTCTGTAAAAAAATCATAAAGCTTCCCATGCTCGCTTAAAGCAAATTGTAAAATGATTTTCTCTAATTGAATAGAGCGCGTAGCTTGAGATGCGAGAAGGGGTAGCTTCATTGATATATCAGCTACTTCCATCGATCGAATACGTGTCAGCTTAAAAAGTCGATAAGCTTCACGCAGTTGACAAAAGGCCTCTACATACCAGCTACCGTTTTGCAAATGGAGCTTGATTGGTAAAACGATACGTGTCGTGAAATGTCCGTTTTGCGCAACATATGAAATTTCAATCGCTTGCTCCTGCTGAATAAAAGAAAGAAGCTGCTGAATTTTATGCTTCGTTTCCTGCTCAATAATAGCTCGATGCAAAGTTGCCTGTGTCAATGTGAAGGGCACTTGCTCCTCGTGAAAAAGGGCAAGCTTTTGCTGCAAGGAAGAAAGCTGCTGTCCTTCGAAAAGCTGCTGTTCTAATGTGACGCCGTCCATAACTAATTTTTTCTCCGCATCGCTAAATGTTAATTTATCAAGCTGATAGCGCTCTGCCAATGTGAAGCCGCCATTTTTACCGAGATGTGAAATAATCGGGACACCAGCCGCACATAACGAATCAATATCTCGATAAATTGTGCGCTTGCTAACCTCTAATTTTTCAGCTAGCTCCTCCGCAGAGACAAGTCGTTTATGTAATAAAAAAACGACAATCGCAAACATTCTTTCTATCTTCATTGATCCAGCCTTCTTTCCAAATAGAAATATGATAAAATAATTTCAACTTAAGTATAATGTTGACATAGGGGGAATGATAAATGAAGCATTTTATTTCAAAGGAACACGCCATTTACGCGATGAGTGCAGATAATCAGCCTGCTTGTAAAGTACAGAGTGGCGATACAATTGTATTTGAGGCATATGATTGCTTTACAAATCAGATAACTAGCGAGAATCAAATAGTTGAAGCTTTAGATTGGAATAAAATTAATCCTGCGACGGGCCCTGTTTTTATCGAGGGAGCTGAGCCTGGGGATGTAGTAGAGGTGGACATTCATACCATTGACATTGGTGATACGGTAACGTTAATGACAGGTCCTGAGCTTGGTGTCTTAGGTGATGAGTTAGATACGATGACAATTAAACGTGTTCCAATCGTCGAGGGCAAGCTACAATTTACAGAGGATATTCAAATTCCCATGAATAAAATGATTGGCGTTATTGGCACGGCACCTGCACAAGATGCGATTAGCTGTGGTGTACCTGATGCGCATGGTGGCAATATGGATACAACCGCCATTACAGAGGGGGCAAAGCTGTATCTTCCTGTTAGTGTGAAGGGAGCTCTCCTTGCACTAGGTGATTGCCATGCTGCAATGGGAGATGGTGAAGTATCGGTATGTGGTGGCGAAGTACCTGCACAAGTAACGGTAACAGTGCGTGTGCTAAAAAATCATTTAGTGCCAACCCCATATGTCATTAATGGCGATACAATTAGTACAATTGCTTCAGCCAAAACATTGGACGAAGCAACGGTAATGGCGACGAAAAATATGGTGCGTGTGATTCAACAATCCACAACATTAACGGATGCCGAAGCGATACATTTACTATCCTTGGCAGGGCAGCTGCGCATTAGCCAAATTGTTGACCCAAACAAAACGGCCCGTATGGAATTGCCGCTGCATTATTTGAAAAATTTTCATTAATTGAGAAGCTCACTGCTAAATGGTGGTGAGCTTTTTTCATTTAAAAATTTTTGAAACTATTTCGTTTAGCTAGCCGTCTAAACATAAATTTGAAAGGAGGCGGCATTTTGCAGCAAACGCTAGAACAAGCGATACATACACATTATACGATGCTGCTAAAGCTCGCTTACACGTATGTAAAAAATCGCGAAATGGCACAGGACATTGTGCAGGATGTATGTGAAAAGGCAGTTGAGAAGGAGGCAATCTTTCGTGGAGAGGCTTCCTATAAAACATATTTAATTCGAATGACGATTAATCGTAGCTATGATTATTTACGTAGCTGGAAATATAAGCAGCATGCGATTATGCAAAGCTTTCATATCGATACACCTGAACAGCGTGCATTAAAAAAGGACACACAGGCGCAGCTTGGGTTAGCCATTTTAAAGCTCAAGCCTATTTATCGAGAAATCATTGTGCTGTATTATTATGAGGATTTTTCTATTCCCGAAATTGCGCTGATTTTAACAATACCTGAAGGAACAGTGAAAACGAGATTAAAGCGTGCACGAGAGCAATTGAAGAAGAAGCTAGGAGGAATGGTACTTGATGAATAAAGAGGTGAAGGCAAGCTTAAACCAGATTTTTGAAGTAGAACTTTTGCAGCAACCACTCAAAAAGAAACCACGTTCATGGCTTCCGCAATTAACGGTAGTGGGTGTTGTAATGATTGGACTATTATTATGGATAAGTGGCTCATGGACAGAGCATACTGCCAATACACCGTTACAGCAGGAAGCCATTTTTGATTTGCAGGGCACATATGTAGGTGATAACAGTAAGGTCAGCTACATTTTAAATTACGCTTTAGGTGAGGAAAGCTACGACTCTTTCGCACTACAAACAAAGCAGCAGCCATACGGTATTATTGTCAATACGACTACACCGTTAGCAAGTGAAATAAAGTATAGGGTAGCCCTCTATATGTGGACACTTGTGCAAAATGTAGACTATATACAATTTGAGACAGAAGAGCAGAGTGCCACACTCACAAAGGAACAATTTTCAATGATTGATTTCATCGCAATTCGTGATGAAGCTACATTAAATAGCACAAAGCCGCTTCCGTTAAATATGAACAATAAGGAGTTAGCTACTGCACTAAAAGAAGCCATTGGCACAGCGGAGCAGGAGCAAGGTATCGTCAATTTGATTGTTAACAAAGCAGACTATATGTTCAATATTGAAGAGGAACATTATTACTTATGGCTCAATGAGCAAGAAGCCGTCTTTGTTAAAGCCTCCGATACGGGGACATTATATAAAGTGACAGCAAAAGCTTATCAGCAGCTTTATTCTCACATTGAAATTCGCTAGCTGATTTGCTATGATGAAAAAACATATAGTTAATTCGTTGATGTAGCCAAGTAAATAAAGAATTGTGAAACAGAAAATATAGCAATTGCTGAGAGCTATATCACCGCTTCTTTATTGAAACCTACTACGGAGAAGTTACCGGCTCGTTCCCGTTAAACAACGTTCGAGGGCTTTAAGCAATTAAAGCTAAAAATAGGTGGTACCACGTTTTCTATGCATAAAGACGTCCTAATTCAGGATGGCTTTATGCTTTTTATTTTGTTAAAAAAGGAGTGCATAATGAATGCAACAGGAAAATGAATTTACAAAATGGTATTTGAAGACAATTCAAGACGCAGAGTTAATGGACTATACGCCTGTTCGAGGCTGTATTACGTTCCGCCCAGATGGCTATGAAATTTGGGAGCATATTCAAGCGGAGATGGACCGTCGATTTAAAGAAACAGGGCATCGCAATGCTTATTTCCCAATGCTTATTCCCGAATCATTTTTCCAAAAGGAAAAGGACCATATTGAAGGCTTTTCACCAGAGCTACCTTGGGTAACAGAGGCGGCAGGAGAGCAGCTTGAGGAGCGCTTAGCACTTAGACCAACCTCTGAAACGATGATAGGACATCTTTACTCCAAATGGGTGAATAGCTATCGTGATTTGCCGCTGTTGCTCAACCAATGGGCAAATGTTTTTAGATGGGAAAAGAAAACATTACCGTTTATTCGTACATCCGAATTTTTATGGCAAGAAGGGCATACCGCGCATGAAAATGAGGAAGAGGCACGTAATGAAACGATGCAAATGCTCGTTATTTATAAAGAGGTTGTCGAGGAGCTTTTGGCGATTCCAGTTTATGATGGCACAAAAACTGTATCAGAGCGTTTCGCAGGTGCCGTTGATACATTTTCAATTGAAGCGATGATGAAGGATGGCAAGGCAGTGCAAGCAGGAACATCGCATTATTTAGGAACGAAATTTGCTGAGGCATTTGATATTAAATTTTTAAATAAAAATAACGAGCATCAATATGTCCATACAACGTCTTGGGGCACATCCACACGACTAATCGGCTCTGTTATTATGGTGCATGGTGATGACAAAGGCTTAGTGCTACCACCAAAAATTGCACCAACACAGGTCGTACTGATGCCAGTAGGTCCATTTAAAAAGCACCCAGAAATTTTAGAGAAATTGGAGGAAATTCATCAAGCTTTAAAGGCGAAGGGCATTCGTGTTAAACTTGACGATTCAGACCAAACAGCGGGCTTTAAATTTAATAAATGGGAGCAAAAAGGTGCTGCGCTACGCGTGGAGCTAGGGCCACGTGATTATCAGAACGGGCAAGCTATTATAAAAGCGCGCGATGAAGAAGAAAAACAAACAGTACAGCTTGAGCAGCTAGTGACGGTGATTGAAAAAGAGCTTGAAGTGATGCAAGCTCGTTTACTGACAAAGGCACGTCAATTTAGAGCTGCTCATTCGCACACGACAATCGATTCTTTACCACAGTTGCAGCAGCATATTGAAGCAAATGCCGTTCCAGGATGGATATTAGCAGGCTGGTGTGGCAGCACCGATTGTGAACAAAAGGTGAAGGAGCAAACAAAATTCACAACACGCAATATCCCATTCCAGCCACCTGCTCAAAAAGAGACATGTATTTGCTGTGAGCAGCCAGCACAGCATACGGTGTGGTTTGCAAGAGCATATTAACAAAAATAAATTGGCACTTTCCAACTACTTGTTTGGAAAGTGCTTTATTTATGCAGATAAGGAAATGAAATTTATGCCATGTTTCAAAAATAAAATGAACTTTCTAATTCTCCCATTTGTATAGTAAGTAAATACATAAAAAAATGGAGGGTTTTAGATGAATCTTTCTTTACAGAAAATTGTTAAAACATATGATGGGAAAGCGGTGTTAAATCACTTTTCAGCATGCTTTCAAGCAGGAGGCTGCTATTTGCTATTAGGTGAAAATGGGGCAGGAAAATCAACCTTGGTGAAATGCATTGCGGGAGATGTGCCATACGATAGTGGCACAATGCATTATCCTCAGCCGTTAGCTGATTGTGTAGCTATACAGTATCAAAGCTTTGATAGCTATAGCCATTTGAAAATATCTGAAGTTATTCGCCTTTTTCAAGCATTGACAGAGGAACCAAGGGATTTAACAGAGCTGTATCATTTGCTTGAATTAGCTACATATAATCATGTTTTAGTAAAAAATGCGTCGGGTGGCCAGCGCAAGGCATTGTCGATTTATTTAGCATTTTTATTAAATAAACCGATTATTTTGCTTGATGAACCATTTGCAGATTTAGATTTAATGAAGAAAAAGCAATTAGCCAGTTTTTTGAAAAAAGATATTGAACAGACGCAGCGCATTATTGTTATCATTAGCCATGAGGTAGCGGGCTTTGAATCTTTATTTAATGAGATTTATATTTTAAAAGAAGGTCAATTGGCGGATTGTGGTACTTTGGAGGCGTTGGAAGAAAAATATTCTAACCCTGTGTTTAAAGGGATTGAGGGTATTTATTTTGAAGTGACAGGTAAAGTATTAGGAGGGCAAGTAGGATGATCAAACAAATTACACGTACATTTATATTGGAAAGCATGCGTAATTATGGTGTAGGTTTTGGAAACATACTTCCGGCATTTATTTTTTTAATTCTATCTTTTATCATAAAATCTGTTGTCAATGAGGAAACATTTCAATATATGGTGAAGGGGCAATTTTTACCTGTTTCCATCTTATTATTGCTCTTCTCTTTTGCCTTTTCTAGCGTCACAATTTATTTAGCGGATATGAAAGCGAATCGCACATTTGATTGGCTGAAACGTACAAAGATCACAGCCTCCACTTACTATCTAGGTATAGGGATCGGTGTGTTTGCATTAGCAAATATGGCATTAGTAGTATTATTAGCTTGCTATAAACTAGTAATTGATATTGCATGGGACCATTTCTTTCTTATATTATTTATATGTAATTTTGTCTTGCTTGCATTATATCCATTAAGCTTTATTTTGGCAGGGCTTTTTAAAAATGGAAAAATGGCACAAAGCATGCTTGTACCAGTTATGATTTTATTGATGTTTTCGATAACGATGACAACGATGTTTTTAACGCTTGCTGGTAAAGACCCACAGCAATATTTCATTTTTTTAGTGTGGAATCCGATGCTTTATTTGAATGATAGCTTACAATATTATTTAGGTTTAACGACAAATACATGGCTTCCTCTATATCAATATTTACTTATTTTGGCAGGGTGGAGTTTGGTACTGGCATTAATTGCGCGCAAAGTTTATCACAGATAGGAGGGAAACATGATGGGAATTGGCTGGATAGTTTCATTAATTGTCGGTGGGATATGGGTGATTGTTATATTAGCCATTATTATACCGTTTGACCGCAAGCATGTTGTACGTGAAAATCGCAAAATTAATTATCATAAAACAACGATTTACTTACGTTGGAATGTGTTCGATACAATCATCTTTACATTAGGTATATATGCAATTGGCTGTGTGCAAGCATTGAACTGGCTTATTTCCAGTGGACAGGATGTCACAAACCCCTATGTACAATTTTTTACAAATCAATCACAAGTATGGGTAATTATCATTGTTATTTATTCATTTATACGTATTTCCAGTACATTAAAAGCCATTAAGGCACATTTAGGTGATAAGCTCGATGATGACAAATGAGAGCTTGATGAATGCTTATCAAAAGGGGGATGACGAGGCATTCAATCAGTTATATCAGCAATTATATAAGCCTCTGTATAGCTTTTTATTTCGCTATACAGGGGAGGAGCAGTTAAGCGTTGATATTGTGCAGGATACCTTTGAGCAATTGCAAAAAAAGCGCCATGATTTCGATGCACAAAAGGGCATGGTAAAATCATATATTTTTCAGATTGGTTATCGCCTGTTAATGAATAAGCTGAATCGCAGAAAAAGGTTGCGCAGCTTTTTTCCGTTTTTAGTGCCGATACAAACGACTTCTTTTTCAGCAGATGATAAACTAGCTGTACAGCAGGCGATTGCAAAGCTGCCAGAAAAGCAACTTGGCGTTATTTTGCTTGCCTATTATCATGATTTACCACAGGAGGATATTGCGAAAATTTTGGAAATACCTATTGGGACAGTGAAGTCGAGATTGCATCAGGCATTAAAGCGTTTAAAAGAAGAGTTAAAGGAGGATTTCCATGCTAAATGATGAGTGGAAAGAGGAGCATGAATTGCAGCGGCGACTCGATCAATTTGACGTGCAAATTCCTGAGAAACTTGTGACTTATAAAAAAAGTCGTTGGGATCGTTTTATTACTTATTTAGGCTCGCCTGCAAAAGACCCGTTAGAGAAATGGAACAGTACGTCAACAGGGTACACAATGTTAAGAATTGCCCCAATTATTTGTGGATTTGTCTTAGCAGTTGTGCAATGGCTGAGTATAGGATGACAAGGTGGATGGAATCGGATTTCATTGATTCCATCCATCTTTTTAATTTTGGTAACGCAGCATATTCCAAAAGCCGATATCCTCAAAGCCTAAGCGTTTATAAATGGCGCCAGCCGCAGGGTTATCGTAAAATAGGCAAAGTGATTTGCCTTCATTTAAGAGCTCACCACATAGCTTTTGCATACATTTTGTCGCATAGCCCTTTTTCTTATAGCCGTCACGTGTTGCCACAGCAACGACCATTGCTGATAGGCTGTTTTCAGCAGTTGTCGAGGCAGATGATACCATGACATCGCCCTCACGCATGAAATAGGTGCGACCTGTTTTGCTTTCTAAAACGCGCAGCTTGCTTTCGACTGAGATAGGGCTGCCTGCAAATTCAGGAATTGTTTTGAGCAGCTCAACATTTTCTTCAATTGTCTCACGTGTAAGTAGCTCGATATTTTGTAAATCGTGGTCCTCATAAATTTTTTGTAGGGCTGTACATTTTGCGTAATAGAGCTCTTTTTTTGTGAATAGTTCTTTTTGGATAAATGGCTCAAGTTGATCTGTAATATCCTTTAAGCCAGATAACTCTGTCGCGTTTTCATCACTGTTAATAATTGCTGCAAAGCCTTGCGTGTCAAAAGCACCCTGTGCATATGGAATATAGTTGCCCTCATATTTTAGTAAAACTGCAATTAACTTGTCTTCTTCAAATTGTCCCCAAACTTTTTGGAAGGGCTGATCATAGCCAAATACCTCTATATCGCCGATAATAAAAAGATTTTCGGCAGGCTGTTGCTGGACGAGCTCCATGCAAATGTCATGGTCCTCAGCTGTTAAAAGTCGTATCATGGTATCTCCTCCTTAACGGTAAATTAATCCAATGATAGAGAAAATGTATTTGCATGTCAATGGGGAATTTGAAAAACGTAGAATAAAAGCAGCAGCATATTGAAAAAAGCGAGGGCTCTACGCCTCGCTTTATAAAATATTTCCTAAACGCTTAATGCCTTCCTCGATAATTTCAGGTGTGGAGTTTGTATAGTTTAAACGCATTGTATTAACATTGCCTGGATTCACATAAAACGGATTGCCAGGCACAAAAGCGACTTTTTCATCCATTGCTTTATTGAAAACATCCATCGCAGAGCGTCCATCATTCATAGTTGCCCAAATAAACATACCACCTTCAGGCTTTGTGTAGGATACGTGTGCTGGGAAGTATGTCGCCATCGCTTGCAGCATCGCATCGGATTGTGCTTTATATAAGTCTTTAATTTTTTGAATATGCTGCTCAATATCATTATTTAATAAATAATCAGCAATGACATATTGTGAGAACACATTTGTGTGCAAATCTGTAGCTTGCTTTGCTGTCTCGATATGCTGTAGGAGCTCTTTGTTTTTCGTAATAATAAAGCCAAGGCGCATCCCAGGTGTGACAATTTTCGAGAAGGAGCCAAGCAGCACGCTGTTTTCCAATTTGCCTGCACCGATATAAGGAAGGTGCTCACCTTCAAAACGCAGTTCCCCATAAGGGTCATCCTCAACTAAAATCACATCATGACGTGCAATGAGCTCATACACTTGCTGGCGCTTTTCCAGTGAGTACGTGAGTCCTGTTGGATTTTGGAAATTTGGCACTGTATAAATGAATTTGACATTTGGCTGCTGTAACGCTTGCTCTAGCTGCTCTAAATTCAAACCATCTTGTTCCAATGTTACAGGGTAAAATGTTGGCTCAGCTAAAGTAAATGCTTGAATCGCACCTAAATAGCCTGGTTCCTCAATAATAATGCCGTCTCCTTTATTGATTAAAACCTTTGCGAGTAACTCCAATGCTTGCTGTGAGCCTGTTGTGAGTAAAATATCATCAGCATCTATTTGTAAGCCATAACGACGATTATATTTATTTGCGATATATTGACGTAAAGGTAAATAGCCTTGAGTTGAGGCATATTGGAATAGTTTAGCACCATGTTGCTTCATTGCACGATCGATGGACGTATGCATGTCATCTAGTGGAAATGAAATGGGGTTTGGTAAACCGCCTGCAAATGAAATGACATCATCTGCCTCAGTTACCTTTAAAATATTGCGAATAAATGAAGAGGGGGTATTTAAAATTCTGTCTGAGTACTGCATGTGAACAACCTTCTTTGTTTTAATTTTTCGAAAATTATAACATTTTTAAATTCTCTATACAATACAATATTGGAATGTAAATAAAAAAAGTTTATAAGCAAGCTTTTTTATGAAAGAAAGTAGAAAATGCTAGCGTAATAAGCGTATAATAAATGAGGTGAATTTCATGAGGAAAGAAGGTTGTCAATATGACTGTTGCATTAGTATTAGGTGCAAGTCTTGCTTTAATAGCAATTGTATTAGGTGCATTTGGCGCACATGCCTTGAAGGATAAATTTCCAGAGCCAAGATATGCGGCGATTTGGGAAACGGCTGTACAGTATCATATGTATCACGCATTAGGACTAATTATTGTTGGTATTTTAGGCTATGACACACTATTAGGAGTATCGACAATTTTACAATGGGCAAGCTATTTAATGGTAGCTGGCATCGTGTTCTTTTCAGGTAGCCTATACATATTAGCAGTTACAGGTGTGAAAAAGCTCGGCGCTATTACGCCAATTGGTGGGCTACTATTTATTGCCGCATGGGCATGTGTTATTGTAGCAATTATATAGAATGAAATGACTATTGAGCATCTCGCTTAATAGTCATTTTTTTATCAGCGACTTCTAAAAAAATTTCCAAAATTGCAAGCTAAATTGAAAAAATGACAGTCTAATATGTATAGAGAGGTGAAAAGTGTGAATGAACGGCTAATACGACAAGCGCAAAGCGGGGATGATACGGCATATATTGCGCTCTTTCAGCAATATGAGCAGGAGCTGTATGCGATGGCATATGTTTATGCAAAAAATCAGGACGATGCGCTCGATATTGTGCAGGAATGTGCCTATCGCTCTTATAAAGCAATTCAACAATTGCGAGACGTAGCTTATTTTAAAACATGGCTCATTCGCATTTTAATCAATTGTGCTCACGACTTGTTAAAAAAGCGACCATATTACGAGGAATTACACGATACATATCTCATTGAAGAACCAGTAGAGCTCGATATGCATTTCACATTGCAAAGTGTGATGCAGCATTTATCAATGGAAGAAAAGCATGTCGTTTTACTGAAATACTATGAGGATTTTACATTTGAACAAATTGCAGACGTTTTGCAATTAAAGCTTGGCACGACGAAAACTATTTTATATCGTGCGTTGAAAAAATTGAAGACAAAGCTTGTGGAGGAGGGAATAGCGGATGAAATCTTTAAAGGATGAAATGCGACAAATTGAGCAGCCAGCAGAGCTACATAAGCATGTAGTCATTGGCATTGAGCGTGCTGCGAAAGAAAAACAGCGAAAAAAATGGCTACCTACTTTTTTAACAATCCCGTTAACCGCAGCAGTTGCCTATTTTATTTGGCTTGTATCAACAGCGCCAAATTTGGAGCACAATACGCAAGCAGCTGGGCTAGTGCAGCCATTAACGAACACATATTGGCTGGCTAGTATTTGTACAGTTCTTCTAGTAACGATAGTATGGAACCTTGGAAAAAGTCATAAAAAATGGCGCAAACAATGGGCGCTTACTTTGCTTGTTGCTTTGTCATGGGTGTGGAATAGCGCCTATTATGAGGCGCAGCAGCTACCAAGACCGTATGTGTATCCAGTAAGTGTGAATTTAGAAGAAAGGTCAGGTTATCAATCTATTTATATCCATGCAATTATAAATAAAAGTGAGTTTGAAAATACAATACGCGCAGTTGTTATTAATGATACAACGTTTGCGGTAAATGGTGATTACAGCTTGAGTTTAGGGAGTACAGCACATCATATGACAACGAATGCAGCGCTTAATTTTCAAGTAGAAGATTTAAATCGATTAATGATGCAGCGTTCGCCAATTGAAGCCTATGCTCTTTTTTTAGATGGTGAAAAAATTCCTTTCGATATCCAATTTACACAATTTGTTCAAGGGGATGATAGCGAAGGGTTTGGCTTTGAAGTGGATTCAAATGGCAATCACAAAGAGTTATTTAAAACAGATATGACTACAATTACTGCTATTACACCGCCTCCTGTTATTCAGCACTATAAATTAGAAAGCCGTGGAAAGGTCATTAAGCGTGTCAATATGGCTGGAGAAGAGGATATTGATTTGTTGCCATATGCGATAGATGATACCTTGCTAGAACTTTCCTATCAACTGAGCGATGAGAGGGAGCTACGCAGCTATCAAAGTTTATATTTTATTATTGAAACGACAGATGGCACGATAAATAAAAGAGCGAATATCCTTTTCCCCCCATTTTCCCACAAAATCGTCAAAGAAATACGACAGGAGATGATAGCGAATGACTGAGCAATGGCAAATTGCGCTGAAATGGTTGCGAAGAGGTTTAATTTGTTCGACTTTGACGTTTTTCTTACCCTATGTACATGCATTGGCGATGCTCGTTATTTTCTATAGCGTATGGAAGGTGCCTGAAAAAAGTAAGTTAAAAGGGGCTATTTACATCCTATTGCTTATTGTTATGGCAGATGAGCTATTGTCAGTGAAATGGTATACGCAATATATTATTTTAGAGGACATTGTCAGCTGGCTATTGTTCATATTTAAGTATTTAGCGATGCTTCTCATTATTTATATGCTAAAGCCTCTTTCAGAACAAACAGATAGTATGCGAGCATATAAAAAAATAGAGCGATTCGCTACATTTGTTGTTGTTGCTTCACTTATTGCGTTTTCCTTTGGCATGAATATGATGGAGAATGTTCAGCTAATGATTGTTTTCGTAACAGCATTTTTTTATCTGGCTTTAACTATCTTACTTATTCGATTTGTCAAAATGATGCTACGAACAGGCTTGCAGTTTTTAAAATAGAAAAATGCATGAAATCAAGGTAGTCCCTGATTTCATGTGTTTTTTAATTTTTCTTTTTTGCTTGACGCTCCCAAATTAACAAGGATGGAAATGGATCGAAAGCCCATTCAGTGCGTCCGTCAAATTTATACATGCCATAATGTAAATGTGGTGGAAATTTACCGGAAGTTCCTTCTTTGCCATAGCCTGAGCTGCCAACATAGCCGATAATTGTACCTGGCTCTACAATATCGCCAATTGCTAAATCAGGATGGAAGGAGGAAAGATGTGCATAATAATGGTACGTATTATATAAGTCACGAATACCGATACGCCAGCCACCATATTCATTCCAGCCCATCACTTCAATCACACCATAAGAGGTAGAATGAACAGGCGTTCCATAGCTTGCAAATAAATCTGTTCCTTCATGCATTCTGCGTCCACCCCAGCCACGGCTTGCTCCCCATGTGCCTTTATAGCTATAATTTGCACGAATCGGAATTGGAAATGCTCGTTCAGCTAAGGCAACGGTGTTGTATTTTTTATAAATATTGGCGATGACATGTATTTGGTTAATAGCTTGCTCATTTTCGTAATATTTCTCTAGCGCAGCTTGAAAAGTACCTGCTTCTCGATGTGCTTGATGCAAATAGCCAACGAGTGTGCGCAAAACATCAGCATCCTGTGTTTGATCTGCTATTCCATCCTCATTGCCATCAAGTCCATGCCCGCCAAAATAAGCGATAGTGGCAGGTGAAGTATCTTCTACAGAAGGGTTGAAGGGTCCTGACCAAAAATGTGAAGGAAATTGTATGGAAAGTATTCCCTCGCGTGTTGCCAAGTCCTTGCGAACAGCTTGAATATTGCGCTCATATTGATCGATGGCAGCGAGATAGTACCAAGGAACGATAGGGCTTTCAAATTCATAATAATAGGACATCCTTTGTGCGTATATTTCTTCTTGCGAAGGCGTTTGCTGTGCATGGCTAGGTGTCGCAATAAGAAAAATGCCAAGTAGTACGAAGCAAAATATTAATTGGAAGCGATTCATTTTCTATTCCCTCCATTCTACACGTATAACATAACCAATTTTTTTTATTTTATGAGTTATGCATGACATTTTACATGCTGCTACTTTCATTAAGGCATTGAAGGTTTATATTCAGGGAATGTTGATTTAAATGATAAATTTTTGTTCAGATTTTGTTTAGCAGGCTCTGTTAATCTTAATTTCTACTATTATTTTTAAAAATTCTCATAACAATTAAGTCTTTAGTCCTTTTAGAATTTTTAATTGCTGCTGAAAAGTAAGGAATATGTTATTGTGCACATGGAATTAGCCTTTATAAATAAATTTAATTGCTATAAAACAATTTATAGCAAAAATATAATAAAAAACATAACTTTTGTATCTTATATACAATATTAAATAATCCTTTAAACCTATTCCAATCTACAGATAAAAGACGATACTTAAAAATATAGGAAAAAGGAGTGATTTTCTTGGGTAGTGAAATATACAAAAAAGCATTTGATTTAAGCGAGAAAATAAAAAATAAGCAAGCTGTAGTAGGGATTATCGGCCTAGGATATGTAGGTCTACCACTTGCACTAGAAATAATACAGCAAGGATTTACTACAATTTGCTTTGATAAAAATATAAATAAAGTAAATCAACTAAAGCAAGGCGAGAGTTATATTACAGATTTACCATCAACAAACATAGAGCAGGCTTTAGCAACAGGACGATTTGAGCCAACAGCACAATTTGAACAGCTCCATGAAGTAGATATCATTGTTATTTGTGTTCCAACACCTCTTGATAAGGAAGGTAATCCAGATATTACATATATTATTTCTGCGGTTGAGCAAATTAGCCTGCACATTAAGGAAGGCACACTCATTATTTTGGAGAGCACAACTTACCCAGGCACAACGAGAGACATTGTTGGTGCAGCGATTGAGCAGCAAGGCTACACAATAGGGGGAAATAGCTTCATCGCATATTCACCAGAGCGAATTGACCCAGGCAATAGCAGCTTTAATGTAACAAATACACCTAAAGTAATCGGCGGTATGACCAAGGAATGCACGGACTTAGCACAATTATTTTATGAGCATGCATTGCAAACGAAGGTACATCGTGTATCTACACCAGAAGTTGCTGAGATGGAGAAGCTTTTAGAAAACACGTTTCGTCAAGTGAATATCGCCTTAGTAAATGAATTAAGCAAAGTATGTCATACAATGGGTATTGATGTTTGGGAAGTAATTGATGCGGCAGCAACGAAGCCCTATGGTTTTATGAGATTTACACCAGGGCCTGGTGTTGGAGGACATTGTATTCCTGTAGACCCAAAATATTTATCATGGGCTGGTCAACAGCATGGTACAGCTGTCACATTAATTGATGCAGCTGATAAAATTAATGAGTCAATGCCACAATTTGTTGTTGAAAGATTAACAAATTATTTAAGTTTGCAAAGCAAAAAGCTTGAAAAAGCTGATATTATAGTAGTTGGTGCGGCATATAAGCCAAATATTAATGATGTAAGAGAATCGCCAGCATTACCGATTATTCAATTATTACAGGAGCAGCAATGCACGCTCCATATTATTGAACCTTTTATCGATATTGTACAAGGGATTAAAACGGTAGAGCTAACAGCTGATTTAGTACAACAGGCTGATGCTGTATTGATTATTACAAATCATTCTTCTATTGATTACGAATTAATAGATCGTCATGCAGCACTCATTTTTGATACGCGTCAAACGGCATTTTCATTTGAAAATGCGAATTATTATAAATTATAAGGGGTTTATTTATGCGGAATTTACTATTCTACAGCATTATAGCGATGCTGCTGTTAGCAGGCTGTCAGGCTGATGCAAAGAAGAATGCTATAGAAGCGGTAGAGCCTTCCATTGATGTAGTTGAATCTGATGGTACATTAAGCGAGATGATTCAATCTGCTAATATTTTACAATCAAAAATGGCTCTTACATTTAATGGGCTTGCAGACGAGCAAACAATGCTAAAATTACTGGAGCAGCTAGATAAGTATTCGATAAAGGCGACTTTTTTTCTTGAGGGAATGCGTGTCGCACAGGAGCCAGAGCTTGTGAAAAATATTATTGAGCGAGGTCACGAAGTGCAAAGTGGAACATTGTCCTTTGTTGATATGACAACGCTAAATTACGAGCAAACGTATAAGGATTTATTTTTAACAAATCAAATTTTTGAGCAGCACTTAGGCTTTAAGCCTCGATATGTGCGTAGTCGCTCAGGAGATTCAACGGAAAATATGCAGGCTGTAGCATCGATGCTTGGGATGTCAGCTGTTGTCGAGTCGTCTATTAACCCACAGGATCGCAATATGCAAAGTGCTGAGGAGATTGCTGCGTATATTGAACGCTTTGCTAATAGCGGAGCAGTTATTCATTTAAATACGTATATTAATCCAGCTGTAATTGATGCGATTCCATTATTAGCACAATCGTTAGAGGGCAAGGGCTATACGTTGACGACATTGGCGGATGTGGTCAAGGAGCAGTACACAGTAAAGCCATTGGAGGAAATTGAAGGTTATGATGCACTTCAATTTAACCTGGATTATGAAAATGTAGAGCCTTTTATTTACTATCGCAAAAATACAACGAAAAAGGAAGTTGTGCTAACTTTTGACGATTGGGCAAGCGAAGAGCGAACAAAAGAAGTGTTGAGCGTATTACGTCAATACAATATTAAAAGTACATTCTTTTTAATTGGTAAGCGTGCGGAGGAAAACCCGCATATAGCAAAACTAATTTTAGATGAGGGACATGAGATTGCCAGCCATTCCTATAATCATGCAAATGTAACGAAAATGTCACCAGAAGAATTGCAGGAGGATTTAATTAAAGCACATCAAGCATTAACATATGCACTACAGCAATCCCCGCTACTTTATTTCAGACCTGCACAAGGTGAAATGGATGAGCGCACAGCGAAAATCATTGCAGCAACAGGTGTGAAGGTGATTGCTCTATATGATATTGCGTCATTCGACTGGAATTTAGACTATACAGCACAGGATATTTATAAGCGAGTAATGGATCGAATGGCACCAGGGAAAATTATCGTTATGCACGTGTTAGATGGGACGCAAACAGTGGAGGCTTTACCTTTAATTATTGAACAACTACAGCAGCAAGGTTATTCCTTTAATAAACTGTCCACATGGATTGAACAAGATATTGATGAGAAAGTAGACTGATACGGATGAAAAAAACAAAAGAAATATTGATGACACCGAGACCCGATAGACGTATTTTGTCAAACATTCCCGACCCTGAAAACGTACGAAGCCTCGTTGATCGTAGAGGGGCTACTTATCAAGAGGCAGAGGTGAGTGTAGCGGATGTGAATGAGCTTTTTCGTTTGCAATCATTAAGCATGCGCTATATTTCAGCCTTTCCTGTGAAAATTATACGAGAAGGCAAGCAAAAGAAAACCTCGCATAAGTTTTATTCAGAGGATATTTCAGTAACAGGCATTCTTGTTTATACAGATACACCGAATATTTTTAATGTAGATGAAGTGACGACAATGCGTTTTAAAATTCCAGGTGGTGTAATGCCGGAGGGCTATGAAGCGAATGTCAAAATACAAGCAAAGATGGTACGTGCATTTGAAAAAGAGGTTGATGGTGAGATACGCTACTATTATGCTTATGAATTTTTGCAGCCTTTAAATGAATATATGGTGAAAAAGCGTTGGGGTATGTCCATTTTTGTATCAAGCTTAGTGTTATTTTTAGTATCGTTAATCGTTGTATTAATGCGTGCTGAAAGTGTGATATATTTCCAATTTAATAAATTTCTCTATTTTTATAGTATTATAGCGGCAACATTTTTATTAAGTCGTTATATATTTGGTATGCTATTTCGCAATGTACCGATTAATCCAGATTACGAGCCAGGCGTTACAATTATTATTCCAGTATTTAACGAGGAAAAATGGATTCATCGTACAATTTTAAGCTGTATTAATCAATATTACCCTGTCGATAAGCTAGAGGTAATTGTTGTAGATGATTGCTCAACGGATAAGACCGAGGAAAAGGCGAAGGAAATGATTGAGCTGATTAATGCGGAGGGAGAGCGCTTCAAAACGAAGGAGCGTTTAACATTTTATAAGCTTCCTCAAAATGGCGGAAAGCGAGAGGCGCTTGTTGCAGGGGTGCATATGGCGAAGCATGATTTAGTTGTCTTTGTGGATTCGGATAGCTTTTTAGAGCCGAACGCAATTCGCAATATTGTACAGCCGTTCCAAGACCCTAAAATGGGCGGTGTTGCTGGACGTACAGAGGTGGAAAATAAATTTACTAATGCGTTAACAAAGCTACAAACAGTTCGTTATTATATTGCCTTTCGTATTATGAAAGCGGCAGAATCCTGGTTTGATACAGTAACGTGTTTATCTGGACCGCTTGCGTGCTATCGCAAAGACCTCGTTTTAAAAAATGAGGAGGCATGGCTGAATCAAAAGTTTCTAGGACAGCCAGCTACGTTTGGGGATGATCGCAGTATGACGAACTACATTTTGCAAACACATCGTACTGCCTATCAAGATAATGCGGTATGTTCGACAATTGTTCCGTCTGACTCAAAATCGTTTTTATCGCAGCAAATGCGTTGGAAGCGTTCTTGGCTAAGGGAGTCATTGCGTGCCTTCACTTTTATGTGGAAAAAAGAACCCTTCATGTTTTTATTCTTTATTGTCGGTTTAATCGTACCGATTGCTGCGCCAATTGTCGTTGTATATAACTTGCTTTGGGTGCCAATTGCACACGGCATTTTTCCAACAACATTTATTGTTGGGCTGTTATTAATGGCGATGTTAATGAGTTTAGCACATTTATACTTTAGAAAAAGTAAATTATGGGCGTTCGGCTTTATATTCGTTTTATTTTACGAATTTGTCTTGCTGTGGCAAATGCCAGTTGCTTGGGTGACATTTTGGAAGTCCACTTGGGGAACACGTGAAACACCACAGGACGTATTAGAACGAGAAAGAAAAGAAGCGAAAAAAGCACAGCGTAAAAGAAAATGGAAAAAAGGACATAAAGGTGTGAGCGAATGAGTAAAAATAATACAGTGCTGAATCCGAAGGCAAAAGACCGTAAAAAAGTTATTCGTTCCATTATTCAGGCAGTTATTGTTATCATGCTTGCAACTATTTTAATTCGAGCTATCTTTTTAATGAATAAGTTTGAAGAAGCAACCGCACCTTTAACAAATGAAGAGGGCTTTGTTGCCTTATCGTATTTCGGTGTAAGTCGTGGTGAATCGCCGAAATACGTATCAAAGGGCAATTTAGATAAGCAATTATCACTGTTAGCAAAGCAGGGCTACCAAACAATTTCTCAGCAGGATATTATTGATTTTTATGAGCAAGGTAAGCCGTTGCCAGAAAAGGCTTTGTATTTATCATTTGAGGATGGACGGACAGATTCGAGTATTTTTGCTCAAAAAGTATTAGAAAAATTGAATTACAAAGCAACGATGTATACGTATGCCAATAAAATGGATACGAAAGATACAAAGTTTTTAAGACCGAAGCATTTAAAGCTGATGGAAAACAGTGGTTATTGGGAGCTTGGGTCAAATGGCTATCGCTTAACATATATCAACGTTTTCAATGATAAAGGGCAATCGTTAGGTGTTATTGATGAAAATGACGTGCCAGATAAAATGATGATTGAATATTATAATCACTATTTAATGGATTTCCTTCGAGATGAATACATGATTCCGACAGAAACAAGGGCGGAAATGGAGAAGCGTATTACAACAGACTATGAGCTAATGCATGATATTTATACAGAAACGTTAGAGGAAATGCCAAAGGCGTATGCAATTATGCATGCAAATGCGCTTTATAATAACATGGATACGCTTGTGGCAAATGCCAATGATCAGCAAATTAAAAAGCTTTATAAAATGCATTTTAACCGAGAGCTGGATGCCTATAATGAGGCGAATGCAGATATTTATAATTTAAGTAGATTGCAAGTTTCCCCATATTGGTCAACGAATCATTTAATGATGAAAATTCAACAGGCTAGCAATAAAAATGTGGAGTTTGAAATTGGCAATCATGAAAAAGCAGAGCAGTGGACGCTCGCTAATGGGGCAGCAGAGTTTTTAAATAATGAAATTATTTTAACTTCCATGCCAGCGATAGAAGGAACGATGTTTTTAAGAGAATCGATGCCACAAGCATACCAAATGGAATTTGATTTTTATGGAAATATTGTAGGAGAGCAATCCGTTTTTATCAATTATGATGCTACAGCGAATAGTTATCTTCGCGTTATGTTAAAGGATAATGAAATCATTGTCTATGAAAAACAGCCGAATAAAGAGGAAAATGAAATTGAGCGTCATCCATTGAAAGAGGTTGAGTGGAGCGGTGAGGATTATGCCTTTAACAAAGCGACCGTATACTCTTACAATGATACACAAGAGGGCTCCCGCATTGACGAGGAGGAATATCCTCGCAATTTAAAAAAGCGACGTCATTTTTCAGTGCAAGTAGAGCAAAATGAGCTTCAATTATCGGTAGATAAAGAACTATCAGCGAATATCGCAATTTCTGAGGCAATCCAAGGGACGCAGATTGGCTTCGCTGCATCTTATTCTAAAAAGGATACGACACATGAGCAATATGCAGATGATATTTATGATACAGTGATTGAGAATATTAAAATTACAGATGCAGAAGAAGAAGTCGTATTTACAAACCAATATACAAAATTCGATAAAGTGAAGTATAATGTCACTACATGGTTCAATAGACTAGTTGATTTCTTCATTGAAACCTTCTAAGAGCTTTGGAGGGCAAATTAGAAATGAAAAAAATATTCACTTTTTTTGTCATAGCAATCGTTGCACTTGCAGGCTGTAGCAGCTGTGAGGCTACCAAAAATCCCGTTGAGGAAACGAAAAAAACAAAACTATCGATTTGGCTTCCTGAGTGGCAATTAAAATCGACGATTGAAAATATTGAAAACTCCTCAGAGGGTTTAGAAACTTTACGTGTCTTTGGTGCGTATTTTAATGGCAATGACAAGCCGTTTTTAACGGACACAGCGACGAAGGTTTATGAGCATATGCATAATAACTTTGGAGATAGCCACACGATACTTTTAACCTTTATTAATGATTTTGTAGTAGAGGGCAAGCCATCTGTACAAAAGGATAGCACATTGCTTCATCGCTTAGTAAAGGATGAGCAGGCAAGAAAAAAGCATATTGCTGATATTATGGCAATGACAGAAAAATTTCCAGTAGACGGTGTGGAAATTGATTATGAAAAAATAGCAAAAGAAGATACCGCAAATTATATTTTATTTTTGCAGGAGCTTTATCAAGCGCTAGAGAAAAAGGGGCTGTCAATGCATGTGGTCGTAGTGCCAAGCTTCCCATTTGAAATGGCTTTACCAGATGGACCAAGCTATACGGTGATGGCTTATAATGTACATGGCTATCATAGCGGCCCTGGGGCGAAAGCAACCTTTCCATTTTTAGATCAGCTGCTTAGCAAGCTAGAGAAATCGAATCAGCAATTTAGTATTGCCTTTGCAACAGGTGGTTTTACATGGCCGAAGAGCGGCAAAATTATCGCATTAACAGGCGATGAGGCAGAAAAATTGATTGCTTCAACGAAGTCTTCGATTGCACGTGATCAAGATAGCCATGCTATCCGTTTCCATTACAAGGATAAAGGAATGGACTACGAGGCATGGTATGCAGATGCGGAAACTTTGCAAAAGTGGATTGCCTATGTACAGGAGAAGGATTCAAAGTATGAGCATTTCGTTTTATGGCGCGCAGGTGGGCTGAGTGCAGGGACTGTAGAGTGGATTGCAACACATCAAAAATAAAAGAGGGGCATGTTAGGAGAAATCCAACATGCTCTCTTTTTTAGGATAATTGACAAAATATTCTTTAAATTATATCCTATTAACAACCATAAGCGGATTTTAGTTTTAATAGAGAGGAGGAATGAAGATGTTTACAGCTAAGCGATTACTTTTTTTCGTTTTTTTGTCCATAACCATGTTGGCCGCCTGTTCAAATAAACAAGAAGCGAATTGGGAGGAAAGTGAATTTTTTGATGTAGGCATGTATAAAATGATTGGAACAGAAAATAAAATCGGTTTTATTTACAATCCAGATCATCTCCTTTTTGTAGAAAATCAAGTGAATAAATATATGTGGCATATTTGGGCAGATAAGGAGGAGCTGCAAGGAGGTTTTAAAGTGTTAGCTAGCTCAGAAGACAAACCTGATGAAAAAATCGAAATTTTAAATTTAAAATCGGAATTTGACTATTTAAGTCCAAACAATGGGGCAACCACTCATATACCTAGCCATATGATGCTACCTAAGTCTGGCATGTGGAAATTAGAAACGTATATTAACGACCAGCTTTTCGATGAAATTTATGTAAAGGTATGGGAAGAGGAGGCTTGAGTTTAAATTTTAACTCAAGCCTATATGGAATTTACAAGGCACGAAGCTGCTCATTTAAGTAAGCTGCTTGCTGAAGCGCCAGCTTATCATGATGGATGGTACCAGGCTTGCGTGCCTCTCCGATAATATACGAATAAAATTCGATATTTAAAAAGTCAAATGTGTACTGACATTGCTGAATCAAAGGTAAGCCTTTAATGCGTGGCTGGTCACCGCCAACTGCGATAACGACTGCTTTCAGCGTTTTTAAATGCTCTGTCACATTTGGATAACGTGTATCACGAATGGCGTGGCTAAAACGATCAATAACATTTTTCATCGTGCCAGACATGCTATACCAATAAATAGGTGTCGCTAAGACGAGCAGGTCGCTCCGTAAAATAGCCTCCAACACTTTTGTATAGTCATCATCGACAGGGTGAAATCCCTCTTCCGTATGACGTAAATCCTCAATAGCCTCAATGTGTAAATCCTTTAATTGGATGGTTTCATAGGACAGCCCTTTTAATGCTAAATGTGCGAGCTGCTCGCTGTTGCCATCATTTCTTGTGCTTCCAGTTAACAATAAAATATTCATTCTCAAGCTCCTTTTTGAAAGATAATAGCTTTTCACATAATTGTAGTATATGCTAAAACCATTGCTGTGTTGCTAAAATTGTGGAAGGGGTGTGAAAGAATATTTTAATGAAATTAGCTCATTATTTCCATCCGCTCGTATGGATTATTTTATGTGGAACAATTTTTACACGTATTGCCAGCTTTATGACGATGCCGTTTTTAGCGATTTATTTACATACTGTACATGATGCATCGCCACTGCTTATCGGCTTTACGTTAGGGGTTGCACCACTTTGCGCGACATTTGGTGGCTTTTTAGGTGGTTATTTAACGGATCGCTTTGCACGTAAAGTTATCATTATTGTAACGATTTTTGTTTGGGGAATGGTGTTCTTTGGCTTTGCATTGGCAACGTTTGCACCATTATTTATTGTGTTAAATGCTTTGAACGGGCTATGTCGCTCCTTTTTTGAGCCAGCGACACAGGCATTGATGATTGATTTTACAGAAGATGCGAAAAAACGTCGTTTATTTTCAGTGCGCTATACAGCAATCAATATTGCAGCTGTTATAGGACCATTAGTAGGTGTGCTGATTTCGACTTTAGCAAGCCCTGTCATACCTTTTATTATTACTGGTGCTATGTATGTCATTTACGGCCTCTTTTTAATAGGCGTTTTGAAGAAATATGAGATGCGTCAAAAACGACTAGCAGGTGGGCAAAATATCGCAAGCATTTTACGCGTTGTCTTTTCTGACTATAAGCTCCTGCTATTTTTAGCTGGTGGCACATTAATCGGTCTTGGCTATGCACAGTTTGATTCGACATTACCACAGTTTGTGCAATTAAAATTAGAGGATGGGGTAAAGCTCTATTCGCTCCTTATTTCATTAAATGCAGTTGTTGTGTTAATTTTACAGCTACCAATTAGCATGCTAGCAGAGAGAATTTCTATTTTAGCGTCACTCATTGCGGGCATCATTTTCTTTGCGCTAGGCTTAATGCTGTTTGGTATGGCCAATACGGCATGGCTTTTTATCGTGGCGATGATTGTTTTTACGGTTGGTGAAATCTTTGCTTTTCCAATGATGAATGCCGTTATTGAGGAAATCGCACCTGAGACGCAAAAGGCAACCTATTTAGGTGCGTCACAATTGAAAAATATTGGTGGCTTTATCGGACCTGTTCTAGGTGGCTGGCTGCTCGTGCATTTTCAAGCACAATTATTTTTTATTATTGCTATTCTTGTGTTGCTGAGCATCCCATTTTATAGGCGAGCATTTTAAAAGAAGGCTGATGAATTTCCTCATCAGCCTTCTTTTTGCATATGTTTTTTGACAATATAACAAAACCAATTACACACAGGCTCAGCCTGTAAATTGTTTAGCATACCTTGCATAATAGCGGGGCGAGGCTGCTTGGATTGGAGCTGCTCTGTAATGACACGAACAGAATCCTGTAATAGCTCATCATCTAAATAGGAGCTCAATACATGCGCTTCCCGCAAAATGTTTTCTACAGTAATCAATGTATCAGCAGTTGTTGGGATGACTGCCATTTCCTTTGTCATAAAAGGTATTGTTGCATGTGTGGCAAGAATTGTCGTTTTTTCGACAAGACTTTTAGCAAGTGCCTGTAAATCGTATGGATAGCTATTGCCTTTATGGAATAGATGCTCAGAGTAGCCGGAAATAAAGCCGCGTACGATAATCGCCAAATCATAAACATGCTGAGCTGCTTGTGGGTAAAGCTCCAATAATAAATTTTCAATCAATGTATTCATCATGACACCATAGTGCGCCATTTTTTGAATAAATTCCTCACTGACAAACTGCGTATGCTCTTTAAAAAATGCGGAGGCAAGTGTCGCATGCTCCTGCATAATTGAGAAAATTTGATAATAGTAGTTATAGAGCTTTTCTTCGGTATTTTGACTTTCGGTGACTGAACGGTCAATCTTGGCGGCAACATCTTTCACAAAATAGTCAATGATTTCGATAATCAGCTCATCCTTCGATTTGAAGGATAAATAAAAAGCCCCTTTAGATATGCCACAGGCCTCTGTTATTTGTTGAACAGATGTGGCATCAATACCTCTTTCAGTAAAGAGTCTTGCAGCCGTTTCTAAAATAAGTTGCTTTTTAGACATAATTTATACCCCCCTTCGAATTGACAACTGACCGATTAGTCATTAGTATAGGATTTGTGAGAAAAAGTGTCAAGGAAGGATTGAGAAAAGCATGCGGTCGTTAGTCAATTTTGTTCTGAAAAATAAATTAGCTGTGTGGTTATTAACGATTATTGTTACCGTTTCAGGTATTTATTCTGGTACACGAATGAAGATGGAGTCAATTCCTGATATTTCGATTCCCTATTTAATCGTTGTAGGTGTATATCCTGGAGCAACACCTGAGCAGGTAATGGATGAGATGTCCATACCATTTGAGAAAAAAGTAGAAAGCTTAGAAGATGTCAAGTCAGTCTTTTCGACATCATCATCAAACGTTTCACAAGTGCAAATTGAGTATGATTATGGCGTTGATATGGATGAGAAAAAACGCCAGCTTGAATCAGCTTTAGATGATATTGTATTACCTGAAGAAGCGCAAAAGCCTTCTGTTATGGCAATTAGCATGAATATGATGCCTGTTGTCGCATTGTCTGTGAGTAGCTCACAGGAAGATATCGTGGAGCTAACTTCAACAGTCGAGGATATTATTTTACCAAAGCTGAATAAAATTGAAGGTGTTGCATCTGCTTCCATTACAGGTCAGCATATTGAGCAAGTGTCATTTAAATACGATGATGCGAAAATGGCGGAGCTAGGCTTAACAGAAGATACAGTGAAGCAAATGATTCAGGCGAGCGATATGGCTTTATCGCTAGGGTTATATGAATTTACTGTTGGTGAACAAGCGGTTTCAGTCGATGGGAAAGTACAATCTGTTGATGAATTAAAAGAGCTTTTAATTCCAGTTACACCATCAGCAGAAAACCCTTCGCCATTTGTTCGTTTAGGCGATATTGCGACAATTGAAGTGGAAGGGAAAGTACAATCTATTTCCCGTACAAACGGAGAAGATTCAATCAGTGTGCAAATTGTTAAAGCGCAAGATGCAAATACTGTAACAGTTGTCAATGCAGTGAAGGATTTAATCGATGAGGAAACAGCGAAAATTGATGGCTTAATTATTGACGTATCGCTTGACCAAGGGAAACCAATTGAGGATTCTGTCTTTACCATGATTGAAAAAGCAGTATTCGGTGGTGCAATCGCTGTATTAATTATTTTATTATTTTTACGTGATTTTAAATCGACAATTATTTCAATTATTTCGATTCCAGTCTCTGTCTTTATGGCATTGCTATTATTAAACTGGATGGATATTACGTTAAATATTATGACATTAGGTGCAATTACGGTTGCAATTGGGCGTGTAATTGATGACTCCATTGTCGTTGTGGAAAATATTTATCGTCGTATTCACTTGAAGCAAGAAAAGTTAACAGGTCGTGCGTTAATTCGTGAGGCAACAATTGAAATGTTCAAGCCAATTTTATCCTCTACATTAGTAACAGTGGCGGTATTTGCACCGTTAATGTTCGTAGGCGGTATGGTTGGTGAGCTATTTATGCCATTCGCTTTAACGATGTCGTTTGCATTAGGGGCATCATTATTAGTAGCAATTACGATTGTACCAGCATTATCTCATTTCTTATTCCGTAAAAAGGTATATGGTGAGAAAACAGAAAGCCAGCATAAAGAGGTTGGCAAGCTAGCAGTTTGGTATAAAGGTATTTTAGAAAAAGCATTAAACCATAAATTCATTACATCAGCAATTGCTGTTGTGATGCTTGTTGGCTCACTTGCTTTAACACCATTAATTGGCTTCAGCTTCTTAGGTTCACAGGAAGAAAAGGTCATGTACTTAACGTATACTCCAGCAACGGGTGAGCTGAAAGACGAAACAGAGGAAAATGTGAATATTGTCGAGCAAGAATTAATGAAGCGCGATGATATAGATATTGTACAGGTGTCGATTACAGACGCGGAAAGTGCTGATCCAGCAACAATGATGATGGGTGGCGCTGGTGGCGGTGCATTAATGTACTTAATTTTCGACCCAGAGATGAAGGATTTCCCAGGCGCTCGTAAAGAGGTAGAGGACTATGTATTCAATATCGGACAATCGGGTGAATGGAAGTCGCAGGATTTCGCTTCAATGGGCGGCATGGGCTCAAGCGAGGTAAGCTATACATTGTATAGTGAAGATCTTGATAATTTACGTAAATCGGTGGAGCAAGTAGAGGAAGCATTACGCGATGTGGATGGCTTGGAAGATGTCAAGTCTGACAATGAAAATCCATATGTTGAGCATATTTTAAAAGTAGAGCAGCAAAATGTCTTGCAATATGGCTTAACGACAGCGCAAATTGTCATGGCACTATCACCACAAGGCACGTCTGAAACATTGACAACTGTTGAGCACAACGGCAAAGATATTAATGTCATTGTCAAGCGTGAAGCGAGAACGGCTGCGAAATCTATTGATGATATTTTAGCAACAGAAATTCCAACTGCATTAGGTACAACAATGAAAATTGGGGACTTAGTCGATGTGGAAGAGAGTACAGCGCTAAATTCATTAGCACGTTCAAAAGGTGAATACTTTGCAACAGTAACAGGAAAAATTATTGGTAATGATATTTCCAAAGCGACAGCTGCTGCAGATAAGAAAATAGATGAGTTAGATTTACCAAAAGGTGTAACAACAGGCGTTTCTGGTGTTGCCGCAGATATGACAGAGGCATTCACGCAATTAGGTATTGCAATGCTAGCGGCGATTGCGATTGTTTACTTCATTCTTGTTGTCACATTCGGTGAAGGGTTAGCACCATTTGCGATTTTATTCTCATTACCATTCGCAGTTATCGGTGCATTTGTTGGTCTATTTGTGACAGGGCAAACAATTTCTGTATCGGTAATGATGGGGATGCTGATGTTGATTGGTATCGTTGTGACCAATGCCATCGTATTAGTGGACCGTATTATTCATATGGAGCGCGATGGTATGGTGATGCGCGAGGCAATTTTAGAGGCAGGGATGACGCGTTTACGACCAATTTTAATGACGGCAATCGCAACAATTGGTGCGATGCTACCGATGGCGTTTGGTAGCGCAGGTGGTGGTCTAATTTCAAAAGACTTAGCTGTCACAGTAATTGGTGGTTTATTATCATCCACATTGCTAACATTAGTTGTTGTACCAATCGTTTATGAAATGTTATCGAAAATGCTGAAGAAAAATCGTCAGGATAACGAAGAGAACTAGAAGAGAGGGGGCGTCCGAAAAGTCATTTTGGGACGCTCCCTTTTTTGGCTAGTAAGGAAAAATAGAAAATGGTATCGTAGTAAAAAAGGGGGAGTAGTTATGGAACATTATCAAGTTGCAGTGATAGGGGCAGGACCTGGGGGATATGTTGCAGCAATACATGCTGCCAAAAGCGGCTTAAAGGTTGCACTTGTAGAAAAAGATAAAGTCGGAGGTGCCTGCTATAATGTCGGCTGTATTCCATCAAAAATCATGCTGGAGCATAGCAAGCTCGTACAGGAAATTCGTCGTGGCACAGATTGGGGCATTACTGTACCAACAATCGATATTGATTTTCCAAAGCTAATGAAGCGTAAAGACGCCGTAGTAGCTGAATTGCTGGATAATATCGAAGGCTTTATTGAAAGTGCGCATATTACGATGTATCGCGGTGAGGCGAGCGTGACGGCAGAGCGCAAGGTGATGGTTGGAGAAAAAGCGTTTACAGCAGACTATGTCATTTTAGCAACAGGTAGTCGTCCATTTGTTCCGCCATTTAAAGGGATTGAAACTGCGAATTATTATACGACAGATACGTTTTTTGCGATGGTGGAATTGCCAAAGCAGCTAACGATTATTGGTGGGGGAGTAATCGCCATCGAAATGGCATTCGCCTTAGCGCCGATGGGGACAAAAGTGACAGTATTAAACCATAGTCAGGATATTTTGCAAACAGAGGAGCCGGATGCGCGCCCGTTAATTCGCCAACGCATGGCACAGCTAGGCATTGAACTTATCACAGATTTTACCTTTGAAGAAATTCAAGACAATGAAATACATACGTCAAAAGGTGTTTTTACGTATGAAAATTTATTGTTCGCTACAGGGCGTCGTCCAAACACGCAAATTGCTGAAGCATTAGAGTTGACAATGGATGGTCGTTTAATAGCGGTGAATAATCATTATGAAACGAGCGTTCCAGGCATTTATGCGATTGGCGATTTAGTGGGTGGCTTCCAATTAGCGCATTCTGCAAGCGCAGAAGGTGTGCATGCAGTGGATTATATTTTAGGTAAGCATCCACGCGTCATCAATCAGCAGGAAATTCCACGCTGTGTATACACACATCCTGAAATTGCGACATTTGGTATGCTAGAGCATGAAGCACCAACAGACTCTATTGTGACAAAAATGTATTTGCCAACAAATCCGAAAGCATTGCTTGAAGGCAACATTCAAGGTTTTATGAAATTTGTTGCAAGCCCAGAAGGCGATATTTATGGCGCATGTGTTGTTGGAGATGGTGCAACGGAAATGATCAATGCGATGTTAGCATGTAAAATTACTGGTGGCTCTGTGAAGGATTTAGCTCGAATGGTATTCCCACACCCAACAGTGAGCGAGCATATTGGCGATGCGGCACGTGCGGTCTTTGGTAAAGCAATCCATTTGAAAGCATAATGATAATTTGCTATAATGTAAACTAGGTGCCAAACCTACGTAAAGTTTCGACTTTACAACAGAAGCATCCACTAACAGCACGGATTTGCTGGGAAGCTTTTGCCAAAGAGCAGGGAGATGAGCCCCTGCTCGTTTTTTATTTGATGATAAAAATGTAATACCCCTCCATAACATGAAGCTTCCTTCCCTCTCAAAATTTCGGTTTTGTAAAATATGTAACTACTGCAATTAAATAAAAAAAGAAATTCCCAAGGATTAGAACAACTAGAAAATCATGCGCCCAAAATAAAGATTTTATTAAAATTGTAAAAGAGATAGGTAAAATAATAGCGTAAGTTAACTTTCCGTATTTACCAAAATAAGCTTGAAAAATAACAAGAATAAAAGTTAGAAGAATCGGATAATAAAAAGTTATGAAACCTATTAGATAGCTCATTAAATCCCCCCAAAGGTTAATATACCATATAATATAATTTTGTATTATATATACAAGGATTTTTGTGGAAATATATTTAATAAATAGGAGGGATTTATTTTATTTCCAAAGAGAGTTGGTAGATTTATTTATAATAAATACAATTCGATTGGCTTGTCTAAGCTGATAATAAAGTTTGGAAAAACCCAAAATTATTAGAGGACACTTATTTTGTGTGGACTAATAGTTTTGGGTTTTGAATTTTACGAATTTCTTATAAATTTTATAACTTACATTTTAAACGATTTCAATTTCTCATAAATACTCGCCATCCGTTTTTCCTCTCCTGCAATCACAGGCTTATAAAACTCCATTCCAACAAGTGCATCAGGTAGGTATTGCTGATTAATCCATCCACCAAAGGTGCCGATTGGCGTGTCGTGTGGATATTGATAGCCGATATGCCCTAATTCCTTTGCGCCTGCATAGTGGGCATCCTTTAAGTGATTCGGAATGTCACCGGTTTTTCCTTCATGAATAGCAGCAATGGCGGCATCAAGCGCTTTATAGGCAGAGTTTGATTTATCGCTTAAGCACATCTCGACAACAGCGGCAGCGAGTGGGATGCGTGCCTCTGGTAAACCGAGCTTTTGTGCTGCTTCTGTAGCTGCATTGACATGTGCACCAACCGCTGGATTAGCAAGGCCGATATCTTCGTAGGCAATCACTAAAAGTCGTCGACATACTGCGACAATATCGCCAGATTCTAATAAATGTGCTAAATAATATAAAGCAGCATTTGTGTCGCTGCCACGAATTGATTTTTGTAAGGCGGATAATAAATTATAAAAATGTGAGCCACCTTTGTCACCATAAACGCCAATGCGCTTCGCTAAATGTTCAATTGCGCGGTCACTTAATACCGTTACGCCGTCTTGTTCATCAGAGGCATAATAAACAGATTCTAATAATGTTAATGATTTACGTGCATCGCCATTGCTTGCTTCCGCTATTTTTATGAGCTGCTCATTTGTTGCAGAAACGCCAAGCTTACCAAGTCCACGTTCTTTATCTGTCAAAGCCTGCTGTAGCAATGTACAAACATCCTCAACGGTTAAACGTGTCAGCTGCAAAATTTCCCCACAGCGTGAGCGAATAGCAGGGTTCACACTATGAAACGGATTTTCCGTCGTTGCTCCAATTAAGACGATGGAACCATTCTCGACATGGGGTAACAAAGTATCTTGCTGTAATTTATTAAAACGGTGAATCTCATCTAAGAATAAAATAACTTTGCCTGACATTCTTGCATCCATCACAACTTGTTCAATATCGCTTTTTCCTGCCTGTGTTGCATTTAAAGCGAAAAATGGCAGCTTGGAACTACCTGCAATAGCGCTTGCAATAGAAGTCTTGCCAACACCAGGTGGACCGTAAAGCAACATGGAAGGCACATGCCCTTTAATAATCATTTTGTAGAGGGCGCTATCCTTACCAATAATGTCTTCCTGTCCAACAACTTCATCTAAATTGCGTGGTCGCATTTTATAAGCTAAAGGTTCGTTGTGCATTGCTATACCAACTTTCTACATCCATTATCATCATTAATGATAGTGCATTTTGTACTGGAAGAAAAGCAGAGGCTTTCACACTGTTTCTGTAACAACAATGAAAATTTCAATGTATTTCCGAGTGGAATAAAAGGAAATATGCTATAATAAAACACATGAATGGACTAGAAAATTAGAGGTGTAATTTATGAAAATTTCTACAAAAGGCCGATATGGCTTAACAATTATGATTGAATTAGCAAAGCATCATGGTGAAGGACCAATACCACTTCGTCAAATTGCAGCAGAAAAAGATTTATCGGAAGCCTATTTAGAGCAATTAGTTTCCCCACTGCGTAACGCAGGCTTAGTAAAAAGTGTACGCGGTGCCTATGGAGGCTATATGCTTGCAAGCCCACCAGCAGAAATTTCAGCTGCTGATGTAATTCGCGTATTAGAAGGACCAATTCAGCCTGTTGAAGGGATTGAAGATGAGGAAGCACCACAGCGCGAGCTATGGATGCGCATTCGTGATGCAGTGAAAAATGTATTGGATACAACGAGCTTAGAGGATTTAGCAAAATACACAGAGTCTTCACCTACAGATGGCTATATGTTTTATATTTAAGGAGTTTATGCTATGACAACAATTTATCTTGACCATGCTGCAACGACACCGATGCTAAAAGAGGTAATTACTGAGATGACAGCTGCGATGGCAACTGTTTATGGCAATGCATCGAGCATTCATGCTGCTGGACGTGAAGCACGTAAAGTCTTGGATGAGGCGCGTATGATTTTAGCGAAGCAGATAGGTGCAGCAGCAACTGAAATTGTTTTAACGAGCGGTGGGACAGAAGCGGATAATATGGCGATTTTCGGTGTCGCTAATGCAAGGCAGCATGAAGGTAAACATATTATTACGACACAAATTGAGCATCATGCGGTGTTACATGCGTGCGAAAAGTTAGAACGACAAGGATTCCATATTACTTATTTGCCTGTAGATGAAAAAGGGCGCGTCGCTGTCCAAGATGTTGCAAATGCATTGACAGATGACACAATTTTAGTCACGATAATGTATGGCAATAATGAAGTGGGTACATTGCAGCCAATCGAGGAAATCGGCAAGCTATTAAAGGGACACTCTGCCATATTCCACACCGATGCAGTCCAAGCATTTGGCTTAGAGCACATCGATGTGGAAAAATTGCAAGTCGATTTATTAAGTGCCTCTAGCCATAAAATTGGTGGCCCAAAAGGCATCGGGTTGCTTTATATGAGAGCTGGTGCAAAGGTAGACAGCCTACTGTATGGCGGCTCGCAGGAGAAAAAGCGTCGTGCTGGAACGGAAAACATCCCAGCGGCTGTTGGCTTTGCGAAGGCAGTACAGCTTGTCGCTGAAACACAGCAGCAAACACGTCAAGCCTATGAACAATATAAAGCGATACTCGTTGAACAATTTACGGCGGCGAATATTGAATTTACAGTGAATGGTGATGCTGAAAATATGCTACCACATATTTTCAACGTGACATTGCCAGGGACAGATGTCGAATCGTTTTTAGTGAATTTGGATATGGCAGGTGTCTTTGTATCGAGCGGCTCTGCTTGTACAGCAGGCTCTATTGACCCATCACACGTCTTAGTGGCGATGTTCGGTAAAGATTCTACGGTGTTGCGCAGCTCCATTCGCTTTAGCTTTGGGCATGGTTTAACGGAGGAGCTTGTTCGAGAGGCTGGTAAACGTACAGCGGATATTGTCAAACGTTTAACAAAAAACTAATGCTTCGCGCCTTTTACGCGACAGGATTGAAAAGGTGATTATGATGATAGAAACAAGAAAACCATCCGAAATACGTGTAGTAGTCGGTATGTCAGGAGGTGTCGACTCCTCTGTTGCCGCTTATTTATTAAAGCAACAAGGCTACGATGTTATCGGCATCTTTATGAAAAACTGGGATGATACGGATGAAAACGGCGTATGTACAGCGACAGAGGATTATGAAGATGTCATTGCTGTATGTAACCAAATTGGTATTCCGTATTACGCAGTGAATTTTGAAAAGCAGTATTGGGATAAAGTGTTTACGTACTTTCTTGAAGAATATAAAGCGGGACGTACACCAAATCCAGATGTGATGTGTAATAAAGAAATTAAGTTTAAAGCATTTTTAGAGCATGCGATGAACTTAGGGGCAGATTATTTAGCAACAGGTCATTATGCACGCGTAGAGCAGCGTGAAGGAGAAACGGTGATGCTGCGTGGTGTTGATAATAATAAAGATCAAACGTATTTCTTAAACCAGCTATCACAGGAGCAATTAAAGCATGTCATGTTCCCAATTGGTCATTTGCCGAAGCCAGAAGTGCGTAAAATTGCAGAAGAAGCAGGTCTTGCAACAGCGAAAAAGAAAGACTCTACAGGTATTTGCTTTATCGGCGAGCGCAATTTCAAAGAATTTTTAAGCCAATACTTACCTGCACAGCCTGGTAAAATGGAAACGTTTGATGGGCAAGTAGTGGGACAGCATGACGGCTTAATGTACTATACATTAGGGCAACGTCACGGTTTAGGCATCGGTGGCGATGGTGAGCCTTGGTTTGTGTTAGGGAAGGATTTGCAGCGCAATGTCTTATACGTTGGACAAGGCTTCCATCATGATGCCCTGTATTCAACGGCGTTATCTGCGGTGAAAATGAATTTCACAACTGATAAAGAGCTACCACAACAGTTTAACTGCACAGCGAAATTCCGCTATCGTCAAGAAGACTCACCTGTAAAGGTAGAGTTACGCCAAGACGGCACAGCCTATATCGAATTTGCAGAGCCTGTGCGCGCGATTACACCAGGGCAAGCAGTTGTCTTGTACGATGGTGAGGTTTGCTTAGGCGGCGGTACAATTGATGAAGTATTTAAAAATAGCGAAAAATTAACATTTGTAGGGTAGGAGATTGAGCATGTCCTTTAATGAACAAGGCATTCAAGCTTTTCAGGAAAAAAAATACGAGGAAGCAGCACAGTTTTTTACACAGGCGATTGAAGCGGAGCCAAATGATGCATTAGGCTATGTCAATTTCGGCAATTTATTAGCTGTGTTAAATGACGTGGAGCGTGCGGAACGTTTTTTCCAAAAAGCGATTACTGTTGATGAAAAATCAGCGACAGCTTATTATGGCTTAGCGAATTTATATTATAATGCGGAGCGCTATATTGAGGCGGCAAAGCTTTATCAAAAGTCGATTGAGCATGGCATTGAAGGCGCAGATGCTTATTATATGCTAGCAAAATCGTTTGAACGTGAGGAGCAGTATAAGCTGGCATTGCCATATATGCAGCGTGCGGCGGAGCTAGCCCCAACGGATTTACAAATTCGCCTATCATATGGTATTTTGCTTTGCTCATTGGAGATGTTTGAACTGGCGCAAGGTGAGCTGCAATTTGTTATTGATGAAGATTGGAACAACGCAGATGCACATTATAATTTAGGTGTGCTTTATGCGGTATCAACAGAGCGTACTGATGATGCACTTTATCATTTAAAGCAAGCATTCACATTGCAGCCTGAGTTTGATCAAGCGAAATACATTTATGATATGGTCGCACAGCGCATGAACTAGCGTATAGCATCCGTCCTTTTTCAGCATACTAATGAAAAAGGGCGGGTTTTTTATGCTGACAGACAAACAGTTAATGAAATTGCGAAAAATGCTCATTATGGAAAAAGAGGATATGTCAAAAACAATTGCTGCTAAGGATCCAGTGAGTTTGCGTGATTCTGTCGATGAATTATCACTGCTATCGAATCATCCTGCCGATTTAGGGACAGAGCTATTCGAGCGTAGCAAGGATTTAACACTGCACACGCAAAATTATGACAAGCTTGAACAAATTGACAAGGCGCTTGCTCAAATGGACGAGGGCACATATGGGGTGTGCGTTAAGTGTAAACAGCCGATTCCATATGATCGCTTATGTGCAATTCCGTATACAAATGTTTGTGTCGAAGATAGCGAAGTCGTTGAAAAAATAACAGGAGACCCTGTCCTACATCCATTTCGTGTGGAGGAAGGTGTCAATGCTCTTGAAATAGCATTGGAGCAAGGAAATTGGGACGCCTATGATAAAGAGGTTATGGGCGATATTGATGATATCGAGATAGAGAATTTACCAGCACAGGTTGAAGGGGACATGGAATAAACATAAAGGCTATAAGGAAGGTACACCTGTCCTTATAGCCCTATTTTTTATGGCTGACTAACTACTGCATCCAATTTATAACGCTTATTAAATTCATCGACGAACACTTCTAAATCAATGGCAACCATAATATATGGCTCCTTTTTAAAGTCGCGCAAATAGCTGCAAGTGGCCTTTAAAGATTTTGAAAATTCAAGCAACATTAACTCGTTATTTAAATGGACGTGTACTTCTTGTGGCTTGTCTCGTAAATTGATTTTGAAATAGCCCTCATCCACGATGCGTTCTAGGTTTGTCTCAACAAACGGAAAAATTAAATCTTGATAACGAATATACATAGTAACTAAACTTCCTTCCTTGTTTTTTTCTGACAGTAGCGTACAACATCGGTATATGCCAAGTCACCACCGAAAATATCTAAGGCGGAGCCGATGGTAATATGTAGCTTGCCTTGTGCAATTGTTTCGAATTTTTGTAAATCATCAAGTGAACGTACGCCACCTGCATAGGTTGTTGGGAGCGTTGTCCACTCAGCTAGCTGACGTACTAAATCTTCCTGCATGCCGCTGCGTTTTCCTTCCACATCGACCGCATGAATTAAGAGCTCGTCACAATAGCCTTCCATCATTTGAATGGACGCGGCGTTTACTTCAAAATCGCTAAATTTCGTCCATTTATCTGTCACGACAAACCACTTGCCATCGCGCTGACGACAGCTTAAGTCAATGACAAGATGCTCCTTGCCAACAGCAGCAACGAGCGCATTTAAACGCTCCATGTCGAGCTTTCCGTCATGGAAAATAAATGAAGTAACAATAACGTGGGAAGCACCTGCCTCAATAAAACTTGCTGCATTTTGTGCGCTAATACCACCGCCAATTTGTAGTGCATTTGGATATGCTTGCAGTGCTTGTAGTGCTGCTTCCTCATTGCCGTTACCGAGCATAATGACATGACCGCCTGTTAAGCGGTCTTGCTGGAATAGCCCGGCAAAATAGCCAGCATCATGTGCTGAAACAAAATTTTCAACGACTTCTTTGTCAGCATAGCCAAGCGTGCTGCCAACAATTTGTTTTACTTTCCCATCGTGTAAATCAATGCACGGTCGAAATTCCACCGCAATCACAGTCCTTCCAAAGAAATATATATCTATCATACCATTTGAGAGAAGCAAACGCACACCTCGTATAGGAGGAAACGATAAAATATGCTAAAATAATGGTATAAGATTGACTAGCAAGGGAGGGGCGCAAAGTATTGGAAAACTTAAATTTATTTGAGATGGAAAAGCGCTTTATACTAGGGCGCCCAATTGTTTCTATTTTTCATAACGCAACGAATATGTATTCAATTATACGTGTGAAAATTCAAGAAACAAATTTAGCCTATGAAGAGAAGGAAATGATTGTTGTTGGCTATTTTCCACCATTGACAGAGGATGAGCTGTATCGATTTACCGGCAATATGAAGACACATCCAAAATATGGTGTGCAATTTCAAATCGATACGTTTGAAAAGGAAGTGCCTGCGACAGAGCAAGGGGTCATTCATTATTTATCGAGCGATTTATTTACAGGAATTGGTCGCAAAACAGCGGAAACCATTGTGGAAAAGCTTGGTGTTGATGCGTTAAAAAAAATTATGGATGATCCGCATGCCCTTGATGTGATTCCGCGATTATCGCAAGAAAAAAAGCAGATGATTGTGGAAGTGATTGAACAAAATTTAGGCTTAGAGCGCGTCATGATTCAACTAAATGAATGGGGCTTCGGGCCTCAGCTCGGCATGAAAATTTACCAAACATATCGTGAAGATACGGTTACCTTATTAAAGGAAAATCCGTATCGTTTAATTGAAGAAGTAGAAGGGATTGGCTTTGGACGTGCGGATGATTTAGGTGCAAAGCTCGGTATTACAGGCAATCACCCTGACCGAATTAAGGCGGCTGTTTTTCATGTTTTAACAGTTGCAGCATTGTCGGATGGGCATGTTTACTTAGAGGCGGAGCAGGTATTACCGACAGTAAAATCGATGCTAGAGCAAAGTCAACGTGTGGAAATCCCGTTTGATGCGATTTCACAGGCCTGTATTGAAATGCGTGAAGAAAACAAAATTTGTGGTGAGGAAACACGCATGTATTTACCTTCACTTTATTTTAGTGAGGTCGGTATTGCGTCCAAAATTTTAGAGCTTGTCGAGAATAACAAAAAGCAATCGCATTTTTCAAAGGATGAGATTTTAAAGGCAATTGGAGAGCTAGAGGAGCGTTATGAGGTGCAGTATGCGCCATCTCAAGTTGCAGCAATTGAATGTGCGCTGCAAAATGCAGTGATGATTTTAACAGGTGGCCCTGGTACAGGGAAAACAACGGTTGTCAAAGGGCTTGTGGAAGTATATGCAGAGCTACATGGTTTGTCACTTGATCCGAAAACATATGCCAAAAAAGAAGAGCCATTTCCGATTATATTAGCTGCACCGACAGGACGTGCAGCGAAGCGATTAGCGGAATCAACGGGCTTGCCTGCAATGACAATCCACCGTTTACTAGGCTTTACAGGGCAGGAAAAAGAGGAAGAAACAGAGCGTGAAATAACAGGTCGGCTTGTCATTATTGATGAAATGTCGATGGTGGATACATGGCTCGCGCATCAGCTATTAAAAAGCTTAGCAAAGGATGTACAGGTGATTTTCGTAGGTGATCAAGACCAGCTGCCACCTGTTGGACCAGGGCAAGTGTTGAAGGATTTGCTTGCATCAAAGCAAGTGCCAACAGTGGAGTTGACAGACGTTTATAGACAAGCAGAAGGCTCGACAATTATTGAGGTTGCCCATCAAATTAAGCGTGGTACAGTGCCGCCTACATTGACACAAAAAACAGCTGACCGCTCCTTTATTCAAGCATCGACAGAGCAAATTGCTAACGTCGTGACACAAATTGTTAAAAGTGCGACAACGAAAGGGCAGGCGATACGCGATATTCAAGTGCTTGCACCGATGTATAAAGGACCCGCAGGCATTGACGCATTAAATAAACAAATTCAAGAGCTCGTCAATCCAAATGATGGTACACGTAAGGAGCTTGCCTTTGGTGATACCGTTTATCGCATTGGTGATAAAGTGCTTCAGCTTGTGAATCAGCCTGACAGCAATGTTTTTAATGGCGATATGGGCGAGGTTGTGGCAATTATTCGTGCAAAGGAAACGGTGGAAAAGCAAGACTTACTCGTTGTATCCTATGACGGTATTGAAGTGACGTATCAGCGTGGTGATTTGAACCAAATAACGCTAGCCTATTGCTGCTCCATTCATAAATCGCAAGGCTCGGAGTTTCAAACGGTAATTATGCCGATTGTGCGCGGCTATTCAAAAATGCTACGTCGCAACTTGCTGTACACAGGCATTACACGTGCGAAAAGCTTTTTAATTTTGTGCGGTGAGCCAGATGTACTTGCACAAGGCTTAATGAAAACCGATGATTTGCAGCGCTTCACAAGCTTAACAGCACGCTTAAACCCGATGGATGAAGAAGAAATAACTGAAGTAACAGAAATGAAACGAGAGGGTGCAACATCAATGCCATCTGTTTTAAATGTGGAAACAGCTCCGTATATTCATCCATTGATTGGCATGGAAGGCGTGTCGCCATTTGATTTTAAAGATTGACAGCCTAAAAACAATTGCATATAATTTAGGCATAATAAACGAAAACGATGATGGAACAAGTAGGCTTTAATAAATGTTTAGAAAGAGATTTCTCGGCTGCAAAAATCTCCATAAATTAATGCTGAACAGCTACTCCAGAGTGCAACTAATCCTTGCCGTTTGCTTACGTTACAAGCACTTGAGATATAAGTTGTCATAGGCAATTTATAAATTAGGGTGGTACCGCGAGACAATGTCTTCGTCCCTTTTTGGGATGAAGGCTTTTTTTATTTGTTTTGGGAAGGTAAAGCTAGACGATTTCCATCAATATTTTTTACATCATAGGAGGAATTTTATTTATGAAAGCAACTGATATTCGACGACTGTACTTAGAGTTTTTCAAGGAAAAAGGGCATCATCATGAGCCATCTGCACCACTTGTTCCAATTAATGACCCTACTTTATTGTGGATTAACTCAGGTGTGGCAACATTAAAGCCATATTTTGATGGCCGTATTATTCCAGAAAATCCGCGCATTACAAACGCGCAAAAATCAATACGTACAAATGATATTGAAAATGTAGGGAAAACAGCGCGTCATCATACATTTTTCGAAATGCTAGGCAACTTCTCTATTGGCGATTACTTTAAAAAAGAAGCGATTCATTATGCATGGGAGTTTTTAACGGATAAAAAATGGATGGGCTTTGACCCAGAGCTACTATCCATTACAGTGCACCCAGAGGACGAGGAAGCATACAATGTTTGGTTGAATGAAATTGGCATTCCAGAGGAGCGTATTATTCGTTTAGAGGGCAATTTCTGGGATATCGGTGAAGGTCCATCTGGTCCAAACTCGGAAATTTTCTATGACCGTGGAGAGGCATACGGTGTTAATACACCAGAGGAGGAAATGTACCCAGGTGGTGAAAATGAGCGCTATTTAGAAATTTGGAACCTTGTATTTTCACAGTTTAACCATAATCCAGACCATACGTATACGCCGCTGCCAAAGCAAAACATTGATACAGGAATGGGCTTAGAGCGTATCGTTTCAGTTGTGCAAAATGTGCCAACAAACTTTGATACGGACTTATTTATGCCAATTATTGAAAAAATCGAGGAATTTGCGAACCGTCGTTATAAACGTCCAACTGAAGTAGATTTAGCAGAAATTTTCGGCTCACAGGAAGATGTTAATACACCATTTAAAGTGATTGCAGACCATATTCGTACAGTGGCATTTGCGATTGGAGATGGCGCATTACCATCAAACGAAGGGCGTGGCTATGTATTGCGCCGCTTATTACGTCGTGCTGTACGCTATGCGAAGCAAATCGGCATTGAAAAGCCGTTTATGTTTGAGCTAGTACCAACAGTTGGAGCAATTATGCAAGATTTCTACCCAGAAGTAACAGAGAAACAAGAGTTTATCCAGCGTGTGATTAAAAATGAAGAAGTGCGCTTCCATGAAACGTTGGATGGCGGTTTATCGATTTTCAATGAAGTTGTTGCAGCGCAAAAAGCAGCAGGCGAAACATTTATTCCAGGTGCTGATGCATTCCGTCTATATGATACGTACGGTTTCCCAATTGAATTAACAGAGGAATATGCGGAAGAGGTAGGCATGACAGTTGACCACGAAGGCTTTGAAGTGGCAATGGAGGAGCAACGTGAGCGCGCACGTGCAGCTCGTCAAGATGTTGATTCAATGCAAGTGCAAAGCGAAGTGTTAGCGAACTTAAAGGAGCCTAGCACCTTCGTAGGCTTTGACACATTAACGGCTGAAACAAAGGTGACAGCACTTGTTATCGAGGGGCAAACGGCTGAGGTTGCTTCAGAAGGGCAGGAAGCGTTAGTGTTGCTTGCAGAAACACCGTTTTATGCGGAAATGGGTGGTCAAATTGCTGACCATGGCTATATTTCAAACGACAACTTCACAGCGTTTGTGAAAGATGTGCAAAAAGCACCAAATGGTCAACCATTACACACAGTGGTTATTGAATCAGGCGAATTGCATGTAAACGATGCAGTAAAAGCAACAGTTAACCGTGAAGAGCGCAAGCTAATTATAAAAAACCATACAGCAACACATATTATGCAACGTGCATTAAAAGATATTCTAGGTGACCACGTCAACCAAGCAGGCTCATATGTTGGACCAGATCGTTTACGCTTCGATTTCTCTCATTTTGGTCAAGTAACGAAGGAAGAGCTCGCACAAATTGAGCGTGCAGTAAATGAAAAGATTTGGGAAGATATTGAAGTTGTTATTGCAGAAATGCCGATTGATGAAGCGAAGGCAATGGGCGCAATGGCACTATTTGGTGAGAAGTATGGCGATGTAGTGCGTGTTGTTTCTATAGGTAATTATTCAATCGAGCTATGTGGTGGTATTCATGTGACACGCACATCTGAAATTGGCTTCTTCAAAATTGTATCTGAGGGCGGTATTGGTGCAGGTACGCGACGTATTGAAGCGGTAACAGGTAAAGGTGCATATTTAGCTGCGAAGGAAGAGGAAGCAATTTTAATAGAGGCTGCGGCACAATTTAAAGCAAATCCGAAAGATTTAGTAGCACGTATCACAGGCTTACAGGCAGACTACAAAGAATTGCAGCGCGAAAACGAATCATTATCACAAAAAATCGCTAATGCACAAGCGGGTGCAATTTTAGATGCGGCACAAAAAATTGGTGATGTGACAGTGTTAGCAACAAAGGTTGATGCGAAAGACAACAATCAGCTGCGTCAAATGATGGATGATTTAAAAGAGAAAATGGTCAATGCAGTCATCGTGTTAGGTGCTGTTGATGGTGATAAAGTGATGCTTTGCGCAGGTGTAACAAAAGATTTAGTTGGTGGAAGCTACCATGCTGGAAATATTGTTAAAATGGTTGCAGAAGCTTGTGGCGGTAAAGGTGGCGGTCGTCCAGATATGGCGATGGCTGGCGCGAAAGACGGCACAAAACTTGAACAAGCGCTAAATTCTGTGTATGATTATGTAAAAGGCATTTAACTTATATTAATAATCAAGTATAATAAGGAAAAGCGGAGATGAGGAAGTTTCATCTCCGACTTTCTGAAAGCGAGGTGCTGGTCTTGAGTTCGTTTGATCAAACAATGAAATTTAATTTTCCAGAAGAATCAATGGAACAAGAAGTAAAGCAAGTGATGTTAACAGTATACGCATCATTAGAGGAAAAGGGCTATAATCCAACGAATCAAATCGTTGGTTATTTGTTATCTGGTGATCCGGCATACATCCCTCGCCACCAGGACGCGCGAAATTTAATCCGTAAACTTGAGCGAGACGAAATTTTAGAGGAGCTCGTGAAATTTTACATTCGAAAGAATAACGAGGCGACAAAATGAGAATTATGGGATTAGACGTCGGCACGAAAACGGTCGGCGTCGCAATTAGCGACGCGCTTGGCTGGACGGCACAGGGGATTGAAACAGTGAAAATTGATGAGGCACAAGAACAATTTGGAATTGAGCGCATCAAGGAGCTTGTAAAGGAATATGCTGTAACAGCGTTTGTTGTTGGCTATCCGAAAAACATGAACAATACTGTTGGTCCTCGCGGTGAGGCGAGTGAGCGATATAAAGCTCTCTTAGAGGAAACGTTTGGACTGCCTGTGACACTATGGGACGAACGATTAACGACAATGGCTGCGGAGCGCATGTTAATCGAGGCGGATGTCAGTCGTAAAAAGCGTAAGCAAGTCATTGACAAAATGGCAGCTGTGATGATTTTGCAAGGATACTTAGATAGTAAAAATTAAGGGCTTGCCTGAAAAGTGGTCTAACGCACCACTTTGCAGACAAGATGATTCGCTTTTAGAGAAAAGAATTCATCGTTCAAAAAAGCGAAGCTGTTCTTTGAAGAGTTGACTAAGTATCTGAGCGGCTACTTTCATTTTTAAAATATAAATGAGAGAAGATTGAATTTCCTATTGTTTGGGATATTTCTTAATTTCGAGACAGCTACTTAATTTTTGACACACAAATGGGGTAACTGAAAAGGCTTTTCCTTTTCGGCAGCCCCGTTCATTTTGTATAATGAATAGGCAATGCCTAAATAACATGAAGAGGTGACCAGAGTGGAACAAGAACAACGCCATATTACAATTATTGATGAGAGCGGTAACGAGCAACTTTGTGAGGTATTACACACTTTTGATTCAGAAGAATTCGGTAAATCATACGTTTTATATGCTTTAGTAGGTGCAGAAGAGGATGAGGATGGGCAAGTAGAAATTTTCGCTTCATCATTTACACCTTCTGAAAACGGTGAAGATGGCGAATTAGAGCCAATCGAAACAGAAGCAGAATGGGATTTAATCGAAGACGTATTAAATGCATTAGAAGATGAGCTTGACGGCGAAGAATAGGGATAAATAAGGCAGGGGAGGCAGCAACGCCAACTCTGCTTTCCTTTTGACAAAACAAAGGAGGAATTCATAATGGATGAACAATTTTTTAAGCTGTTAAATGAAGCGGGCGAGGAAGTAGTATGTCGTGTCATCTTCACATTCGATGCAGAGGAGCATTCCTATGTTCTTTACACAATCGAAGGTGAAGAAAATGCTGAAATTTCAGCATTGCGCTGTGAACTAGATGATAACGGTGAAGTAAGCGATTTTGCTCCGCTTGAAACAGAGACAGAATGGGAAATGGTACAGGAAGTGTTGAATACGCTTGTTGATGAATTTTCCGATGACCAAACAAACTATATGACATTAACAAACGAAGATGGCGAAGATATTTATTGCCACATTTTGCACCGCTTTGATGTTGAAGGTAAATCTTATTTATTTTACGCGATAGATGAAGAAGGTGAGGAGCCTTCAGAAGTATTCGCCTCTGCTTATATTGCAGGTGAAAATGGTGAAGTATCGGAGCTATTGCCGATTGAAACAGAGGCAGAGTGGGCGATGGTTGAAAAAGTGCTTGCTTCATTAGCTGAGGTTGCAGAATAAAGATTATTTTACACATTATACAAACGCTACTCGGTACTTTTGCTGAGTAGCGTTTTCCTTTTTCATTTGTCACTCCATGCATTATCTTGTATGATATGAAAGAGAAATAATAGGCTTTTCTATCGGGACTGCCTGTTAATGTGGAGTAAGGGGGCTACCTCGTGGAAAACGAATCAAAAAAGCAACAAATGTTTGATAACATGAAACGTAAGAAAAAAGAAGTGAAAATTGTGCGCCGTATTGTCAGTGTCATTGTGCTGATTGCACTCATTGTTATAGGAATAGGCGGTTACTCTGGTTATAAATATGTAAGCTCTGCACTTAAGCCAGTAGATCCAAATGCAACGGATGAAATTGCGATTGAGGTGCCAATGGGCTCTGGTGTCACATTAATTTCAAAAATTTTAGAGAAAAATGGCGTCGTGAAAAATGCGCAAATTTTTAAATACTATGCGAAATTTAAAAATGAATCGCAATTCCAAGCTGGGAATTACAAGCTAACGAAGGCGATGACGCTAGATGAAATTATTGAAAGCTTAAAAACAGGAAAAGTGTACCGTGAGCCTGTTTTCACAATGACGGTGCCAGAGGGCTTAACATTAGAGCAAATCGCAGCAATTATAGAAAAAAATACGAATTTTACAGCACAGCAATTTATGGATAAAGTAACCGATGCTACATATATTGAAGGCTTAATGGGGCAGTATCCGAATTTATTAACAGAAGAAATCTATAATGAAAACATTCGCTATGCATTAGAAGGCTATTTATATCCTGCAACATATCCATTTTATGAGGAGAATCCGTCATTAACAGCTATTATTGAAACAATGTTAAGTGCAACGAACGATATCGTAACAGAGTATCGCTCCATAATAGATGAAAAGGAAATGACAGCACATGAGCTGCTGACATTTGCTTCATTGCTTGAGGAAGAGGCAACGGCACAAACAGACCGTGAAACGATTGCGAGCGTATTTTACAATCGTTTATCGATTGATATGCCATTGCAAACAGACCCAACTGTGCTGTATTCACTTGGCTCACATAAAGATCGCGTATTATATGAGGATTTAGAAGTGGACAACCCATACAATACGTATAAAAATACAGGACTGCCACCAGGTCCGATTGCTGGGGCAGGAAAAGTATCAATTGAAGCCGCATTAAATCCTTCACAAACGGATTATTTATATTTCTTAGCAGATAAAGAGGGTACAAACCACTTTGCGAAAACGTATGATGAGCATTTAGCGAATATCGAACAATATTTACGCTAAAAACATTATTCGCATTTTGTCGAAATTCGTGCTATTATAGATGGTGGTTTTTAAAGCAAATATAAAATATAGGGCTGTCCAGAAAAATAGGCTAAGCCTACATTTCTAGACAGTCCTCCTTACATGATAGGCGACAAGCGTAAACATCATCGTTTCGCTTTTTCTTTTTGTAAAAAGGAGTTTTACACAATGGAATTATCAGATACGTATATCGCATCCTTTATTCAGCCTCGCAATGCGTTGCTACAGGAGATGGAGAGGTTTGCACAGGAACATCACGTACCAATTATGCAGTTAGTTGGTATTGATGCATTGAATCAATTGTTACGCATTCAAAATCCAGCGAAAATTTTAGAGATTGGCACGGCGATAGGTTATTCAGCGATGCGCATGGCGATGGCTTTACCGAACTGTGAAATTGTCACGATCGAGCGCGATGCTGAACGTGTACTACATGCGCGCAAATTTATTGAACGTTCGGAAGTGGCGGACCGCATTCAAGTTATTGAAGGCGATGCGTTAGAAGTTGACGTTGCGTCTTTGCCATCAACAATTGATGCTGTCTTTATTGATGCGGCAAAAGGGCAATATCAAAAGTTTTTTGAAAAATATTCACCACTTGTACCATCAGGTGGTGTGTTGTACATTGACAATATGTATATGCACGGCTTGTCCGACCTAGAGATGAAGGAAGTACCTAGAAGAAAGCGGACGATGATTCGCAATTTACACACATTTACGAATTGGATACTACAGCACCCAGATTATACGAGTGCGTTTTTCCCAATTGGTGATGGTTTATTAATTTGCTTAAAGAGGTGAGAAAGGTGAAGAAACCTGAGTTATTAGTAACGCCCCAATCTACCAAGCATGTCAAAGCATTAATCGAAGCAGGCGCAGATGCTTTTGTTATTGGGGAGCAACAATTTGGCTTGCGCCTAGCTGGTGAATTTACAGTAGCGCAAGTAGAGGAAGCGACAAATTTAATTCATGCAGCGGGTAAAAAGGGCTATGTGGCAGTGAATGCACTTTTCCATAATGACCGTATTGAAGCATTAGAGACTTACGTGCAAGAAATGCAGCGTATCGGTGTTGATGCTTTATTATTTGGTGACCCAGCAGTCGTTATGGCAGTAAGAGAGTTTGGTATTACGATTCCATTACATTGGAGTGCAGAAACAATCGCAACAAACTGGTTCCAAGTAAATTATTGGGGCGAGCGCGGTGCGAAACGTGCGGTGTTAGCGCGTGAGCTTTCTCTTGATGAAGTGATTGAAATCAAGGAAAATACAGAGCATGAAATCGAAGTGCAAGTGCACGGTATGACATGTATGTTCCAATCGAAGCGCAAGCTGTTAGGCAACTATTTCTTATATCGCGATGAAGTGATGGAGATTGAGCAGCGCAAAGACTCGAAAAATATGTTTTTACATGATAAAGAGCGTAAAAATAAATATCCAATTTATGAAGATATTAACGGCACGCATATTTTCTCGCCAAACGATATGTGCATCATTGATGAGTTAACAGAGCTTTTTGAAGCAGGTATTGATTCACTTAAATTTGATGGCGTATTACAAAGCTTTGACTATGTTGTGACAGTGACGAAGTTATACCGCCAAGCAATCGATACATATTTCGAGCAAGGTGAGGATGCGTATGAAAGTTTGAAGGACGAGCTATTAGCAAAAATTGAAGAAATTCAACCAGAGCTACGCCCACTAGATACAGGCTTTATTTATAAGGAAACAGTTTACTAAGAAAGGAGTGCGGACTATGCTTGAATTAATTCAAAATGATAAAATAAGCGAAGTGGTAAATGGCAAACGGGTTATTACAAAAAAGCCAGAACTATTAGCACCAGCAGGAAGCTTAGAAAAATTAAAAGTAGCTGTTCATTACGGGGCAGATGCTGTTTTTATCGGTGGTCAGGAATTTGGCTTACGTTCAAATGCGGGGAATTTCTCGATTGAGGAAATGGCAGAAGGCGTTGAATTTGCGAATAAATATGGCGCTGTCATTTATGTTACAACAAATATTTTTGCCCATAACGAAAATATGGTAGGGCTTGAAGATTATTTGCGTGACATTGAGCGTGTTGGCGTGCGTGGTATTATCGTAGCGGACCCACTGATTATTGAAACGTGCCGCCGCGTTGCACCAAAGCTAGAAATCCATCTTTCAACACAGCAATCTTTATCGAACTGGAAGGCTGTGCAGTATTGGAAGGATGAAGGTTTACATCGTGTTGTATTAGCACGCGAGGTTGGCGCAGTGGAAATGCAAAAAATGAAGGACGAAGTCGATATTGAAATTGAAGCCTTCGTGCATGGTGCAATGTGTATTGCCTATTCAGGACGCTGTACGCTGTCGAACCATATGACGGCACGCGACTCCAATCGGGGTGGTTGCTGTCAATCTTGCCGTTGGGATTATGATTTATACGAGCAGGTCGATGGAGAGGAAAAGGCGTTAACGCAAGAAGGCGAAGCACCGTTTGCGATGAGTCCAAAAGATTTAAAATTGATTGAATCGATTCCACATATGATTGAGCTAGGTATCGATTCATTAAAAATTGAAGGGCGTATGAAATCCATTCACTATGTAGCAACAGTTGTATCTGTTTATCGTAAAGTGATTGATGCTTATTGTGCAGACCCAGAAAACTTTGTGATTAAAAAAGAATGGCTAGAGGAATTATCACGCTGTGCAAACCGTGCAACAGCTTCCTCTTTCTTTGAAGGCGAGCCGAGCTACAAGCAGCAAATGTTTGGCTTCCATGCAGGCAAAGTGAAATGGGATTTTGCTGGACTTGTGTTGGATTATGATGCAGAAACACAAATGGTCACAATGGAGCAACGCAATTATTTCAAACCTGGCGATACAGTGGAATTTTTCGGTCCAGATATCGAGACGTTCCAAATGACAGTAGGCCAGCTTTGGGATGAGGAAGGCAATGAGCTAGACGTTGCGCGTCATCCATTACAAATTCTAAAGTTTAAAGTAGATCGTCCATTATCAAAATTAAATATGATGCGTAAGGAGAATGACTAAATGGCAAAGCGTCCTGTAGTTATTGGTATCGCTGGTGGCTCTTGTTCAGGTAAAACAAGTGTGACACGTGCCATTTATGAGGTATTTAAAGATCATTCTGTTGTGGTGATTGAGCAAGACTATTATTATAAAGATCAAAGTCATATGACGTTTGAGGAGCGTTTACAAACGAATTATGATCATCCTTTAGCATTTGATACAGAGCTTTTAATTGAACATATTAACATGCTACTTGAGCGTCAATCAATTGATAAACCAGTGTATGACTATGTACAGCATACGCGTGCAAGTGATGTCATTCACGTTGAACCGAAGGATGTCATTATTCTAGAAGGTATTTTAGTACTGGAGGATGAGCGACTACGTGATTTAATGGATATTAAATTATTTGTCGATACAGATGCGGACTTGCGTATTATTCGCCGTATGCAGCGCGATATTAAAGAACGTGGTCGTACAGCAGATTCTGTTATTGAACAATATTTAACAGCAGTACGTCCGATGCACAATATGTTTATTGAGCCAACAAAGCGTTATGCAGATGTCATCGTACCAGAAGGTGGCGATAACGGTGTGGCAATCGATTTGATGGTCACAAAAATTAAAACAATTCTTGAAACTGAATCAAATGTATAATATGATAGGGAAGTATTTACATTTAACATGCAGTTTTGCTGTGTTGGCATATAAAGAAAACAGTTTTTAGTGTAATTTCAGACCGATTAACTGAAGTATACAAATAGAATGGGCGGGCGACTTCTACGGAAGCCCGCTCATTCATACATTTACTAGCAACATACTTTATCCCGTATCAACAGGCTGTAAGACCCCTACTTCAAAACAGCAGATAAAATCAAGGTGTTGAAGAGGGGGATCAAACAGCCTGTAAAAACCCGATTGGTGAAACTACCAATCAGTGGGGGATGAGGAAAACCCCCACTGATTGAAGGTTCACTTTATAGGGCTTCGATAGATGGCTGAAGTATGATTTCTAAAAAGTAAACGATTGCATAAAATATGCAAATACAAACGTACAGTTTTACAACAATGGAGGAATGAGTATTATGTCAAACGAAAAACAATATCCAATGACTTTAGCGGGAAAAGCGAAATTAGAGGAAGAATTAGAGCATTTAAAAACAGTAAAGCGTAAAGAAGTAGTAGAGCGCATTAAAATTGCTCGTAGCTTTGGTGATTTATCAGAAAACTCAGAGTATGATTCAGCGAAGGAAGAGCAAGGCTTCGTGGAAGGTCGTATTTCAACAATCGAGTCAATGCTGCGCAATGCATTAATTATTACTGAGGACGAGTCTGCTGCAACTGATACAGTGACTTTAGGAAAAACGGTTACTTTTGATGAATTAATTGATGGTAAACGTGCTGATTTTGAAGAGTCTTACACAATCGTTGGTTCAGCAGAGGCAGATCCACTAGAGGGACTTATTTCAAATGACTCGCCAATCGCAAAAGCATTAATGGGACACAAAGTTGGCGATAAAGTAAAATTAACAACACCTGGCGGGGACATGGAAGTTGAGATTTTAAAAATTAGCTAATCATGCTAGATTAGTGAAGATAAAAGTCCGAAAAGTAATGTTACTTTTTGGGCTTTTTCGTACATTTCGTTATATAGTATATGTGTATTAATTCGGAACTTTGTTAATCGGTAGCTCGTCAATTGATTAAAGGGAATTCCAAATCCCGAAATAATGACGCCAAAGTGTAATTGATATATGAAATAAAGGGGCGAAATGTATGGCAGATTATGAACAAAATAAAAATTCGCGCTCGGAATATAGACAGCGCCAGCAAAAAACAAATCCAATGAATCGGTTATTAAATTATTTAATAGCGCTCGTTATCGTATTAATTGGCATTACGAGCTATATTATTTTCTTCACAGGTGATGATAAGGCAGTTGAAAAAGAGCCAGCTGAACAGCAAGCAGATCATGATGTAAATACAAACGATGTAGATGAACAAAATGATGGCACAAACGAAGAGACTCAAAATGATACAAATGCAGTGGATGAGCCTGAATCTTCTGAAGATGCACAGCAAACAGAGAATGCTAATGAGGAAAATACTGCGACAGATGTTATCACACCATCTACAGACCCGCTCGTAGATGAAGTGGTTGTCAATCCAAATTGGCAGCCGACGAAAACTGCACAAACAGGTCCACATACATCTGTTTTTCAAGAGGGACATATTGATTATGAAGAAAAGCTAGCAACTATTTTTGCGATACTGCCGATAGAGCAGAGCAATAGCATTATTTGGCAGATTAAAAATAATGGTGGTGCTGATACGGCGATTGCTGTTGTTTCTTCAAATGATAAAACAGAGAAATACCGTGTAAGTATAGAATGGGTTGCCAATGAAGGGTGGAAACCTGTAAAATTAGAAAAGCTTAACACAATTGAAGGGTCATGGTAAGTGACGATTTTAGGAGGAACATTTAATGAAAATTGCCGTAATCGGTGCAATGGAGCAGGAAGTAGAATTACTGCGTGCCGCACTAACGAATACAGCTGTCACAACAATTGCAGGTAGCGAGTATACAGCCGGTACATATGAAGGAAAAGATGTCGTACTATTAAAAAGCGGTATTGGTAAAGTGAATGCTGCCATGTCTACTACATTATTATTGCAACAATTTAAACCAGATGTCGTGATTAATACAGGCTCAGCTGGTGGCTTTGATACAGCGCTTGAAGTAGGAGCTGTCGTTATTTCTGATGAAGTACGCCATCATGATGTGGATGTTACAGCATTTGGCTATGAAATTGGTCAAATGGCTGGTATGCCTGCTGCCTATCAAGCAGATGCACGTTTAATTGAAATTGCGCAAGAAGCAGTTGCAGAAGTAGGGGAGCATCAATATGGTGTTGGACTTATTTGCTCTGGTGATGTATTTATGGCAGATCCAACTCGTACTGAGGCAGTTCGCGCAAACTTCCCTCAAATGAAAGCAGTTGAAATGGAAGCGGCAGCAGTGGCTCAAGTATGCTATCAATTTGGCACACCATTTGTTGTCATCCGTGCATTATCGGATATTGCAGGAAAAGAATCAAATATTAGCTTTGATGAATTTTTACCGACTGCGGCAAAGCATTCAACAGAAATTGTCTTGAAGGCAATTACGAAGCTGTGAAGTGTTAAAAAAATCACAGTCGATGTGAGCTAAACATGATACGATATAGCTATCATATACGATTTATCGTGAGAGGAGCATATTTATGATATTTATTGCGACGGCAGCGATTATGGCAACAGTAGTATTCATGCTAGTGATTTCGGCGGATGTACATGATAGTACAATTGAATAAAGTAAAGCGCTTGAAAGCAAGGGGAAATCCTCGTTTTCAAGCGTTTTTATTTTGATTCAGTGAGTGTACAAACATCCACTGAGCGACCAACAACGCCCCAGCACTTTCGCTCACGAGCTCAAAAAAAATCTGGATGAGCGTTAGCCAAGGCGTAATAGATTACTCCTTTTGATTATGCTTGAATTGCTGATAAAGCTTAATTAACGCTCTTTTTTCAATGCGTGATACATAGCTTCTTGAGATATTGAGCTTTTTGGCAATTTCTTTTTGGGTCAATGGTTCTTGTTGCTGTAGCCCATAACGATACGTAATAATTTCTAGCTCTCGCTCATCCAGTGTATCTAAATAAGCATAGAGCTGCGCAAAGCGCTCCTGCTGCTCTAAAATATCGATTGTTGGCTGCTCATCTAATTGCAGCAAATCGCGAATTTGCAACGATTGCCCTTCATGGTCAACACCGATTGACTCAAAAAGTGAAATATCCTTTTGTACCTTTTTTTGTGCACGTAAATGCATCAATATTTCATTTTCAATACATCTTGCGGCATATGTAGCAAGCCTTGTTTTTTTGTCGGGTGTATAGCTAGCTACCGCCTTCATTAAGCCGATTGTCCCGATGGAAATGTAATCATCGAGCTGTTCATGAGGAGGATGGAATTTTTTTACGACGTGCGCTACGAGTCGCATATTGCGCTCAATTAAATCAAGGCGCGCTTGCTCATCCCCTGCTAAATACTTTTCTAATACTTCTGCCTCTTCTTCACGAGAAAATGGTTTAGAAAACGCCTGGCCCTTTAAATAACCGAGCAATGAAGGGAATTCTAACCATAGTTGAATGAGCGAAAAAAATATACCGCTCAACATGCTTCATCCTTCCGCCTTTTTAGCAGTATATGTCGATTTTTAGCACTTCATGAAAAGGACCATCTGAAAATTCATTTTGAGATGGTCCTTTTGCGCCGAGGATGGTGGCATGCAATGCGACCACCGCAGAAGCACGGTATAGCGGATATTTTATAAATAAGCTTGGACCGTCTGAAAAGTATTTTGAGACAGTCTCTTTGCGCCGAGGATGGTGGCATGCAATGCGACCACCGCAGAAGCACGGTATAGCGGATATTTTATAAATAAGCTTGGACCATCTGAAAATTCATTTTGAGATAGTCCTTTTCATAACAAAAGTGAAGGCTGTTCAAAAGATGATCTCTTTTGAACAGCCTTATATACTACACTTTTTTCAATGTAAATGTGCTAATCATTAATAACGCAAGTAGCGGTGATACGATTAAATAAAAGACAGGTGAAACGGCAGGCACTAAGAAAAAGGTAATCGTTAATAATGTTCCTGCTGCTGTAATTGGTAAACCTACAAAGAAACCAGGTGTTTCCGAACAATTGAAGCGTGCCAAACGGAAGGCTCCACATGTAATATAAAAAATTGTAATAAACATGCCTGGTAGACCAAAGTTAGAGAAAACCATCTCGTACATTAAAATAGCAGGTGCTACACCGAATGAAATAATATCTCCCATTGAATCAAGCTGCTTGCCAAGCTCGGATTCCTGATTATATTTTCGAGCGACTTTGCCGTCGTAACGATCCAAAAATGCTGCAATAAAAATAAAGAGTACACTGTAGTTATATGCTTCATTTAATGATGCCATTACAGAGGCTCCACCAAATGATAGATTTAAAAGCGTAATTAAATTGGCAGCGTTTGATTTTATTTTCTTCAAAGTTAAGTCAACTTTCTGGAGAAGAAACATTAGAAACACTCCTTCGACTGAATATTTTTCTATTATACTGCTTTGAGCGATAAAATGATAGCTCTTTAAAATATATCTACTTTTCTTCTAAGCTGTTACACTATATAATAGCATAGCGTTAGTAAAGGTCTCATTTATAGCACAAGCTAAATAACACGTGACGGGGGCTGAAATATGAGAGAAAAAATTTATCAACAGCTAATTGAATTAACAAATGGTCAAACAAGCTCTAACATATTAATGAAATTTGCTAAATCAAGCTACAGTAAGAAATTTATTCGCAGCTATAGTAAATTATACGGTATTGATATAGAAGAAGTTTCAAAAAAAATGGAGCAATTTCAAAGCTTGCACGAATTTTTTACACGCGAGCTAAAAGCAGAGGCGCGTCCAATCGACGAAAACCCTTCAATTCTAGTTAGCCCTGTTGATGCGAAGCTAGAGGCATTTGGAGAAATGAAGGATAATGTTATTTTAACAGTAAAGGACAAGCCATACTCTCTTGTTGACTTATTAGGAAGTGAGCAAGCTGCGAAGCGTTATGAAAAGGGACAATATATCGTTTTTTACTTAAGTCCAGCTGATTATCATCGCATGCATAGCCCTGTCAATGCCTATGTGGAGAAGCAATACATTCTTGGCAAAAAATCATTCCCGGTCAATCAAATAGGCTTGCAATATGGCAAAAAGCCAATTAGTCATAACTATCGTATGGTCAGTGAGCTCGTCTATGGTAAGGACAAGCATGCAGCCTTTATTAAAGTTGGCGCTACATTTGTCAATTCCATTGTATTAACAAACACATCGAAGCAATGGAAAAAAGGTGAGGAAGTTGGCTATTTTTCATTTGGCTCAACGGTTGTTATGCTATTTGAAAGCGAAACAATTGCTTTTCTTGAAAATGTTCAGCAAGGACAGGCGATAAGAATGGGAGAAGCCTTCGCAACTATGTTATAATAGAATACATTATGCCTATAGCGAAAAGATCTTCGCAATACAATTAAAGGAGCAACGATTTTGTATAATTTTTTATTACCAGATGCTTATGTCAATAGCGTATACGAAATTACGCCAGAGCGCTTGCATGCACTAGGCATTAAAGGTGTTATTACAGACTTAGATAATACTTTAGTTGAATGGGATCGAGCGGATGCAACAGAGGAAATAATGACATGGCTTGAGCAATTAACAGCTGCAGGTATTCGTGTCATTATTGTATCAAATAATAAGGAGGAACGTGTGAAGCATTTTGCGACACCGCTAGGAATTCCGTACATCCATCGTGCGAAAAAGCCACTTGGTTCAGCTTACTATGCGGGTTTACTAAAGCTGCGCTTACGTCGAGACGAAGTGGCGATGGTAGGCGATCAGTTGTTAACGGATATTTTTGGTGGTAAGCGCCAAAAGCTTTACACATTTTTAGTGCGTCCTGTAGCGGAATCAGATGGGCTTGTCACATTATTTAATCGCTTTGTTGAACGCAGAATATTTAATGATTTGAAACGTAAAGGAATTATAACTTGGGAGGAAAAATAATGGTAGAAATGCCACAATGTATAGGCTGTGGAGCAGTAATCCAAACAGAAAATAAAGATGAACTAGGCTATGCGCCTGCTTCTTCTTTAGAGAAGGAAACGATTATTTGTCAGCGCTGTTTCCGCTTGAAAAACTACAATGAAATTCAACCTGTCAGCTTAACAGACGATGATTTCTTACGCATTTTAAACGGTCTTGGTGAGCAGCAAGGGTTAATTGTGAAAATCGTCGATATTTTTGATTTCAATGGGAGCTGGCTACCAGGCTTGCACCGCTTTGTTGGGAAAAATCCCGTATTGCTTGTTGCTAACAAAGTGGACTTATTGCCGAAATCAGTAAAAGAGAAAAAAGTAATTAATTGGTTAAAGCGCGAGGCAAAGGCACTTGGCTTGAAGCCAGTGGATGTTATGCTCGTTTCTGCACATAAAGGACGCGGAATGGCAGAAGTAGTTGAAGCAATCGAAGCGTATCGAAATGGCAAGGATGTATTCGTTGTCGGTTGTACGAATGTAGGGAAATCGACATTTATTAACCGCATTATTAAGCAGGCAACAGGTGAAGGAGAAGTTATTACAACCTCGCATTTCCCTGGTACAACATTAGATATGATTGAAATTCCACTAGATGATGGCTCGGCACTTTATGATACGCCAGGCATTATTAATCATCATCAAATGGCGCACTATTTAGATGCGAGCGAATTGAAATATATTATGCCGAAAAAGGAAATTAAGCCAAAGGTGTACCAGCAAAACGCAGGGCAAACACTCTTTATCGGTGCACTTGCTCGCTTTGACTTTGTACAGGGGGAGCGTTCAGCGTTCACAGTGCATGTGGCGAATGATTTACCGATTCATCGTACGAAGCTCGAAAAAGCAGATGCTTTATATGCTGAGCATAAAGGTGAGCTATTGGCGCCACCAAGTAAAGAGTTTATCGAGCAATTGCCAGAGCTTGTGCGCCATGAATTTTCAATTAAAGAGGCAAAAACCGATATCGTCTTTTCAGGGCTTGGCTGGATTACAGCACAGCATGCGAATGTTGTCATAGCAGCATACGCACCAAAAGGGGTACAAGTATTTATTCGCCCATCATTAATTTAATCGTAAGTATAGAGGTGAGCATAGATGAAAAAATGGTTTGCTGTCATCGGTGACCCAATCAGCCATTCCAAATCACCTGCCATGCACAATGCTTGGTATAGGGAAATGAATGTTGATGCAGCCTATATACCAATTCATGTGGAGCCCGCCAATTTACGAGAGGCGGTTGCCTCATTGAAATTATTAGGTGCATCTGGCTGGAATGTGACGATTCCACACAAAGAGGCAATCATTCCATTGTTAGACGAGTTAGATGAGCAAGCAGCAAAAATGGGAGCTGTTAATACAGTCGTGAAAACTGCGACTGGAAAATATAAAGGCTATAATACAGATGGTGCAGGCTTTGTCCGTTCTTTAGAAGATGTGATTGGAATGAAGCACAAGGAGAAGCCAATTTTATTAATTGGAGCAGGCGGTGCAGCCCGTGGTATTGCCTTCGCTTTATTAGCTGGAGGTTACTCAAACATCACAATTGCCAACCGCACTCTCGCAAAGGCGGAGGTCATTTGCAAGGAGCTAGGCACGGGACAAGCAATTTCTTTAGCTGATGCAGAAAAACAACTAGGGCAGTTTGCAATTTTTATACAGACGACACCTGCTGGCATGGCGAGCAGCACACTTGATTTACCATTTGCATTAGACGGGCTACCACAAGATGCGATTGCTGCAGATATCGTTTATAACCCGTTAATGACACCTTTTTTGCAAGCAGCTGAAGAAAAGGGTGCAACGATTGTCAACGGGCTAGGTATGTTTGTGCATCAAGGTGCAATTGCCTATAATTATTGGCTAGGGCATTATCCAACTATAGCGAATACAATGGCCGAATTAACGGCACAATTAAAATAAGGTTATTTCAGGAAGGAAATTATTTATGTTAACAGGTAAACAAAAGCGTTTTTTACGTGCGGAGGCACACCATTTAGACCCGATTTTCCAAGTGGGGAAAGGTGGCGTCAATGATGCAATGCTTGCACAATTACGCGATGTATTAGAAGTCCGTGAATTAATTAAAGTGCGTATTTTAGACAATTGTGAGGACGATAAGCATGAGGTAGCAGAGGCTTTAGCGCAAGGTACACGAGCTGAGCTAGTGCAACTAATTGGTTTAACAGTTGTATTATACAAAGAGTCACGCAACAATAAAAAAATCGTTTTACCAAAGGCAACACAAAAGTAATGAAGCGTGTAGGAATTTTAGGTGGTACCTTTAATCCAATACATCAAGGTCATTTACTGATGGCGAATGAAGCGTTTCATGCCTTAAAATTGGACGAAGTGCGCTTTATGCCGAATGCTACACCTCCACATAAAGAAGCGCGCCATTTGGCAACAGATGAGCAAAGAGTGCATATGCTGGAGCTTGCGATTAGCGATGTACCGTATTTCCATATCGAAAAGATTGAGCTAGAAAGCGGCGGCATATCATATACGTATAATACGATGTATGCATTGCAGGAGCGAGAGCCTGACGCAAAGTTTTATTTTATTATTGGCGGCGATATGATTGACTCATTGCATAAATGGTATCATATTGAAGAGCTTACTCAGCTTGTGCAGTTTGTTGGGATTAAACGTCCTGGAACAGAAGCAAAAACGGCGTATCCAGTGCAAGTGTTAGAAACACCTGAAATGAATGTCTCTTCAACAGTGATTCGCCAACGCTGTCATGATGGCGGTCCATTAAAGTATATCGTCCCAGAAGCGGTAGAGGCATATATTCGAAAGGAAGGTCTTTATGGAGCGTGACAAACTACTGAATGCGATTAAGCCACGTATGCCAGAAAAGCGTTATATTCATACAATTGGTGTGATGGAAACAGCGATGCAGCTAGCTCAACGCTATAATGAAGATGTCAAAAAAGCAGAAATTGCTGCGATTTTACATGATGTAGTGAAATATGCAGATGAAGAATGGATGCGAGACATTGTACGCACACATGCCCTTGATAGCAAATTGCTTGCGTGGGGCGCTGAAATCTTACATGGTCCTGTCGGGGCATGGGTTGCACAAACTGAGTTTCAAGTGGAGGATGAGGACGTGTTAAATGCGATTCGCTTCCATACAACAGGACGTGCGACTATGACAAAATTAGAGCAAATACTTTTTATAGCAGATATGATTGAGCCGAATCGCAAATTTCCAGGTGTTGAGGATTTACGCAAAATCGCACAGCAAGATTTAACGTTGGCGATGCGTGCATGTATTCAGCATTCATTGGCACATTTAATCGCAATGGAGCTAGCGATTTACCCACAATCTACCGAATGCTATAATTACTATATTTTGATTCAACAGAACTAGCAAAACAATAGCGGGCAGATAAATGCTCGCTGCATCTAAATAAAACCTCTGACAGATGTCGAGGTGCAATTGATTAGGGAGGACTAAAAATTAATGAATGAAACATTATTACAATTAGCATATAAAGCGGCAGACGATAAGCATGCAGAGGATATTGTTGTCTTAAACATGGGCAATATTTCCTTGCTAGCGGATTATTTTATTATCTGTCACGGTAATTCCGATCGCCAAGTGCAGGCGATTGCACGTGAGCTGCAAGAGAAGGCACATGAAAATGGCTATGAAGTAAAGCGTGTGGAAGGCTTTGATACAGCGCGCTGGATTTTAGTTGATATGGGCGATGTTGTAGCACATGTATTCCATAAGGATGAGCGAGCTTACTACAATTTAGAACGCTTATGGGGAGATGCGCCTCAATTGGACGCACCTGAGCTGTAATGGCAAGCTACGAACGCTTTGCGGAAGTGTATGATACATTAATGACAGACATTCCGTATGATGAATATGTGGAATGGGTGAAGGCTTATGCACCACCAAGTGAGTACCCAACATTACTAGATATTGGCTGTGGTACAGGTATTTTAACTGCTTTATTGGACAATGCAGGCTATCAGGTGAGCGGTGTGGATTTATCAGAGGAAATGCTAATGATTGCTAGCGCTCGTTTTGCAGCAGCCAATAAATCCATCCCACTTATTGCGATGCCAATGGAGCAGCTAGAAGGCTTTTACGAGCTTGATGTAGCGATTATTCCAATCGATTCGATTAATTATGTGCGTGAGGAGCAGGCCGTTGTAGAAACGCTACAGCGCATTTATAACAGCCTACGCCAAGGCGGGCAATTATTTTTCGATGTTCACTCACTTTATAAAATGGATGAAATCTTTTTGGATAGTCCATTCACATACGATGACGAAGAAATTACCTACGTATGGCATACAGAGCAAGGGAAGGAAGCCCATTCTGTTTACCATTACATGACATTTTTCGCCCAAATGACAAACGGCTTGTATGAGCGCTTTGACGAGGAGCATTATCAGCGCACCTTTGTGCCAGATCAGTACGAGATATGGTTACGCTCAATAGGCTTTAGCGAAGTGCATATGACAGCAGACTGGTCGACAGAGGCACCACAAGAGGATAGTGAACGAATTTTTATTCGTGCGGTAAAATAGGAGGTTGTCTGGAAAAAATCCAGACAGCCTCTTTTCATTCATCAGAAAATTTTGTATAGTAAAGACAGCTTCATATGACACCTTTTATGGAGAGATATGATGCAACGATACTTTCAGAAATACGGAAAAGGAGTGCTGTTCCCCATTGCACTCCTTGCTGGACTCCTCTATTTTTTCCTTCAACAAAGCAATTCAACTGAAGTAGATATTATCCCTGTAACCGAGCAACCTAGCTACAATGAAAACGAAGAAACAACAGATCCTGTTTCTGCTGTAATGGTTGATGTAAAGGGGCAAGTGAAATTTCCAGGTGTTTATGAGCTAACGGAAGAGCATCGCATTATCGATGCCATTCAAATGGCGGGTGGCTATACAGAGCAGGCAGATACAAAAATGATTAACCATGCACAACGTCTACAAGATGAAATGGTTATTTATGTGCCTTTCCAAGGAGAAGAACTAGCTGACAGCGTCAATATAGCTGTTCCTCAATTGAATGCTTCTGGCAAGGTCAATATTAATACAGCGGATGAAACACAGCTGATGACGATTCCTGGCATTGGACCTGCGAAGGCGCAAGCGATTATAAGCTATCGCAACGAAGCGGGAAAATTTCAAACAATTGATGATATAAAAAAGGTGTCTGGTATTGGTGAAAAATCCTTTGAACGTATTAAAGAGTTAATTGAAGTAAAATAACGATTGCTCCCATTCCATGAAAGCACTAAACTAAAGTTAAGAAATTTTGGAGGTTGTCATATGGAGCGTATTACATGGGATCAATTTTTTATGGCACAAAGCCATTTATTAGCATTAAGAAGCACATGTACAAGACTAGCGGTTGGCGCCACAATCGTTCGGGAGAAGCGCATTATTGCAGGCGGCTATAACGGCTCAATTTCAGGTGATGAGCATTGCATTGAAAAGGGTTGCTACGTTGTCGATAATCATTGTGTGCGAACGGTGCATGCAGAAACAAATGCGTTATTGCAATGTGCTAAATATGGTACGCCTGCGAATGGAGCAGATTTATATGTTACCCATTTCCCATGCCTTCCTTGTACGAAAACGATTATTCAAGCAGGCATTCAAAATGTCTATTATGCAAAGGATTATAAAAATAATCCTTATGCATTAGAGCTATTAGCGAAAGCAAAGGTCAATGTTGCACATATTCCATTTGATGAAGCAAAAATTGATTTTTTGCAAGATGAAAAGTTGCAGCTGCTTTCGACGATGCTTGAAAAATTGCGCAGCCATGGTGCTTCTCGAGAGGAATTAGACCCTTTAGAAGAGAAGGTGAACGAACTTTTTGGTCAATACATTGAAAAATAAATGGTTATACTATGCCATGGCGGTTCTCGTTGCAGCAAGTGCAGCATTTGAATCCGCATGGCTTTTTTTATGGTTTGTAGTACTGCTCGTTTTTTGTCATTATAAACGGCTCTCGTTTTTACATTTAGTAGCATTGGCGATTGTCTGTGGCGTAATGTATAGCTATACGCTATGGAAAATCGATAAGCTATCTAAGCCTTTTACAACGCCCATAGAGCTGTTATGGACAAGCGACTATAAAATAGACGGTGCATCGTTGCGCGGCTTTATGAAGGACGACAAAGGGCGTAAAATATATGTTCATTATACATTGAAGAGCGAACAGGAAAAATATATGTTTAGCGGGCAATCATTAGCAGGGCAACGTTTTTTTGTTGAAGGGGAGATTATCTTACCAGAAACGCCTGCACATGCGTATAGCTTCTCAATGGTTCAATATTTGAAGAGCAAACATGCACTTGGCGTGCTGGAAATATCTTCTTGGCGCCTTATGGCTACAGAGCATTCCGTTGCCAGCTTTTTAGCACAGCAACGTTATCGCATGTTACGACATATTGAAAATACTTTTCCAGCAGCGCTTGTGACAGAAGCACAGGCGCTATTAATTGGCTCACAGGAGCAGGTGGATGCCGATTTGATACGAGCCTATCAAAAGCTTGGCATTACACATTTATTTGCTATTTCAGGCTTGCATATCGCACTCATATCGTTGCTGTTTTTTGAAGTGCTTCTGCGCTTACGAATACGTCGGGAGCTAGCGACATTATTGTTGTTAATCGTGTTACCTACTTATGCAATATTAGCGGGTGGAGCGCCATCTGTTTGGCGCGCGGTGCTAGTTGTGGAGGTTGTGATGCTCGCACGCTTTTGGAAATGGCGGCTAAGCGCTTTAGATGCCTTGTCCATTTGTTTTATTGTTTTTGTTATTTGGCAGCCAGCTATTTTTTATCAAATTGGCTTTCAATTATCTTTTTTAGCAACATTTAGCCTTGTCTTATCAAGTAAATTATTAGCATCAATGCAAGGTATGCTGATGCAAACATTTATGATGACCTGCGTCTGTCAAATCCTTGTTTATCCGTTGTTGTTACTGCATTTTTATGAAATTAGCCTTTCCTCTTTTATAGTTAATGTGTTGTTTGTGCCGCTATTTTCCTTCATCATTTTACCTTTGAATATTGTTTTACTGATCATGACCTATGTCTGGCAGCCGCTTGCGGCATTATTATTTTTTGTGTATGAGCCGTGTCGTAGCCTTTTAACAGAAGGAATTTTTTTTATTCAAAGCATACCATATCAAATGTGGGTGGCAGGGAGGCCATCAAGAGTGATGGTTATGCTGTTATTTAGTAGTGCTTGTGCAACACTGTATTATTTCCAGCTACAAAGATGGCGACTTGCAATATTCGTGCTTATTGTACCAGCATTAATTGTGCAACTCCTTCCTTATACGAATAAGCAATTAATTGTTTCCTTTGTTGACGTTGGGCAGGGGGATTGTATTGTGATTGAGCTACCTTATCGCAAGGCGGTGTATGTCATTGACACCGGTGGCGTGCTACGCTTTGAGCAGGAGAGCTGGCAGCAGCGCCATCAGGAGTATGAGGTTGGTCGTCAAATCGTTGTGCCGTTTTTAAAGGGACGAGGAATTAGCAAAATTGACAAGCTGATTTTAACACATGCAGATGCCGATCATGTGGAAGGTGCTGAGGAAGTATTACGTGAGATAAGTGTAGGAGAGGTGCATGTTTCACCACACTCCTTGGGGAAAGCTGTAATGGCTGATTTTTTACAGGAAGCAATGAACAAAAGGCTTGTAATCCGAGAGCAGATAGCAGGGAATGCTTGGCAGGCAGGAAAGGCGAAGTTTCGTTATTTATGGCCGACTGATGTTGAATATGAAGGAAATAATGATTCACTTGTTTTGCTAATGGAGCTAGATACTTTGAAAATGTTATTTACGGGCGATTTAGAGCGTGAGGGCGAGCTGGCATTAGCGGAAATAGCTTATAAGGATATTGACAATGTCACGGTATTAAAAATTGGTCATCATGGTAGTAAAACATCAAGTAGCGATGAATTTATCGAAGCAACAAATCCTCAATTAGCCGTTATTATGGCGGGTAAAAATAATCGCTACAATCACCCACATCCAGAAGTAATTGCGCGCTTACAAAGGCGGCATATCGCTTATTTAGTAACAGCTGAAATAGGCACTGTGACATTACAATGGAATGGCACACAGCTGGAATTCAGGCGCTTAAAATGAGAAAAAGACTTTGTCGTCATACGACAAAGTCCTCTTTCAATTAGCGAGTAGCTACTTCTACAATCATTGCGATGATGAACATTATTGTGAATACCCCAAAAGGAACGACAAAGCCAATACCAGCATCGATTGCATCATTGCGTTGAGAAGCGCGACCGCGACCTTCGAATGGGTTTTCAGTTACGTAATTTGGATCATTATGTCCTGCCATATATATCCCTCCTACTCCATTACAATTATAAGTCAAGCCTTTGCAAAAATCTACACGCAATACAATTTTCATGGACATGTCACAAATGGGTGCCAGGCACACAAACAATTCAGAAAATTTGACTCAATTCAAATGGCAAGGTGTGCTAACACCCTGATGCATAATGATTATCAACCATTCAATGAAGATCAATGTTATACTAAAGAGGAAGAAGCACAAGCGAGGTTTTGAAATGATTACAAAAATTTGGCAGGATATAAAGAAGGGGAGTATAGCCCCTGTTTATTTAATTGTTGGCGAAGAAACGTATTTTATAGATGAAACAATAAGCCGTTTGAAGGATGCATTGAGTGGACAAGAGGAAGTTGAAGTAATGCCTTTTGATTTAACTGAACGACCTGTAGATGTTGTAATAGATGAAGCAGATACCATACCATTTTTTACAGACAGAAAGCTTATCATTGCGAAAAATGCTTCATTTTTAAAGGCAACAGAAAAAGGTAAGGAAAAAATTGACCATGATTTAAAGCGTTTAGAAACGTGGCTATCTTATCCAACTGATACAGCTGTTACGGTTTTTATAGCCCCATATGAAAAATTAGATGAGCGCAAAAAAATCGTCAAGCTGTTGAAGGACAAGGCTGTTTTAATTTTAGCAGAATCGCCAAAAGAGCAGGATTTATATGTATGGATGAAGCTTGAAGTAGAGTCGATGGGAAAGGTCATGACAAATGAGGCGTCTGTGAAGCTTGTCGAAATGGTTGGGACTAACATGCTACAGCTAAAAGCAGAGCTAGAAAAAATGGTTTTGTATTTAGGTGAGGAGCATGAAGTAACAGTAGACATTGTTGAGGAGCTTGTTGCTAAAACGCTGGAGCATGATGCCTTTCAAATGCTAAATGCTTATTTAGGCAATCGACAGGCAGAGGCATTAACAATTTATCATGATTTATTGCGCCAAAAAGAAGAGCCAATTATGCTTGTTGGTTTATTGGCATCCAATATTCGCACGATGAGCCAAGCTTTTTATCTACTAACAAAAGGCTATCACCCACAGCAAATTGCGAAGCAACTAAAAGTTCATCCATATCGCATTAAAATGATACTTGAACAACGCAATCGTCCATCAGCAGAACGTTTATTGCAAGCATTGAACGCACTTGCAACGGTTGACCTACAACTGAAAACAACGAGCAGTAATCGCGCTCGTGTGCTAGAGCTATTTTTAATGAAACCTCTTCTGTAAAGAAGGGGTTTTTTCTATAGGAATAAAGCGAAATACTCATAACAATCGAAAAAGTGATCATACTAATGTGGAAATCGCTTAATTAGGTAGAGTTTTCTTTATTGTCAGAATTGTTTGTGTGCCTGGCACGCAAACAAAACGAAAAAAGGTCAGCAACAAGTGCTGACCAATGTTTCATCAATTACGCTTTTTTAGCTAAACGTGATTTTGTACGAGATGCTGCGTTTTTGTGGATAAGGCCTTTACCAGCAGCCGTATCAACTGCTTTAGAAGCAGCAACTACTAATTCTTGTGCATTTTCAGCACCAGTAGCTAAAGCTTGCTCAGCTTTTTTAACTGCAGTACGCATAGCAGATTTCGCTTGAGAGTTTGCTTCGTTCGCTTTTGCGTTAACTTTAACGCGTTTGATAGCAGATTTAATATTTGGCATAACTTTCACCTCCTAAATATTAGGTACGAGATGAGTATCTTCTCACTTATTTCATGTGTCAATACAACAAAAATCATTCTACCAAACCGTGAGCCTAATTGCAATACATAAATGCAAAGAATATTTACTTGACAGTTTGAGCACAATAAAAATGAGGTGAAAATATGGAACAAGTTAATTGGAATAGAACCGATTTGGTAGATGAAGCTGAGGAAGTTTTAACGTATGAAACCCAGCAGCAAAAGGAAAAGACAGCGCGTCAAAGCGGTGTCGTAATGGAGGAGCTGAAGGAGAACCGTGTTGAAATAACGAAGGTTATAGTATCACAAGAGGGAGAAAAGCAAATTGGTAAAAAGAAAGGTACTTATATTACATTATCCATTCCAACACTTTATCCGAGCGATACGGATGGCTTTACACAATTGCAGCAAGTTTTGCAAAAATATATCGCCATGCTATTGGAAGACATTCAATATAAGGCACCAAATAAAATATTGATTGTTGGGCTCGGAAATAAAACAATTACGCCAGATGCGATTGGTCCGATTGCCATTGATGAATTGCAAAGCGCCTTTTCGGAAAGTCCAAATGAACAATTCGTTATGTATGCACCAGGTGTAACAGGGCAAACAGGCTTTGAAACAAGCGAATTTGTCAAAGCATTGGCAGAAAAGATTAAGCCAGCAGCCGTCATTGTGATTGATGCATTAGCAACAAGAAGCAGCAAACGACTATGTCGCACGATTCAGTTAACGGACACAGGTATTCATCCAGGCTCAGGCGTCGGCAATCAGCGTGCGGAAATTTCGCAGGAGGTGCTAGGCGTACCAGTGTTAGCAATTGGTATTCCGACCGTTGTGGAAGCGACCGTTTTGCTAGCGGATGCTGTCGACACTGTCTTTCGCACAATTGCTACGCGCATTGGTGAGCGTGGCAAGCCATCAGGTAAGCTGTCGGTGACAGGCTGGCGTGGCGATACAACCGATGCCGACTTAAACTTAGTGAAGCCGATTTTTGGCGAGTGGTCGACATGGTCAATTGACGATAAAAGGCAGCTATTTGAAGAAGTATTTCATGCGCAGGAGCGCTTTATCGTGACCCCAAAGGAAGTGGACATTTGGCTTATGCAGTATGCCCATTTAATTTCAAACAGCCTATTCGATTTAACAAATTCATAAGTTCTAAATAATCTCCTCCCTCCATAGAGTAGTGGAAGGAGGGGATGCAAGCGATGAAAGTAATGCAACGCTTTTGTATACTGCTTGTTATTTTATTTTTGCTACCAATTATGATAGGACAGCTTCCTTTTCCGAATAACCAAGCAGCCGTAAATGAGTCGAAGCCAGCACCTGAAAAAAAGGTCGTTTACGCTGCCGCAACGAATTTGAATCCGCGTCCTATAAATGCCACGCCTAAATCTATGGATATCCTTTTTGTTTACACACATTCCCATGAAGCTTATCAGCCAGCTGTAGAGAGCAAAACCGGTATGAAGGCTGTATATGATGAGCAAACAAATATTTTCTCAATGCAGCAAGCGATGCTGAATCATTTTCAATTAAATAATTTGCAAGGCTCAGTATTAGATGTAGATGTGATGAATGTGATGAATCAGCAAGGTGCAGGCTTTCATCAAGCATATCAAGTTGTACGTCCGTACATTCAAGAGGAACTGGCAGGTAATCTATACGATTTAGTCATCGATTTTCATCGTGATGCGGTGGGACGTAAGGTGACAACATTGGAAACGCCAGAAATGAGCTTTGCGAAAGTGGCATTTGTTGTTGGCTTAGATCATCCCGGCTATGCAGGTAATTTAAAATATGCAGAGGCAATTCATGCAGCGATGGACAGTATTGTGCCAGGTATTTCTCGAGGTGTGATGAAAAAGTCAGGCGCAGGGGTAGATGGTGTCTATAATCAAGATTTATTTCATAAAATGCTGCTAGTAGAGCTTGGTGGCATTGATAATACAGAGGAAGAAATTTTGCGCACAGTGGCGGTATTAGCGCAAGCCATTGCGAAAATTAATGCAAGTGAGCAAAGCGGTGCCTAAAAGAGCGCCGCTTTTACATTGTAGACAGAGAATTCAGATAATAGTATGATAAATCCATCTTGTATCATATCGGGGGAATTGGGATGACAGAAACGATGTTAACTTCATTTGATGGGACAAAGCTGTATTTCAAAAAAGATGTAGTGGACAATGCAAAAGGGGCAGTTGTTATCGTACATGGGTTGTGTGAGCATGCGAGCCGCTACGACTATTTAACAGAAAAGCTAGTAGCTCGTAGTTTTAGCGTATACCGTTTTGACCATCGTGGACATGCTCGCTCAGAAGGGAATCGCGTATTTTACACGGACTTCAATGAAATTGTAGATGATGTCAACGCAGTTGTTGATGTAGCGCTACAAGAAAATCCAGATGTGCCTGTTTTCGTTATTGGACATAGCATGGGTGGCTTTGCCACAACGGCCTTTGCCACAAAATATCCGAACAAAGTGAAAGGGTTTGTACTATCAGGTGCACTGACTCGCTATAAAAAGCAACTTTTTGGCGAAACACCTATTAATCTGCCATCAGGCACGTATTTACCGAACGAGCTGGGAGATGGTGTTTGTAGTGACCCAGCTGTTGTAGCAGCATATGTTAATGATCCGCTTGTAGAAAAGCAAATCTCGGTGGATTTATTAAATAATTTAATTGCAGGGGTAGATTGGTTAAAGGCGAATCCACAGCAATTCGTAGATCCGGTCTTTATTATGCATGGAGCAAATGACGGACTTGTAAGCGAAGAGGATTCAATTGCATTATATAGCGAGATTGCTGCTACGGATAAATCATTAAAAATTTATGGACAATTAATGCATGAAATTTTCAATGAACCAGTGCGCGATGAAGTGATTGAAGAGGCCATTTCTTGGATTGAGAAAAGAGTATAAAAGAAAAAGATGGTTGGCTACTTGGCTAACCATCTTTTTTTGCTTATGCAAGCTCCTGATTAATTGCAAATTGTGCCTTGGAGCTATTAGCAAAATTAAGCCATTCGTTCAGATTTTGATTTTCTTGATTGGCAACTAAAAGCTCTACTATATCTAAATGGGCGACCTTAGTTGTCAGTGGTTTTTCCACACCATTAATTTTAGCACCAAACATTCGTTTAGCTAGTGCAGGATTTAGCGTAAATGCAAAGTCGATAATAGTTGCATCTTGTGGCAAATAGACAGTGTCTAATGTTGGTGTAAATGCTGTAATTGTTTCTTGCAGTAATTCAAATGTGATGAAATCATAAAATTCAATTGCATTTTGTGTAAGCTGATGATTCGTTAGTATAAATGTATCCATTAGCTGGTGTGCTTGATGCTCTCTTGTAGCATCTGTTAGAAAATAGAAAACACCTTGCTCTCTTCGCAGTCGATTCTCTGTCGTTTCAATGATAATATCTAGTTGCAAATGGTCTAACATAATCGTTGTTTTTAAGTAATGATTGAATGTGCGGTTTGTCATATGGTCTTCAAAGCGATGGGAAATAGGCTGATACATTTGGTGAATGTCGCCAACTAGTTGATAGCAATCTAGAGCATTAGAAGTAGTAATAATCATTTTTGCTATTGCTGCAAATTCCTCGTTATCTTTTATTTTAGAATAGGCGCTATACATCGGCTTCATTTCATAGCTAATCGTAAAAGGGATAGTTGATGCTAGCGAGATTTGCAACGTTTGAGACAGGCGCTCTAAAAGCTGCTCGTATTGTTTTATCATATTTTGAAGGCTTGAGATAGAAGAAGCTTAGCTCTTCTAATTCCCGTCGTATATAGGATAATTTCAATTTTTTACATAGAGGAGAGAAAATTTTTAATGTTTCGCTTGCATAAGGCACTTGCTTTTGAGCAGTTTTTACCTGCAATGTACGCATATTGTGAAGACGGTCCACAACTTTAATAATGGCTACTCGAATATCCATTTGGGCAGCCAACAATAACTTTTTTAAATTGATTGCTTTATATTCATCTTGCCCTGTAACGTCTTTCTTATCTACTTTTGTGAGCCCTTCAACAATCATGGCAATTTTTGTGCCAAATTGCTGTGTGATATCTTCTGTTGTATAATGTGTGTCCTCTACAACATCATGTAGTAGTGCGGCGATTAATGTGGTGATATCTGCTTGATAGTCTAGTAAAATCTCTGTAACAGCAAATGGATGAATAATATAAGGCTCTCCGCTTATTCGGTATTGCCCTGCATGCGCCTGCTCTGCAAACCTCATTGCCATGCGCAACTGTTCGAGTTCGGCTTGCTGAAGATAGAAAGCCTTTGTAAATAGAATTTCTTGCATATGCCCACCCTCTCCTGTAATTTTTAAAATTATATGTATCATGATTGAGCTATGAAAGTCAAGTAGCTAGATGATGATGAAAGGAGCAAACCTATGATTATTTGGTTGAATGGCGCTTTTGGCTCAGGTAAAACAACAACAGCTTATGAGCTAAACAAGCGGCTGCCCAACTCTTTTGTGTATGACCCTGAAAATATAGGCTATTTTTTGAATAAGCATCTACCGAAAGCAATGCTGAAAAACAATTTTCAAGATTTCAAGCAATGGCGTGTAATGAATGTAGAGATGTTAAGACTACTAGCACAAGAGCATGACGGACATATTATCGTGCCGATGACGCTTGTTAAAAAGCAATATTATGATGAAATTATTACTCAGCTACAAAATGAAGGGGTTGCGATTGAACATTTTATTTTGTATGCAAGTGAGGCTACTTTAACAAAAAGATTAAATAAACGTTTTGAGCGACCGAATAGTTGGCCACGCCAGCAAATTGCAGCCTGTTTATATGGTTTTGAGCATGAGGTAACAGAGAGAAAAATAGTGACAGATGCTTTAACGGTTGATGAAGTCGTAGAGGAAGTAGCAAAATTAGCGGGAGTCAAGTTGCTCCCAGATGCTAGCAATTCCCTACAAAGGAAATTTGATCGAATTAAAATATTGCTTCAGCATATTCGTTAATATGCTAGAAGGTATATTAGCTGCTAAATTTGGCTTTATCTCCATGTTTTGTCTATGATACTATTTGAGTACAATAAAAAGAAAGAAGGTCCTGTCGTGGTTTTTAGTGTAGAGCTGATGCTAATGATAATATCTCTAATCATGATGGGTACTATTTTTTTCACCCTTTATCGCTTTAGAAAAGTATATGGAGTCATTTATATGATGGCGCTTGTCATTTGTCGAATGACGTATGCGAGTAGTCTAATCTTAGAGAAAAGTAGCTATTTATTAGCTGAAAAAATTTTTTTCCGTGCTATTCAGCAAACGTCGCTAATATTAATGATTCCTTGCTTTATACTCTTTGTCTATTTATTAATTAATCATCAAAAAACGCTTAAAGTTGGATGGAAAATAGCGATTTTTTCACCCTTTATTAGCTGGAGCTTACTTATATGGCTTGACCCTTATTTACATATTGTCTATCACACAAGCACATTAGTAGATGGTCAATTGTTAACAGTTAGAACACTCTATGCAAGTAGCTTTAATATTTTGTGCTATGCGATTTTAGCCATTTGCTTCTACCATCTATTTCGCTATGTGTGGGCGATTCGCAATGATTTTCGCCGACCAGGTCTATTTGTCTTAGTATTGACCGCCTTGCCATTTGTGTTAGAAATGATTCGCTTTGCCAATCCAAAGTGGTCAACCCAGCTAGGTACATTGTCTACTTTTTGCAGTGTGACAGGATTAGCTATTTTGTTTATTATTTTAAAAACAAAATTTCTTGCGATTGTGCCAATTGCTAAGCATACTGTCTTTGATCGTTTCCCAGAGAGTATCGTCATTATGAATGCTGCTGGTGAAGTGATGGAAAGCAATGCGCAGGGGATTCAATTTTTTAAGTTATTAGGCTATAGCGATATTTATAATCAAAAGGCTTCAGAACTACTTACACAGTGGGCAGCATGGCATCATTTAACACAGACGATGCAGCAAGGTGTTGTCGATATAGAGGTGTGGATACAAAAGATCAAAAAAATGTATCGTGTCCATGTCTATCCATTGCAAATAGGACAGGGCAGTGTATCGCTTTTGGTAGATATAACAGAGCAACAGCGGCAATTAGAGGAAATAGCGCATTTGAACAAGTTAAAAGATCAGCTTGTTGCGGTCGTGTCCCACGATATACGTAGCCCGTTAGCGATGCAATATCAATTAATCGAGCTGCTAGAGGAAGATCGTGCGCATTTTGACAGAGACCATCAGGAAATAATTACAAAGCTTGGTGAGCAAATACGACACACACTTACTATGTCTAATAATTTACTAGAATGGTTCCGCAGTCAGCGAAATGATGTCGTTTTGCGACCTCAAGTGCTCCTGCTAGTAGATGTTGTGGAGGAATGCTGTCAATTAGTCGCTCTGCAATGTGAGATGAAAAGTTTACATGTTGTCAATGATATGGCACAAGATACATACGTTTATGCAGATAGAGAAATAGTATCGCTCGTCCTGCGCAATTTATTATCCAATGCCATTAAGTTTACGCAAGCTGGTGGAATGATTCAGATTAAGGCGCAGCCATCAGGGGAAATGGTCATTGTATCTGTACGAGATAATGGTCTTGGTATGGAGGAACAGCAAATTGAACAGCTATTTCATGAAAATCAAATGTGCTCAACGACTGGCACGGCTGGTGAAAAAGGGGCAGGTCTTGGCTTATTAGTCAGCAAGCAGTTTATGCAATTAAGTGGTGAAAGTATATGGGCGGAAAGTGCTGTAGGGCAAGGGAGCGTTTTCTATTTTACACTGAGAGGTGAGAAGTAAAATGAAGGTGTTGATTGTAGATGACGAGCCAATTATGCTGCTAACGATGAAACGTATGTTAGCAAGTATAGATGGGATTGAGCTTGTTGGCAGCTTTCAACAAATAAATGAGGCATTGGCTTTTCTTCAGCAGCATGAGGCAGATATCGCGTTTTTAGATATTGAAATCGCTGAGGACAATGGCATCGAATTAGCGCGCAATTTACGTGCAAACAATGCAAATCTTGATATTGTGTTTACAACGGCCCATGCGAATTACGCGATGCAGGCTTACGATGTTTATCCACTTGATTATATGTTAAAGCCAGTGTCGAAAAGCCGTTTGAATCAAACAATTGCAAGAGCTATGAGTAAGCGACGAACAGCGTCTACTACTGAAAATGCTGTGCAAAATCGCCTTAAAGTGCAAACATTTGGATGTCTCGAAGTAAGTAGTACACAATATGGTGAAGTGAAATGGCGCTCCAAGAAAAATAAAGAATTGTTTGCTTATTTGTTAATGAAGCGTGGGAAAAGCGTAGCAAAAATGAGGCTGATTGAGGATGTCTTTCCAGAGATGCCTGTAAAAAATGCGGAAACGTATTTACATACAGCCGTTTATCAGCTACGTGCGGTATTAAAGGATCATGGCTTTAAGAGTCATGTCATTTCTGGTCAGGAGAAATATCGCTTAGATTTGACGAATATGGATGTGGATTTTTTACAATTCGAGCAAGGAGTCGCAATGCTCACACAAATAAACAAAGATAATGAACATGTGGCGCTAGAGCTAGAAAAGCAAGTAAATGGTGTACTATTTGAGGAACCATATTTCTTATGGGCAGCTTTTGAGCAGGAGAGCATGAGCTTGTTATATACTTCCTTTGCCAAACGTCTTGCTAGTTGGCTATTACAGAGAGAACGCTATGTAACGGCTGTGGAAATCGTCAGGAAAATAGTAGTATATGATGGCTTTGATGAAGAGGCAAATCAGCTTTTGCTCAACCTATATGGAGCAATGAGGGATATGTACGCCTTCCAGCAGCACTATCAGCAATATGTGCAAAGAATGCAGCGAGAGTTACATTTACCACCATCAATGACGATGCAGCAGTTATATGAACGATATCAAAAAGCATAGGGCAGTAGGTTGATATTTGCCTACTACCCTATGCCTTTTCATTTTTCTTTCATTTATCTATGGTAGCTTTTTATAAATGACAAGAAGGAGAGGTTTGCATGAAAAAAATAGGGCTTTTGCTCGCTATATTCGTATTGATTTTATATGGGAGGAGTTCATCAGTTAAAGCTGCGGAGGAAAATGGCTTTCATTACAATGTGAATGGTGCAGAAATTGAGATTACAAATTACACGGGGCCAGCAGGGGAGATTGTGATACCCAATACACTAGGCTCAGGGGGAGAGCCTGTTACACAAATTGCAAATGAGGCTTTTCGCAATAAAGGGTTAACAAAGGTGACAGTGCCACATACAGTACAAGTTATAGGAAAAGAAGCATTCCAAAATAATCAAATTACCAATGTCAATTTGTCCAGCACAGTAAAAGAGATTCGTCAATCGGCCTTTGCTAACAATGCGTTAACAGAAATTATTCTTCCACATAGTGTAACAACACTAGGGGATTATGCGTTTGCTGAGAATCAATTAACAACAGTCGATATCTCACCAAATATAACGAGACTATCATCGTTTGCCTTTGCTGATAATCTGTTAACTGATGTCATAATTCCAGTAGGTGTAGAAGAAATTAGTCAAGGTGCATTCTCTAAAAATCGATTAACACATGTCAGCTTCCCCAATACGCTTAAAACGCTAGGACAAGCTGCGTTTAGCAATAATTATTTAACAGATATAACATTTCCAAACTCCTTAAATAATTTAGGAAACTGGGCATTTCAAGAAAATAATATGCGTACAGTGACATTTAATAGTAGCCCAACTATTGGGCAAGAGCCTTTTCTTAGTCAAGGGAAATATGGAGTGCAACAAATTTATGGAGGAATGTTTACAGCAGAAGACTTTTTGATAGAGTGGGATTCCTCTGTTCCAACATTACCATTCGTGATTTATGCTAAATATGAATATAAAGTGTCCTTTGATACAATGGGCGGGACAGCAATAAATCCTCTCTATGTACTGTCAAAAGGGAAAATAATAGAACCCGGAGCGCCGAGCAAGCTTGATGCGATATTCGATGGTTGGTATGAAAATACAACGTTTAATGATAGATGGGATTTTGCGACAGATGTCGTGACGAAGCCGCTAACATTGTATGCAAAATGGCAAAGCTATTATCAAGTGTCCTTTGATACAAATGGAGGTTCGGCTGTTGCAATGCAGCATATTATACCTAATGGGAACATTACATTGCCACCTCCACCAACAAAAGTAGATCATGTATTTGCAGGCTGGTATAAAGATGTGCTATTTACAGAGCTATGGGATTTTGTAAATGATAAAGTGACGGCAGACACAATACTTTATGCTAAATGGACGAAAAATACTTCGCCACCTCCAGTACCAGCACCTATTGAAAAAGAGCGATCCACTTACACAGTAATATTTAATGTCAATGGTGGGACAACAGTAGCTAATCAAACGCTTGAGGAACAGCAAAAGGTAGTGGAGCCGACAAAGCCATTAAAAGAAGGCTACACATTTGCAGGATGGTATAAGGATGCTATGTTCATAAATAAATGGGATTTTACGCAGGATATCGTGACAGAAAATATGACATTGTATGCAAAATGGGTAGAAAATGTAGTGGATATACCAGATAACTCAAATGAAATCACAGAGCCTACTCTGGAACAGCCACCAGCATGTCCAATTCAATTTAACGATATCGCCTCACATTGGGCACAAAAAATGATTGAAGATATCGCAGGACGCTGCTGGGTTAAAGGCTATCCTGATAGCACATTCAAGCCAAACGATTCCATTCAGCGTCAGCATGTAGCAGTAATATTTACTCGAGCATTTGATTTACTAGCAGTGCGTGAGATGCAAGAGTTTACAGATATTACGACGAAGCATCGCTATTATGATGCGATTGCTCAAGTGTATCAAGCAGGGGTATTTGATGGAACAGAAGGCAAATTTAATCCCGAAGCACCGATGACAAGAGCACATATGGCGAAAGTGCTTGTGGAAGCATTTGATTTAACCTCAGAGCAAACAAGTACATTCCAAGATGTGCCTGCTACACATTGGGCATATGCCTATATCTCAATACTAGCAGATCAGCAAATTGCCTTGGGGGATGGCGGATATTTCAAGCCAAATGAACCTGTGACACGTGCGCAATTTGTCGCATTTATGTATCGAGCGCTGCAACAATAGTATATCAAACGGTCGAGAAAACAAGCTCGACCGTTTTTGCATTTCAAAAGTGCAGTATTTGTCGTATACTAAAAAGAGAAAAATAGCAAGATGGAGGAATTATGAAAAAGCAACAGAAAAAATGGAAAATTGTAAGTTTTGTCACGATGATTTTTGTTTTATGTCTATCAACAATCACTGTCCATCCAGCATCAGCAAGCACAGTGCAGCCGAAAGAGGAGATGCGTGCGGTATGGATTTCAACAGTGCTAAATATTGATATGAAGGCGGGAATGAATAAGGAGCAATATACCGCTTGGGTACGTCAAACATTAGATAAATTAAAAGCAAATAAGTTAAATACGGTGATTTATCAAGTAAGACCAACAAATGATGCGATGTATTCATCAAAGCTCGCACCATGGTCAACCTACATAACAGGGAAAAAACAAGGAACAAATCCAGGATACGACCCGCTTGCTATTATGGTAGAAGAGGCACATAAACGAGGGATGGAGCTACATGCATGGATGAACCCATACCGCGTAACAATGCCTAGCCAAAAATTAAAGGATCTTGCACCTGATAATGTCGCAAGAAAAAATCCGAGCTGGGTTGTCAAATATGGCAAGCAATATTATTTAAATCCTGGCTTGCCAGAAGTGCAAAACTATTTAGTGAAAACAGTAAAAGAGCTAGTAGCAAATTATGATATCGATGCAGTTCATATGGACGATTATTTTTATCCATACAAAATTGCTAAGGAAGCTTTCCCAGATCAAGCAGCCTACAAAAAATACGGTAGCTCCTTCAAAAAAGTGGAGGATTGGCGACGTGATAATGTGAACCAGCTTGTCAAAAAGCTTTATACAGCAATTAAAGAAACGAAGCCACATGTGCAATTCGGCATTTCACCATTCGGTGTATGGCGCAATAAATCAGCAGATAAAACAGGTAGCGATACAAAAGCAGGTGTCAACAACTATGACGATTTATATGCGGATGTAAGAGCATGGATTAAAAATGGTACAATTGATTATGTGACACCACAAATTTATTGGTCGCGCACATTGTCTGTTGCCAAATACGGAACATTGCTTGACTGGTGGAGCCATGAAGTACAAACATATGCGAAAGCACACCCTGTTCATCTCTATATAGGGCTTGCCGATTATAAAGTAGGCAACGATAGCGATAAAGCATGGAAAAACAAAATGGAGCTACCGAATCAAATTATAGCGAATCGTTCAGCAAAAACAGCGGCGATGGGACAAATGCACTTTTCTTTGAAAAGTATGCAAACCAATAAACTAGGCTATGCAACAGTTGTTAATCAGCAGCTATATAATTATACGGCGCTAACACCAGGTACACCTTGGGTAAATGCGACAGCGCCTGCTGAACCGACTTTTGTACAGGTGACAAAAGAGGCAACTGGTCGCAAAATTGAAATGACAGATGGAAATAAAAATCAACCACGTAAATATGTTATTTATCGTTTTGCTGGCAATGGTGAAGGCTCATACGATGATCCGAAAAATATTGTAGATGTTGTTTATAATACGAATGGCTTTACAACATTTGTGGACAAGACAGCCTCAGCTAAAAAGAACTACACATATGGCATTAAGGCTGTATCCGCTACAGGTGTAGAAAGTGAAGCAGCTTTTGTCGTAGTGGAGGGCGAGTAGCCTGAAAAAGTACAGGAGGGAATCTATATGCCTTCCTGTATTTTTTCATCATTTAGGCAAACATTGTGCTTTGCCTATTGTTCATAGTATAATGCACTATAGTTTACATTTAGGAGAGAACAATTATATGAACCGAGAAGAACGTTTGAAACGCCAAGAGAATATCCGAAATTTCTCGATTATCGCCCATATTGACCATGGGAAATCAACTTTAGCAGACCGACTTTTAGAATCAACAAAAACAGTAACACAGCGTGAAATGAAATCGCAATTGCTTGATTCGATGGATTTAGAGCGTGAGCGTGGCATTACGATTAAATTAAACGCAGTGCAATTAAAATATGTAGCAAAAGATGGAGAAACGTATACATTCCATTTAATTGATACACCAGGACACGTCGATTTCACATATGAGGTATCACGTTCTTTAGCGGCATGTGAAGGTGCTATTTTAGTTGTCGATGCAGCACAAGGTATCGAAGCACAAACATTAGCTAACGTCTATTTAGCGCTTGATAATGATTTAGAAATTATGCCCGTTATTAATAAAATTGACTTACCAGCAGCTGACCCAGAGCGTGTTAAGCAGGAAATTGAGGACGTTATTGGCTTGGACGCATCAGATGCCGTTTTAGCATCAGCGAAGGCTGGTATCGGGATTGAGGAAATTTTAGAGCAAATTGTAGAAAAAGTACCTGCACCAACAGGTGATCCAGATGCCCCATTACAAGCGCTTATTTTTGACTCTGTCTATGATGCCTACAAAGGTGTTATCATTTCCATTCGTATTGTTAACGGTACAGTGAAGCCTGGAGATAAAATTCGTATGATGGCAACAGGTGCAGAGTTTGAGGTAATTGAAGTAGGAATTCATACACCAAAGGCTGTGCCACAAGCGGAATTAACAGTTGGTGACGTAGGTTATTTAACAGCATCCATTAAAAATGTTGGCGATACACGTGTAGGGGATACGGTAACGTTTGCAGGTAATAAAGCAGCAACAGAGGCATTACCCGGCTATCGTAAATTAAATCCAATGGTGTTCTGCGGCTTATACCCAATCGATACAGCGAAATACAATGACTTACGTGAAGCGCTAGAAAAATTAGAGCTAAACGACTCTGCCTTACAATATGAGCCAGAAACATCACAAGCATTAGGCTTCGGTTTCCGCTGTGGCTTCTTAGGCTTGTTGCATATGGAAATTATTCAAGAGCGTATCGAGCGTGAGTTTAATATCGATTTAATTACGACAGCACCTTCTGTTATTTATGAAGTATTTATGACAGATGGCTCGTCGATTCGCGTTGATAACCCATCGATGATGCCTGATCCACAAAAAATTGACCGCATTGAAGAGCCGTATGTAAAAGCAACGATTATGGTGCCGAATGATTATGTAGGTGCAGTTATGGAGCTTTGCCAAATGAAGCGTGGGAATTTCATGGGCATGGATTATCTTGATACATCACGTGTCAGCATTCAATACGAAATTCCACTTTCGGAAATCGTTTATGATTTCTTCGATTATTTAAAGTCAAACACGAAAGGCTATGCATCATTTGACTATGAGTTAATCGGTTACAAGCCATCGAAGCTTGTGAAAATGGATATTTTATTAAATAGTGAGCAAGTCGATGCATTAAGCTTTATCGTACACCGTGACTTTGCTTATGAGCGTGGTAAAGTGATTGTAGAAAAATTAAAGGAATTAATCCCAAGACAGCAATTCGAAGTGCCTGTTCAAGCGGCTATCGGACAAAAGGTTGTGGCGCGCTCGACAATCAAAGCCATCCGTAAAAACGTACTTGCTAAATGTTATGGCGGTGACATTTCGCGTAAACGTAAGCTTCTTGATAAGCAAAAAGAAGGTAAAAAGCGTATGAAGCAAGTAGGCTCTGTGGAAGTTCCACAGGAAGCATTTATGGCTGTGTTGAAGATGGATGATAGTAAATAAGAAATAGTAGCAGAGCAATATGACTCTAGCTATAGTTAATAGAGCACTTAACCTTTTTTACGGTTAAGTGCTCTTATTATCGTAATTTATTAAAATTATTTGAAAAATTAAAGGGATTTAACAAAAAATATAGAATATAACAATTTGAAAGACGAATTTTGAATATAGGAGGAAATAAATCAATGAAAAAGAAAAAAACATTGTTATCAGTTGCCGTTGCAACTTTTCTGCTTTTCGGTTTGTCATTTAGCTCAGGTGCAAGCGCTGCGAATGATCAAGGTGCAGGAGGCGGAGGCTATACGCCGCCACCACCAAAATGCCAACCTGGAAAGGCATGTCCAATCTTAGCATAGCTTAACAATTCGATATTGAGAAATAGAGCACGTAAATGAGTTTGGCTAGCCACATTCATTTACGTGCTTTTTCTTGTAACAAAATAAAACTTGTCCTATGTTTCACTCCCGATTGCTAGTACATCATCTCCAGCAACAATCCACTAATAGACATTCGTACAAAAGATGTGCAAGCAGCAGAGTATACTAGATTAGATGAAGAAGATAGGGAGGGAGAGTATGTCATTTAATCATAGCAACAAAGGCTGTCATAAAATAAAATATTGTCCGATTGAGACTAGATTTTTTGGTAAATTTATTGCTGGTGACTATGTTGCACCTAATATACCACCTGAAGAGCGTACAATGGCCTTTGGTTCATTACGCAGTAATACATTGGAAGATACAGCAACCGTGCAGACCCCTGTATCATTCGATATAGTAGGCCCTTTATCGAATGTGACAGTGAGCCAACAGGAAATGAATTAGTGATCAATGAGAGCGGTGTATATCAAGTAACAGTATCGATAAATGCTATAGCATTTGCTGCACCAGACCCAACGGACGGTTATTTATCAGCAACTATTACAGTCAATGGAATGCCTATTTTTACTCAAGGTATTGCCGTCTTTAATATTACAAGTAGAAATAGCTCAGCTTATATTGTGCAAGCGGCTTTAAATGTGGGGGATCAAGTAGGGGTTAGTGCAGCCTCAGAAGCCTTTCTATTTGGTTATATGAACCGTTCATTGACGCTTCTACAATTGCAGTAAACCTGCTAGTAGAGGTTAATTGACGGGCATCAGCATAGGAAAATAGGTGTTGGATAAATAGTTTCGGTGCACCTTCTTTATTAAAATGGAGGTGCTTCTTTCCCTTGACAAATTATTGAAATGATTTATGCTGTATGTTAAGAATTTACAAGGAGAGTGGCAATATGAAGCAAATTATTGCATTGGGTGGTGGCGGATTTTCAATGGAGCCAGATAACCCCTTATTAGACCAATATATTTTACAGCAAAGTAGTAAAGCAAAGCCGAAAATTTGCTTTTTAGCAACGGCGAGTGGAGATTCACAGGATTATATTGCACGCTTTTATCAATTTTTTGAGCAACAGTCGTGTGAGCCAAGTCATTTTTCACTATTTAATCCATCTACAAGGGATATAGAGTCATTTTTACTTGCACAGGATATTATTTATGTTGGTGGGGGGAACACGAAAAATTTACTCGCTTTATGGAAAGAGTGGGGCATTGATCAAATATTACATAAAGCTTGGGAGCAAGGCATCATATTAGCGGGTATTAGTGCAGGCTCGATTTGTTGGTTTGAAGAAGGTGTGACAGATTCCTTTGGAGATGGACTAGCACCATTGCAATGTCTAGGCTTTTTACAAGGGAGCAATTGTCCACATTATGATGGGGAAGCCAATCGTAGACCGAGCTACCATCAACTAATCGCAGCACAGCAAATTCAAGCAGGCTACGCAGCAGATGATGGTGTTGGAATTCATTTCATCGAGCAGGAAGTACATGCTGTTGTTAGCTCAAGGCCATATGCAAAAGCATATAAAGTTACCTACACTCAAGAAGTGCGAGAAATGGAGCTTGAAACAAATTATTTAGGAGTTCAAAAAAATGCATAAAGAAACCGCTATAAATATCAGAGAAAGTTTAAGCGCTGATTGTTCACAATGCTTTGGGCTTTGTTGTACAGCGTTGAATATTGTGGCATCAAGCGATTTTGCCATCAATAAGCCGGCAGAGACGCCATGTCCAAACTTACAGCAAGACTTTCGCTGTAAAATACATAAAAACCTAAGGACACAGGGCTTTAAAGGCTGTACAGTATTTGATTGTTTAGGCGCTGGTCAAAAGGTTTCACAGCACACCTTTAAAGGGCAAAGCTGGCGTGAGCATCCTGAGGTTTCTAAGAAAATGTTCAACGTTTTTCCTGTGATGGAGCAGCTTTATGAAATGATTGCCTTTGTCGCAGCAGCGTTAACGTATACGATTTCAGATACATTAAGACAAAGGCTAAGTGAGCAGCTAGAAAAGCTACAAGGCTTAACGGATTTAGAGGCAGAGCAATTATTAGCGATAGATATGATTAGCTGTCGACAGCCTGTCAATATGCTGTTGCTGGAAACAAGTGAGTACATCCGTAGTGAGTTGAGTGCAAACGTTTTTAAAATAAAAAAAGGTAAGCAATATCGAGGTATTGATTGGGTTGGGAAAAATTTAAAGGGGAAAGATTTAAGAACAACTGATTTACGAGGTGCCTATTTAATTGCAGCAAATTTGCAAAATGCGGACTTAAGAGGTGTCGATTTGATTGGTGCTGATTTACGTGATGCCAATATTAGCGGGGCAAATCTCTCGACAAGCCTGTTTTTAACACAAATGCAGATTAACTCAGCTAAAGGAGATAAACAGACGAAATTACCGACATATATTCAGTCTCCAACGCATTGGCTGTCTGGAACATAATGTGATTCCAGACAGCTTTTTCTTATTCTCCAAAGAAATAAAGGAAAAGTGATAACAATGTGGCAAAGAAGAAAACGGTACCGATAACATAAAGATGACGCTTTTTCCCCATTACGACAATCGCTATATATTCACGAATCATCGCATTAGGCCAATAGTAAAATGCAGTTTTTGAGCCAATTCCTTGGCTGTTTAGACCTGCTCGTCGTGCATACAAGCCTGCTCGGAATAAATGGAAATTATTTGTTGTGAAAATACTGCTATGCTGAGGCTTTAACGAATCCATTAGGCGTTTAGAAAAGAGCATATTTTCATAGGTGTTCACTGATTCATTTTCCTGCAATGTATGCTCAATTGGAATTCCTTTTTCGAGCGCATAGCTTTGCATTGCCTCTGCCTCAGAAAGCCCCTCATTTGGACCTTGTCCACCAGAAAAAATAATGGTTGGTGGCGTTGTAGCCTTCGCTTGTTTATTATAAAATTCTATTGCTTTATTAATGCGGCTCGCTAATAATGGCGGCACTTTATCATGAATTAATCCGCTGCCCAACACGATAATAAAATCTTGATTCAAGCGTGGACGATTGAACTGATATAAAAAATAAGCTGCTAAGAAGTTCGATGCATGAATTAAAAAATAGAAAATAATAAAAGAAACTGCCATGAAAAATGGCTGAAATTCCAGAGACAAGCGCCCGCTTAAATTGAAAAGGCCAATAAAAAAGTAAGCAACAATCGCAATGCCTAACAACAATGTTAAGGAATTGGAAAAGCGTCGTCCTTCCTTACGAAACAACGTGCGAGCATTTAGAAAAAGAGTTACAGTAAATGCTACAGTTGCAAAGGGAATTAATAACACTAGCGCACCGATAGGAATGGCAATCGCTAGCTGTAATAGATGATTATCAGATGAGAGCGATGCAACAAGGCAAAACATTAAAAATGACATAAGAAAAAAGTTAAATAAAAGTCCATTTATTAATTTCCTAGGGTCAATGAAATATGAAATCATAAAAACGATAAATAAAATAAGTGGAATAATTCCAAAATATAAATACATCGTAGACACCTCCAATTTTATGATGAAGGCAAAAAAGCCATTCGTCAACATTCTATATATTTTCTAGCATAATGGATTATCATCTTACCATTTTTTCGTTATAATTGGGGGAACTGAATGAATTTAGCAGAAGGAGCATGAGATGAAAAAAAGTTTAAAGCAGATTTTTACTATCTATACGAGCGATATAAAAAATATAGCAACTAATTGGGTAGCGCTTGTTTTAATTGGTGGCTTAGTATTTTTACCATCGCTTTATGCATGGTTTAATATTTATGCATCATGGGACCCATATGGACAAACGAATCAAATGCAAGTGGCAATTGTCAACGAGGATATAGGTGCTACTGTGCGTGGCGATGAAATCAATGTCGGAAATGAGCTCATCGTCCAGTTAGCAATGAACAAAAATTTTGATTGGAAATTTACCGACCGCAAAGAGGCAATCGATAAATTAACGGTAGGCGATTATTTCGCGACGGTTATCATTCCCGCAGATTTTTCTGCAAAGCTGGCTTCTGTACTGGCAGATACGCCAGAGAAGGCAAAAATCGAATATTATGTCAATGAAAAAATTAACTCGATTGCACCTAAAATTACAGATAAAGGAGCAAGCGGCATTGCCGAGCAAATCTCAAGTGAATTTATTGCGACGGTCAATGGAACGATTTTTACTATTTTTAATGAATTAGGGGTTGAAATCGAAAAGGAAGTACCAAACTTCGAAAAGTTTGAGGAGTACGTCTTTTTAATTGAAGAGCATTTACCTGATATTGAGCACACATTAAATAAGGCAGCGCAGGATAGCGATCAAGCAGGTGAAATGATTACAGAAGGCTTAGCCATGATGCCAAAGGTGCAGGAAACGACGAATGAAGGCTTAGCGACTGTGCAAAGCGCCATGCTATTATTGAATGAAGCAGAAGTAACATTAAATGCGCTATCCCCGATTGTAGAAAGGGATTTGCAGCGGGTTCAAAAGGTATCGAGAGATGTAGAGAGCTTTTTGGCACAATTAGGGAATGTTAATATTGATACGACAAAGCTAGATCAAGCATTAACGGATTTACAAAGTCGACTAACAGTTGCTGACAAAGGTGTTGATGAGCTAATCACACATGCAGAGGCCATTGGACAAATTACACAAGATGCGGAAAATGTCCGCTTAACCTTAAAGCAAAAAGTGCAGCAAGCAATTGATGAGCTTCTTGCAATGAACCCACAAATTGATGAAGAAAAAATAGCAAATACGAAAATGGTGCAGAGGCTACAGGAAGTATTAGCACATGTGGAAAGCTTGCCAACTGCAAAAGAGCGTGAGCAGCTTGTAGTCGATCAACTGTACAATTTAAAGTCGAGCATGGCAGATTTTTCGCGTCAAATTGATGCATTGGGCAAAATGGATGTCAATGATGCGACGCTAAAGCAAGGCTTGAAAAATTTACAGCAAGTCGCAGCGAACATCGATTTACAAATTGATGGCTTTTTATCACAATATAAAAGTACGTTAGAGCCAAAAATTAAGTCAATGCTAGGTGATGCTAAAAAAAGCTTAACAGGTGCATCCGATATTTTAACGAAAGTACAAAGCCTAGTTCCAGAAGTGACACAAATTTTAAAAAATGCAGACGAATCGTTAGCAAAGGCAAACGACACGCTTGCACAAATTCAAGCGAACTATCCTGCGTTGAGTGAGAAGATAAAAGATTTGGCGAATAAATTACGCACACTAGATAATGAAGCAAATATCCATGAAATTATTACATTGCTGAAAAACAATGCATCGGCAGAGCGTGACTTCTTTGCAAATCCTGTTGAAGTAGAAAACCATAAGCTATTCCCAATTGATAAATATGGTACAGGGATGATTCCGTTTTATACGGTTTTATCAATTTGGGTAGGCTGCTTATTACTTATTTCCTTACTGTCTGTCAACGTACATCGTGTGGGGGAGTTTTCCATTCGTGAAGTGTACTTTGGGCGCTTGCTAACATTCGGGTCATTTGCGTTACTGCAAACGACAATTATTACAATGGGTGATATTTTCTTATTTGATGGCACATTAGCCTCACCTGTTTTATTCGTTTTATTTGGGCTATTTATTGCGAGCGTCTTTATTACAGTTGTTTATACACTCGTATCCGTCTTTGGAGATGTCGGTAAGGCAATGGCTATCGTCATGCTTGTATTGCAAATTGCAGGTTCAGGTGGTACGTATCCTGTCCAGCTATTGCCGAAGTTTTTCCAAATGATTAATCCGTTTTTACCGTTCACGTATGCGATTGAATTAATGCGTGAAGCAGTTGGAGGAATTGTTTGGTCAACAGTTGCGCTCGATATGCTTGTTTTATTCATTGTAGGGGTGTTATTCTTGCTGTTTGGTACATTCTTTAAAAAGATTTTAAGCGAGAAAACGGAGGCCTTACTAAAAAAATCGAGAGAGACGGATATTATCCATTGATTGTTTTTAGTTGACGCCATGTTTCCACTATGTTTCTCTGTAAATGGAGAAGCATAGTGGATTTTTAACTGTAATAACAAAGCACAAAGAAATAGATTATAAAAGGGAAGTGATTTTATTGGCAAGAGGTGTTTACATTCATATTCCCTTCTGCCATCAAATTTGCCACTACTGTGATTTTAATAAAGTATTTTTTAAAAATCAGCCAGTAGACGCATATATTGAGGCGCTTGGACAAGAAATAGCAACAACTGTAACACAATATCCGAACGAATTTACACAAGTAGAAACGATTTTTTTAGGTGGTGGAACACCGACAGCGCTATCTGCCGCACAAATTCAGCGCTTACTTGAAATAATTCGAAACTTTATCCCGATGCAAAACGTAAAAGAATTTACATCGGAAGCAAATCCTGATGAGCTAACAGTGGAAAAATTGCAGGCTTTATTTAATGGTGGAGTTAATCGTCTAAGCATGGGCGTGCAGTCATTCGATGCGGGCTTGCTCGAAAAAATTGGGCGCACACATAGCAATGGGCATGTTTATAAGGCAATTGACAATGCGAAGCAAGTGGGCTTTACGAATATTAGTATTGATTTAATGTACGGCTTACCTGGACAAACGATGGCGCAGTGGCAGCACACATTGCAAACGGCTTTAGCGTTAAAGCTACCGCATTACTCTGCCTATTCATTAATTGTGGAGCCGAAGACGGTATTTTATATTCAATATGCGAAAGGCAAGCTGCATTTGCCGACACAAGATTTAGAAGCTGATATGTATGATGTATTGCTACAGGAAATGGAAGCAGCAGGCCTGGCACAATATGAAATTAGTAATTTTGCTGAGGAAGGACATGTGTCGATTCACAATAAAATTTATTGGGATAATGACGAGTATGCAGGCTTCGGTGCTGGTGCGCATGGCTACTTGGCAGGCATACGTTATTCTAATCATGGGCCTATCAAAAAATATATTGAAATCGCTCAATCAGGTGTGCGTCCAATTGTGCATGAGAATCAAGTAACACACGAAGAAAAAATGGAAGAACAAATGTTTTTAGGGCTGCGCAAAGTAGAAGGTGTATCATTTGAAGCCTATGAAAAGAAACTGAAGGAGCCGATGCATAAGCGCTATGGTGACATTATTGAACAGCTTGTCAAAGATGGTCTTTTACAACAGGACGAGCATGGCATTCGTTTAACAAGGCAAGGGCGCTTTGTAGGCAATGAAGTGTTTCAACAGTTTTTAACCTGATTCTTTTGTGTCAATAGTGAAGCATCATAATATAGATGCCCAAATGCTCGTTAGCAGCACACAATACTTTGAAATGTAGAATATTTACTTACTTTCTTAATAGTCGATAAAAACATCGGGCGATTTCGTTGACATCAATAGAGAGATTTGTTAATTTATTATTAGTATTAGCACTCCATTAAAACGAGTGCTAACAGAGGTGATGAAAATGCTAACAAATCGTCAATTGCAAATTTTGCAGGTCATTGTTGATGACTTTGTAACATCTGCTCAGCCTGTTGGCTCACGTCAAATATCGAAGAGAGAGGGTATTACGTACAGCCCAGCGACGATTCGCAACGAAATGGCGGATCTTGAGGAGCTTGGTTTTTTAGAAAAAACCCATACATCTTCAGGGCGTGTTCCGTCGGAAAAAGGCTATCGTTTTTATGTCGATCATTTATTACAGCCTCATATGATTCATGCTGAAGAAATAAGCCAAATCCAATCTGTGTTCCATCATCGCATTGGGGAGATGGAGGAGCTTATTCGAGAATCAGCTAATATATTGTCGGAATTAACGACATATACGGCGATTCTACTTGGACCAGACGTGCAGCAGCATAAAGTGAAGAAATTTCAAATTGTGCCACTCGCAGATGATAAGGCTGTTGCCATTATCGTAACGGATAACGGTCATGTAGAAAATCGCATCCTCACATTGCCGCAAGGGTTTAGCCCTTCGGATATTGAAAAAATGGTTAATATTTTGAATGACCGATTAACTGGTGTGTCGCTGCATGAGCTACACATCAAGCTTGAGGCTGAGGTGCTAAGTATTTTAAAGCAACATATTGCAACAGCAGAAACAATCGTTCAATCATTAGTAGATGTTTCGAAAAATCAAAAAGAAGGAAAAATCTACTATGGTGGTAAAACGAATATGTTAAACCAGCCAGAGTTTCACGATTTAAATAAAATTCGTATGCTAATGGAGTTAATGGATAAAGAAAGTCAATTGCAATCTTTATTCCAGCCAAATCAAGCGGGAATTCAAATTCGCATCGGCTCTGAAAACAATCTTCTAGCAATGGAAAACTGTAGCGTTATTACAACGGCCTTTTCAACTGGGGATGAGCAGCATGGTGCGATTGCTATCATTGGACCAACACGCATGGACTATCGACGCGTCGTGACATTATTAGACATGATGCAAAATGGTTTGACACGTGCTTTCAAAAAACATTAGCAACGCTTTAAGGAGGATACAGAGTGTCAGAAAAAGTGGAAAATCAAGAGCTAGAGCAACAAACTAATGAACAAGCGGAAGAAATAACAGAGGAAGTAGTCGAAGAAGTTGCACTAGATGAAAACGAGCAAAAAATCGCTGAGCTTGAAGCGAAATTAGCGGAGCAAGAGGATCGCTATTTACGACTGCGCGCTGACTACGATAATATGGTGCGTCGCAATAAATTGGATAGAGAGGCAGCTGAAAAATTCCGTGCCCAAAGCTTATTAACGGATTTAATTCCTGTTCTAGATAATTTAGATCGCGCCTTACAAGTAGAAGTGACATCAGAAGAAGCTACTTCATTATATACTGGTGTAGAAATGGTATATCGTCAATTCATCGATGCAACAGCAAAAGAAGGCTTAGAGGTTATTGCATCTGAAGGTGAGCCATTCGATCCGAATTTCCATCAAGCGGTAATGCAAGAGCAAGATAGCGACAAAGAGTCTGGCATTGTTTTACGCGAACTGCAAAAGGGTTATAAGTTAAAGGATCGTGTATTGCGACCAGCAATGGTTTCTGTTAATGAATAAATTCGTGTGCAAGTGCAGCTAATGCACCTAAAAATAAATTAATTATACTGTGTCTAATTATTAGGAGGAAAATTTCAAATGAGCAAAATTATCGGTATTGACTTAGGTACAACAAACTCTTGTGTTTCCGTTTTAGAAGGCGGCGAACCGAAAGTAATCCCAAATCCAGAAGGAAATCGTACAACACCATCTGTTGTTGCCTTTAAAAACGGCGAACGTCAAGTGGGGGAAGTAGCGAAACGTCAATCTGTAACGAACCCAAATACAATTATTTCAATCAAATCAAAAATGGGTACTGCTGAAAAAGTAAAAGTGGAAGATAAAGAATATACACCACAAGAAGTTTCGGCAATGATTCTTCAATACTTAAAAGGTTATGCAGAAGATTACTTAGGTGAAAAAGTAACGAAAGCGGTTATTACAGTACCAGCTTACTTCAATGACGCACAACGTCAAGCAACAAAGGACGCGGGTAAAATCGCAGGTCTTGAAGTAGAGCGTATTATTAATGAGCCAACAGCAGCAGCGCTTGCTTACGGTTTAGATAAACAAGATGAAGACCAAAAAGTGTTAGTATTTGACCTTGGTGGTGGTACGTTTGACGTATCGATTCTTGAGCTAGGTGATGGTGTATTCGAAGTATTAGCGACAGCTGGTGATAACAAGCTTGGTGGTGACGACTTCGATGAAAAAATTATCGCGTTCTTAGTGGAAGAATTCAAAAAAGAAAACAGCATTGATTTATCAAAAGACAAAATGGCAATGCAACGTTTAAAAGACGCTGCTGAAAAAGCGAAAAAAGATTTATCAGGTGTAACTTCAACACAAATTTCATTACCATTCATTACAGCTGGCGCTGATGGCCCACTTCACTTAGAAGTAACATTAACTCGTGCGAAATTTGATGATTTAACACGTGATTTAGTAGAACGTACAATTGTGCCAACACGTCAAGCATTATCTGATGCAGGTCTTTCTGCTTCAGAATTAGATAAAGTCATCCTTGTAGGTGGTTCTACTCGTATTCCAGCAGTAGTAGAAGCAATTAAAAATGCAACAGGTAAAGAACCACATAAAGGCGTAAACCCTGATGAAGTAGTAGCGATGGGTGCTGCGGTACAAGGTGGCGTATTAACTGGTGATGTAAAAGATATCGTCTTATTAGACGTAACACCATTATCATTAGGTATCGAAACAATGGGCGGTGTGTTCACTCGTTTAATCGACCGTAACACAACAATTCCAACATCGAAATCACAAGTATTCTCAACAGCTGCTGACAACCAACCAGCAGTAGACATTCACGTGTTACAAGGTGAGCGTCAAATGGCAGCAGACAACAAAACATTAGGTCGCTTCCAATTAGCGGATATCCCACCAGCACCACGTGGTATTCCACAAATTGAAGTAACATTTGATATTGATAAAAATGGTATCGTATCTGTAAAAGCAAAAGATTTAGGTACAAACAAAGAACAAACAATTGTGATTCAATCTGACTCTGGTTTAACAGATGAAGAAGTTGAACGCATGGTAAAAGACGCAGAAGCGAATGCTGAGGCAGATGCAAAGCGTAAAGAAGAAGCGGAACTACGCAATGAAGCTGACCAACTTGTATTCCAAGTGGATAAAACAGTAACAGATTTAGGCGAGCAAATTTCTGAAGATGAGAAAAAATCGGTTGAAGATGCGCGTGATGAATTAAAAGCTGCATTAGAGGCTGGAGAAATTGAAGGCATTAAAACAGCGAAAGAAAAATTAGAAGGTATTTTACAACCTCTAGTAATGAAAGTATATGAGCAAGCAGCAGCTGCAGCTCAAGCTGCACAAGGTGAAGCAGGTGGCGATGCTGGTGCAAAAGATGACGGCGTTGTAGATGCTGACTTTGAAGAAGTAAAAGACGATAAATAATATTATCTTGCTTTAGCGGGTGTTCTAACACTCGCTGAAGCAAAATAGAGCCTTATATAATTGCTCAAAAATTCAATTGAGGCGTAATCGATAAAAAGCCAAAGACCGCTTGCGGCTTTGGCTTTTCACTGTTTAAATGAGTTTTTGGATAAATATAGAGCAGTTTTTGTCGTTGCATGGTAAAATAAACTTTATGCAAAAAAGATCGGAGTGTAATGAAATGAATAAGCGCGATTATTATGAAGTGCTAGGCCTTACGAAAGGTGCCAGTAAAGATGAGATAAAAAAAGCTTATCGCAAGCTATCTAAGCAATATCATCCGGATATTAATAAAGAGCCGGGAGCGGATGAAAAATTTAAAGAAATCGCAGAAGCCTATGAAGTGTTATCAGATGATCAAAAGAAAGCTCGTTATGATCAATTCGGCCATGAAGATCCAAATGCTGGCTTTGGTGGTGGTGGCTTCGGAGGCGGCGGCTTTGGCGGCTTTGAAGATATTTTTAGCTCATTTTTCGGTGGTGGCCGACGTCAAGACCCAAATGCACCGCGCAAAGGTGATGACCTACAGTATCGCATGAATCTTAGCTTTGAGGAAGCTATTTTCGGTAAGGAAGCAGAAATTGAAATTCCGCGCGACGAGCCTTGTGATACATGTCATGGCTCAGGTGCAAAGCCTGGCACAACGCCACAAACATGTTCACAGTGTAACGGTGCAGGACAAATCAATCAAACTGTCGATACACCATTAGGTCGTATTGTCAATAAGCGTAGCTGTCCAAGCTGCCGTGGTACAGGTAAAATTATCGTTGAGAAATGTTCAACTTGTCGTGGGGCAGGAACGGTGCAAAAGCGCAAAAAAATTAAAATTACTGTACCAGCAGGTGTTGATGATGGTCAACAACTGCGTGTAGCAGGTCAAGGGGAGCCGGGCGTTAACGGTGGACCAGCTGGTGATTTATATATCGTCTTCGCTGTCCGCAACCATGAGTACTTTGAACGCGATGGCGACGATATTTACTATGAATTAAAGCTGACATTCCCACAAGCTGCTTTAGGTGATGAAATTGAAGTACCAACAGTGAATGGTAAAGTAAAATTAAAAATTCCAGCAGGTACGCAATCAGGCAAGCAGTTCCGTTTAAAAGATAAAGGGATTAAAAATGTACATGGCTATGGAGTAGGACATCAATATGTTGTCGTAAATGTTGTTACACCAACAAAGCTAACAGAAAAACAAAAGCAATTGCTGCGTGATTTTGCAGAAATTAGTGGCGATATTCCAGAAGAGCATGGCAGTTCATTATGGGGTCAGCTAAAGAAAAAATTAAAAGGTGAATAATGATAAGAGGAGTGGTTGCAAGTGAAATGGACAGAGCTGTCAATTTTAACAACGCATGAAGCAGTAGACGCAGTATCAAATATTTTGCATGAGGCTGGTGCAAGCGGTGTTGTTATAGAAGATTCAATCGAACTAACGAAGGAAAGAATAGATCAATTTGGTGAAATTTACGCACTAAATCCAGAGGACTTCCCGAAGAATGGTGTAGTAGTGAAGGCATATTTATCTGCTACAAGCTTTTTAGCTGAAACGATTGAAGAAATTCGACTTGCAATCGCAAATCTTGTGAACTTTGATATTAATATTGGCGAAAATGTATTAACGACAAACGAAGTCCATGAGGAAGATTGGGCGACAGCTTGGAAGCAATACTATCATCCTGTGAAAATTTCAGAGCGCTTTACAATTGTTCCAACATGGGAAGACTACACGCCTGTTTCTACAGATGAGCTGATTATCGAGCTAGACCCAGGTATGGCTTTCGGTACAGGGACACACCCAACAACGGTGATGTGCTTACAAGCGCTTGAAAAGGTTGTAAAAGAGGGGCATAGTGTTGTTGATGTTGGCACAGGCTCAGGTGTCTTATCCATTGGCGCAGCAATGCTCGGCGCAAAATCGGTGCATGCGCTTGATTTAGATGAAGTCGCAGTAAAGTCAGCACAGGAAAATATTCAGCTCAATAAAGTGGAGCATGTTGCAGAAGTATTCCATGGCAATTTACTTGATACAGTAAAGGAGCCAGCGGACGTCGTTGTTGCCAATATTTTAGCTGAAATTATTATGAGCTTTACAGATGACGCTTTTTCCATTGTGAAGCCTGGGGGCGTTTATGTAACATCAGGTATTATCGGTGCGAAAAAAGATGAAGTAAAAGCAGCACTTGAAGCATCGGGCTTCCAAATTGAGGAAGTGTTAATGATGGAAGATTGGGTAGCAATTATTTCACGTAGACCTTAAAAATTTGAGAACCAGCAGCTTACCAATGAAGCTGTTGGTTTTCTCTTCATCAGAAGGAGAGAGCGTATGCAACGATATTTTGTAAATGAACAATTCGATGAACAACAGCAGCTCGAAATGGTTGGAGAAAACGCAAAACATATAAGTAAAGTGATGCGCATGCAAAGCGGTGATGAAATCGTTGTTGTCACAAATGGACAAGCCTATATTAGCGAAATTGTAGAAATTGACATAGCCGTCATTGTTCGTAACACAGGTCGCACAGTGCCGTCGCCAGAAATGCCGATTAAGGTTGATATTGCCTGTGGCTTACCAAAGGGAGATAAGCTAGAGTTAATTGCACAAAAAGCGACAGAATTAGGGATGCACGCATTAATTCCATTTGCAGCAGAGCGCTCCATCGTGAAATGGGATGACAAAAAAGGTGAGAAAAAAACGGAGCGTCTGCAAAAAATTGCACAGGAGGCAGCAGAGCAATCACATCGTACATATGTCCCTGAAATTCAGCAGCCTATTTCATTTAAGCAATTGTTAGCGCTTGTGCCACAATACGACGCTGTTTTTATTGCCGATGAAGAAGATGCAAAGCAAATCAAACGCACAAAGTTTGCGGACAAGCTAAAAAAAGTGTATGATAGTAAATCGGAATCAATCTTATGTATTTTTGGTCCAGAAGGTGGCATCTCTCGTCAAGAAGCAGCAAGCTTATTACAGGCAGGTGCTGAAACGATGTCGCTTGGTCCTAGAATTTTACGCGCAGAAACCGCACCATTATATGCGCTTTCTGCCATTTCATATGAATTTGAATGAAAGAAAGAGGTGTCGAAGTCTTGGGAACAGTAGCATTCCAAACGCTGGGCTGCAAAGTAAATCACTACGAAACTGAGGCAATTTGGCAATTATTTAAAGAGCAGCAATACGACCGTATCGACTTTGAACAGCAGGCAGATGTCTATGTCATTAATACATGTACGGTAACGAATACGGGAGACAAAAAATCGCGTCAAGTGATTCGTCGTGCAGTGCGTCGCAATCCAGATGCCGTTATTTGTGTAACAGGCTGCTATGCGCAAACATCACCAGCAGAAATTATGGCAATTCCAGGGGTCGATATTGTAGTTGGTACACAAGATCGCCATAAGCTGCTTGGCTTAATCGAGCAATACCGTGAGGAGCGTGAGCCAATTAATGCAGTGCGCAATATTATGAAAAATCGAGTTTATGAGGAATTGGATGTCCCTGCATTTACAGACCGTACGCGCGCATCTTTAAAAATTCAAGAAGGCTGTAATAACTTCTGTACATTTTGTATTATTCCTTGGGCACGTGGCTTAATGCGCTCACGCGATCCACAGGAAGTGATTCGTCAAGCACAGCAATTAGTCGATGCAGGCTATTTAGAAATCGTTTTGACTGGTATTCATACAGGTGGTTATGGGCAAGATTTTAAAGATTACAATTTAGCACAATTATTGCGTGATTTAGAGGCGCAAGTAAAAGGCTTAAAGCGCCTGCGTATTTCGTCAATTGAAGCATCGCAATTAACCGATGAAGTGATCGATGTATTACGCAAGTCAAATATTGTTGTAAATCATTTGCATATTCCGATTCAATCAGGCTCAGATACGGTATTAAAACGTATGCGTCGTAAATATACGATGGCATTTTTCTCTGAGCGCATTACGAAATTGGCAGAAGCGTTGCCAAATTTAGCGGTAACATCTGATGTGATCGTTGGTTTCCCAGGTGAAACAGAGGAGGAGTTTATGGAAACATATAACTTCATCCGCGACCATAAGTTTTCTGAGTTACATGTCTTCCCATATTCGAAGCGTACAGGCACACCAGCTGCACGTATGGAAGACCAAGTGGATGAGGAAATTAAAAATGAGCGCGTGCATCGCTTAATTGCCTTAAACGACCAGTTAGCGAAGGAATACGCAGCTCGCTTTGAAAATGAAGTGATGGAAGTGATTCCAGAGGAGCGCTTCAAAGAAGGCGAAAACGCAAATCTATATGTTGGCTACACAGACAACTATTTAAAAGTAGTCTTTGAAGGCACGGAAGACATGATTGGCAAATTAGTCAAAGTAAAAATCACAAAAGCAGGCTACCCATACAATGAAGGGCAATTCGTTCGTGTATTAGAGGAGCAAATGAGTTAAGAGAAAGCACAGTCTACATTGCGTAGGCTGTGTTTTTTTGCAAGGTGCTGATATATTATGGATTTCGCTGATATATTTCTAAAAAGCGCCGATGTATCGCAGCAAGCCCTTGATATTTTGTGAAACGCAGATAAGTGCTAGAAATTCGCAGATAACCTAGCAAATTTCGCAGATAACTCTACGTAAAACGCAGATATATTTTTAAAAATCGCAGATAAATAATCCCTCTAAAAATTCACGCAGCTTTTCTCTAGCTCATTCTTGCCATCTCTTTCAACTTACGCTAAAGTTAGAAAGCATCACTTTTAAAGGAGGAACTTCCATGGCGCAAACGTATATTGAAATTGTCAATGCGAGAGAAAACAATTTGGAAAATGTCAGCCTGCAAATTCCGAAAGGGAAACTCACTGTTTTCACAGGGGTATCAGGTTCAGGGAAATCATCTATCGTTTTTGATACAGTGGCGCAAGAAGCAGGGCGTCAATTGAATGAAACGTATAGTAGCTTTGTCCGCACATTTTTGCCAAAATACCGCAGACCTGAGGCGGATGCAATTCATAATTTATCGACAGCGATTGTCGTTGACCAAAAGCGCTTCGGTGGTAATGCACGTTCAACATTAGGCACTGCAACAGATATCAATTCACTGTTAAGACTATTATTTTCACGCTTTGCTACGCCGAGCATCGGCTATGGAAATGCTTATTCCTTTAATGATCCGAGCGGCATGTGTTTGCAATGTGAAGGCATTGGTAAAATTATCACATTGAATATCGACACAACATTAAATAAAGAAAAATCATTAAATGACGGAGCTATTTTGCTTCCAGGCTTTGGTGTAGGCACATGGCAATGGAAGGCGTATGCAGAATCAGGCTTCTTCGATAATGACAAAAAAATACAAGATTACACCGAGCAAGAGCTGCATCAATTAATGTATGCAGAGCCGCAAAAAGTAACAGTAACGTATCAAAACAGCGAAATAAATGCCACTTATGAAGGTATTGCAGTAAAGTTTATGCGACAAAATGTCAAAACGGATAAAGATACAACAAAGGCAGCCGCAAGTAAATTAGAGCAATTTACAACGATGTGTAGCTGTCCAACATGCGATGGTAAACGCTATAATGAGCAAGTGCTTTCTTCAAAAATATTAGGTCATTCGATTTATGATATGACGGCGATGCAGCTAGATGAATTGATGGCAGTTTTGCAAAAAATTGAAGAGCCTTTAGCAAAGGAGCTAGTTGTAGGAATTACAGAAAGGCTGCAAAGTTTATGCGATATCGGGCTTGGCTATATGACGTTAACGCGCGAAATGCCAACATTATCAGGCGGGGAATCGCAGCGTGTAAAAATGGTCAAATATTTATCTAGCAATTTAACAGGCTTAATCTATATTTTTGATGAGCCGAGTACAGGCTTGCATCCACACGATGTCTATCGCTTAAATGATTTGCTTATTAAGCTACGCGATAAAGGTAATACGGTTTTAGTTGTAGAGCATGACCCAGATGTCATTCAAATTGCAGATCATGTGATTGATGTTGGTCCAGCTGCTGGTTCACATGGTGGGCAAATTATGTTTAGTGGTAACTACGAGGAGCTGTTAAAAGCAGATACGCTAACGGCACAATATTTAAAATCGGAAGCAACAATCAAAGCGAATCCACGTCCTGCTACAGAATTTTTAGAGAGTGACAAAAGCACATTGCACAATTTGAAAAATGTTAGCTTGCGAGTGCCAACAGGTGTATTGACGGCGGTTACTGGTGTAGCTGGCTCAGGAAAAAGCACGCTTGTACATGAAGTGTTTGCAAAAAAATATCCTGAGGCCATTCGCATCGATCAAAGTGCTGTCCATGCAAATAGTCGCTCAAACCCATTGACCTATACAGGCGTGATGAATTCCATTCGCAAAGCCTTTTCTGATGCCAATGGGGTGGATGCAGGGCTGTTTAGTTATAATTCAACGGGTGGCTGCGAGAGCTGTGGTGGTACAGGGACGGTAGAATTAAATTTATCATTTATGGATAAAGCAGAGGTTGTATGTACACAATGTAATGGAACACGCTATAAACAAGAAGTGCTGCAATATACGTATAAAGATAAAAATATTGTCGATGTAATGGATATGACAGTGGCAGAGGCGGTAGAATTTTTCGAGGCAAAGGATATTAAGCGCAAATTAACAAGCTTAAATACGGTAGGTTTATCCTATTTAACGCTAGGACAACCACTCAACACATTGTCAGGCGGGGAATGCCAGCGTTTAAAGCTCGCGAAGGAAATGTCAACGAAGGGCAATTTATATATTTTAGATGAGCCAACAACAGGCTTACATATGTCAGATGTAGCGACAATTTTAAATATTATGAATACGCTTGTTGACAAAGGCAACACGGTTATCGTTATTGAGCATAATTTAGATGTAATTCGCCATAGCGACTGGATTATTGATATTGGTCCAGAAGGTGGAATTGGTGGCGGTGAAATTTTATTTGAAGGACCACCAGTAAATATTGTCAATTGTGAGCGTTCAATTACAGCGAAGCACTTAACGGCAATAAGCTAGTTTTAGAATAGTGAGGAGGAATCCTCGCTTTTTTATATAAAATAACGCATTTATAGACAAACTATGATATAGTTGTACGGACAACTAATATTTTTAAGGAGCGATCATGATGACTCAAAATTATGCAAAAATGATTGACCACACTTTATTAAAGGCAGATGCGATACGCGAGCAAATTGCGAAAATTTGTGAAGAAGCAAAGCAATATGATTTTGCCTCTGTTTGCGTAAATCCAACATGGGTGAAATATAGCGCAGAGCTTTTAACAGGCACGGATGTGAAAGTATGTACGGTAATCGGCTTCCCATTAGGTGCATCTACTTCTGCAACAAAAGCATTTGAAACAAAAGATGCGATTGCAAACGGTGCGGGTGAAATTGATATGGTTATTAATATTGGCGCATTAAAAAATGGTGAATATGAGCTTGTACGTGAGGATATTAAGGCGGTTGTAGAGGCTGCAAACGGAACGCTTGTAAAGGTAATTATTGAAACATGCCTACTGACAGAGGAAGAAAAGATAAAAGCATGTCAATTATCTGTTGAAGCTGGTGCGGACTTCGTAAAAACTTCTACAGGCTTTTCGACAGGTGGTGCAACAGCTGAGGATATCGCATTAATGCGCAAAACTGTAGGGCCAGAGCTTGGTGTAAAAGCATCTGGTGGTGTTCGTAATTTAGAAGATATGAAAAAAATGGTGGAGCACGGAGCAACGCGTATTGGCGCAAGCTCAGGTGTAGCAATTATGAATGGCTTAACTTCTGAATCTAATTATTAATACTGGCACGATTTTTATGAAAGTATCATTCAGCCTCCGTTAGCTATCGCAGATTTTACAAGCTTGCTTGAAGAAAATCTGAATATAGTGACACGGAGGTATAATTGATTTATATAGTTTCTGTTGACTGAAAGCATATATTAAGTTATAATTCTCTAGTACACACTAACGAAGTTGTTAGTGTTGTATTGACGTGTGTTCGGAGGGAGGGAAAGAGAGATGTCAAAAACTGTCGTTCGCAAAAACGAATCGCTTGAAGATGCTCTTCGCCGCTTCAAACGTACTGTATCAAAAAGTGGTACAATTCAAGAAGTTAGAAAGCGCGAGTTCTACGAAAAACCTAGCGTAAAACGTAAAAAGAAATCAGAAGCTGCACGTAAACGTAAGTGGTAATTTTTTCCTAAAATCCCTACGTTCAAAACACGCAATTTGATGATTCACTGAGCAGACAACAATGATACACCCCGATTTTTACATTGTAAAAATCGGGGTGTTTTGCGTTTTATTGCTTTATAGTTAGTTAAATCGATAAAATTCTTAAAAATGCATAATTTTTGTTCATAAAAAACAAATTGCTATTGAAAATTGAATAATGTTATGGGTATAATAATGACAAAAATTCAGTACAAATTTGTGTATTTTGTAACAGGGGGTTTTTGGCCTGTCAAAAATAGAAAAGCTTTGTAGAAAATATACGAATCTATCTATATCAGATATTGCAAAGCTGCAACAACTAGAAACTACACTTGCATATTATGCTGAATTGGCAGAATGCTATATGTTTATTGACTGTATGGTGGACAACCAATCTCATGCGATTGTCGTAGCTGAAGCATTTCCTAAAGGGCAAAATCATTTATACGAACAATCTGTAATTGGCAAAATTGTTTTTGAAAGCTTTGAACCAGCTGTATTTTCTGCTTTTCGAAAAGGGGAGAAGGCTTCTGTTTCTAGGGCAATCACACAAGAAGGGATTACAGTTGAGCAGCATGTCATTCCTATTTTTAATGACGATGAACAAGTGATTGCTGTGTTGATTAAGGAAAAGCGGATGGAAGCACAAGAGAAGAGCGATGAAGTTGTTCAACAAATGCCATTTGCATTGATTGAGCATATCGTAAAGCCTGATTTTCAGCCAGTGCCTGTTGTTTCTGATTTATTAGTAGAGTCGATTATTTTAACAAATCATGAAAATAAAGTGATTTATACGAATCCTGCTGGCTACCGCTTTATATCTGAGCTATCAGGACGAGATTCATTTGATAATATAGCACTAGATGAAATTTTTCCATTTTTACAGCAAGTTTATAATCAAGACGACGATGTCTTTTTTTTAGAAATTACTGTAGATGGAAAATCATTTATCGTTAAAAAGATACCGATTCGCAATCAAAGCGACAAGGTGACATTGCTTATTATTCATGATTTGACAGAGCTGAAATTGAAAGAAAATGAGCTGATGATGAAAACCTTCGCCATTCGTGAAATTCATCATCGTGTGAAAAATAATTTGCAAACGGTAACAAGCTTACTACGCCTGCAAATGCGTAACGCTGTATCAGCATCACACACAGCGGCTTTTCAAGAAGCACTAAATCGAATTTATAGCATTTCTTCCGTATATGAGCTTATTTTAGAAAATGAGGATAACGCAGAGGAAAAGGTAGATGTTATTGCATTAGCGAAAAAAATTGGCAACAAAATGATTGATACAGCACATACAGCAAATGTTCAATTACACGTTCAACACGATAATTTGCAGCTGTTTTGTCATTCTAAAAAAGCGGTGTCGCTTGCGATTATCATTTGTGAATTAGTGCAAAATGCATTAAAATATGCTTTTACAAGTCATCAAGAAGGTTTAATCAGCATTCATTTTTGCCAAGAAAATGCGGCTGTATCGCTTCATATTTCCGACAACGGTGTTGGTATGCATGAAGCAAAGCCATCATTAGGTATGGAAATTGTTACACGGCTTGTTGAATATGATCTAGCGGGTACTTTTACGATTATCCCTAGCGATAGAGGTACACATACTCAAATTCAGTTCCCTGTATGTGAGGAGGTATTTATTCTAAATGACTAGGAAAGTAATGATTGTTGAAGATGAATCGCTTATTGCAATTGATTTGCAATTTATTTTGGAAGATAACGGCTACGAGGTTGTAGCACATGCAAAAAATGGAGAAACGGCAATTGAACTAGCACATCTCTATCGTCCACAGCTAATATTAATGGATATTAAAATGCCTAAATTAGACGGTTTGAAAGCAAGTAAAATTATTGAACAGCAGTTTGGCATACCGATTCTTTTCATTTCAGCTTATAGTGAAAAAGAGCTGCTATCCTATATGAAGCAGGATAATGTGCTCGGTTATGTAATGAAGCCATTCTCGGAGAAAAATGTACTGCCAGCGTTGGAAGTCGCTTTTCATCAAATTGAGAAATTTGACCGTTTAAATGGCAAATTGCTACAAGCACAACATCAAATGGAAAAACGTAAAGTCATTGAGCGAGCAAAGGGGCTCCTAATGCAGTTAGAAAATATTAGCGAAGATCAGGCTTACAAAAGAATTCGTAATGAAAGCATGCGGACACAGCAGGAAATGGTGCAAATCGCACAACAAATACTCAATACACAACAAGTAAATAGCTAAGCAAAGGCGCTTAAAGAAAAAATATTTTCTTTAATGCGCCTTTTTTATATAGATAAAACAAAAAAGGGGTGTGTAAATCTATGGAAATGATAGGAACAGTCATTGTTTATATTATTATGATTTGTGCAGTTTTAGGAGCAATCGGTGCAATCCGAGATGCTGAATATGGAATTGGGAAAGAGTTCATGAATGGTTTACATACAGTAGGTCATATTTTCGTACCTGCTGCGGGTATTATGGCAGCTATTCCATATTTAACTTGGTTTATAAGCAATTTTATAAGCCCAATTTTTGAAGTGATCGGGGCTGACCCAGCAATTGCTGCAACAACAATTTTAGCCTCAGACATGGGTGGTTATCAGCTAGCAAACGCATTAAAAACTTCCTATGAAGGCTGGGTTATGGCGTTAGTAGTTGGCTTTATGTCGGGAGCAACGATCGTTTTCTCTATTCCAATGGGACTTGCGATGTTGGACAAGCGCGACCATAAATATATGTCGTTAGGTATTATGGCTGGGGTACTAACAATTCCGATTGGTGCATTCATTTCATCTATTATGATTGTGGCATTTAACACGGAAGTTCGCGAAGTAATTAGCACGACAGAGGCACCTACATATGTATTTGCCATTTCCGTTTTGCAAATTTTAATTAATTTATTACCGCTATTTATTTTTGTTATTTTAATTGCACTTGGTTTAAAATTGATTCCAAATATGATGATTACAGGATTTATGCTATTTGGACGCCTTATGGATGCAGGGATTAAAATTGTATTAGTACTTTCAATTGTCGAAATTTTCACAGGGCTTTTCACAAAGATATTTGGCGCATGGGGCTTTGATCCAATCATGGCAGATGAAATTGACCAATTCCGTGCATTAGAAACGGCTGGTTATATCGGGATTATGCTAGCAGGTGCGTTCCCAATGGTGTACTTAATTCGTAAATATGCTTCAAAGCCATTAGAGGCAATGGGTGGAAAACTTGGTTTATCAGCAGCAGGAAGTGCGGGTCTTTTAGCAACTGTTGCCAATATTTTAGCGATGTTTACACTCGTACGTGATATGCCACCAAAAGATAAAGTAATCAATATCGCATTTGGTGTGTGTTCAGCCTTCTTATTAGGAGATCATTTATCATTTACAGCAAATTTCCAACCAACGATTATTTTACCAGTAATCGCAGGGAAGTTTTTAGCGGGCGTTATTGCGATATACTTAGCTTATAAGTTATCTGTACCAACTGCTTTAAAGCTTGAGGCAGAGGATCGCAAAGCTGGCATTATTAAAGAGGGCGAATACTTATCTTAAGCTAGTAGCAGTCCGCTTCAAAAATATAGAAAAAGTTAGGAGTTGATGGTGTGGGCGAGGAGAAAAAACGATTTATACAGGAATTCGTTCCTGGTAAACAATTAACATTAAGTCATTTGATTGCAAACCCAGATCCAGATATGTTTCAAAAATTAGGAATACAGGAGGCAGGGGCATTAGGCATTATGACATGTACACCGAGTGAGACAGTAATTATTGCAGGTGATTTAGCAACAAAGTCTGCCAATGTTCGCCTCGGCTTCCTTGATCGCTTTACAGGTAGTCTAGTCATTGTAGGAAGCGTATCAGAAGTGGAAATGGCAATGCTTGAAATTAATCGATTTTTATCTGAAAACCTAGGCTATACACCATCACAAATAACGAAGTCATAGAGGTGCCGATATGAAAAATCGTGTCATGATCATCGGCGGAGTTCAAACAGGCAAATCGACGTTAATGAATGCGTTACTAGGCAAAGAAAGCACTGCCAATAAAACGCAGGCGCTTGTATATGAGGATTGGATTGTTGATACACCAGGCGAATATATTGAAAACCCGATGTATTACCGTAATATTATGGCGACATCACTAGAAGTGACACATGTCATTTATTTACAGGATGCAACATCTTCACGTAGCGTCTTTCCACCACAATTCAGTCTTGGCATTCCGAAAATACAAATCGGCGTCATTACAAAAATTGATCACCCGCAAGCGGATGTGGAGCGAGCGGCAAGCTTGTTGAAAAATGTGATGATGCAAGGTCCAATTGTTAAAACCTCTGCGTTAGAAAAACGCGGAATCGAATTTATCGCACCGTTGATTGAGCTTAATGATATAGCCGCTATTAAGCAATTTGTGCAAGAAAGTGCAAGCCCGTATCTTGAATATCGCGAATAATGAATGGAGGGGAAGGGTGAGGTGACAACAGAAGAAATTTTGAGTGCAGGAATCGATATTGGTACGAGTACAACGAAGATGGTTGTAAGTCGCTTTGTGCTACGCAATGTAGCTGGCTTAACGCATGTGCCACGTATTGAAATTATTGAGAAAAAGCTCATACACCAAAGTCCGATTATTAAAACACCCTTTACGAGCAAAGAAGTCATTGATATGGCGAAAATAGAACAATTTATTTTTGAGCAATATCAATTGGCGAATGTTTTACCAGAAAATATTGCGACTGGTGCCATTATTATTACGGGTGAATCCGCCACAAAGCATAACGCAAGTGAAGTTATTCATACGATTTCCAATAGCGCAGGTAATTTCCTCGTAGCGACGGCAGGCCCTGACTTAGAGGGCATCATTGCGGCAAAAGGCTCTGGTACTGTCAAAAAATCCAAGCAAACGGGAAAAATTATTGCCAATATCGATATTGGTGGAGGGACAGCAAATATTGCTGTTGTGCAATATGGTGAAGTCATTGGTACTTGTACATTGCATATCGGTGGTCGATTAATCGAGTTTCACAATGGTGTCATTCATTCCATTTCACCACCTTTAGCGCGCTTAATGCAGCGCTGGGATAATCCACTCAAAGTGGGCGATGCCGCAAATGATCTGCGTATTGATAAATGTATAGAGGAAATGGTGACAGTGCTTGCTGATGTGCTTAACAATCAATTGCATGATGCACAGCATCCTTTATTATTAGGGCATTTGCCAAATTGGACAAAGCAAGTGGAGGCAGTCGTTTTTTCTGGCGGAGTCGCAGCTTGTATTTATGAAGATAATTGCTCGATGCGTCAATATGATGATATCGGTGAAAGGCTGGCGAAAGCACTGCAACAGCATGAATCGCTGCAATCGTTTTTATGGATAACACCAGAGGAAACGGCACGCGCCACTGTCACAGGAGCCGGCACACAAACAACCGATATTAGCGGTGCCACAATTCAAGTGGATGCGGAAGTTTTACCATTGAAAAATGTCCCTGTTTTTCAATGTAATATGAACGCGTCAATGGCGCATATTGAGCAAATTATTGCAAATGCTGTAAAGCAAGCAAATACGCTATTTTCTGTGCAAGAAAATGACACACCCTTCGCTTTGTATTTTAGTCAATTACCTTACTTGAGCTTTCAAGATGTGCATAAGCTATGCGAGATACTTTTGCAGCAATTTACTACAAATAACGTACCGCTTATTTTAATATTGCAAGCGGATTATGCGAAGGTCATTGGGCAAACGATTCAAGCGATTGATGCAACGAAGCCAATCATTTGTATTGATCAAATTAAGGTAGAAACAGGTGACTATATCGACATCGGTGAAGTATTGCCATCAGGCGTTGTGCCCGTTGTTGTGAAAACACTTGCATTCCACTCACAGTAAAGGAGGATGAACGTGAACTTATCAGTTATATTGGGTGGAGAAAAATACAATTTTAAATCACTGAAAGAAGTAATGGCGAAGGCGAATGAAGAAAAATCAGGCGATCGCCTTGCAGGAATTGCAGCAGAGACGGTGCAGGAGCGCATCGCAGCAAAGGCTGTATTAAGTGAATTATTAGTAAAAGACATTCGTGAAAACCCACTTATTCCAGAGGATGATGAAGTATCACGCATCATTGAAAAAGATGTTAATGAACAAATTTATGGAGAAATTAAAAACTGGAGCATTGAGCAGCTACGTGAATATATTTTATCCAACACGACTGGCGATCGAGAGCTAAAGCGCCTTAGCAAAGGAATGAACTCTGAAATTATCGCTGCTGTTACAAAGCTCATGTCCAATTTAGATCTTGTGCATGCTGCAAATAAAGTGGAGATTTTATCGACATGCAATATTACCATTGGACAAAAAGGCACGCTATCTTCACGCTTACAGCCGAATCACCCTACAGATAATATCGATGGAATTATCGCCTCGCTAAAAGAAGGCTTATCTTACGGTATTGGGGATGCTGTTATTGGCATTAACCCTGTAGACGACTCAGTAGAAAGCGTAAAAAGAGTGCTACATGCAACAAAAAACTTTATTAATGAATGGGATATTCCAACGCAAAACTGTGTGCTAGCGCATATTACGACACAGATGAAGTCTATTCAGCAAGGTGCGCCAGCAGATATGATTTTCCAAAGTATCGCAGGTACAGAAGTTGCAAACCGCTCGTTTGGTATTTCAGCCGATTTAATTCGAGAGGCTGAAGAGCTTATTAAAAAGCAGGGCACAGGCACTGGACCAAATTTATTTTACTTTGAAACAGGGCAAGGTTCAGAGCTATCTGCTGAAGCGCATTATGGTGTTGACCAATTAACACTAGAGTCGCGCAACTATGGCTTTGCTAGACATTTTAATCCATACATCGTGAATACGGTTGTTGGATTTATTGGACCAGAGTATTTATACAATAATAAGCAAGTAATTCGTGCAGGTCTTGAAGATCATTTTATGGGGAAAATGCACTGCCTACCAATGGGAGTAGATATTTGCTACACGAACCATATTAAAGCAGATCAAAATGATATTGAAGATTTAGGCGTGCTATTAACCGCCGCTGGTGTTAATTTCATTATCGCTGCGCCAATGGGTGATGATGTTATGCTCAACTATCAATCAATGAGCTATCATGATGTAGCAACATTGCTGCAAACTTTAGGGAAAACACCAGCACCAGCCTATTTAGCTTGGCTAGAAAAAATGGGCATTTATGAAAATGGTCGTCTTTCTTCGAGAGCTGGCGATTTATCGCTGTTTGAAAGGTAGGTGGATGATGTGAATGAAGAATTAGTAGCGAAAATTACACAGCTAGTAATGGAAAAAATGAATGGACAGGCTGAGCCACAGCAGACAGCAGAAACACAGCAAAGCAACACGACATTGCGCATTCTTGAAACGCCAGATACAGTAGTAGCTGACGAATCCAATACGTTAATTAAGCTATATAGCAGTGCGCCAGCAAGCGAGCAAACAAGCTATGCAGAGCCTGCAGAAGCTAACGCAAAAGCCTTCCGATTTGAAGAGGACAACCTTTCTGAAAGTGTACAAGCAGCCCGCAAAAATACACCAGCAAGAATTGGTGTAGGGCGAGCGGGAACAAGACCGAAAACAAAAACATGGTTGCAATTCCGACTTGACCATGCGGCAGCGGTAGATGCGGTATATGGCGAAGTATCCGAAGAGCTACTACAAAAGCTTAATGTTTCAACGGTAACGACGCGTGTAACGGATAAAGAGGAATACATTACACGACCAGATTTAGGGCGACGCTTATCGGATGAATCAAAGGAATTTATTCAAGCGAATTGCAAAAGCAACCCGCAAGTGCAAATTATTATTTCGAACGGTTTAAGCGCAAGTGCAATTGAAGAAAACATAATGGATGTTTACTTATCGCTGCAGCAAAGCTTAAGCAATTTGAATATTGAAATGGGGACAACGTTTTATATTGATAAAGGGCGTGTCGCATTGATGGATGAAATCGGTGAAATTTTACAGCCTGAAGTCGTTGTTTACTTAATTGGAGAGCGTCCAGGACTTGTTTCTGCTGAATCAATGAGTGCTTATTTATGTTATAAGCCACGCATTGGCACAGTGGAGGCGGAGCGTATGGTTATTTCTAATATCCATAAAGGCGGTATTCCACCATTAGAGGCTGGCGCTTATTTAGGAACCGTTGTACAAAGAATTTTACAACACAAGGCGAGCGGTGTCGCACTTGTAGAGAAAGAAAGCTAGGGGGCTATCATATGAATCCTCAAAAAATAATGGCAGAAATTTTGGCGATGCAAATTATTCCTCGTGTCAATAACGAGCTTGCGGAGCAGCTATCATTGCAGCCACATCATACAAGCTTAGGGCTTGTGACATTAACGATTGATGATGTAGGCTATGTGGCCTTGGATGAAGCAACGAAAAAAGCCGATGTCGACGTCGTTTATGCAAAAAGCTTTTATGCGGGCGCTGCGCATGCTTCTGGCCCATTATCAGGTGAGGTAATTGGCATTATTGCAGGTAGCTCTCCCGATGAAGTGCGCAGTGGCTTAGAGGCAATTGAGCAAAAGGTGCAGTTCGATACGTATTTTGAAGCGATTCTTGGCAACGATGGGCATGCATTATTTGCACATACTGTTGCTAGCTGCGGCACATATCTTGCACAGCAAGCGAGCGTACCAGTTGGAACAGCAATCGCTTACTTAATTGCTCCGCCGCTTGAAGCAGTTGTCGGTTTGGATGCTGCATTAAAGGCAGCAGATGTCGAGCTAAAAGCATTTTTCGGACCGCCATCTGAAACGAACTTTGGTGGTGGACTATTGAGTGGCTCGCAATCCTCTTGCCAAGCGGCTGCGGACGCATTTAGAGAAGCAATCGAAAACCTGGCAAGAAACCCAATCATTTAGAAAGGAGGCGACGCAAGTGCCTACATTAGATCGAGATTTATTAGCAATACAGGAGATGCGTGATGCGGTGAAAAAAGCAAGCGAAGCCCAAGCGGCTTATATGCAATTTTCACAGCAGCAAGTTGACAAAATTGTCAAAGCGGTAGCAGATGCAGCTTTTAAGGAAGCCGATAGATTAGCAAAAATGGCTGTAAAAGAAACTGGCATGGGCGTTCCTAATCATAAAAAAATAAAAAATGAAGTAGCTTCACGAGATTTATATGAAGATATTAAAGACTTAAAAACAGTAGGTATCGTTGGCTATGACCGCGCTGCAAAGGTAACAGAAATTGCTAGCCCATTCGGTGTTGTTGCGGGCATCATCCCAACAACAAACCCAACGTCAACAGCGATTTTTAAAGCGATGATTTCATTGAAAACACGCAATGCGCTTGTTGTTAGTCCACACCCATATGCGGTAAAATGTACGGAGGAAGCGTTAAACGTTTGTCGTATCGCCGCAGAGCAAGCAGGTGCACCAGAAGGCTTGTTACAATGCTTAACAATGGCTTCAATGGATGCGACACAGCAATTGCTGAAGCACCCACAGGTGAACTTGATTTTAGCAACAGGTGGTGGGGCGCTCGTTAAAGCTGCCTATAGCTCTGGTAAGCCAGCGTACGGTGTCGGTCCAGGGAATGTACCAGCATATGTTGAGAAATCAGCGAACATCATAAAGGCTGCGCAGCATTTAGTGCAAAGTAAATCATTTGATAATGGTACAATTTGTGCAACAGAGCAGTCCATTATAGTGGAGGAAGCTGTTTCAGAAAAATTAATGGCTGAGCTACAAAAAAACGGTGCCTACATTTTATCAGCTGAAGAAAAGAAAAAAATGGAAAAGCTCATTTCTCCTACACCAGGTAAAGTGAATCCAAAAATTGTTGGGAAATCGGCTGCTTGTCTAGCGGATTTAGTTGGCTTGACAGTACCGCAGGGAACGAAGGTACTGATTGGCTTAGAAACAAAAGTAGGAAAGGAAATTCCATTCTCACTTGAAAAGCTATCACCAATTTTCGCTCTTTACACAGTGAAGGACAGTGTAGAGGCGAAGAAAGTCATCACGGATTTACTCAATATCGGTGGGCGTGGACATACGTGCTCAATCCATACTGAAAATGCGGCATTAGCAGAGCAATTTGCAGTGGATTTACCCGTATCACGTATTGTCATTAACACATTATCATCGATTGGAGCAGTTGGTGGCACAACTGGTTTAGCACCATCCTTCACACTTGGCTGTGGCACATTCGGTGGCAACATTACATCTGATAATGTGACAGCAAGACATTTAATCAATATTAAGCGCATGGCATATGGCACGAAAAATGTAACAGTGCCAGAGCCAGAATACGAGCCGTTAGAGGCGATTGTAGAAAAGCAAGTTGCTCAGACAGAAGCGGTTGATGCTGATATGGTGCAGCAAATTGTAGATCAAGTATTAAAACAAATTACATTACAAAACAAATAATTGGAGGAATGAAAAATGAACAGAGAAGGTACAGCTTTAGGAATGGTAGAAACAAAAGGTCTTGTAGGAGCAATTGAAGCAGCTGATGCAATGGTAAAGGCAGCTAGCGTAAACTTAGTAGGTAAAGTACATGTTGGTGGCGGTATTGTAACAGTATTAGTACGTGGTGATGTAGGTGCAGTAAAGGCAGCAACAGATGCAGGTGCAGCAGCAGCAGAGCGCGTAGGCGAATTATTATCTGTACACGTAATCCCACGCCCACATAACGAGTTAGAATTAATTTTACCAAAGTATGAAGGATAATTAAGTAGCTAAAACGGGGCTTGTCTAAAATTTATCAACAAGCCCCATGCTTTATTTTCGTTGAGCGAATTTAGTTGGTGGTTGAGCGATTTTCCACGTTCGTTGAGCGAATTTTGGCTTTGGTTGAGCGAATTATTACTTTGGAACTATACAAATTCAAATCAGAGGTGACTCGCATGAGCATAAAAACAATTCCTGTTGCGATTTCAGCGCGACATATTCATGTAAGTGAAGAAGATTTGCAAACGCTTTTTGGTCCAAATGCGAGCTTAACAAAGGATTTTGACCTTTCACAGCCAGGGCAATATGCAGCAAAGGAACGCGTATCGATTGAAGGACCAAAAGGTATTATTCATAATGTGCGTATATTAGGACCAGCAAGACCTGCAACACAAGTAGAAGTAAGCAAAACAGATGCGCTAAAGCTTGGTATCAATCCACCATTAAGACAATCAGGTGATGTTGAAAACTCAGCAAGCATTAAAATTATCAATGGTGATAAAGCGATTACAATTAAGCAAGGTGCCATTATTGCACAAGCGCACATCCATATGACGGAAGAAGACGCAAAACAATTCAATGTAGAAAACAATGAGATTGTTTCAGTTGAAGTGGAAAGTGAGCGTCCTGTTACATTGCGTGGTGTTGTTGTGCGCGTATCTAACAACTTCAGCTTAGAAATGCATATCGATACAGATGAAGCGAATGCTGGCTTTATCGAGCAGCAGGCTAAAGGTACGATTTTTAAAACAACAAAGTAAGGAGGAGGTTTGATGCAAGAGAACCTAGTACAAAAAATTGTAGAAGAAGTGTTACAGCAAGTGTTGAAAAATCAGCCTTCCCTTCAGCATGATCATCAAATTCCAGTCGGCGTCTCAGCACGTCATGTTCACTTAGCACAAACAGAGGTAGAGCAGCTATTTGGGCAAAACTACCAACTAACACCGAAATTTGAGCTTTCACAGCCTGGTCAATTTGCTGCAGAGGAAACGGTTGTTATTGCTGGTCCAAAAGGCTCGATTGAGCGAGTACGAATTTTAGGACCAGCACGCTCTTTATCCCAAGTGGAAGTTAGCTTCACAGATGCTATTAAGCTAGGCGTAGCACCACCACTTCGCATTTCTGGTGATGTAAAAGGCTCAAGCCCTATCACCTTAATTGGACCAAAAGGTAGTGTGGTGTTGAAGGAAGGGCTTATTGTAGCAAAGGCACATATCCATATGACGCCAGCTGACAGCGCTCGCCTACAAGTAAAAGACGGACAAAGCGTACAAGTAAAGCTAAGTGGTATAAGACCAATTATTTTATCAGATGTCATTATTCGTGTATCAGAGCGCTATCGCTTAGAGATGCATATTGATACAGACGAAGCAAATGCCGGCTTAATTAAGCAAGGGGCTTGCGCTGAAATTGTGCAAGCACAGTCTATTGAGCAAGCGCCGCAGCCAGTCATGCAGCCTACAATACCATCACCTGAGCAAAAATCGGTGTATCACTTTACAAAAAAACTACTTTCACAAGTGCAAGTAGCGGCGATTGAAGAGCAGGAAATTGTCGTATCAAAAAAGACGATTGTGACAGCATTAGCACATGATAAAATTCGGGAATTGAATAAAACATTAACAATAGTGTGAGTGCCAGGCACACAAACAATTCTGACAATTCATGAATGCAGAATAGAGGGTGAAGCAAATGCAGATAGGAAGAGTGATTGGCAATGTTTGGGCAACTCGTAAAGAGGATGGCTTGAACGGCTTAAAATTATTAATTGTTCAACCAATCGATTCCAATCAACAGCCGATACGAACTGAGCTTGTTGCTGCCGATCGTATCGGTGCAGGGATAGGCGATGACGTTCTAGTTACAAGTGGTGGATCTTCACGCTATATTATGAAGGATAATCCGCTACCAATTGATGCGGTCATCATAGGAATTATAGATTCTACAGAAGTAATGCGAGGTGAAGACGATGAGTAGTGCAATCGGTATGATTGAAACAAAAGGGCTAGTAGGCTCTATCGAAGCAGCAGATGCAATGATTAAAGCTTCCGATGTAACAATTGTGAAGCAGGAGTTTGTAGATGGTGGTATTGTGACGGTCGTTGTTCAAGGCGATGTTGGCTCTGTACAAGCAGCAGTTGAGGCAGGGAAAGCGGCGGCGACACGTGTAGGTGAATTATTATCCGCACATGTTATTCCTCGACCTGATGGCGATGTCTATCAAATGATTAAAGGCCAAGAGCCACCAAAGAAAAAGCCAGCTCCAGCACGTGGAAAGAAAGTGACAGAAACAGCTCCAACAGAAAGTGGCGGTGAAGCATAATGTCATTTCAAAAGCATAAAATTGCAGTTATTGGTGCAGGGCATACAGGGGCAACACTGAGCTTATTTTTAGCGCAAAAGGAGCTAGGCGATGTTGTGCTACTTGATATTCCAGATGCAGAAAACCCAACAAAAGGGAAGGCGCTGGATTTATTGCAAACAGGTCCAATTGAGAAGTTTAATGTTTCTGTAAAAGGGACTAGCAATTACGAAGACATTGCAGGCGCTAGTATCGTGGTGATTACAGCAGGTATTCCTCGTAAGCCAGGGATGAGTCGCGATGATTTAGTAACAACAAATGCCAATATTATTAAGCAAGTATCTGCGCAAATTAAAAGGTATGCACCTGACAGCATTGTGCTGATTTTAAGCAATCCAGTAGATGCGATGACATATGTGTGCTATAAGGAAACAGGCTTTCCGAAAAACCGTGTCATTGGTCAGTCAGGTGTTTTAGATACAGCACGCTTCAATACGTTTGTCGCACAGGAATTACAGATTGCACCTGAGGACGTATCAGGCTTTGTATTAGGTGGACATGGAGACGAAATGGTTCCATTAATCCGCTATTCCTATGCAGGCGGTATTCCTTTAGAAAAGCTTATTCCTCAGCAACGACTAGAGCAAATCGTTGAGCGCACGCGCAAAGGTGGCGGTGAAATCGTTGGCCTTCTTGGCAATGGTAGCGCCTACTATGCACCGGCAGCAGCCTGTGCACAGATGGTGGAAATCATTATGAAAGACCAGCGTAAAATCATCCCATCAATTGCTTTATTGGAGGGCGAGTACGGCTATAATGATTTATTTTTAGGCGTACCAACGATATTAGGTGGTAACGGCATTGAGTCTGTCATTGAATTACAGCTAACAGCAGAGGAAAAGCAAGCGCTACAGCATTCCGCGCAAGCGGTACAGCAAGTCATTGAGATTTGCCGTAATATTTAATAAAAAGCAGTGAGGAAAATTTTTATTTCTTCACTGCTTTTTCTGTTGTTTGTCAGCATATCATTATTGTTACACAAATAAATAGGCTATACTTTAAAGTGCAAGGAAAGTTTTTATACTTTTTTTGAAACTTTTAGACATTTGCTTCGTATAAACAGGTAATCGAATTTATAGAAAGGGGAGACGAGATGAAAAGGATGAGAATACTTAGTTGGCTCTTCTTGCTGATGCTATCCATTGCCTTAGCTTTTCCTACACAAGCATTTGCCGAAAGCAAAGTTTACCATGTACCGATTGAAAATAATGTAGAAAAAGGGTTAGAAGCATTTTTACAACGTGCATTTCAGGATGCAGAAAGTCATGGGGCGGAAGCAATCGTACTTGAAATACATACTCCCGGTGGCTTTACAGATGCAGCAGATAATATCGCAAAAATCATCAAGCAATCCGATATACCTGTCATTGCCTTTATCAATACGAAAGCGCATTCAGCAGGAGCATTTATCGCATTGAATGCAGATAAAATTTATATGACACCAGATGCGACAATCGGTGCAGCAGGTGTTGTGGATGGTGCTGGCAATGCAGCGGAGCTAAAGGCACAAAGCGCTTGGATTGCGCAAATGATGGCTGCGGCTGAAAGCACAGGGCGAAAAACTGAATATGCGCAAGCGATGGCTGATCCATCCATTGATATGAGTGAATACCGAGCACCTAAAGGTGAATATTTAACACTATCAGCCACAGAAGCATTGGAAGTGGGCTACTCCAATGGCACTGTGAAGGACTTGCAGGAAGTTTTAATAGCAGAAAATTTAGCGGATAGCAAAATCATTGATATGGAGCCAACAATTGCGGAGCACATTACGCGCATTGTGACGAATCCAATCGTTATCCCGATTTTATTATCGATTGCCAGCCTCGGCTTAGTTATTGAGCTATATTCACCAGGCTTCGGGGTTTCTGGCATTATGGGCTTATCAGCGCTAGGGCTATTCTTCTTTGGGCATTTAATTGCAGGGTTTGCAGGATATGAATCAATATTATTACTATTTATTGGTATCATTCTAATCATTGCAGAATTTTTCGTCCCAGGTGGCATCGTCGGCATTATAGGTGGTGCACTAGTTATATTAAGCTTGCTTTTAGCAGGCGCTAATTTTGTCCAAATGGGCTATTCAATTTTAATTGCGATGTTCATCGCGGTTGTAGGAATGGTGATTCTTATGAAATTCTTTGGCAAAAAGTTGCATATGTTTAACAAGCTTGTGTTAAAGGATGCAACGACGACGGAGGAAGGCTATGTATCCAACGTCAATCGAATTGAGCTTATTGGTAAAAAAGGGAAAACGATGACGCCATTTAGACCAGCAGGTGTTGTTTCCGTTGATGGAGAGCGCATTGATGCCGTGTCAGATGGTAGTTATATTGATGCTGGTAAGCAAGTAGAAATTATTAAGGTAGAAGGCTCACGCATTGTTGTGCGAGCAATAGAAGAAATGGAGGAGTTATAGTATGTTTGAAACAGCAGGAGTAGTTGGTTTAACAATTATTATCATTGCTATTTTTATCGTTTTAGCAATCTTCTTCACATTCGTTCCAGTAACGTTGTGGATTAGTGCATTAGCAGCAGGTGTTCGTGTAAGTATTTTCACATTAATCGGGATGCGTTTACGTCGCGTAATTCCATCGCGCATTGTTAACCCTTTAATTAAGGCGCATAAGGCGGGAATTGAAGTAACGATTAATCAATTAGAGTCACATTATTTAGCAGGTGGTAACGTAGACCGCGTAGTCAACGCATTAATCGCTGCACACCGCGCTAATATTGAATTATCATTTGAGCGTGCGGCTGCAATCGATTTAGCAGGTCGTGACGTATTAGAGGCAGTACAAATGTCGGTTAACCCAAAAGTAATTGAAACGCCGTTTATTGCAGGTGTAGCAATTAACGGGATTGAAGTAAAAGCGAAAGCACGTATTACAGTGCGTACAAACTTAGATCGTTTAGTCGGTGGTGCAGGTGAGGATACAATTATTGCGCGTGTTGGTGAGGGGATTGTCTCAACAATTGGTTCCTCTAAATCACACTCAGTTGTATTAGAAAACCCAGATTTAATTTCACAAACAGTGTTATCAAAAGGCTTAGACTCAGGTACAGCGTTCGAAATTTTATCCATTGATATTGCAGATGTAGATGTTGGTAAAAATATTGGTGCAGAGCTACAAATTGAGCAGGCACAGGCAGATAAAAACATTGCACAGGCAAAAGCTGAGGAGCGTCGTGCGATGGCAGTAGCAACAGAGCAGGAAATGGTTGCGAAAGTTCAAGAGATGAAGGCGAAAGTTGTTGAAGCAGAGGCGGAAGTACCAATGGCAATGGCGGAAGCTTTACGCTCAGGCAACCTTGGTATTATGGACTATATGAACTATAAAAACATTCAAGCGGATACGATGATGCGTGATTCTATTGCGAAATCAACAAATGATGACAATACGCAAAATAAATAAGTATCGCATCATTTAGAAGGGAGGTTGCTTAAATGGAATCGTTAATTATTTTTGCGGTTATTGCGATTATCTCCTCTTTATTCGGTAAAAAGGAGAAGTCTAAAAACACGAAAAGCATGCCACCATTTAATCAATCACAATCTCAACAGGAGCAGCGTCAGCCTAAACCGAAGCAAGCTCGATCTTTAGAGGATTTCGCTAATGAAATTTTTGGGCAGCTTGAGCAAAAAAAGGCGGAGGTACAGCAGCAATGGGAAGCGCCTAAACCTGTGCAAGTGGAGCGAGCTGTAGTGGAAAAGATAGAACTACCAAAAGACGCTCAAAAGCCACCAACAACGCGACCAAATATTGAAAAATCAACACGCGTTGTGCAGATGAAGGAGCGAGAAGCGGCTGTATTCACACCACCAACAACGAAAAAAGCGCTCGTGCAAGCGATTGTTGCTGCAGAAATTTTAGGTCCACCAAAAGCAAAACAGCGTCAAGTACGTTAAACTTATACATGCCTCCTTTTTCTAATGCATATAGTACGAGAAAGGGAGGCTGTTTTTATGAAAAAATTATTTCAAATGGCTGCTATATTTGAAATGACCAATTTTCAATTATTTAAATGGCAGGGTAACTATCGCATTTTAGCTGCATCAGAGGCGAGCTGCTCATGTATGATTGAAGATTATGTCGTGCATATTATGGGAGAACGCATTATTGTAACGGTTTTAGCGACAAATGGCTTCACCGTTTCCTGTGAAAAATTACATGCACTACAAATTGAAAAACATGCATAAAATCGATTATCGACGCGTTCGTGTATCGGTGGCGAAAAATCCAAAAACAAATGATTTACTACAATATTTACATAGCCATCATATCGCCATTCATCATGTGCGAACAACGAAGGATGCGCTACAATTTGAGATAGCCCGACAGCATATTAGCGTATTACGCAAAGCTCGCAGCAAATATGGCGTCAAAGTAAAGCTAGATTATTTAACAACAGACGAGCTTCTGCCAAGACGTTTCATCACGCTAATTAGCTTGCTTTGTCTTTGGCTAATACCGATATTTTGCAATTATTGGATTTGGGAAATTGACATACAAGCAACAACACCTGAGGAGAAACTTGCCATTGAACGCTTAGTGCAGGAGGAGTTTGCTGCACCTATTTTAAAAAATCGTTTACCAGCAGACCAAGAGGTGCGGGAGCTTATTATGCAAAAGTTTCGTGAATATTCGTGGGTGCACGTCGCAAAAGTAGGCAGTAAAATGACGATTCAGCCACAGCTAGCACCAAAAAATGAAGTGCAGGAAAATAAAGATGACTACTATCATCTCATTGCGAGAAACAGCGGTGTGATTACACACTTTGATATAAAAAGTGGTGAACGCAAAGTAACGCCAAATATGACTGTCTATAAAGGAGATACGCTCGTATCCGGACTTATGGTCGTAGGAGAGAAGCAGTTGTTAATTGGTGCAGTTGGGGATGTCTATGCCGATTATTGGCTTGAAAGTGATTTTGTTATTCCGCAAAAAGTGCAGTATGAAGTCGTGACAGAGGAAGCATGGCATATTGCTTTTGCGAAGGACGGACTACCAACCGAAGTAAAATCGCTGGCATTGCCTAAGTGGCTAGCGCGTTATGTGCGTGTCGTAAAGGTAGAGACAAGAAAAAAAGTTGTTGAAACATTGACAGAGGAACATATTGAATCACGTATTTTACCATTGCTGCATGAAAAAATGAGTCAATCATTGCCAATGAAAAGTAGAATTAAGAAAGAAAACCTTTTACACATTCAATTTGAAGGTGGTAAAGTAAAGGGGAAGGTTCTTTATTTAATAAATGAAAATATTGCAAAACCTTATCCTATTCATTAAGGAGCGTTGGAATGTCAGAAAAAATTTCACAGTTACAGCTAGATAATCCGAATGAAGCCGTGATGCTATTAGGCATGTCGGATGCAAATATTAAATTAATTGAAGAAACGTATAATGTACAAGTGATTACACGTGGAGAAGTTGTGCAAATCGCAGGTGATAATGAAGCAAAGAAGGAGCAGGCGACATCTGTTTTATATGCTTTATTGCAAGTTATTCGAAAAAATATTAATGTTGACCAACGTGATGTGTCAACAGCGATTGAAATGGCTAATAAAGGAACGATTGAATACTTCCCTGCACTTTATGAGGAAGAGATTGCACGCAATACGAAAGGTAAGCCGATTCGTGCAAAAACGATTGGGCAGCGTGAGTATATACGTGCCATCCGCCATCGTGATTTAATTTTTGGCATCGGTCCTGCGGGTACAGGTAAAACGTATTTGGCGGTCGTGATGGCAACACAGGCATTAAAAAATGGGCATGTGAAGCGCATTATTTTAACGCGACCTGCTGTAGAAGCGGGTGAATCACTAGGCTTTTTACCAGGGGATTTAAAAGAGAAGGTCGATCCGTACTTGCGCCCACTGTACGATGCACTACATGATATTTATGGCGTGGAGCAAACGCAGCGTTTAATCGAGCGCGGGACAATCGAAATCGCACCGTTAGCCTATATGCGTGGTCGTACGTTGGATGATGCATTCGTTATTTTAGACGAGGCGCAAAATACAACACATCAACAAATGAAAATGTTTTTAACGCGTTTAGGCTTCGGATCGAAAATGGTCATTACAGGTGATAAAACACAAATTGACTTGCCGAAAAATACAGAATCAGGTTTGATTATCGCAGAGCGCACATTGAAATATGTGAAAGATATTCATTTCCAAATTCTTGAGCAGGGCGATGTCGTGCGTCACCCACTTGTAGCAAAAGTAATCCAAGCATACTCAGAACAAGAGCTATAGTGAACATGGAGGCTGTTTGAAAAGAGCTATACTTTTCAAGCAGCCTTTGTTGCTATTCAATAAAGCATTTTTCCTAGTCCACGAAAATGACATGAAATAAACATGAAATCACGCTCAAAAATTGGTAAAATAAGAAGTGGAGGTGTGCAATGAAAAAACAATTAAAAAACATAATGCAAATCGTTCAATTTCGTTATTTTTTAATCGTAGTCCTCTTCATTACAGCGACGATTCAATTTCTATTTATGACAGGTAATGTAAGGGGCATTACATATGATATACAATTACTGCAACTTGCACCCGAAACAATCCGCTCGGTGAAAACAGTAGAAGATACAGTTAAAACAGAAAGAGAGCGTGATAATGCGGAAAAATCTGTCGAGCCTGTGTATGTTTTTAATGAAGAGGTGGTAGACCATCGGACAGCCATTGTTACATCCGTTTTTGATATTGTGCTAGATGTACGAAGAGAAACAAAAGATGATACAATAGAAAAAAAGATTGAAGAGCTAAAAGAGGGCTTGAAGGATATTACAGAAGCTCAAAATTCCTTAAGCTTTAGCAATACGCAGCTTGAAGTATTGTTAACAATCGATGAGGAGCTATTAATTCATACGAAGGAAAGCTTAGCACAAATTGTCGAAAATGCGTTAGATCGTCCGTTTCGTAAAGATCAAATATTAACAATCCGCAATGAAATTGATAGTAAAATACGTCAGCAATCAACAATCGCAGAGCCACTGCTCAACACAGCGATTACGCTTGGACGAGCCGCAATTATTGAAACGGAAGTGTTGGATGAGGAAAAGACGGCTTTACGTGTGCGACAAGCCCGCGAAATGGTGGAGCCAACACGTATTTTACAAGGGCAAATTATTGTGCAAGAGGGTGAGCTCATTGATCGCGAGGTATACCGACAATTAGAGCTATTAGGCATGCTTGATACGAAGGAATCGTTAAAGCCTGTTTTCGGCTTGCTTATTTTAATATTCCTGCAAATGTCCTTTATTTATATCGTTTTTGATCGTTCAAAAAAACCGATAGCTAAGCGTCGAAATGAATTGCTTGTAACAACAATTGTTTACACGTTATGCATCGTAATGATGAAATTAATGAGCATCGTGGCAGTTAATTTCGATGTGATAATTGCCTTTTTATTCCCAACAGCTCTTGCAACAATGCTGATTCGCTTACTTGTAAATGACCGTGTTGCGGCAATTATTACTGTAATGACTGCAACATCAGCAGGTATTATGTTCCATAGCGGCTATGCAGCCGTGTTGCAGATGGATATTGCCTTGTACATTTTGTTTGGAGGCTTCGCAATGTTGTACTTTATGCGCAACCTTGAAAAGCGTTCTGCTTTGTTGCAGGCATGCGGCATTTTAGCGATTATGAACATTTTATTTATTAGCTTCTATTTACTAATGTCGCAAACAGGCTACGGTTTAACAGAGGTTGGCTTCTACTTTACAGCAGCAGTCATTTCAGCAGTGCTTTCTGGCGCGTTGACAATGGGGCTACTACCGTTCTTTGAGTCAGCATTTGGTATTTTATCAACAATGCGCTTAATTGAGCTATCAAATCCGAACCATCCGTTGCTTAGAAAACTATTAACAGAAACGCCAGGGACTTATCATCATAGCATTATGGTAGCGAACTTAGCAGAGGCAGCATGTGAAGCGATTGGTGCTGATGGACTATTAGCGCGTGTCGGCTGTTATTACCATGACCTTGGCAAGACGAGAAGACCTACTTTCTTTATTGAAAATCAAATGTCAGGCATTAATCCACATGACACATTGCCGCCACAATCGAGCGCAGATATTATTATTGCGCATACAACAGATGGAGCAGCACTATTGCGCAAGCATAAAATGCCGCAGGAAATTATTGATATTGCTTTACAGCACCATGGTACAAGCTTATTAAAGTTTTTCGTTTATAAAGCGAAGGAAGAGGGCATGAATGTTGATGAGTCAGCATTCCGTTATCCAGGTCCGAAGCCGCAGACGAAGGAAGCAGCGGTGATTAGCATTGCAGATAGTGTGGAGGCAGCGGTCCGTTCAATGAAGGAGCCTACTGCTGAAAAAATTAAAAAACTTATACAGTCTATTATTCAGGACCGTGTACAGGATGACCAATTTGATGAATGTGATATTTCATTAAAGGAATTAAAATTAATTGAAGATGTATTATGTACAACATTAAATGGGACATTCCATTCTCGCATTGAATATCCAAAATAGGAGGACCATTGATGGCATTAATAATTGACTTTTTAGATGAAACAAACACTGTGCAAGAGGCACATATTAACTTAGTAGAGCATTTACTGCAGCATGCAGCAAACGAAGAGCAGCTAGATGATGGCAGTGAGCTATCTGTTACATTTGTGACAAATGAAGCCATTCATGAAATCAATCGAACGTACCGTGATAAAGATCAACCAACAGATGTGATTTCCTTTGCGTTAGAGGAGCTAGGAGAAGGAGAAATTGAAATTGTTGGCGAAGGTATACCGCGTGTTTTAGGCGATATTATTATTTCGGTGGAGCGCACACAGGAGCAAGCAGATGACTACGGTCATTCATTTGAACGAGAACTAGGCTTTTTAGCTGTACACGGCTTTTTACATTTACTAGGCTATGATCATATGAATGAGCAAGATGAAAAAGAAATGTTCGCTAAACAAAATGCGATTTTAACTTCCTTTGGCTTAGGACGCGAGGTATAATGGATATCCGCAAGTTTATGCGCTCCTTTGTTTACGCATTTCAAGGAATGATAGCGGCAACAAAGGAGCAAAATATGCGCTTTCATTTAATAAGTGCATGTATCGTCAGCATTGCAGGCTTTTTCACAGGCTTAACGACAATGGAATGGATAGCGATTGTGGTGGCAATAATGCTTGTCATTGGAGCAGAGATGATAAATAGTGCCATTGAGCGCGTCGTTGATTTAGCTACAGCAGAGCTTCATCCATTGGCAAAGGCTGCAAAAGATATAGCAGCAGGCGCGGTACTTGTATTTGCAATTGGCAGTGTTATAATCGGGGTACTCATTTTTTTCCCAAAATGGTTTTAATGTAGTTAGAGGAGGCAAAAGGAATGGATAAAAATACATTAATGGAACAATCAAAGGTAGCACGTCAAAAGGCGTATGTACCTTATTCAAAATTCCCAGTAGGTGCAGCGCTATTAGCGGAGGATGGCACAGTTTATTTAGGCTGCAACATTGAAAATGCAGCATATAGCATGGCAAACTGCGCAGAGCGAACTGCTATTTTTAAAGCAGTATCAGAAGGCGTTAAAAAATTCAAAGCAATTGCAATCGTTGCAGATACGGATAAGCCTTGCTCTCCATGTGGTGCATGTCGCCAAGTAATGAGCGAGTTTTTTGCACCAGACATGCCTGTGTATTTAACAAACTTAAAAGGTGATGTACAAGAAACAACAGTTGGTGAGCTGTTACCAGGTGCATTCACAACGGAGGATTTAGATTATGCAGCAAGCAAACAATCCCTATAAATCGGGCTTTATTTCCATTATTGGCCGACCAAATGTAGGGAAATCAACGTTTTTAAATCGTGTCATCGGACAAAAAATTGCGATTATGTCAGATAAGCCACAAACGACGCGCAATAAAGTGCAAGGTGTACTGACGCAGGACGATTCGCAAATGATTTTTATCGATACACCAGGCATTCATAAGCCAAAGCATAAGCTAGGCGAATTTATGTTAAAAGTATCAAAAAATACGCTGCGTGAAGTCGATGTTATTTTATTTATGGTCAATGCTGAGCAAAAAATCGGAAAAGGGGACGAATTTATTTTAGAGCTTTTAGCGGGCAATCAAACACCTGTCTTTTTAGTGATTAATAAAATCGACCAAGTGCACCCAGATGAGCTTATTACGATTATTGAATCGTATAAAGATAAATACCCTTTCAGCGAAATCGTGCCAATTTCCGCATTACAAGGGAACAATGTTGAAAACTTACTAACAAAGCTGGGGGAGTACTTACCAGAGGGGCCGCAATATTATCCAGCAGACCAAGTGACAGACCATCCAGAGCGTTTTATTATTTCCGAGCTGATTCGCGAAAAAGTATTGCATTTAACACGTGAGGAAATTCCACATTCAATTGCAGTAGTCATTGATAAAATTAAGCGCGATGAAGAAAATGAAAATATGATTCGTGTACAAGCAACAATCATGGTTGAGCGCGATTCGCAAAAGGGCATCGTTATCGGCAAGCGTGGTGCATTGTTGAAGGAAGTCGGCACATTAGCACGCAAAGATATCGAGATGCTACTTGGCTCAAAAGTTTATTTAGAGCTTTGGGTAAAGGTACAAAAAGACTGGCGCAACAAGCAAACACATTTACGTGACTTTGGCTTCCGCGAGGATGAATATTAAGGAAAATGAAAACTCCCGCTGCAATGTGGGAGTTTCTTTTGCTTACATTGGGGGAAACGTGGAATAAAACTGAAAAAACGTAGAATAAACTTTCGAAAACGTGGAATAAATCTCGAAAAATGTGGAATAAAAGGGAGGTGCAATCAAAATGCTACACAAATGGGAGGGAATCGTCCTCAAGGCAAGAGCCTATGGTGAGTCCAACAAAATCGTCACATTGCTAACGCGTGAGGCAGGGAAAATCGCTGTGATGGCACGTGGGGCCAAAAAGCCAACAAGTCGCTTAGCAGGTATTACACAGCCCTTCATGTATGGCTTGTATTTAGTGCAACGTACAACAGGAATGGGCACATTGCAGCAAGGAGAGCATTTAAATGCAATGCGTACGCTGCAAACGGATATCCGTGCAACAGCTTATGCAAGCTATATCGGAGAGCTTGTCGACCGCTTAGTAGAAGAAGGTGAACCACAGCCCTTCGCCTTTGAAGTAGTTAGACAAGCACTACTGGCTATCGATGAAGGCTATGACCCAGAAGCGATTGCCTTATTTGTAGATTGGAAAATGCTGCCGTTCGCAGGAGTACAACCAATTTTACATGCGTGTGCAAGCTGCGGCTCCTCAGATGGAGAATTCGCCTTCTCCTTTGCACAGGGAGGCTTTTTATGCCATCGCTGCTTCCACCATGATCCATATATCATTCGCTTATCACCAACCCAGCTTAAGCTGATTCGGATGTTTTATATGATGCCAATTGAGCAAGTAGGGAAGCTTGATTTAAAGCCGCAAACGAAGATGTTTATTAAAAAAATTGTGACAACAATTTATGAGGAGCAAACGGGCATTCGTTTGAAGTCCAGAAGCTTTATCGAGCAGCTAGACAAAATGGGAGGTGCCTGGCACACAAACAATTCTGAAAATTAAGGACAATTCGAAATTATTAGACATCCATACTTGGCAAGCGATAAAATAAAGTAGAAGCATGACAAAAGGGGATGGGAGAAATGAAATTACCAGTTGTGCAGTTTACGAGAGAGCAGCAAGCATTTCGTTTAGAGGTACGTGCTTTTTTACAGCAGCATCTTAAAGCGGGGACATTTCAAACGAAATGTGATTCATGGTTAAGTGGAAGTGATTCAGCCTTTTCAAAGTTAATCGCAGCACAGGGCTGGATTGGTATGACATGGCCAAAGCATTATGGTGGGGCAGAGCGCAGTACAATTGAGCGCTATATTTTAACGGAGGAATTTTTGGCAGCTGGTGCACCTGTTGCAGCACATTGGTTTGCTGATAGACAGACAGGGCCTTTGTTGTTGCGTTTTGGCACAGAGGAGCAGCGCCAATTTTTCTTACCCAAAATCATTCAAGGGGAATGTTTTTTTGCAATTGGCTTAAGTGAGCCAAATAGCGGCTCTGATTTGGCGTCTGTACGAACGAAGGCCGAAAAGGTGGAGGGGGGCTGGCTTGTCAATGGCGCAAAAACGTGGACGAGTAACGCACATGATGCGCACTATATGGTGACACTTGTGCGCACAGCGCCTTATGATGAGCAGCATAAGCATAAAGGTTTAAGTCAATTAATCATTGATTTGCATGCACCTGGTGTAACAATTACGCCGATTCCTTATTTAACAGGTGAGCGTCATTTTAATGATGTGTTTTTCGATAATGTTTTCATTCCTGATAATATGGTTGTTGGGACACTTGGCAATGGTTGGGCGCAAGGCTTGGCAGAGCTTGCCTTTGAGCGTAGTGGACCTGAGCGCATTTTAAGCACATTTCCATTATTAAATGAATTAATTGCGGAGCTAAAAAAGGCTAATGATATAGTTGGCTTAGCAACTGCCTCCAAACTATTAGCCGAAATGTGGAGCTTACGCAATTTATCGCTCGGCGTTGCACAGGTGTTAGAAGAAGGTGGCGAAGTAGCAATTCTAGCAGCGCTCGTCAAAAGCATCGGTACAAAATTTGAACAAAAAACACCTGAAATCGCAAGGCTCCTCGTGCGAGCATATCCGAGCCTGCAAGCGGAGCGTGCATTTGACCGCTATATGGCACAATCCATTTTGCATGCGCCAGGCTTTACAATAAGAGGCGGTACATCAGAAGTACTGTACGGCATTGTAGCGAAAGGGGTTATTGCGCAATGAGTGAAATGCTAGAAATCGTTTCAGATGTGTTTGAAAAAATGTGCAAAGACTTCGTTACAAAGGAGACAGTAGATTTACTAGAGGAAGGACAATGGGCAAGTGCACTTTGGCAGCAGCTAGAGGACAATGAGCTGTTGAAAGTCGCTGTAACAGAGCAACACGGTGGAGCAAATGGCGATATTGCAGATTTATTAGCGCTCTATCAGCTAGTAGGCTACTATGCTGTGCCAGCACCTATACTGGAGCATACACTTGCTAACTTTATATTGGAAGCGATGGGACTTACCCCTTATTCAACAGTAACAACAATTTTATTTGATGAGCAGTATGATAAGGCGGATGGTACCCTGCATCATGTTCCATGGGCAAGGGTTGCACAACAGCTTGTCCTTGTGGCAAAAAAGCAGCTAATGGTCATTGATTTATCACAGGCAACCATTACACAAGCAACGAATTTAGCAGCCGAACCGCGCGATACGGTCAGCTTCCAACAAGCTGGGATTATCGCACAGGTAGCTTTATCTAAGCAGCAACTGCAACAACTTATTAGCTATAGCACTGCAGCGAAGCTAGCTGCAATGAGTGGTGCACTCGATAAAGCATTCCAGCTGACAGTGCGTTATTCAAAGGAACGTGAGCAATTTGGTCGTCCTATTCATCGCTTCCAGCTCATCCAGCAACACATAGCGATTCTTGCAGGGGAAGCTGCGATTGCAACAGCAGCAATTGAAAATATAGCACATGGAATGGAACGATCTGAAATAGCATTCGCCAGCATCCGTCTAGATGAAGCAAGTAAAATCGTGGCAACCTCTGCACACCAAGTGCATGCCGCAATCGGTGTGACATATGAGCATAGCTTACAGCACTACACACGCCGCCTATGGGCATGGCGCGATGAAGGCTTCACTGCACATCACTGGCAAAACCAGTTAGCGCAAGAATTGCTACAAATAGAAGACCTATGGGCATGGATGACGACGAAATAAGGGGGACTTTGAATGGCTGACTTATTATTCGATGTACAGGACGGAATTGCAACAATTACGCTCAATCGCCCTGAAGCAATGAACGCATTTAGCGAGGATATGCTTACAAGGTGGATTCAAGCACTTGAAACGGTACGCGATGATGATGCAATTCGTGTACTAATCGTCAAAGGGAATGGTAAATGCTTTTGTGCAGGTGGCGATATTAAAGCGATGGCGGCAGGTAAAGGCTTTTTTGAAAGCAAGGCTGATATTACATCAACGGCCCTTGCCCGCAAAAATTCTCTATGGAAGCGTGTTCAACGTGTACCTTTGTTACTGGAGGAAATCGATAAGCCAGTTCTTGCACAAGTGCACGGCTTTGCCTTTGGTGCAGGGCTTGATATGGCGTTAATGTGCGATATTCGCATTGTTGCACAGTCTACGAAATTTTCCGAGAGCTATGTTAATGTTGGTATTGTGCCAGGCGACGGTGGCGCATACTTTTTACCGAAGCTTGTTGGCATTGATAAAGCACTTGATATGCTATGGACAGCACGTATATTATCTGCGGATGAGGCGAAAGAGGCAGGGCTTGTCACATTTGTTGTACCGGACGAGGAGCTAGCGCAATACACACAAGCCTATGCAGAAAAGTTAGCAAATGGACCAACAACGGCGATTCAGTTTATTAAACGCGCTGTTTATCAAAGCCAAACGATGTCCTTACGTTCATCGCTTGACTATATATCCTCACAAATGGGGCTTGTCACAGAGCTTGCTGATTTTCATGAGGGTGTGCAAGCAGTGGTGGAGAAGCGTAAGCCGAGGTTTACGGAATGAGTAAAATAAACTATGCATGGTTATCAAGCATTGTGTTTGTTATTTCTAGCGCTTGTGCATGAATTAAATCGGTTAGAATTTCATTTAACAGATGAGGAATTACTGAACCATATGCTTGAACAATGGCTTCTTCAACAAATCGCGAATGAGTCAAATATGCAAGTCAGCGATGATGAGGTGATGGACTATGCACTTCAAACTAAAATGGGATTCCGACAAACCTACTCACCACAAATGCAAGAAATCATAGAATTGTTAGCAGAAAAATATAATGTGTCAATAGATGATTACTTCACACACTCAGATATATTAGCACAATAGGAAAATACTTTGAGAGTAGAGAAGCTAATCAATCAGATGACGGTAGAAGAAAAAATAACAGCTAATTATACGGTGGATCATTCGGTTGAGGATTTGCTAAAGCAATATAAGGATTCTATGAATAGTCATTAAAATTAAAAAGCAACTACCATAAAAAGGGTAGTTGCTTTTTTAGGCTATTGTGTATTAAGTAAGCCATCCTCCATCGCCTTTAATACAATTTGCATGCGATTATCTACATGTAGTTTGCGCATAAGTGAGGTAATATGATGCTCCACTGTGCGTTTGCTAATATGGAGTGTTTCACTAATTTCTATATTGCTTTTTCCTGCCGATAGCCAGTGTAAAACTTCCTGCTCTTTCGACGTTAACAAAAAATCAACTTGTCCTTCTACAAATGGAGGAAATACAGAACTTCCCTCATAGACGGATTTAATTGTAGCAATCAGCTCTTGTGGCGGTTGGTCCTTCGCTACAAAAGAGCGAGCTCCTGCATTATAGGCCCCCTGTAAATAGGCATCATCGTTATAGCCTGACAGCATAATAATCGCCAGCTCCTTATTACTTTTTAAAAGCTGCTTTGTTAAAAGTAATCCGTTATAGCCCTTCATTTGAATATCCATTAAAATAATATCGGGTTGAAGTTGATCTATGGTATTCGCAAGCGTACTAGGATCTGAAATCATAGCAATAACGTGTATTTCCGCATCATTTTCTAATAGCTTTTTCAATCCTTCCAGCACGACGATATGGTCATCTACAAGCAATACATTAATCGCCATCTGTTTCATTCCTTTCAAGTGGTAGCGTAATAGTTATTTTTGTACCCTGTTGCAAGACTGAAGAAATCATCATTGTTCCAGCAAATTGCTCTGTTCTACGCTTTAATGTAAGTAAACCAAAATGTTGCTCAGCATATAAATATTCGTCATCTGGCAGTGTGAAGCCATCACCATTATCCTCTACAATTATAACAAGCGAGTCTAGATAAGCTTCAAGTGTCACTGTAATCGATGTCGCATTTGCATGTTTTCCTGCATTTTGCAGTAGCTCCTTGATGCTACGATAAATATGTTTGGCAAGCTCTGGTGCTAGAATGGTATCATCTATGTCACAAGATAGGTAGATAGGGATTTGATATTGTGTTTGCAAGCTTTTTTGTAATGACTGTAAACTTAATCTTAGCCCTAAATTTTCGACAATGGTTGGATATAATTCCTGACATCTCTCACGAATTGTAGCAATTGTTTGTGCTAACGGCTCATCTAGAACTTGATAAGAGTTAGTTGCACGTATTTCATATAATAGTACAAGCAGTTGCTGTAAAATATCATCATGTAAAAAGATAGAAAGGTTTTTTCGCTCGTCCTCCACACTAGCAAGTAATCGTTTATTAGTATGTCGTATAAGGGAAGAAGCATGTTCAGTGGATTTTAACTCTTGTTCGAGTTGTACTAAAGCTTGGGCATGCAAAAATAATTGTAATACCTCAAAATAAATGCTCTCTAGTAAAATTAACTCATCTTTTGTCCATTCTGCCAAATTTATTTTTTGTCCAATAACTACAAGTCCAAGTAATTTAGATTCATCTGTAATCGGTAATAGATGATAAGGATATTGGTAATTTATTTGGCTTGTATTTTCATATTTTTTTAACAATGACTGAATATCCTGCTTCTCCAAAAGCCCAGTATCATACAAAACAGTTGCCATAGGGCTAGCCCAAATAACGGCAACATGTTGCACATCAAGCATACGCTGTATTAGTTTTACCGTATGTTCCGCGCAAAGTGGTAAAAAGGTTTGATGATACAATTCTTTGAGCATCTGTCTTCGTTGTTGATGCATGGCAATAAGTTGTACCTCTATGCGCGGTTTTTCTAAGCGTCTGAGTCCCTTATGTATAAGAAGAAAAAGGGTGAAACCACTTCCTAAAATAATAAGATTCTGCATTATTTGTTTAGTTGGTAGCTCCACAATAAAATGTAAAATAGTAATTAGCACACTCAGCATCAAGACCAATGCACTTACAGGAATCAATACTCGACTAGCCAAATAACTAAAATCGAAAACTTCTTGTTTTGTTAGTAAATACATTAACGTAAGAGGAAATAGAATGATAGTAAGTATTGTATAGTTAAATGGCAAATTTTCAAGGTGGAATAGCCCATCTAAAATTAAACTACCTAGTAATGGGCTAAATGCTAGAATAGAGCTAACAAGAAAAATAGCTAATTGATTACGAATCCATTTTGTATTGAAGCACCATAAGCGAATGATTAAGACAGTGCATGAAAGCAATGTAATCAGTAGGTTGGTAATTAATAATATAGGAATTAATCTACTGAACAAGGTGCTATCTTGAAGGCTAAGTAACCCTCTAACTATTTCTAAAATATTAATAATAAGAGCAAGTCCAAACATAAACCATTTTATTTGATAGAACAATTTTGATTGATTTGTTGTAGGAAAACGTTCAAAAAAATACAGTAAAAAATAAGCAGAAAAACTCACAGCAAGTGTTTCAATTTCATAGGCAATAGGAATTCTATAACTTGAAGGTTTCGCATAGGTAATCGCAATTCCTGCAACAGACATTAAATAAAAATAGCGCTGTATGACAATGGATTTTGGCTTTTTCGTATACGTATAAAAGCCAATAATTAAAAATGCTGCTCCAATAAAATAAGTAGAATCGTTATATAGTGTAATGATTATAAAATCCCTGATACTGGAATTTTCTATACTAGTGTAAGACAGGCGATATGCATAGCCATGCCAAAAAGCAAATACCCAAATCGTCAGTAGTGCTATAAATAGTAAAATATGTCGATACATGATTTAAAACCTCTATTCAATCATTGCCATGATATGTGCAATTTCTCGCGGTTTATTTGGATACTGTTGCTGTAATAATATTTTTGCCTGCTTACTATATTTTTTAGCTAAAATTGTACAATAATCTATCGCACCTGTTTCTTTTATGTATGTTTGGACTTCTTTTACATCAAAATTGGGAAGTTGCAATTGTGCCCTTAACCAACCGTCATCTTTTTTTAATGCCATAATAAGCGGCAAAGTCGCTTTTTTCTGTTGTAAATCATTTTTATTTGATGCAAAAATGTCTCCTATATCATTAGCTAATTGCGCTGCATAGCCAATTGTTGTTGCAATTTCAATTAAGACTGGATTTTGTTTTGTATTATACAGCTCAAAAATAAGCTGTATAAAGGAACAGGATTTTTTCTCTATCATTTGAAAATAGTATTGTTCTGTTGCGGTAGGATGATCAGCGGTAATTGAAATATCGAGCCACTGTCCGTTACTTGCCTGCTGTAAATTTTGATAAATACAGTTCCAAGTTGTAGGAAATGACTGTGTTGTTTCTTGCCTAAACAAATGGAGCGCTTCCATTAATAAGGCAGGTGCTAGAACACCTTGTTTCGCAGGAGACAATGATTGTGGATTATCTCCATCAACAAAATCATCAAATAAATCAGTTGCTAATAATAATAATTCCATTGCGGCTGCTTGAGAAATAAGAGATTCTCCCACAATTAAAAAGGAAATGTGATAAGAAAACTCTCCCCAAGTGAACTGGCTATTTTCGTGAAATATTTTCCCTTCACTATGTAATAAGCCAAAAATGATTTGTTTCATTTTTGGGTGCAAATTCCTTGTGACTAGAAAATTTTTTATAAAGAGTTGGATTGTTTTTTTTGTTGTCATAAAAGATTTAAACTATTTCCATTGCTCAGAAATTAGTTGAATTTTTCCCTCCATTTGTTCCTTCAATAATTGAAACATATCCGTATCTAATACTTCTTCCGCATATGCCCATTCCGCTTGTCCAATAAAATTTTTTTCCTTAAAAAGTTGAATAACTTCCCATAATTTTTGATTCATTGTGAAAACCTCCTAATTTATTTCATTTATGAGATTTTAACATAGTTCTAAATGAATGTATATCCGTATTTACCGTAATAAAACAAATTATTAAAATTGCGGTAAATACGGATATTCATGAGTTATAAGTTTTGCTAAAGTATAGTTAAGCAATATGTACGATACTTTCGTACAACAATCTGGATGCGCACCAGTTGTTATGATGTCGAAAAGTGTTATTTGTATTGCTTAAATTAGTTTCAATAGTAAAGGAGAGTAATTTAAAATGAGAAAAATGAAGTTAATTTTAATGGTAGTTGTAAGCTTTATGAGCATATCATTATTTAATTTGAAAGATGCTAGTGCATCAGAATTTCAAGAAGTAGCTCCAGCTGCGGCGGGGTGGCAAAATTTGGGCACTTGGTCTATGAAAAGTGTTGTTGCATTTGGATCAGACGGTGGCAATCTTAAAGCATGCGTCGCAGGAACAGATAAAGTTACTTTTAATTTAGCTAGAGATATCGGAATACCACTACCGGGAACATTGGCTACAACATCAGGAGTTTCAGGGGATAATTGTGCAAATTGGAGTGGGCTATCTAGGGGAGCTTACAATTTACACAAAGATAATTTCAGAACTGTGTATCATATTGTAACTGTATGGGATTAAGATTACATATATTGTTATTTTGATCTGCAACATATAAATAATTCAATATAAAAAGAATTCATTTTGATGAAAGATTAAACAAAATGAATTCTTTTTTTTATGAAAAATTTAAATGCAATATCTTATGATAAATATGTAAGAACAACGTATATTACATATACACAAAATAATAAGGTTATACATAAAAAAAAAGAACATAAACCCGAACCTTAAGTTGTTTTGAATCCATTTTATTCTTCCTCTCCCGTATTCTCAAACATAAAGTATCTATATGAATTTTTGATAGAGATTATTATCCCGACTAACATCATATTCGAAAGCAGAGAACTTCCTCCATAACTTAAAAAAGGAAGTGTGACACCAGTTACAGGTAATAATCCTATTGTCATTCCTACATTTTGAAATACCTGAAATGAAAGCAAACCAATAATTCCTGATATCAAGAGAATAGCGAATTGTGTATTGACAAGCAATGCAATTTGTACAAATCGAAAAATTAATATGAATAATAATATTATTATTACAGAAGCACCCAAAAATCCAGTTTCTTCTGCAATATTAGCAAAAATAAAATCGGTATGCTTTTCGGGAATATATACATTATTTTTCATAAATCCTTTTCCATATATTTCACCTGAACCAATCGCTAATAATGCCTGTTTGGTTTGATAAGCAGAGTCCCCATGATTGAAAGGGTCAAGCCAACCATTAATTCTAGAAATTTGATGAGGTGATAGAAGACTGAGTATTTTATTTTGATAAAATTCATGGAAAAATAAGTAACAAGTTACGATAAAACTTATCAGAATCAAGGGTATACCCAAGATTGAAATTAGAATTCTTTTTTGGATACCTGAAAAAAATAACATTGGAAATAGCATTGATACATATAACAAAATCATTCCTGTATCAGGTTGTATATACACTAAAATAACAGGAGGTAAAGTAAGAATACCTATTTTTAAAAGTAATAGAATGTCTGACTTAAATGTATGCACTTCATATTTTGTATTGTGATGAACAACTATCCAACTAGTTATTATCAAAAAAGAAAATTTTAAGAATTCTGATGGTTGGAAAGTGCCGATAAAAGGAATTTGATACCATGCTTTTGCTCCATTAACAGGTCGAGCGATACTTTCGGGTGCAAAGATTAGACCTATTAACGAAATAAATAAAATAAAATACATAGCTAAAGAGATGGCTTTTATTTGTTTGGCATCTAATTGTGAGATGAAAATTATTAGTATAAACCCTACAATATAGAATATTATCTGTTTATAAACAAAATTAATAGCCCCTACATATTGTCCATTTATCGAGCTGCTTGAATAAATAAATAAACAACTCGCTATACAAAGCAAAAAAATACAAGTAATGATTAAATAATCTAGTTTTATTTTAAATTTCATAAAGCTAACTCCTAAAATTGTGTATAAAATGGTTATTCTATAATGATAAATTTGTATTGAATAATTCCATTTCTTGCACAACAAAAATAGTGATGATTACTACTATTTCTCCTTTTCTTTAATATTTAATTTTAAATGCGAAAAAATATAATTATAAAGAGGTATGTTACTAATCACTCGTTGTTAGAGATTTTGAATAAACAGTTAAATTGCTTTACGATGTGCCATAAGAAATCAATGCGACTGTTCTGAAATATGATTAATAACATCCTTGGTCTGTTTCCGTAATAATTGAAATGTATCCGCACCTAATGTCTCTTCAACTATACTTTTTTTATGAAGAAAGTATAATGATTTCCAGTGATTTTTTAGTTCATGTTAAAAACCTCCTAATTATTTCATTTGGAAATTCTAGCATAATTCCAAATGAATGTATATCCGTATTTACCGCAATAGAGTAAGTTATGGGAATTAATGAATATTTTCTCTTAATATATTTACCCCTCTAAACTTTTAATCGACAAATATTTGAAGATTTTTGATATACCGATGTTTTCTATATAAATGGAATGATACTACAAGAAAAAGCAACCACCAAAAAAGGGAGGTTGCTTTTTCTATTAACTCTCTAAATACTCTTCCATATCTAGCACTTCAATGACATTCGACCAATGCAGCACAGTGCCAACAAAATCCCGAATATCTAAGCCTGTCATTTCGTAGGTTTCGACATTATTCACTGTATTTGTTGCATCCTCGATAAAGGTTGTGCGGAAGCCTCGATCATAGGCAGCAATCGCTGTAAATTGACAGCAAAACTCCGTATTAAAGCCTGTAATATAGACATGCTCAACACCAAAATTCCCTAACAGCTCCTGCAAGTTTGTTTGATAGAAGGCACTTGGTGTTTTTTTGATCACAAGATGCTCTATATATGGTTGAAAGCGTTCGATAATTTGTGCGCCTTTGTTAGTAGGATGAAGCACGCTTTCCTGTGCCTCGTCGAAATGCTGAATAAAAATAATAGGCTTTTCCTGTACCTGAAATGTTTGAATACATTGTTCGATTTTTGTTAATGTATCGTCACATTGTGTTAAATCAACTAAGCCATTTTGTACATCGATGATGAATAAAGCTTGCATGAAGTTTCCTCCTCCAATTTGAATTTAAATTGAGGATGCTGTAAATGGTGGTGTTTTCATCTAGTTATTTGCTCCTTTAAGTTATCTATATTAATATATTCTATTTGATTCTTGTTTTTCCTTTATTAAGCAAAATATTGATAATAAATGCTTTTTGCCTGTTGTATATCGGCAGTGCCATGTACGAAGACACGGCCATCCTTAAATGCGGTAAGCTGATACTCTTTTACATGAAAGCTAATAAGAAAATCATTGCAATGGGTGATCTTCTCTGCTGGTAGCTGCTCTTTTAATGCGAATAAATATTGTGTATAAAATGGTTATTCTATAATGATAAATTTATATTGAATAATTCCATTTCTTGCACAACAAAAATAGTAATGATTACTACTATTTCTCCTTTTCTTTAATATTTAATATTAAATGTGAAAAAAATATTAAAAATTATAATGAGGTATGTTACTAATCACTCGTTTTTAGAGATTTTGAATAAACAGTTAAATTGCTTTACGATGTGCCATAAAAAATCAATGCGACTGTTCTGAAATATGATTAATAGCATCCTTGGTCTGTTCCCGCAATAATTGAAATGTATCGGCACCTAATGCCCTTCAACATATGCTTATCCATTAAACTTTTTTTCTGAAGAAAGTCTAATGATTTCCAGTGATTTTTTAGTTCATTTAAAAAACCTCCTAATTATTTCATTTGAGAATTCTAGCATAATTAAAAATGAATGTATATTCGTATTTACCGCAAAAAACTTAAATTTGGAAATTGCGGTAAATACGGATATACACTGTTTATTGATTTTGTTAGAGTTATGATAAGCAACATTATTCCATAGATAAACTGGTGCGCAACGGTTGTTTGAAATGTTGCTGAAATCTCTGATATTGTTTCAATCGTCATAAATTTAAGGAGGTTACGAATTATAAAATAAATCTCAATAGGACTCGGTTTATTGCTAGAGTTTCCTAAAGGAACAAGATGAATTCATTACAGGTTATTTTTGTGAATAATTTTATAAAAATATCCAAACTCACTAGTGTCGCATTAAAATAATTCAACGCTTTATAAAAATCTAAATTTTCAGTAATTTTATCTTTGCATAAAAAAA